>JBOGNE010000001.1:0-55753 GCA_050747005.1 Candidatus Acidiferrales bacterium
GGCCGAGCGACGGAAAGACAAAGGGATTCCGGCTCAAAAGCGCCAGTAGCGCAAGCACCCCGATCGTGATGAAACCATTCACGAACACGTAGACGGAGCGCACCAGCCGCTGCGGAAAGTGGCGCAACAACCAATCGAGCCGGAGCTTTCGGAAGAACGAAAAAATATGGTCGGCGCTGCCATCATCCTGCGCGAAAGAACCGCGATTCCGCATCAAATATTGGGCAGCAGGTCGAAATACTCATCATCTTCGTTTTTGCCGCCCTCTCCCTTGCCAAGCGATTTTTCGGATTCAATGAATTCGATCCGCTCGATCCATTTGACCATCTTGTAGCCAAGCTGGTTTTCTACTCGCAGCCGCAGCGGTGCTCCATACACCTCCGGAAGGCGCTCCCCGTTCATGCGCGAGGCCAGCAGACATTGCGGCTTTTGCAAGTTCTCCATGCTCTGTGTGTCGTAATAGGGTCCGCCATAAAGAGCGTCGCCAAAGGAGAAAAAGGCGACAACTTTCGCTTCCGGTGTTGGCTGGACCAGGTCGATAAGCTTCTGCATGGGAATCCCACCCCACTTGGCGATGCCACTCCATCCCTGGATGCAATGATGCATCGTGATGTGTTCGACCTCGCCCAAGCGCTCGATATCGGCGAGAGAAAGCTCCACCGGGTTCTTGACCAGCCCACCCACCTTCAGCCGGAAACCGTCAAATCCGCCCTCTGCCAGGTGCTTCCAGTCATTGCGGATCGGCATCTTTCCGTTGGGCCAGAAGTACGGTGAGATTTCCTTCTCCGTATACTTCTGCTGTGGCAGGAGCCGATTCAGCGTAAGAAGCTGCATTGGATATGTGACTGCCTTGAGGGCATGCTGTAAGCCGCGCGGATGATTCCAAGAAATGTAGTGCGCCACGATCCAGGAGAGCACAACCACGCCGATCCCTACGAACCCGAGATACATTCCGATGGGCTTCAGATCGTCCGTACCCATCACGATGTGGTTCATATTGCGCGCGAATCCCGTCATCACGATCAGAGTCACGTGTACCACTAAAAACGCAAGGAAGCTGAACATGGTCAGGAAGTGGATAGAACGTGCGGATTGCCGCCCCCCGAATATGCGCGCGTACCAGGGAAACCGGTTGACCACCGCCGGAGACATCGCTATGCCGGTAGCAATTGCAAGCGGACCGAACACGAACACCACCGTGAAATAGGCGATCTGCTGCAATGCGTTATAGCCATAAAATCCGTTTGGCTCCGGCGGCAAGTGAAACGTCGCGTAATGCACGAACGTGTTCCACGCTTGAAGAAGCACGAGCGGCGAAGTTGGCATAATGCGCCGCCACTGCTCGGTGTCGAACAGCATGGTGATGAAAACGATGCCCGTAATTATGAAGCCGTGCACATCGATGAAGTGCCACACCCGTGCAATGCCAATGGTGTGCCGGTAGCCCGGCGTGCCCACGAGAGGCGAAATGTAGCGGGCATCATCTTTCGCGGTCCAAATGCGATCGCGTGGAACTTTCAATGGAGTAAACCGGATCCATTCGCTCCCCGGTGTGCAGCCGTCATTGAAATAGAGGCGAGGGTGGTCCACCAGGATCGAAAGCCCGCTGCGAATCAGCATCATCACAAAAAGAAAATTGAAGAAGTGGCAGTAGCGTACCCACACCGGAAAACCGTGTGGCCCCGCGAAGTTGTTTGGATATATCTGCGGAACAGCCGGAACACGGGGCATTCCGGCTACTGCGAACTCGATCCAAGCGGCCACGATTACGGAGAGGATCGCGATGCCGACGCCGATCAAGATGGACGGTCGAATCCAAATACGAAAGCGACGATCAGGCGGATAATGAACGGCTTTGTGCTCGGCATCGAACTCGACCATACACCCCTCCAAGAACTGCCGTTGAGTCTAATCCGCTAGTTTCTTCATGTGCCAGCCGCTTCCAACTCCACCGCGCGGGGGAAAAGGATATTGTTTTCGAGATGTACATGCTGGTGAAGGTCTGCTTCGAACTCTCTGAGAGCTTCGTACAGTGCTTTGAAGCTCGTGCAAGCATCTCCGGGAGGGGTGTACTCTGAACTCAAAACACGAATTTGCCTGACTAAATCTCCCGCAGCATCATGCTCCTGAATCATGGCGTGGATGGGATTCCTTACAGTCTGAAAGAAGGGCGGTTCAACCGAACCACGTGCATTCACCGCCCGCTCCAGGGCGTCGATGTACGGAAAGAGAATTTGCTCTTCCTTCTGCATATGCATGATCATCTCTCGGCCAACCTCCGCGAACAGCTTGCCGATATCCACTAGTTCCGCATGATTCTGGCCGTGCTTTGTGGCAACTTTATCTAACAAGGCTCGTGTGCGAGGAATTGCCTCACGAACGTACCGATGGTGCTTCTCGCGGATATGCTGTGTCAGTTCGCACAGAGGCGCGGCCATCCAGTTCAAGTCGTCAGGTCTGGTCTCTTTGGCGTTCTCTCGCAAACGGCTCAATACTTCCTCGGGCGAAACATTCGCATGAAGGCACGCCTCGTGAAGCGATTTGCCACCACCGCAACAGTAATCCAGCCCGACGTCCTCCAAGACTTGCCTAGCTGTCGGATTGGCAAGCGCGATGTCTTTCATTTTAGTTTCGCTGTTGAAATCCATGATGACCTCCATCACGTTCAACATTGTCGATTCCAAAGGAATTGTTGCCAGTGACTAAAGTCACTTAGGACTACTCCGACGTGATTTGTTCCCGCTTGAGCCCGGCCAGGTCTTTAACGATGATCGTGCGGCCGTCTACTTCCAGAAGTCCTTCAGCTTGGAGTCGGCTCAGATTTCGAGACACGAGTTCCCGCACCGTTCCCAATTCCGCCGCCAGGTCTTGGTGGGTGGTTGTCAATTCGACTCGGACGCCTTGTTTTGTAATGGTCCCGCTTCCTTGGGCTAATCGCAGCAAGAGCGAAATCAAACGCTGTCTCACAGTTGTGAAGGACAGATCTTCGATGATCCCGACCAGACGCCGCAGCCGAGAGCCAACAACCGCAAGAACTTTAAGGGCTACCTCAGGATGCTCGCGACAGTAGTTTTGGAAATCCTTGCGTGAGATGAAGAGCACTTCGGCATCTTCTAGGGCGGATGCCGAGGCCGGATACACTCCTCCATCGAAAACCGGAAGCTCGGCAAAAGAGCTGCCCGGTCCTTCGACTGCTAACACCTGTTCGCGACCTGAGGGAGACAATTTGAAAATCCGAATTCTGCCTACGGCTACCACAAACAGGCCATGGCATTGGTCGCCTTCGCTAAACAGCGTCTCGCCGCGACCGAAATGCCTCTTGCTCACGCGTGCGCACAACACGCACATCTCCCCTTCAGTCAGTCTTGCGAATAGCTGTGTCTTTCGGAGGACAGCTTCGTTGGTCTCAGAGGCCATCTGCTTAAACTCGCTTCCCCCCAATCATATTGCATAGCGAATATCCTTGCCGAGAGCAGCGGCGCTCCTCACACCGGGGTGCATTCTGGCACGTTTTTAGCACACTGGGGCACCTGTTCCTCGCCCAACAACAAAACCAAAAAAGAAATCAGACGACTTAGAGAGCTGTGGCTGAGCGTCACACGACAATGCTTCTGAGGCATGTCTCTCCCCCGCGCCCACTTAAAGGGCGCTGCCGTTCTTTACAATATGTCGGTAGTTGTATATAATTACCGACGTTTCGTAAAATACCCATGCCCGATGACCGCATCGCCGACGTGATAAGACTCATCAAGAAAGCAGGAATACTGCGTCCGCGAGACCTCCAGGAACACGACATTCCTCGAATATATCTCCGCATGGCCGTTGACGAAGGGGCGATTATGCACGTGGGCCGTGGACTATATGTCGCTCGCGACGCGCGCCCGACCGAGCATCACAGTCTTGCACAAGCCTCCAAGCGTGTTCCTCATGGCGTGGTTTGCCTCCTATCCGCACTTCGATTTCACGACCTCACAACCCAGTCGCCCTTCGAAGTCTGGCTTGCAATCGCTGAAAAAGCGCGACTGCCGAAGACCGATAACCCTCCGCTACGCATTGTCCGTTTCTCACCAAAAACGCTCGACTATGGAGTTCAGGAACACCGCATCGAAGGAGTCAGCGTCCGAATCTTCTCCCCGGCAAAGACAGTGGCAGATTGCTTCAGGTATCGAAATAAGATCGGGCTCGACGTTGCGCTTGAAGCCCTTCGCGAATGCAGGCGGAAGCGGCAGGCGACTTCAGATGAAATCTGGCGAGCAGCTAAAGCATGTCGCGTAGCAAATGTAATGCGCCCATATCTGGAGTCGCTTTCGTGAGCCGGGAGAAACCCAGAAATCTTTCCGCTTCGGTCCGTCAGCGGCTGTTCAATCTCGCCCAAAAAAGACGCGAGGACTTTGGCCTGGTTCTAACCAAGTATGGCCTGGAACGTTTTCTCTATCGCCTGGCGCAGTCACCATATCAAGACCAAATTCATCCTGAAAGGCGCCCTCCTCTTCGAACTTTGAACGCATCGCCCGTATCGCCCGACTCGCGACCTTGATCTCGAAGGTCAGGGGGAAAACAGCATTCCTCGAATCAAACGGTTGTTCGCTGAAATCATGAACCAAGCCGTCGAGGACGACGGATTGATTTTCGATCCCACTAAATCTCTCCGCATCGCGAGGATTAAAGAAGACCAAGAATACGAGGGTCTCCGCGTCAATTTCGGCGGATGCCGTTACATTCTCATTTCATCCGAGTCTTACCTGACCTATGTAAGCGATCTTTCTCCCTTCAAATTCAGCCTCGGAATTGCAGATTCGGGAATGTACCGTGCAGAGGATTCGGAACACCTCCGCGTTTTCCTCCACAACAAAGGCATTGAATTCGAGGCTCTTACCGAGTCTTCGCCGGAAGATCCTGATTCGTTCAAACGGGAACAACTCGAAGCCGTGAAACGATGGTTCTACGACGACTGGCGCAGGATCGAGCCGAAACTGCGAACTTCGATTGTCGAGGGCATCTCGGTTTTCCTGTCACTCTTCGACGACAATCCGAGGGTTAAACGCACGTTCTGCCCTCCGGCGAAATGCTACGACCCGGTTGCCAACGCCGACGGCAAATTCGGCAAGCCGTTTCCGTCCTTTCGATGGCTTATCGAAAACGGCAAAGTCTGCGCTCTGAATTTTCCCATCGGAATGAACCCAGGACTGGCTCGCGCTATCGGGGTCATGATGAAGCTCGATTTTCAGCGAGCCGTGCTCAATCGCGTGCCCGAAATGGCGAAGAATCCGAAGCAGCATTTTCGCGAGGTTTTCTTCGTCTGCGATGAGTACCAAAACTTCGCTACTGTCGGCGAGAACGAACCCACCGGCGACGAGAAGTTTTTCAGCCTCTCGCGCCAGCCCAAGTGCATCCCGATTGTGGCCACGCAGAGCATCAGTTCCCTCAAGTCCGTCTTGCCAGGCGAGACGTGGCGCACGCTCTTGCAGACCTTCCGCACGAAGATTTTCCTCGCTCTTTCGGACGATTTCTCAGCGCGCACTGCAAGCGAACTCTGCGGGCGGGAAGATAAACTGAAAGTCAGCTACAACATCTCCGAAAGCGGCCACGACGCGAGGGTCAGTTTGCTCACCGGCAAGGCAATCGCCCACCGCGCCAATGTGACGGCCTCAAAGAGCTACAACACGCAGACCGACTTTCGCTTTGACATGAAGACGTTTACCGAACTCAGGAACGCGCAGTCCATCACCATTGCTTACGACGGCCTTAACCCCATGCCGCCGATGTTCTGCTATCTCAAGCCTTACTACAACGATGTCAACAAATCCTATTTTCGTCAGATTACGGACGGTGAAGTGTGACGCTCGGCTTTGAAACTATTCTCCCGTTCTTGCGGCCCATCGAACACCTGATTCGCGACGATTCCGTCAGCGAAATCATGGTCAACGGATCGAGCCGTGTCTTCATCGAGCGGGCAGGTGTGCTTGAACGGGTTCCCGGCCTCACGATGAGCGAAAAGTCTTTGATGGTTGCCGTCAAAAACATTGCCCGCCGTCTCGGTGACGACGTTTCGGAAGCAAAGCCAATCCTCGATTCCCGGCTACCAGACGGCAGCCGTGTTGCCGCCGTGATTCCGCCGTGCAGCATTCACGGTGTCACCCTGACGATTCGCAAATTCAACAGCCGTCACTTCACCGTCGCAGACCTCGTGCGAATTGGGACTCTGGATTCCGAGCTTGCAGCCAGGTTGCAAATCTATGTGCAGCACCGTCAGAACATCCTCATCAGCGGCGGAACGGGAACCGGCAAGACGACACTCCTCAATGCGCTGGGCAGGTTCATTCCAGAAGACGACAGGGTTCTTCTGATTGAAGATACATCCGAAATTCAGTTGGAGAAACCCAACATCGTGCGCTTCGAGGCGCGCCAGGCACAGTCAGACCTTCCCGCCGTTACGATCCGAGACCTCTTGAAGGCGTCACTCCGTCATCGGCCCGACCGAATTATCCTGGGTGAGATTCGCGGCGGCGAAGCATTCGATCTTTTGCAGCTACTCAACACCGGCCATTCGGGAACGCTTTCAACGGTCCACGCCAGTTCCGCCGCGCAAGCCCTTGCTCGATTCACAAGTTGCGTTCTCCAGAGTGGAATCGAGTTACCCTATCGCGCCATCAAGAGCAACATCGCTGATTCGTTGAACATCCTCGTTCAACTGGAGCGCCGGCCAGGGAAGCGATTTGTTTCTGAGGTTATCGAAATTCGCGGCTACAACTCTGAAGCCGACAGGTACGACCTCTCTCCGGTTTTCACAACTCGGCTTTAACTTCGTTTTTGTTCTTCAAGGAAACTCCATGCGGGACTCTCTTTCAGCGTCCGAATACATCCTTGAGAATTTCAAACCGTCCGACCGCGTTGCCGTCCTGCTTCGGAACCGCTCTACTGGCGAAGCCGTCCAGCGCATTGCATCGGCGGAAAAGATAGCGGGCCGGGACTTTCAAGAATGGCTCACGGATAGAAACCAAGCGGGATTCGACATCTACATCGGCATGAACACCCTGAAAGAGGGTGCATACAGCCGGACGAAACGCGATCTTCACGAAATCAGGCACGTCTATCTCGACTTGGACTACCGAGGCCCAGAGGCGCTCAAAACGATTCAAAATTCAGATGAAGTTCCGAAGCCGAACTTCGTTTTGGACACCTCGCTAGGCAAACACCAAGTCGTATGGAAAGTCGAAGGCGTCACGCCACAAGAGGCGGAAGACCTACAGCAACGAATGGCACACGAGTTCGGCGCGGATATTGCCGCGACCGACGCGGCCCGCGTCCTCCGGCTCCCTGAATTCAGCAATAGGAAGTATGGCGAGGAATTCGTGGTCCGGGTGACAAAGCATTCTGACAAGACATACAACCTGCGAGACTTCAAAATCGCATCGGGTCCAGCCAAGGGCGAGCGAAACCCTGAGCAAGTCCAGCCACGTTTCGGCGGCAGGCGAGAAACGCTAACGCAATCCGAGCACGATTGGGCCTATGCGAAACGCGCCCTCGCGAGAGGCGACGATCCCGAAGAAATCATCTGCCGCATCGCGGACTACCGGGCCGATGAGAAGCATGACCCCGAATACTATGCCCGCCACACCATCGCAAAAGCGCAGGCCGATTTGCAGGGACGTATAACCCCACAAAAGTCCGGAGTATCCGACATGAGCCATAACTCAAGGGAAATGCCATGAACCACACCACAATAGAATTGCCCGAACCAAGAGCCGCGACACCCGAAGATGAATTCCCGCTGACAGTCCGAGAGGCAGCCAAATTTCTTGGCGTGAGCCAGCAGACTGTGTATCTTTGGGTGGAGCGAAAGCAGATTCCTCATCTCCGCGTGATGGGCCGCAACATCCGATTCTTGAAATCGGAATTGGCCTCGTTCCGCGCGTTGTTCAAACAGGAGATGGGGAATGACTAGATCACGTGTACACGATGGAGTTGTTTTCCGTAGGAAGGAAAGTCGAGTGTGGTGGATTCGCTACCGCGACCGCAATGGCATTCGCAGGCGAGAGTCCACGCAGACCGAGGACTGGAATGAAGCCCAGAAAAGACTCAGGGAGAGGCTTCAGGCCAGAGACAATAACGTCCTCGATGTCGTGAAGAAAGGAGAATCCTTGAACTTCGGACAATGGGCTGATTTCTTCTTGGAGAACTACTCGAAACCACCCATGCGTGCGGAGAAGACCCACAAGATAAACGAACGGGCAGCAAAACACCTCAATTCTATGTTTGCATCGAGCAGATTGGTGGATGTTACTGCTGACCACGTGGAACTTTACCTTCGTGATCGCCTTCGCCAGCGAGTCCGAATCAAGGCTTCACTTGGCGTCAGGGAAAGAAACTTGCTTCAACCCGCGACTGTACATCAAGAGTTTCGGGTCCTGCGGCGAATGCTCAACGTCGCCGTGCGGAAGAAGCTCTTGCCAGCGAATCCGTGCGCGGGAGTTGAATTTCCCGTGCGCGTGAAGGGTCTCTTCCGACCGCACTATGTCAGTTGGTCGGAGCAGAAGCGCATCGAACAACACGCACAGCCTCACTTGAGGAACATCGTTCGGATCATCACGGAGACAGGTCTGCGAGTCTACAAGGAACTCATGACGGTGAAGAAGGAGCACGTGGACCTTGCAAATGCTGTCGTTTGGATTCCTGACTCCAAGACTCCGAACGGAATCGCGGAAGTGCCTCTCACGCCGCTTGCGGTTGAAGCCTTCAGATCGACTGACAATTGCGGGACCGGGACCATTCCTTTTCCCGAGTGAGCGAAATAAAACCGGACATCAAGTGGCATTGAGAACGGTTTGGACCAAAACGCTTCGGCGGGCCAAGGTCCCCTACTTTCGGATTTACGATCTGCGATCCACCTATGCCACTCGCCTAAGCGCGGGCGGCGTAGCCGACGAGTGGGTGACTCAGTTGCTTCGCCAGGGTGATTCTCTAGTCTTCAAGCGGTATTCTCAAATGAAGTTGCAGATGAAGAGAGAAGCTCTGGAAAAGATCAACCGCCAAGCGAACGAAATGCCGATGAATCCCCGTCTGGATTCTGGCACAGTGATCGTTCAATGAAATCATTCTGGCACAGTTTTGGCACAGTTGAAGGCCAAATTGGCCTGTTTGAGCAGCATCCGCGTTGGCAAGTGCCGTATAATCAATACGCACTTCATGTCGGGGCGTAGCGCAGCCTGGTAGCGCGCCTGCCTTGGGCGCAGGAGGTCTCCGGTTCAAATCCGGACGCCCCGACCAAACTTTTCAAATACTTAGCCGAGCGATCCATTAGTTCACCTGAGCCTGGAGTGAACCCCTAGATTGAGACACTTTCTTAAGGCACACTTTGCAGGAAAGGAGCTGCAAGTGCCAAAAAGACGAGTGGGGCGGTATCCGAAGGAACTCCGGCGAACGGTTGTCGAGCGCTTCAGGGCCTGCAAGAACATATCTGCGCTATCACGAGAACTCGGCCTGCATCGAAGGCTACTATACAAGTGGCGAGATCAATTTGATTCCGTTGACTGTGAGGATCCGCTGGAAGGAAATCCACGCGAATCCACGCTCCGTGTGGAGCTCAATCGGGTGAAGCGATTGCTCGCAGAAAAAACACTGGAGTTGGATTTTTTCAAAGGTGCCTTGCAAAAAGTCGAGGCTCGACGCCGGTAGAGCAGTATCAATGGCGAGAAGGCATCTACGTCCAGATTCAGGAAATGATGCCGTTGCAAGGCAGCTCAAACACCGAGCGAATATGTCAATTATCCCAGGTCAGCCGAGCGGGTTTCTATCGTTACCTAAAAGGCCGGGCAGCGAGAGACGAAGAAATGGAAGTGCGGTCCGCGATTCAGGAGATCGCCATGGAGCATCGACGGCGATACGGTTATCGGCGGATCACAGCCGAGTTGCGTGAGCGCGGGATGCTCGTTAATCACAAGCGCGTGTTGCGTATCATGGCGGAAGATAACCTACTTATGGTAGATTGGCGCGCCTTGTTCGGTACAGATTGCTCGGGCGATGTAGAGGTCTACTTCAATCTCGCCAGCCGCATGACGCTGACGGGAACCAATCAGCTCTGGGTGGCGGATATCACCTATATCCGCCTCCAGCGCGAGTTCGTATACCTCGCGGTGATCCTCGATGCATTCTCACGGAAGGTGGTCGGATGGGCACTGGACCGTACGCTCGCGAGCCGGTTGCCGATCGCGGCGCTGGAGCAAGCAATTACCAAACGACAGCCGCCGCCAGATCTGGTACATCACTCGGATCGTGGCCTGCAGTACACTTCCGGAGATTACGCAAAGATTTTGCAACAAAACAAGATGATTCCAAGCGTGAGCCGACCGGGGAAGCCATACGACAATGCCCGTTGCGAGAGTTTTCTCAAGACGCTCAAGCGGGAAGAAATCTATGCGAACGACTATCGGGACCTGGAGGGCCTTTTTGTGAATGTGGAAGCGTTTATTGAGCAATACTACAATCAGCGCCGTTTACATTCAGCACTCGGCTATCGCCCGCCAGAAGATTTTGAAAAGGAACTCGAGCAACGAAGCCCCCTCGACTCAGATATTCGGGGGCAATCGTGAAGGATCTTCCGGCAGTGGGAGACCGCTCAGTCTGATCTCAGAAGGTACGGCAGGTACGAGCGTCAATGCTCGCCCCGACTTATCGACCGGTGCGTCTTGAGCCTTGGCTATGCTCCGCATGTCTCGATCCAGTCGAGCTTCTGATTGACCAACAGGGACTTATCGCGAGGATCGGGATTGAGTTCGTCGGTAAGAAAGGACCCGGGAGAGAACCGTGCCAATCCAGTTGTCTCACCGAGGGGTTCAGAGGTAACTGCAATTACGGAACTGTGCCAAACCGGATCGTGGGTTGCTACACGTACTGCAAGGGCCCATAGTGACGCCAACCGAGTGTGCTCGCGACTTCCCAGAACGTCTCGATAACTTCCGGATTGCCGTCCACTCGCCCAGAGCACCTACCGTCATCTTAGTTTCTCGTTCCGAGCCGTGTGATTAAGATGGGAGTCTGCGATTCTGAGCCTTTGATTTGCCCTTGCTATGTTTTGGACTGGGTTCGAGTGGACTATGCTTTCGCGGACTCGGCGGCAGCCACTTGCAACACAATTTTCCCGCGCCCGTGGCCAGCTAACCCTTGCTCAAAAGCTTCTCGCGCTCTCGCAAGCGGAAGCACAGCTCCGACGACGACGCGAAGGGTACCTTTGTCGATCAGGTGACCCATCTCGATGAGTTGTGTGCGGTTCGGCTCAACGATGAAGAATGCTCCTCGCACGCCGAGCGAGGCCGCTTTCTCGGCCGCCACCGGGCCCACAGTGCTGATAAGAATGCCGCCGCGGCGCAAGACGCCCCAGGACCGCTGCTGCGTTTCCCCGCCGATGGTGTCGAGCACCACATCCACATCTTGCACTTTTTCCTCGAAACGCTCGTGGGTGTAATCAATTACCTTCGAGGCGCCGAGCTCGCGGAGGAAATTGTGGTCCTTGGCTGAAGCCGTGGCGATGACCTCCGCACCCTTCCAGTTCGCAAGCTGGACCGCGTACGTCCCCACGCCGCCCGCCGCGCCGTGGATCAGGACCCGCTCTCCTTTTTCAATTTGCGCATGATCAAAAAGGGCTTGCCACGCGGTAAGGCCTGCAAGCGGAACCGCGGCTGCCTGCTCGAAGTTCAGCGAATGCGGCTTGGGCGCGAGGTCCGTTGCGCGGATCGCGATGAATTCGGCGGCGCTGCCATTGCGGCAAAACGACGCAAGTGCATACACAGCATCGCCCACGCCCACGCCGGCAGCCTCGGGGGCCAAGGCGTCTACAATCCCCGCGAATTCGTGTCCCGGAATGGTCGGAATCCGCGGCCGGCCATCGCAATCTCTATAGGTTTCGTCCCACGTTAATTCTGTCTTCGTTATCGACGTAGCGATGACGCGGACGAGTGCATCTCCGGGCTGGAGAGCCGGTTTGGGTGCGTCTTCGTAGGCCAGCAATTCAGGGCCGCCTTGCGTATGCATGCGAATTGCTTTCATGGAGTCGACTCCCGGGCTTGGGCGAGACCCGATTTTACACTAATACATATTGGGCCGCGAGTCGAAGCGCTGAAGGATTACTTCCGTATTGCCGACCCCGCGGAAGTTGCCCAGATCAGTCAATACAAGCGCGTTTCACAGGACTAATGTTGAGTTCGGTGAACATTGGTCGCTGAGCGCATTGGCCTGAAGGCAACAGTAGAGCCAAAGGTCACTTAGCCGGAAATGCAGCTATTCGGCCAAGCGGCGCGAAGCCCGTTCTAACGAGCCTCCGCCGCCAGCCTTAGTTGTATCTCGCGCACGACGATCATCAAAACTTCAACCTCTTATTTCGCCTGCGCTAGCCCCGCCACAACTGCGGCAACTTTATCGAGTATCTGATTCCAGCCCTCGAATTGCCCGCTGTTTTTTGCGTTCTCCATGGTTTCATTTCCAATGAATGTGAGTTTCGTCTGGCCGTTTCCAATATCCTCAAAAATAACCACGTCGTGCGCACCGTCTATGGCCTCATGTTCTATTCCATAGTGCGCAGGCTCAACCTTGTTTCCCTTCGAGTCGGAAAAGTACATGGAGGAAACGATCTTCTCGTGCAGAACAATCTCGTGGTATTCCCCAGCATTCCAGAACTCCTGCCCATCCGGCGTTCTCATGCAGCAGAGAAATTTTCCTCCTACGCGAAAATCCATCTCGCAAGAAGGCGCAGTAAAACCCTTCGGCCCCCACCACTGCATCACATATTTCGGGTTTGTCCACGCCTCCCAAACCAATGCGCGTGGGGCATCAAAAACTCTAGTGACAACCATCCGCTCTGTCTCGTTAACCGTGTTTTTTGTCATCTCTGACCTCCGCTCTTTTCATTTGATTCACAACCAAATCCAACTTATCGAAACTCTCTTCCCAGAATCGGCGATAGCTAATCGCCCAGTCGCTGACTGTCTTTATCGCCTCTGGCCTAAGCGTGCACACGCTCTCTCTTCCGCGCTTCGTCTTGAGCACAATCCGCGCCCGCACCAGGTAGGCAATATGTTTTGAAATCATCTGCTGCGAGAGTGCAAATGGTTCCGTCAATCCATGCACAGAGGCAGGCCCGTGGGAGAGTCGTTCGATCATCGCCCGGCGGGTTGGATCAGACAGAGCCGCAAATGTTGTATCTAATTTATCCACAACCATATGGTAGTGAATTATCCGTCGATGTCAAGTGTGGATTTTGGAGTTCCCGATTTGTGTTTCCTGATCTCTGATCCCTGACACCTGCGCTAATTTATGCTTCCCCATGCGCCGCGTATCGCAGCTGGGTGCATGGTTTAACAAATAGGCTTCCTTGAGCAATTATTCATTAACCTGACGACTAGCGTGCCACCGCAACCTGCGCAGGGCGCGAGCCGTCACGGCGGAGGCCCTGGCATCAGGGGCCGGGGGATGCGGATTGCCGTTGGAACCTGTTCTCGATGTATTGCCGGCCCGTTGGGCAAGTGATCTTTGCCAATTGGCTTGCTACGACCTCCGCGATGAGTGGTAAATCGCCAATCCACTCATCGAGGAGCTTAGTACCGGGAAGTCGGCTAGCAGTTACAATTCTCGGCAGCGGCGATCATGACGGCGCATCTGTCTCCAGACCAATGTGATCATTGACTGCATCGCGAAACCGCTGCTTGCACCCGAGGTATCGCTCTGTCGTCTGCACTGAGACATGGCCCAGCAGGAACCGAATTTGTTCCAGCTCTCCTGCCACCTGATGGCATAGTCGTGCACAGGTCCGGCGCAAGTCGTGCGGTGCGATCGTTGCCAAGCCACAGCTTTTCGCGTTTGCCTTCACAAGTGCCCAGATCACCTTGGGCGTAAAACCGTCTCCCGATGAATTCGCGAATCGCATGATCGTAGGAGCGCTTTGAACTCGCCGACGTCAGGCTGTTCATAACTGTAGATTTCGATTGTTCAAGATCCGGCAGCTTCAGGACAGTCTTAGCGGTTCGTCTGTGTTTGTTTTTCGCCATGGAAATGCGGCCTCCCATTGCCGTGGCGAAAGCATTATTCCGTCCTCGATATCGTGACCAGTAGCGCGTTTATCAGGACCTTGCCGCTATCGACTACTCAAACGAAGCTGAAAATGGCTTGAGAAAGTAAGACTCCATCGTTTGTTTGGTATCCCCGATACCATTGTCCAATTGTTTCGTTTCCGTGCCTCTGGTGTTATCTTTCGAGGCAGCGCCTCTGCTCTGCGCCGGGATTGCCACGTTTAACACCCTGCGACATAGCGGTGCGGCGGCTACGGCGAAAATAGCCTGAGACCATGGTAGATAACGAGCCTCGCATCACCGAGGTGCCAACCGGATTGGTCGTTGGTGTTGGGAGAGTAGACAAGAGAGTTGTGCGAGAAGCATCTGCTTTCGTCACTTCTCATGCCGCAGGTGAATTCGGGATGGGACCATACACCGGCGGTCGACGGGCCCCTACCCACGACGAGATTGCCCATGCATTCTGCTCGACCGTTTCCCGGGCGCTCGAGAACTCCGGTCTCATCCAAGGCGTCTGTTTACTCTCCGCATCTATCCATGGCAGACCGCGAAGGTCGACCGACTCAAGGGTCGTGAGTCTCAAGTCAATCAGTCTGCATATTATTCTGGGCAGCAAACTCGCGAACCACATCGCTCTTGCCGATTCCAGGTTTCCCCCAGAGAAATACGGGCTTTCTAAGTTGATACATCGCTTTTAACAAAGGCAGAACCGCTCGTGGTCCGCACGGGACTGTATTCAGCAAGATGCACCTCCGAATCCGTTTCTGCGAAACCGCTTGGAGAGCGGCTAACGGGAGTTGGCGATATGGAGTCATTCTGCTGACTAGCGGCCACGGCAAGGCCCGATTCGCAGCCTACTGCCATCCTGCATCGTGGCCGGCGATCCACAATGCAGACGCGCGTTACCCCGAGAGAACATCCCCGAATTGCCTTCGGCGACGCGGCACCGATTGCAAACAAGAGTCCAGCAGGGCTGGCACTCAGTCATCATCTGAGAGAGGTTGGTGCTTGGTTGTCCTTGGTGGGAATGTTGAAAGTCGACTACTCTTCCAGAACGCATTCGATATCTGTGTGACTGAAGTCCTCGCCCTTGAACAAAATCGGTTCGCTCATCGCCTTTGCCAAAGCATACGCAAAGCAGTCTCCGAAATTCAAACCCGCTGGATGCCGGCCTTTACCATATTTGCGCCATGCCACCCGCGCAATTTCCACTTGTTCGGAATCTGTTGGGACAACCTCGAGTTGTGCGTGATGCAAGAAAAGATCAAACTCGCGGCCCGCGGATTCGCCACGCCGAGCTTCCAGGACAATGCCTGTTTCGAGAACATTGACTGCCGAGATGCACCGTGTTTCGGCTTGCGTTATCAGAGCCAAAAACTGCTTTCTCTCCGGCTCCGCCAAAAAAATGGCCAGCAATGCCGAGGTGTCGATAACCATTAGCGCGGTACCCCCTGATCGTCATATCCCAAAATCTCATTCTCCAGCCGGGTATCCAGCGTTGGAAGATTGTCGACGCGCCGCAATATGTCATCCAGCTTCTCGGCCAAGGTGGGTCCATCGTGTTTCCGTTTCAGCCGTTGCAGCCGTTCTCTCAATGCACTCTCAATTGCCCCGGTAAGAGACTCTCCTGTTTCCTTAGCGACTTGTCGCGCAAGAAGCTCGGTCTCTCTATTCTTTATGCTCAAGGCCATTTTTCGATCCTCCGGACCAATTATAGCATTCCATACGGCTATCTATAGCTATATATTTAGGAGGTGGCTCTCTAGGCTGAATCCGCCAGATTACCGGGCGCTTTGCCGAAGTGTGGATGAGAACAACCGACACAATTGGCCCCCTTGGTCGCCGCCGCGGCTGCTGCGGCAAATTTGGGCGGAATATCGATTTTCTCGCCAGCGCGCGACCAGAACTGAGGCACGACCAATTCTTGCAAGCAACCAGTCCTGTCCACGAGCTTCGAGTCCGTGAATCCGTTCACTCCGCGAAACAAAAGGTTGCTCTCCAAGGACGGGCGTTTCCCGTTCTCGGTCTGGCTTGGCCGATGGCCAGTGATTAGCAATTGTAGTACGCGAGTTTCCGCGCGACCGGCAGACTCGCTGAAATATCAAGAATCGTTTCCACGTTGCAAAGGGATCCACAATCCGCTGTCATAGCCGAATTCCTTGGGAGCTTTCCTTAAGCATGTCACTATACTATGTGATTCTCAATCGTCGGCAATCTTGGCGGCAAGTATCCCTTGGAGACAAGTATGCTAAAACATGGTACCTTTGACTCTCGTTCACCTCTAACTCCGAAGGGTCGAAATAGTAGAACGCTTAAGTCCGGCGGCGTCAATGGGGCGAAAGGACAGGTGGGGTATAAGCGTTCTGGAGCATTTGGGGCGCTCAGTTTTAGGGTTGCGGTTTTCAAAGAAAAGCGTTTTCGCAATATGCTTACTGGATATTTCGATGAGGGTGTAAGGAAAAACTTATTCACGGCGGTTTGTGGCTGGACCTCCACCGTCGAGCAGTGGGATGGATTCGAAGTTGATTGGAAGTTATTTTTGGCTTCCTATCGCGTTCCGTATTTCCATATGAAGGAGTTTGCGCCTTCCCAGGGCCCCTTTGCTAAGTGGAAGGACCGAAATCAAATTAGAAAGAGATTCTGCCATGATGCCGCCGAGATAATAAAAAGCAGAGTAAAGTTAGGGTTTATCTTCTATGTGCGGGATGCCGCTTTCAACACCGTAAACTCCCTGTTTGATGTTTCTGGGGTTTGGAGCAGTCCCTATGGAATGGCAGGGCGCTGCTGTATGGAACTTGCTGAGGATTGGCGCAAGGAACATCGTAATTCGGAAGAAATTAAGTACGTATTTGATGGTGGCTGCCCGGATAAGGGCGGTTTGATAAGGGCAGTGACAAACATCAAACCTTTTCTTCCCATTCCTTCGTTTGAAGCATCTAGGGATTGGAAAAAATCTGCTAAATGGCCGAATGGGAGAAAAGCGCTTGTCCAACTGCAAGCTGCTGACTATCTCGCGTATGAATGCCGAAAGGCGATGGCCGACAGGCTGGAAAAACACATACCCGCCAAAAGAAAATCATTTGCCGCCATCTTGGGTGTTCCAGTAAGAATGGCAGCAATTCAGGAGATGAGGTTAGCCAGAATTTGCAATGCATATGGAATTACAAGGAGGCTTCCCCCCAACTCTGAAATATATGATAGGTTTAAGCTATGACGCGAACGAAACAGTTAAAACAGCGAGCCGAAACGAAGAAACTAGCGCAGCCTTTCACGCGTGAAGCATTCGGGAATATAGTGAAACGGGCGATTACGTCGCCCGCTCCGAAACGCGCTCCACGATAGCTCGGAATTGCTGGTTTCCCATCTCCCGCCTGTTATACCGGAAGCTGTACTCATCCAAGTAGCTCTGCAAGTATTTCTGCGAAACAGAGTGGTAAACGCCGCCGATCCCGCGCTTGATTAGGCTCCAGAAACCCTCCACGGTGTTGGTGTGAACGTTGCCCACGACGTAGACCTTGGAACTATGATTGATGCGATGATGAACATAGCCCATTGGTCCGCCGTCTTTTGTGCGCATGGTGCCGATGCCGTGATAAGCGTTTAGTTCGTCGGTAAAGATTGTGGTTTCCGGGAGAACGTATTCCCGAACCAAACCCAACAGGGTCGAGCCTTTGATGTCAGCGGTCGCCTTCGCTACAACCCTTCCCTTGCGCTCAACCATAGCGACGATTGGAGTCTTGGTCTTATCACCGCGCATCGGACGGCCCACACCGTACTTAGCTTGCCGCCGTAATAGGTTTCGTCAATCTCCACCGTCGAGCCCTCCAGTTGCAGATCGTCGGACAAAAGAGTCCGAATCTGTTTGAACATGCGCCACGCTGTTTTGTAGGTGACCCCTGTTTCGCGCTGAATCTGTTTGGCGGAGATCCCGCAACGGGTAGACGCCATCAGGTACATGGCATAAAACCACAGCCGAAGCGAGGTAGTGGATTTCTCAAAGATGGTTCCGGCCAGCGGGTAGATATGATTCCCGCAATGGTCACAGGCGTAAGCGGTGCGGCCAGTAACCCGGTAGTGCTTGCGCTCTTTCCCGCAATGGGCGCACGGAACGATGCCGTCAGGCCAGCGCTGCTCTTTGACGTATTCCAGGCAGGAATCGTCATTTGGAAATTCGGCGTTAAAATCTGCCACTGTGTACCGCAACTCTTTGGGGATGCTCTGTTTGGGCTTCATGATGGCCAATTGTCCCAAATGCCTTACTTGTTGTCAAGGGATAATTACCATCTTGGCTGCTAAATCCTTTAAACGCAAAAAGCAGTTAACTGGAAGCGATCTCGAGCTTTGGTTCGTCCGCCAAACATGCTGGAAGGTAATCCGCTTTGCTCACGCGTTAGGAACGAGAATCAGCGACGGTCGCATTACGGTTCAGAGAAGATTTTTGGTTCTCCGTAGCAATTTTCTTCGTCGTTGGCAAATCGCCTACCGTAGATTACAGAGTTGTTCTAGGCCGAGAGGCGCGTAGTGACTTTCTCGCCGTGCTTCGCCGTCACGCACTGGGAAGCA
This sequence comes from Candidatus Acidiferrales bacterium, assembly GCA_050747005.1. GTDB lineage: Bacteria > Acidobacteriota > Terriglobia > Acidiferrales > UBA7541 > Palsa-295. The sequence continues at coordinate 18,621 of JBOGNE010000001.1, forward strand.
ATATTCCCGCCGCGAGCCGTGCGCACTCGTCGTCGCCGGAAATCGCGGCACAAAACCGCAGCGGAAGAAAAATCGGGGAAAAAGCGCAATCAGGCGCGGGAAAGTGCGGTAGCTTCGTCCTCGGCGATGTCAAGAACGGTGTCCAGACGAACCATCTTCAGAAGCTGCAGGACACGTTTCGTGGGCGCGAAAAATGTGCAGCGCCCGCCGGCTTTTTTCACTTGCGTAAACGTGCGTACCAGCGACCCGACACCGGAGCTATCCATTTCCGGCACTCCGGCGAGGTTGATGGCGAGCTGCTTGCTTCCATCATCGATCAGTTGCTGTACCTGCTGGCGGAATTCCTGTTCGCTCTCACCGAGCTTGAGAGCCCCGTTTAGATTTAGGATGGTGATGGAACCCGCTTTGCGGATGGCGATGACCATAAGGTTTCTGCTCGCGATGCCAACGTACCTGAACTTTTGATACCAGGCAAGCAAATCCCGCCGCGCCGCTTTGCTTGACTCGCCCATGGGCATTTGTTAGCTTCGCCGTCGATACCGCTCCCCGATTTCCTCGTCATCAGGGATTTCACGGAATTGACAATGGCGCGCTTCACCGGGGAATCACATGGAACTAGCATCCAGCGTATTTGACCTGGCTACTGTCTACTACGCATGCCGTGATACGGACGCGGTGCTCAAGACGTTCGCCGGCCGGCTGGGCGCGGCCCTGAACGCGCGCGGCGTTCTGGTCTGGCTGCGTGACCAAGACGCGAAAACCACTGCCGAAGAGACCGCAGAAGGAACCGAAGCCGCTGAAAAGATTCCTGGATTTTCCTGCCGCACAGTGTGGCTCGCCCCCGGCGAGCGATTCGATTCCGCAGGCGAAGGAATCGCGGAGGGCCCCGTCGCGGAAGTTTTCGAAGATGCCGAGACGCGTCAGTTTTCGAATGAGGAACACGACAGCGAAGAGCTCGCGCATCTCGCGCAGGGCTCCCGTGGTCGCGTGAAAAAGTCACTGTATGCCGCGCTGCCGGGCTCCCGAGTCACGATCGGCGTCATCGAGATCCTTAACCCGCGCCGCGGCGAATTCACGCCCGACGAAATCAATTTCATCGAGGAGGCCAGCCGAGTCACGGGCCTGGCCCTCGAAAATCGCCTGGTCCGCGAACACGAGCAGCATGAGCATCTGGCTACAGTCGAACGACTCACGCTGCTCTACGACATCAGCCGAATTTTCAATTCCACCCTCGAGATGGACGAGCTTCTGCCCGTCGCCGCCGAAAAAATTCGTGACAGTTTTGGCGCGGAGGTCTGCAACTTATGGCTGACAGATCCAGAGGAGAACGATCTTTACGCAGTCCAGCAGGCCGGCGAAGACCCTACGCTTGGCGAAGGCGCGCGCTGCGCCATGGGTGAGGGAGTCCTGGGCAAGGCCGCGCAGACCGGCGAAGCCCGGCTGGTGGAAGACGCCGCTCACGAAGAATTGCTCGCGGAGCGGCGGCTGAAAGCTACAGATGAATTCAAGCTCGAATCCATGATGTGCGCACCGATGCTCAAAGGCGAGGAAGTGGTGGGTGCCGTGGAAGTCATCAACAAGCTCGAAGGCGGCGCGTTCTCCGAGGAAGATCTTTTCTTCCTCACGAGCATCAGCGAACAAGCCGCCATTGCCATTCATAACGCGAATCTATTGGAAGCCGAGCGCAAGGTGAGTGTTCTCGATGCTCTCTTGAACATCAGCCGCGAAATCACCTCCACGCTTGACCTCGACCACGTCCTCACCACGGTCGTCCACCAGGCCTCGACCGTCGTGCCATTCGACCGCTGCGTCATTGGGCTGTTCGATCGCGACCGCTTCACGATCGCGGCCGTCTCGGGCGAAAAGGAAGTGCCCAAAACAAGCGAGATGGCGCGTCTGCGCGAAATCATGGAATGGGCCGCGGGACGCCGCGAACCCATCGCGGCCGACCAATACGAAGACAGTTGGCGAACACAGCCAGAGGAAGTGAAAGAGCGCGCCGCCGCGTTCCTTGAGGAACAGGGGTATTCAGGTTTTTATGTCTTGCCGCTGCGCGACGACCAGGGGTCGCTAGGCGCAATCGCCCTGCTCAACGGCGATGCAGAGTTCCTAAACGAGAGCCAGCGCGAAACGGTAGCTATTCTCGCGAACCAAGTTTCGGTGGCGATCCGCAATGCGCAGCTCTACCAGCAGGTTCCGCTCGCCGGTTTCCTCAAGCCGCTGGCCGAACGAAAAGAAAAATTTCTAGCCGCCATGCCCGGCGCGCGCTGGATCCAGTGGGGCTGGCGACTAGCCATTGTCGCGGCGCTGCTCATCGCCATTCCCTGGCCGTTGCGCATCGGCGCGAACGCCACGGTGGTGCCAGCCGAGCGCCGCGTCGTCACGGCGGAAGCCGGCGGGATCGTCGAGCGTGTGCTGGTTCACGAAGGCAGCGCTGTACAGCCCGGCCAATTGCTGGCGGTGCTCGACTCAGGTGCCGACCGAGTCAAGCTGGCACAGGCCGAGACCTCGCTCTCGCTGGCCCAGCGCGACCTTGCCGACGCGGAATATCGCCGCGATCCCACAGCCGCAGGACAGGAGCGGCTGAAAGTCGGGCTTTACCAAGTGGAAACCGATCTCGAGAAGAAGCGCGTGAGCGACGCCCAGCTCGTCGCGCCGATTTCCGGCGTCGTTGTCACGCCAAAGGTCGAGCAAAAAGCGGGCACGATGCTGGATCCCGGCAATGCCTTCTGCGAATTGGTGGACGAAGAGCATATGGCCGTAGAGATGAATGTCCGCGAAACGGATCTGCCGCTACTGCGTGCGGGCGCAGCTGTGGCCATCAAGCTCAACGCCCTGCCCACCACGACGATTTCCGGTAAAGTCGATCGCATCGGCGCGAGCACGCGCATCGCAGAGGGCGAGCAATTCTTCGTCGTCCGCGCGGACTTCTTGAATACCGCCGCCGCACGTGATGGCATGGTGGGCGGCGCCAAGGTCCTTGCCACCGGCGGCTGGTTTTCCTCCGGCTGGTATCCGCTCGGCTACGCATTGTTCCGCACGCCGTTCCGCTGGGCATGGGAAAAAGTCTGGTCGTGGCTACCGTAACAGCGGCGAAGGAGAAACAATGAAACACGCAGCGTGGGCATGGGTCTTCGCAGCGGCAATAGCTCTGGCCGTGGCTGGCTGCGGAAATTCTCCCGGCGCCCCGCATCCTTCTGCCGCACCTGCGTTGGAGCCTGCGATGGCCTCCGAAGCCGCTCCCACTCCAGAAGCGAAAGCGCCGCCAGCGCTCGATATTTTCACCGTACTCTCCGTCGAGCACGCCGTCGATGTAAACGCACGGCGCGACGGCGTCGTGCTTCAAACCGAAAAGGATGAAGGCAGCCACGTTGTCGCCGGAGAAGAGTTGGCGCGACTAGACGATAGCATGTTGCAAACGGAGCTTCAGAAAGCGGAATCGGACCTCCTCGTCTCAGAGAACAACGTCAAATACAAGCAAGCCGAGTCACAAGCAAAAAACGCGCAACTGCACCGGCAACAATTGCTTCGCCAATACGGCCTCAGCAGCGACGCCGATCTCGAACAGGTGCGATTCGAGGCCAAGGCGGTTACATACGAAGTGCAGAGCTGGGAATCCATTGTCCAGAGTAACCACGCGGAGATCCGGCGCCTCCATTTGGAAATCGACAAGACGCATATCCGCGCGCCGTTTGCGGGCGTGGTAGTCCGGCGCTACATTCGCCAGGGTCAGCAGGTCGTGAAGGATGACAAATGCTTCCACATCAGCCAACTTGGCCCGCTCGAAGTCGAATTCCAGGTGCCGGAAGTGGATGGCCAACAACCCGAACCCGGAGCAGAGTTTAGGTTGACGCTCGGGAACGGCAGCGCGAAAACGTTTTCCGCGCGCGTTCTTCGCGCGAGCCCAACGGTGGACCCGGCGAGCGACAGTTATGATGTGGTAGCGCGCCTTACCAGCACGAATCTCGCCGCGCTGCGGCCCGGCATGTCGGTACACGTTCTCTGGCCCGCTCCTGCGGCGAAGCCGCAACTCTAAAGTCGATGCGTTTCGGCCCCACAAGCCTTCGAGCTTCCCGCGTGCTAGCCAAGGGCCTGCATCGCCCCAAGGTCCGCCCCGATCTGCGCATCAGCAAGCAAAACATTGCGGGCGAAACCAGCTACGTAATCAAAATCGAAGAAACCTCGAGCTATCGCCGCTATGGCGAGTACGAGTACGAATTGCTCGGAGCCTGCGATGGCACGCGCACCCCGAGTGACCTTGCCGCCTACATGGGCGAACGTCATCCCGCCCAGCCTCTCGAAGAATCGGAGGTGCTCGAATTTCTCGATGGCATGGAACCGGAAGTCTGGGAGCGGACCGTCGGCGAGAAAAACCTCGCGATTCTCGAACGCTTGCGCGACGAGCGCAAGGGCCGGCTCGACCAATCGAGCTTGCTGTACATCACTTTCAAGGCCTGGGACCCCGACAAGACGCTTGCGCGCCTCGACCCCTGGCTGGGATGGATGTATACCCGCGGTTTCGTGGTCTTCTCCGTCGCACTTTTCGCCGTCGCGCTTTGGATGCTTTCGGGAGACTGGGACCGCATCGCGCACGACACGGCCACTCTATGGAACTTCTCGAGCAAATCCGCCTACGACCTCTGCATATTCTGGATCCTGCTGTTGGCCCTCGGCGCGATTCACGAATTCGGTCACGGCCTGACCTGTAAACATCATGGCGGCAACGTGCACCAGATGGGCTTCATGCTCATTTATCTCACGCCTGCGTTTTTCACCGACACGACTGACATTCTGCTCATGGATCGCGTCGGCCCGAGGCAATGGACCATCTTTGCGGGCATCTGGATCGAGTTGGTGGTTTGCGGGCTTTCGGCGCTGATCTGGCATTTCACCATGCCCGGTTCCTTCATGAACGGACTCGCGTACATGATGATGCTGTTGAGCGGCATTCAAGGCACGCTCTTGAATTTGAATCCCCTGATTAAGGCTGATGGCTACTACGCGCTCTGCCAGTATCTGTCGATCGACAATCTACGCGAAGACGCTTTCGAGTTCTTGAAGGCTTGGATTCTTAGGTACGTTCTTCGGCGCGAGATCGAACTCCCCGTCGCGAGCCGGCGACAGCGTCGCATTTTTCTGATCTTTTCTTTCGCCGCCATCGTGTATAGCACGGCGCTGATCTCGATTGTTTTGCTGTGGGCGAAGAATATCTTTGTCAGCAAATTCGGCGCCTGGGGTTATTTTCTGTTCGCAGCGCTGATTTATCTCTTCGTGCGCAAGAAACTCCGTAAGATGTTGCGCACCGCACATGCTTGGATTGAAAAGAGACAGGGGGAAATCATGGCCTGGAGATTATCGCGGAGGCAGACCATCAGCTTTGTAACGATCGCGATTTTAATTGCTGCCCTTCCTATCCCGTCGAAAATCTCCGCCAGCTTCCTCCTCGATCCCGGCGCGCAGGCGGATGTCCGCGCCACGGTCCCCGGAGTGGTCAAGCAGGTGCTGGTCCGGGAGGGGGACGAGGTGCGTCAGGGGCAAATTCTCGCGGTGCTTGAGAATCCACCTCTCAAAGCGGATGCTGCTGTTGGTACGGAACAGTTCGCGATTGCTCAGAGTCAGCTTCGCGCCGCGGAAGCTTCGAGGGATTCGGCCGCCATGGCCACGGCCGGCGGCGAAGCCGCCAAACTCGAAGATGATGTGCGGGAGCAACGGGAGAAGATGAACCAGTTGAACATTCGCTCTCCCATTGCCGGGACGGTTGCGACGCCCGAACTGGCCGAGACCGTTGGGTCAAATCTCGATGAAGGCCAGACCTTCTGCCATATTTCAGCGCGGAGCGAGATGCGCGCGCGGATCTTGGTTCGCGACTGGGAGATGCAGGATGTGGTCCGGGGGGCAAAAGTCGCCCTGAAAATCGCGCCATATCCGATGCGGACGTACTCGGGTCGAGTGGACCAAATTCTGCCTGCCGCCGCGATCGATCAGCCGGTTTCGAATCCCACCAAGCTGACGCGTTATGGCCAGGAGCTTACGAACTATATTGCCATCATCGCTGATGTTCCGAATGCCGACGGGTCGCTCCGCGAAGGCATGACCGGCACAGCCAAAATCTTTGGCCCGCCACGCCCGCTCGCCTTCCAATGGGGCCGCGGCGGTTGGCGGTGGTTCCATTCTCAGTTCTGGTAGGCTGCTGAACAAAAGAAAAAGGGGCTGCCGCGCTTGGCGACAGCCCCCGGCAACATCCGCGCTCGTGCATTGCTACGCGCGGTATTTCTGCTTCGATCCTAGTAAGGCCTCATCAGCGGCGATATCTTTACCAATGGTTTGGTCGACATTAGCGGCTTCACGTTTCCCAGTTTCTTGCCCTTCTTGATTGCCTTCGGAGCTTTCTTGGTAGCCATTTTCGTTTCCCCCTCGTCAAGTTTGCCCTTCCAACGGGCGGACACTCCTTATTAGTGCACTCGAGTCGCCAAACTAGCGGAAGACTTTCCTTGCGAACAAATGCTGAATCCATGGCAGTTAGCGAGATCTACGCGATCTAGCCCGATCGACGGCGGCTTCAATGTCGTTTAATTTGTCAACGCCAGTTTAATTTGTCAACAATCCTGTTCGACCTCTCGACTTCAAAGGCCGTATTTGCGAAAGAGATAGTTGATGCGGTTGCGGTCCACGCCCAGAAGCTTCGCGGCGGCGATTTTGTCTCGGCTGGATTGCTGAAGCGCGGCCTCGATAAGCTTTCTTTCATGGGCTTCAAGTTCCTCGTCGAGCTTGATCCCTGCGGCGGGCAGGCGAAAACGCCCTCGTCCGTCGCGTTCGGCTGATTGGGCGATGTCCGCGGGCAGGTCTGTCAGCCCAATCGTGTCCCCGTCACACATCAGCACGACGCGCTGCATGGCGTTTTCAAGTTCCCGCACATTTCCGGGCCAGGGATACTGTTTCAGCGCCACTATGGCATCTTCAGCGATACGTTTCTTTGGAAACTGGTTCGCGGTGCAATACACCTGGACGAAATAATCGGCTAGCAAGGGAATGTCATCCACTCTCTCGCGGAGCGGCGGCAGGAAAATCGGGATCACATGGATGCGGTAGTAAAGGTCCTGGCGGAAGCGGTCCGCCCGCACCATCTCTTCCAGATCCTCGTTGGTCGCGGAAATGAGACGGAAGTCCACGCGAACCAGTCTTTTTCCTCCCAAGCGGGTCACCGCATGATCTTCCAGGACACGCAGGAGCTTCGACTGCAGCGCTGGCGTGAGAGTTGCGATTTCGTCCAAAAACAAAGTACCGCGCTGCGCTAATTCGATTCGTCCTTCCTTGGTTGCCGTGGCGCCGGTGAATGCTCCCTTCTCATAGCCAAATAGTTCCGATTCCATCAGGCTTTCGGGAAGTGCGGCGCAATTGACGGAAATGAAAGGCCGCGCGCGCCGCGGGCTGTTCTCGTGAATCGAACGCGCCACTAACTCCTTTCCCGTGCCGCTTTCGCCGCGAATGACGACCGTGGAAGCCGATCGGGCCACGCGTTTGATGGAGTCGAAGACATGCCGCATCGCATCGGTCGAACCGAGAAGGTCCCCCATGGCGTTCTTGCGCTGGATCTCCTCGCGAAGGATGCGATTTTCGCGCTGGATGTGCAGCTTCTCGATCGCACGCTCAACGAGCGCCCGCAGCACGTCCGTATCTATCGGTTTGATGAAGTAATCGTACGCGCCCGCATCGATGATTTTGAGCGCCGTGGCTTTTTTTTCATCGCTGCTCAATACGATGACCAACGTATCGATTTCGCTGACATCGAGCCGCCGCAATAGCTCGAGGCATTCTTTCGCGCCGCCCGGCGGGATGGGCAGGCCGAGAAGAAGAACGTCGAGTTCCGACTCCTGCAGCAGCCGGTAAGCGCCGTTGAAATCCGACGCTTCCAGAATCTCGAATTCGACACGCATCTCGTTCGCGATGCGCGAACGCACCGCGTCATCGCTATCCACGATGCCAATGCGCGATTTCGAAGGGCCGGACGTCATCTCGAGTTCTTGCCGCAGCCCATGTCGGCACCGAGCGCTGCGCCGCAGCGATTCTAAGGACTGCTTCCGTGGCTGTCAACGCTGTGTAAAGTAGCACAAATGAGTACGCAATCGAGTCGGCCGGAGATTTGAACGCAGCTGAATCGAGACAAAATGATCCTTTTCGTCTCTCAAAAATCGCCACTCTGTTGTTCCCTATCCAGTCAGTCGCGTCGTTCGGCGTCGGCACGGCCCGGCGGTAAGCAAACCGATTTCTTGGCCAGCTTCTTGGAATCAGTGAATTGTAGCGGAACCGATCATCTAACGGCGCGGCTTCGTGTTCGCGCCAGCGCTCGCAACTGGAATCATTGCGATTGCCAAACCCAGCGACCATATGAATCGATGATTCCGGAAGGCCCTCACGTTGCACTCTCCCGCGCCCCAGCAACCCGTTACTCGGAAGTCTGCACCTAAACGATTCGTCGGTTGCCGTGCCTTCGCTTTTCTCGCGAAGCCCTACCTGCGCGAGAAGCTGCTGGAGGATTTCGCGAGCAGGCTCGTTTCAAACGTGCAGCTCGATTTTGTCCCCCTGCGGTTAATGTCCGTGATATCGATGAAGCGATAACCATGTTCCGTCATGAATTGCATCGCCGCCGCGCGCTTTCTTAGCTGCTGTACATGCGTGCGCTCAAACCCATTCACTTAAGCGCTCAGCTTTCGAAATAGATGGTTCGGATTTTGGGCGATAAGTTCATAGCGGTCTGTCGCCAGTACTTCCGGCATAAGTTTTCGCACGCCAAATATTTCAACGGTTGAGTCATCGAAGAGAATAAAGCCGCCTTTTTCGAGCAAGGCATCGCAATTCAGAAAGTCCTGTTTCACGCCTTCGTAACTGTGAGCGCCGTCGATATAGCAGAAACTGATCGAGCCGCCAAGTTGCAGCCGCCGCCCTAGCACATCCTGCGTGGCTCCTTTTTCTCGCCAAGCCGAAAAAAAATCATTTGCCGTCATTTCCACTGTGAACGGCAGATCATCGCCGCTAAACATTCGAATGTTTCGGATATAGGAGTCGCGCACGAATGTCTTATAGTCTGAGAAAGTAACCGGCGAGTTCCCCACGTGGACCCTGTCCTTGTCGTTATTTTCGAAATCCCACTTGTCGCAAGTGATGAGCGCGTTCTGCAGGCCATACCTCCGTTTGTAATGCGTCAGTACGTTTGCTGAGAGGCCGCAAAAGGAACCAATTTCCACGATGGGAGCCATACTCGGTATTTGCCGCATGGCTTGGTCGATCAGGTACAAATTCCCTTTGTCCAACATGCCGGCATTTGCAAAGCAGAGCCATTTGATAAAGTCATCGCCAATATCGGCGCGGGCCGGTCCACACGGTGAAAGCGTGAAGGCTGCTTTTAGGAATGCTCGGACAAACAGATTTCTCACCGATCGCATTAATGAAGGAATCCTCAGGTCGAACAGAAGACTAAATCATTCCAAAGTACGCTGCAACTGCGGCACGCCATACAGTGACGCATGCTTTGCGCAGTTTGCAAAGCGTGGGAGGGTTTGTCTAGCCGCCTTGGCAGCTGCTCGATGCCCAAGCCTTTGGCGGACGATTGGGCACAACGCCCGGATACCTCCTCCCGCTGGATTGAGCACGCACGCTCCCTTTCCACGCGGACCTAGCCTCCTAAACTTCCAGCCTCTACCTTCCAAAAACTCCACCGCTCCGGCCGAACTTGGTCGTTTTGAAGGTTTGAAGCGAAAGTGGCGGTACCTGCCAGAACGGGCCATTTCCACTGGCAATCGGCTCAAACTGTCATCGATTTCTAATCGGCACAACAGGGATTAGAAATACCGCTAACTGCCAGAAAACAAACACCCGCGATGTGGTCTAATCGAGAAAAAATCGACGCTTCCCAAGGCAAAAATGCCGACGCAAGCCGCCAGTCGTATACAAGCCCCGCGGTTTACAAACCCCTTCGGTTTACAAAATGGCGATCGGTCCGATAGAATGAGCCACTCTGATGACAACTGAAACGTCTCAATCCAATCGCATGAACCGCCCGCTCGACCGGGTCGATCCCGAAATCGCCACCGTCCTGTGCGACGAACTCCGCCGCCAATCCACTGGCATCGAGCTGATCCCGTCCGAGAACTTCGTCTCCGAAGCGGTCCTCGCCGCGATGGGCTCCGTCCTCACCAACAAATACGCCGAGGGATATCCCGGCAAGCGTTACTACGGCGGCTGCGAATTCGTTGACGTCGCCGAGCAGCTTGCCATCGACCGCGCGAAAGCTCTCTTCGGCGCCGAACACGCCAACGTCCAGCCGCATTCCGGCACGCAAGCCAACATCGCCGTGTACATGAGCGCGCTCCAGCCAGGCGACACCGTCCTCGGCATGAATCTCGCGCACGGCGGCCACCTGACGCACGGCCATCCCCTGAATTTTTCGGGGAAGACTTACAAATTCATCGCCTACGGCGTGACCCAGGAAACCGAAACGATCGATTACGACGAGCTCGACCGACTCGCGCGCGAGCACAAACCGAAAATGATCGTGGTCGGCGCAAGCGCCTATTCGCGCGTCATCGACTTCCCGCGCATGAGCCAGATCGCGCAATCGGTTGGCGCGCTGCTCTTCGTCGATATGGCCCACATCGCGGGACTCGTCGCCGCCGGCGTACACCCCAGCCCCGTCTCGCACGCCGATTTTGTTTCAACCACCACGCACAAGACGTTGCGCGGCCCGCGCGGCGGATTGATTCTCTGCCGCGAAAAATACGCCAAGGATCTCGACCGCATCGTGTTCCCGGGCATCCAGGGCGGTCCGCTGATGCATACCATCGCGGCAAAAGCCGTCTGCCTGAAAGAAGCTGCCGAGCCGGAATTTCGCGAATATCAAAAACAGGTTGTGGCGAACGCCAAAGCGCTTGCGGCGGGCGTCGCCAAGCGCGGGTTCCGCATCGTCAGCGGCGGCACGGACAATCATTTGTTTCTCATCGAAATTCACTCGCGCGGCCTCACCGGAAGCGCCGCGCAACCCGCGTTCGATCGCGCCGGAATCACGATCAATAAAAATGCCATCCCGTTCGATCCGCTTCCACCGATGAAGGCCGGCGGCATCCGCGTGGGGACTCCCGCAGTGACCACGCGCGGCATGCGCGAGCCGGAAATGGAAACCATCGCCGGATGGATCGCCGAAGTTCTCGCGAATCTCGGCGACGCGGCAATCGAACAACGCGTGCGCGCCGAAGTCGCTGCGCTCGCCGCGAAGTTTCCGCTCTACGTCCACCGCCTCGCAGCTGCGGAAGCTGCTGCCGCCCACAGCCATGGCGCCAAACCGTAACTTCGCCGCTGCAAGCCTATATTTTTGCTCGTCAGTCTGCTCGCCCTGAGCTCTCTTGGCGAAGGGAGCGTAGCGAAGCGCGTTTTTGCGCCCCGGTGATTTGTACCGAAGAGCCTTTCTTCGTATGGATACGAAGAACAAGAGAGATTCTTCGGACCACAACACGGTCCTTAGAATGACGCACCGCTTTTCAACAAGTTCCTAGACGTTTTGAATCTCGAGCTCGCGCACGATTCCATCGCGAATCGAAAATGCGCGCACGGGACGCGGCGCGTCTTCCAGCGGTGAAACAATAAAATATGCGGCGTCAGGATAGCTGGCGAGTTCGACGTCGCGCGACGACGGCTTATTTTCGCCGCGCGGATGCGAATGATAAATTCCCAGAAGTTCGAGGCCGGCAGCGCGCATTTCGCGCATCAGCCGGAATAATTCTTCCATGGCAATTTCGTATTCGCTCTGCGGCTTGGCTGCTGCGTTCGTCGCCGGAAGAACCTTTTCAATCACGCCGTCGCGGCCGGCCAGAACCCCACAGCATTCCCGGTCCGGCTCTCGTCGCGCGTGATCGAGCATCTCGGCGAGGATCTCGCTCCGGACTCGAATGGCGAATTGCACGCAAATAAGTTTATATCGCTGAGTTCAGGAAGCGAAAGCGATCGGCATGAAGGAAGGATGCAGAGGGGCGGAAGCCGCGCCCCCTCTGCGAGTTCAAACGCGAGAGACTCAAGCTTTTTGGGCCTGGCGGCGGAGGAACGTCGGCACGTCGAGATCATCCGGCTGCACTTCGTGAAACGCTTCGCTGACGTTGCGGGTAACCTGCTGAATCACATTTGTGTGTTGCGGGACCGGATTCGCATGCTGCGGAAGATTCGTCTGCTGCGGCGCCGGACTGGGCGATGGGGCCTGCTCGCGACCCGCCTTCCAGGTCTTCGGCAGGTACGACGGTCGCGTGTGCGTTTTCTTGCCCGCCACTTCGCGGAATCCCGCGGCGATCACCGTGATTTTCACCGCCTCCTTCATCGCGTCATCCATCACAGCGCCGAAAATGATGTTGGCATTTTCGTGCGCCGCTTGCTGAATCACCGACGACGCCTCGTGAACTTCCTGCAAGCTGAGGCTTGATGAGCCTGTAATATTGATCAAAATACCCTGCGCGCCCTGGATGCAGTTGTCCTCGAGCAACGGGCTATTGATGGCGCGATTCGCGGCGTCCACGGCGCGATTCGAACCGGACGCAACAGCCGTGCCCATCACGGCGTAGCCCTGGCCGGACATAATCGTTTTGACGTCGGCGAAGTCGCGATTGATGATGCCGGGAATCGTAATGATGTCGCTGATTCCCTGCACCGCCTGGCGGAGAATATCGTCGGCCACCCGGAACGCTTCGAAGAAACTGGTGCCGTGCTCGACGCATTCCATCAGCCGCTCGTTGGGAATCACGATGACGGTGTCAACGGAGCCAACGAGCTCGTTGAGGGCTTGCTCGGATTGCAGCATGCGGCGCTTGCCTTCAAACGCGAATGGCTTGGTGACGACCGCGACCGTCAGCGCGCCGAGCTCGCTCGCGAGGTTTGCGACCACGGGCGCGGCGCCGCTGCCAGTGCCGCCGCCGAGTCCCGCGGTGACGAACACCATATCCGCACCGTCGAGAGCCTCGAGAATCTTTTCCGTGTCTTCGAGCGCCGCTTTGCGGCCGACTTCGGGATTCGCGCCCGCTCCCAGCCCCTTGGTCAGCTTCGCGCCAAGCTGTAGTTTGACGGGGGCTTGAGATAATTTCAGCGCCTGAACGTCGGTGTTAGCAGCTATGAATTCCACACCTTCCACTTTGGCGCGAATCATGCGGTTGACGGCATTGCAGCCTCCGCCTCCGACACCAATCACTTTGATCCTCGCGCCGTTAATTGTTTCTTCGCTCAATGAAAATCTCAATCCAGATTCTTTTGGAGTCATGCTCCCTCCCCCAGAAATTCGCCGTGTCTGAAAATGGTTACTGCCCCGCAAACAGCGCTTTCAATTTTCCCGTCCAGCCCGCAGGCCGCGCGCCGGCGAGGCGCCGCATGCGCGCCCCGTAAAGCACGAGCCCTACTGCCGTCGAGTATTCCGGCTGGGAAACTTCTTCGTTCATACCCGTCAGCCCGCGCGGTGCCGCCACGCGAACCGGCAGGTTGAAAAACTTTTCGGCCAATTCCACCAGGCCCCGCAGATGCGCCCCGCCGCCCGTAAAGATCAAGCCTGCGGGAACTTGCGATTCGAGGCCGCCGCGCCGCAATTCATCTCGAACGAGCATCAACAGTTCCTGGGCGCGCGGCTCGACGATATCAGAAAGCATGCGCGCGTATACGGTCCGGTGAGGGCGGTTCCCGACACCCGCAATTTCGATCGCTGTGTCTTCGGTGACGAGATCGTGAAACGCGCAAGCATGCTCGCGCTTGATTTTTTCCGCTTCAGGGATGGGAGTGCGCAGGCCGACTGCAAGATCGTTTGTAAAATGATCACCGCCGACCGGAACCGCGGCAGTATGACGCACGACGCCGCCAGAAAAAGCGATCAATTCCGTCGTTCCGCCGCCAATATCGAGAAGACACGCCCCGAGTTCTCGCTCGTCCTGCGTAAGACACGATTCGGCGGACGCCAGCGGCTCGAGAACCGTGTCGTCCACGCGAACGCCGGCGCGATTCACCGCGATCACGACATTTTGCGTCGCCGTGCCGGAAGCGGTGACGATGTGAACGTTTGCTTCCAGGCGCTGGCCGACCATGCCGATCGCGTCACGAATGTTGTCCTGCGCATCGAGAGAAAATTCCTGCGGGAGCACGTGCAACACTTCGCGGTCCTCCGGAAGCTGCACGCCGCGCGCGGCTTCGATCGCGCGTCGCACGTCTTCGCGCTGGATGTCGCGCGGCCGGGCAGCCACCGTGATTCCGCCGCGGCTGTTCACGCCGCGAACGTGGCCTCCCGCAACGCCGATCATCGCGGATTCCACGGGCACGCCGACAATCGTCTCGGCTTCCTCAACGGCGCGCCGGATCGAACTGACGGCAAGGTCCAGATTCACGATCTGGCCTTTTCTCCAGCCTTTCGACTCCGCCGCGCCAAGCGCCGCGAATTTCACGCTGCCATCCTCTTCCATCTCGCCGATCAGGGCGCAGGTCTTCGTGCTGCCAATATCGAGCGCCACCATGTGCCGTTCCTTCTTCGTCAAATCCGGTACTCCTTGTGGTCCTGCTCGCCACATTCAAGGACGCTGCCGGGCTGAAGTCCGGCGTTACAAAATGATGAAGCAATCATCTGGCGTGCTTTCGGATGGCGCGCTTCTTGTACACGCGCATCGCAGGCACATTCATCGCGGACTGCGTTTGCGCCGCCCGCTGGTGCACGGCCGCGCCCGCATCCGGATTCGCGATGGCTTCGCCATCAAAGCGCAAATCCACCGATGCTAGACGCCCGGCGGCGGCGCGCCATTTGCCAACGTTATCGAGTAAGTTGAGGTACTTGGCTCGAAAATCGCTGTCGCCAAAATGCACCAGCAGCGGCACGCTGGCGGCTCCGCCGCCCTGAAGACCAGCGATCCTCGCCCGAAGATCATCAACGTCGGAGACATCCACTTCGCTGACTTGATCCATGGCACCGCTGCGCGCCGATTCCACCTGTTGCGAAAATCCCGCGAAAAGCGCCATCCGCCGCTCGCGATCGTCCGCGGACATCTCGGGGGTGAGGCCGGTCACGACCGGAAAGTGAAAATCGCCGCGAACGGGCGCGTCGAGAATCACGCCGTGCGCGTCCACGAGCGAAAGATCGCTTCCCTGACGAAGATAGGCGATGGGAGCGCGCTCGGCAATATCAACTTCAATTTTATTTGGCAGCGCCCGCCGCACGACGGCTTGCTCGACCCAGGGAAGCGATTCGATCTCGCGCCGCCGCGCCTCCAGCGGAATACGCAACACACTGCGATGGCGGTCCGCGGCAAAAATTTCGAGAACGCTCTTGCGCGAAACGTAATGGTTGCCCGAGATTTCCACTTGCTCGGGGTGAACGAGCGACATTTTCGGCGAGTAAAGAAGAAAATTACCGAAGGCATAGCAGACCCACGTTCCCGCAAGACCCACACCCATCCACATCGAGACGCGCAGATACGTCTTCCAGGCTTTGCGTCCGAATTTGCGGCGCCGGATCTCGAGCGGCTTCTGCCGCCGGAGATACTTCGGCTCTTCGTCCGCTAGAACTTCCTGGGGATAGACGCCGGCGTCGAAGGTTCTCAGTTTTGCCAGACGATCACCTCGTTCTCAAGCTCGATGCCATGCGCGACGCGAACGCGTTCGCGCACATCATCAATCAATTTCAGCATATCGGCGCATGACGCAACGCCTGCGTTGACGAAGAAATTTGCATGGCGGTCGCTCACCATTGCGTCGCCAACGCGGTGGCCTTTCAAACCTAGTTCGTCGATCATTCGCCCGGCCGAGCCTCCCGGCGGATTCTTGAAAATGCAGCCGGCGCTCTTCTGGCCCAGCGGCTGGCTGGCGCGGCGTTTTAGGTTGCAGACTTTGATTCCCGCGACGATATCCTTGAACGGCTTCGATGGCAATTCGAGTTTCACTCGCAGCATGACGTCGTCCGGGGCGAACGATGTATGGCGATAATCGAAGTGGATGTCGTTGCCTCGCAGAGTTTCGAGGCACCCGCTCGATGCGCGGTAAAGCTCAACTTCGCGAACGTAGGATCCAATTTGCGTGCCGTAGGCGCCAGCGTTCATCCGCAGCGCGCCGCCAACGCTTCCGGGCACGCCGATGAGCCCTTCCATCCCGCCGAGATCATGTTTCGCGCAGAATGTCACCATGCCGCCGAGATCGGCGGAGGCGTCCACATGCGCGATGTTACCTTCAACGCTCATTCCGGGCTTCGCCGAAGGCAGATGCAGCGTGACCCACGGCAGCTCGCCATCGGTAATCAGAACGTTCGTGCCGCCGCCGAGAAATCGATGCGGAATGCCTTCGCTTGCAAGCAGCCGCATGACTTCGGGGATCGAGTCGTACCGGCGCAGCAAAAGTTCGTCTGTCGTGCCGCCGATTCCGAGCGAAGTATGGGCGGAGAGGGCCACACCCGGACGCAACTCGACCTCGAGTTCCTTTAATTTCGTCGCAATCGGGTTGTCGCTAATTCGCATGGTGCAAGCTTGAAACATCCGTGCCCAGGAGCATCGAGAGCTGATCGAGAATGCGGCCCACACTCCCCGCTCCGATGGCCATCACAGCGTCGCCGGGGCGCGCCTCTCGAAGCAAGTATTCCATGCCGGCTTGCATGGTGCTGGTGAAAACAACATTCTTGTGGCCGGCGGTGCTGATTGCTTCCGCAAGCTTCTCGCCTGTCACGCCCTCAATCGGAGGCTCGCCGGCCGCGTAAATTTCGGTCGTCACGAGAATGTCCGCGTGATTGAACGAACGGCGAAAATCTTCCCACAGCGCTTGCGTGCGCGTGTAGCGATGCGGCTGAAAAAAAACCAGCAGGCGCTTGTACCCGCAACCACGCGCCGCTTCCAGGGTAGCGCGAATTTCGGCGGGATGATGGCCGTAATCATCAATCAGCGTAACACCAGCGAACGTGCCTTTGATTTCGAACCTGCGGCCAACGCCCGCGAATTTCTCGAGTCCGGCACGAATTAAGTCGGCTGGAATATTCAACGAAAGGCCGGCGGCTGCGGCTGCGGCCGCGTTGCGCACATTGTGAATTCCGGGCGGCGACGGCAGACGAAAGATTCCGAGATCGTCTCCATGATACGTCAGGCGAAATTCGCTTGAGAGCCCTTTGAGCTTCACGTCGCTTATAACCAGATCGGCCTGATTCGAAGTGCCGTACGTAATCACGGGCCGCTTTACGCCGGACAGAATGGCTTGCACGTTCGGCTCGTCGAGACACAGAATCACCGAGCCGTAAAAGGGCACGCGATTCGCGAACTCGAGGAAGACCTGCTGGATTTCCTCGAGCGAAGCATACTGATCGAGATGCTCGCGATCGATGGTGGTGACGATAGCAACCACCGGTGCGAGAAGCAGAAACGAACGGTCGCTTTCATCGGCCTCGACGACCATGTAATCGCCCTGGCCGACGCGGGCATTCGATCCCGCGTGATTCACGCGCCCGCCAACCACGAAGGTAGGATCGAGGCCAGCTGCGGCAAGCACGGAAGCGACCATTGAAGTAGTCGTGGTCTTTCCGTGCGCGCCAGCGACCGCAATCCCGTACTTGAGACGCATCAGCTCCGCGAGCATTTCCGCGCGCGGGATCACGGGTATTTTCAACCGGTGAGCTTCCACGATTTCGACGTTTTCCAGACGCACAGCGGACGAAATCACCACGACGTGAGCGCCTTGGACATTTTCCGCGCCGTGGCCCTCGTAAATCCTGGCACCGAGATTTCGCAGGCGTTCCGTGATGGCTGACGTTTTCAAATCCGAGCCGGAAACCGCGTAGCCGCTCGACAGCAGAACTTCGGCGATGCCGCTCATGCCGCTGCCGCCGATGCCGACGAGATGAATTCGCTGAAAATTCCGGAACGTGACGTTCATGGCCGCGCTACCTCGTCGAGCATGTCTACGATGTCTTGAGCGGCGCGCGGATGCGAAAGCGCGCGCGCGCGATCTTCCATTTCCGTGATTCTCCGGGGCTGGTCCAGGAGGGAGAAAATTTCTTCCGTCAAACGGCCGGCCGTCAGTTCGCTCTGCGGAAGTAAGCTAGCTGCACCTGCGGATTGCATGGCTTGCGCGTTGCGCGTTTGATGCGCGTCGGTGGCGGCTCCAAAAGGGATGAAGATGGCGGCGCGCCCGGCAGCCGAAACTTCCGCCACGGTGATCGCGCCCGCGCGGCAGACGATCAAGTCAGCCTGGGCAAACCTCTCCGCCATATTCTGGATAAAGGGAACAACCTCCGCACGAAATTCACGCCGTGCATAAGCCACGCGAACGGCATTATAGTCGCGTTCGCCCGCCTGATGCACGATGAAAAGCTGGTTTTTTCGCGTTGCGAGGCGGTCGAGCGAGTCAATTACCGTCCGATTGATCGGCAGCGCGCCCCGGCTTCCGCCGGTGATGAGCAGCGTGAATGGCTCGCGATGGTCTTTGCGCGGCGCGTCAAAGAATTCCTTGCGCACGGGAATCCCGGTAGCGCTGGCCTTTGTGCCGAAACGGTGCACGGTCTCTTCGAAACCGCACGCCACTCGGGTTGATATGTCCGCGAGCACGCGATTCGTGAACCCCGGCTCGACATTCGGCTCGAAGATGACCCCAGGGATGCCGTGCATGCGGGCCAGGAGCATCATCGGGCCGGAGGCGTAACCGCCCACGCCAAAGGCCGCCGAAAATTTGTGGCGTCGAAGAATGCGTTCGGAATCCCACAGGCCGGCTGGAAGCATTGCGGCATTGCGAACGAGCTTCACGCCGCCGATGCCCTTGAGACCGGCCGCACGAATCGTTTCGAGCGGAAAGCCCGCCTGGGGCACGAGTCTTAGTTCCAATCCGCGTTCGGTCCCGACAAACACGACGCTGCGATCTCCTTCTAAGTTCATCGCGGCCCCGCGACGAAGCCACTCTTTCGCCACGGCAAGCGCGGGAAACACATGGCCGCCCGTGCCGCCGCCAGCGATCAACAACTTCTTTTCGCGCGGCTTTTCATCTCGCTTCACGTCTCGTCCGCGTGCTGACTGATGTTCAGGAGCACGCCAGTCGCCAGAAGCATGGCGAGCAAACTCGATCCGCCATAGCTGACGAACGGCAGCGGGATACCCTTGGTCGGCATCAGGCCAAGCACTACGCTGAGGTTAATCAGGGCCTGCCCAACCACCATCGTCGTGATTCCGAGCGCAAGGAATTTGCCAAATTCGTCGGGCGCTTTCATCGCGGCTACAAATCCGCGCCAGCCGTAGACTGCAAACAGAATGAGAATGATGGCTGCGCCGATGTAGCCAAACTCTTCGCAAATGATCGAGAAGATGAAGTCGGTGTGCGCTTCGGGCAAAAAGAAAAGCTTCTGGTGGCTTTCCATCAGGCCAACGCCGCTGAACCCTCCCGACCCCACGGCGATCAGCGACTGCAAAAGTTGAAAGCCGCGGCCTTGCGGATCGAGATCCGGGTGCAAAAATGCTTCGACGCGCTGCAGTCGATAAGGCACGCGGACAATTAAAAGATATACAACCGGAACCGCGGCGAGCACCGTTCCGGCAATATAGCGAAGCGAAAGGCCGGCGACGAAGAGCATCACCATCGCGATCAGGACGATCATGAGAGCTGTACCCATGTCGGGCTCCTTCACGACAAGGGCGGCCATCAAGAGCACGGTGCCGAGCGCGGGCGCGAGCGTGTGCAGAGGATCATTCACACCGCTGGCCCCGCGTCCGATTCCGCGTCCGGATCCAAGATCGCGGGGCGCCCGGCGCGTTTCGAGAAACCACGCGAGATAGATGATCAGCACGAGTTTGGCCATTTCGGATGGCTGAAAACTGAACGGTCCGAGGCGAAACCAGCGATGCGTGGCGTGCGAGCGGTCGAGAAAGAATACAGCGAGCAACAGAACGAAAGTGACCGCAAGACCCGTGAAAATCACGCGAGGTTGACGCAACTTTCGATAATCCGCGTTCATCAGCCAGAACATCCCACCGATGCCGATCGCAATGCACACAAGCTGACGAATCAAAAAGATGTAGGCGTTGCCGAATTCTTCGGTGGCCGTCATCGCCGAGGCGCTGAACACCATCACGGCGCCGATGAAGCAAAGCGCCAGCGTGACACCCAGCAATTGCCGGTCAGGTTGCAGTGCGCGCGGCATGTATGGTCTCTTGCCTTTCGTCCGCCTATGCGGCGGATTGCGATTCGAGCTTCGCCACGAGTTCCTTGAAGACGCGTCCGCGATGCTCGTAATTTTCAAACTGGTCGAAGCTGGCGCACGCCGGCGCGAGCAAAACAACGTCGCCGGGCTGCGCGCGCTCGCGAGCGAGATGCACGGCGCGTTCCATCGTTCCCGCGGATTCGATCCGCGCGGCGCCGGCAAGCTGACCAGCGATTTTTTCCGCGGCCGCGCCGATCAGGATAACTTCTCTCGCGCGCTCCTGAAGCAAATCGCGAAGACCCGCATAATCGCTGCCTTTGTCTTTGCCGCCCAGAATCACGAGGAGCGGCCCGGGAAACGCTTCGAGCGCTTTTCGGGTGGCGTCCACATTCGTCGCTTTCGAATCGTTGTAGAACTGCACGCCGCCGATTTCGGCGACGAACTCGAGGCGGTGTTCGACGGCTTTGAAAGTTTTCACGCCGCCGGCAATCGCCGCCGGATCGGCGCCGGCGAGAAATGCCGCCGCGCACGCCGCCAATACGTTTTCGACGTTGTGCGCGCCGCGCAATGAAATTTGATCGCATTGCGCGATGGGGGTTTCCGAACCGTCATGACGGAAAATAATCTGGTTGTCGCGAAGGAAAGCGCCCTCGGCAACGCGCTTCTGCCGGCTGAACCAGAAAACATGAGGTTTGGCGGGCATGCGCCGAGTGACCTCGGCATCGTCCGCGTTGAGAATCGCCGCATCGCGCTCGATTTGATTTTCAAACATGCGCAGCTTGGCATTTGCGTAATCGTCGAAGGAAGCATGCCGGTCGAGATGATCGGGCGTCAGGTTCAGCAAAACTCCGATGTCCGGGCGAAACGCTTCGATCGTTTCAAGCTGAAAGCTGCTGATTTCCGCGACGGTCACCGTGGTATCGAGTGAGCTTTCGACGAGCGCCAGGAGCGGCGTGCCGATGTTCCCGCCGACGAGCGTGGGAATGTTGGCCGTCTTCAGTATGTGCGCAACGAGCGATGTGGTGGTCGTCTTGCCGTTCGAGCCAGTGATCGCAACAAATTTCCCGCGCAAAAATCGGAACGCCACCTCGATTTCGCTCCACACGGGGATTCCGCGAGCGCGCGCAGCATCGACCGCTGGCAGTTTTGCGGGCACGCCCGGGCTCAAAACAATCAAATCCTGGTCGAGAAAATTCGCGCTGGCATGGCCGCCCAGCACGAGCTTCACGCTGGCGGCACGGAGTCTCGGAACTGCTTCGCCAAGCTCGGCTTCGGACTTTTCATCAGTTGCGGTCACGATGGCGCCGTATCCAGCGCTAAAAAGCGAGGCGACCACGCCCGTGCGAGCCAGTCCCACAACCAGCACTCGCTTGCCTGATAGATCGAATCCAGGTCTCAACGCATTTACCTCAGCTTTAACGTCGTCAGCGAAAACAACGCGAACACAAATGCCGCGATCCAGAACCGCACGATGATCTTCGATTCGCTCCACCCGAGCAATTCGAAGTGATGGTGCAGCGGGGCCATGCGAAATACGCGTTTGCCCGTTAATTTGAACGAGCCTACCTGAACGATCACCGAAAGTGCTTCGAGAACGAAAACTCCGCCGATCGAAAGGAGCAGAATTTCCTGTTTGATGATGACGGCGACCGTGCCGATCGCGCCGCCGAGCGCGAGCGAGCCAACGTCGCCCATGAACATTTCGGCCGGGTGCGCGTTGTACCACAGAAAACCAAGAGAAGCGCCGACGAGAGAGCCGCAAAAAATCACGAGTTCTCCCGCGTCAGGAATCTTCTGGAGCTCGAGATATTCGGCAAAGCGCGCGTGGCTCGATAGATAAGTTAGAACCGTCAGCGCGATCGCCGAGACCAGCACGCATCCGATCGCCAGTCCGTCGAGACCATCCGTGAGATTCACGGCGTTCGAGCAGCCGACGATTACCAGCACCAGAAAGAGAACGAAGGGAATAAAAGCCAGCGGCCAAATGAACCGGCTGCTCAGCATCGGCGCGATGACCAAGTTGGGATGTAGGCGCTTGAAGAACGGCACGCTCAACTGCGTGGAATACGCGCCCCTCACTTGTAATCCGAGCAGCACACCTCCAACCACCAGGCACGTGAGTACCTGAAACAGAAATTTCTTACGAGGCGTGAGGCCGAGGCTCCGCTTTCGGACGACTTTGTTGTAATCGTCAATGAAGCCAATCGTGCCAAAAGCAAGCGTCGCAAAAGTTGCCAGCAGGACATACGGGTTGCGCAAGTCCGCCCACAACAGCGTCGGAATCACGATCGCGGCGACGATTAACACCCCGCCCATCGTAGGCGTGCCGGCTTTTTTTTGATGGCCTTTCGGGCCCTCGTCGCGGATGTATTGCTTCACCTGCAGTTCCCGGAGCCGCTCGATCATCCACGGGCCGAGCGCCAGCGAGAGCAAGAGCGCCGTCAGGCTCGCGACGGCCGTGCGAACCGTGATGTAACGAAATACGTTCAGCGGGCTGAAGTACGGGCGCAGGGCGTAGAAGAAAAGATAGTAAAGCATTTCAGTCGCGCCCCTCTCGGCCGGGCGAGCCGGCTTTCAACGTTGCTTCGCCGGTGCGCGAGTGCTTTGCTTCGATGGCATCCAGAATTTTTTCCATGCGGACGCCGCGCGATCCCTTCAGAAGGAGCAAATCTCCCGGCACGAGGAAGTCCGCGAGAAACGCAGCCGCATCCGTCGAATCGGCGAAGACCTGAGACTGAGCCTTCGTGTGGCCCGCATCGATTGCCGCCCGAACGAATTCCGCGGCGTCGCCTCGAACACCGAAAATCCAATCGATTTCCCGCAAGGCGCCCGCATGGCGGCCACATTCCCGGTGGAGTTCCGCGGAAGACACGCCGAGTTCGAGCATCTCGCCCGCGGCAAGAATTCGGCGTCGGTAGCCGGGCGTGGCTGCGAGCAAATCGGCCATCGCGTTCAAAGCCACAGGGCTCGAATTGTATGAGTCGTTGATCACCGTAAAGCCTTCATCGAACCGGACCACCTCGCCGCGCTTATCCGCCGGTTGCAGCAGAGGAAAAACTTTGGCCGCCTCTTCCGTGCCGATTCCCCACACGCTGGCGGCAGCCAGCGCCGCCAGAGCATTCATTACGTTGTGCCGGCCAATCAGGGGCAAGCTCAACCGCTCGCGCCCTGCCGGAGACACGAAATCAAATGCCGAGCCGTCCACACCGCGCTCTTCGATGTTTTGCACGCGGAATTCGGCTGGCGCTTTGGTTCCAAACCAGATCACGCGGCCGCGCGCAACGCGGCCGAAAGCCGCCACGCGTTCATCGTCCGCATTCAGAACGGCCGCGGCATCCGGCCATGCGAGATTTTCAATCAGCTCCCGCTCGGCGAGCGCCACTTCGTCAATCGACGAAAAAAATTCCAAGTGCTCTGCGGCGATTCGCGTGATAACGCCGACATCGGGCGGCGCAATCCGGGCGAGACGAGCCAGTTCGCCGCGATGCGACATTCCCAGCTCCACCACGGCTGCGTCATACGCATCGTCAAGCTGCAAAAGCGTAAGCGGCAGCCCGTATTCGTTGTTGAGGTTTCCGTGCGTCTTCAGCACGCGGAACCGCGCCGCCACAAGCGCCGCAAGGATTTCCTTGGTTGTCGTCTTGCCGATCGAACCTGCCACGCCGCCGAGCATGCGCCCGGGCCGCGCCGCTCGCCACGTCGCACAGGCGCGTGAAGCCAGGCGGTGGAGCGCTTCGAGCGTGTCGTCCACGGCGACGACTCGGGCGCGCACCTCTTCCGGGTATTCGTGAAAATGATCGCGCGCCACCACTCCGGCGACGGCTCCATGAGCCAATGCACCGGGCACAAAACCGTGTCCGTCGTGACGCGGACCGCGTATGGCGATGAACAATTCCCCAGTTCGAACGGTGCGAGAATCAATCGAGACGCCGGCCACCCCGGCCAAGGGGTCGAGACCTGCGGGAGCCGGGACGCCCAGCGCGTCAGCCACTTGAACCACGGTCCACTGCATCGCGTCTCCAATGATCTGAGCTTCGTTCTCAACGCAAACCTTGGGGAGCGATCCTCTGTGCGGCACTCACTCCCGAAAGATGCTGCTGTAACGGCCTGCCGTGTGATTCAGCGTGCCTCGAATTGCAGAAACTTGCCGAAACCAAAGAGTATGTGTCAAAGCTCGTACAACTGGTCCTCAGCGGCTGCAGCCGCACTGATTTCGGGCCGCTTACGGCACGGCTGAACAGCTTGCGGAAAAATGATCAAATAATGAGTCGTCTCGCAACTCACGAGTTGCCTCGTGTTGCGCCGAGCTTTTAGCTCGGCATGCCGCCCTGAAGGGCGGCGCTACAAAACCTTCGAACGGAACCGCTTCGACTACGCTTTTTTCGCGAAGCCTTTGCGGCGCAAAATAGCCCGTGCGACTACGCGATCGTCGAACTCGAACGTACGATCCGCCAGAATCTGGTAGTTCTCGTGACCTTTTCCGGCGAGGAGCACGATGTCTCCCGGCTGCGCCTCGTCAATCGCGATCTCGAGCGCCTTCTCCCGGTCCGGCTCGATGCGGTAGTTCGCATTCACCTTCTGCAATCCGACAACCACGTCGTTCATGATCCGGAGCGGATCTTCCTTTCGCGGGTTATCGTTCGTAAGAATGACGAGGTCGCTCAGGGAACCCGCCGCCTCTCCCATCAACGGACGCGTGGAACGGTCGCGCTCGCCACCTGCCCCAAAGACCGTGATGATCCGGCCAGTTGGATTCAATTCTCGCGCGGTGGAGATGAGATTGCGCATGGCGTCGTCCGCATGTGCGTAATCCACCACGACCAAAAACGGCTGCCCTTCATCGATGCTCTGAAAGCGTCCGGGAACAAGTTCAAGACCAGCGATGCCTTCTTCGATCTTGGCGATGGGAATTTCGAGACTGATGCCAGCGCCGATGGCAGCGAGTAAGTTGTAGACATTGATCCGGCCAACCAGTGACGACCGGACTTCGACTTTGCCGGCGGGCGTCTGCGCGATGAGGTGAAGCCCACTGAAACTGAGCGCAAATTTCTTCGTCGCAATATCAGCCCCATTCTTGAGGCCGTAGGTCAGCGTGCGTTTGGCAAGCCCCGCGAGCTGTGCCGTGTACGGATCGTCGTCATTCACAACTGCCACGTCCGGCGCGCCTGCGCCAGTACCTTCAAACAAGCGGCGCTTGGCGGCAAAATATTCGTCAAACGTTTTGTGGAAGTTCAAATGATCGCGCGTGAGGTTGGTGAAGATGGCCACCTCGAAATGGCAGCCCCAAACGCGCTCGAACGCGAGTGCGTGCGAGCTGACTTCGAGAACCGCGTGCGTGCCGCCAGCGTCGCGGACTTCGGCGAACATTTGCTGCAGGTCGAGCGATTCGGGCGTGGTGTTTGTGGCTTTGCGATCGCCGGTCGGCGTGCGATAGCCAGTGGTCCCGACGAGGCCGGTGGTGAATCCCGCGGTGCGCAGAATCGAATCCACGAGAAAAGCCGTCGTGGTTTTGCCATTCGTTCCAGTAATCCCGGTGAGCTTCAGCGCGCTGCCGGGGTGTGCGTAGAAATTTGCCGACGCCAGTGCGAGCGCGCGGCGTTCGCTTCCCGGCGCAAGCTCGATCCACGCAATTCCTTCGGGCGTTTCCGCTAGACGCGGATGCGAACTGGCGATTGCGGCCGCACCCTGCGGGATGGCCGCGCTGACGAATTGATTGCCGTCTGCCTTCACTCCGGGAAGCGCGAAAAAGAGCGTGCCCGGCGCAGCTTTCCGGCTGTCACAGGCTATCGACGAAATTGATATGTCGACGGGGCCGCGAAGCACGGCGCCTTCTATCCCCGAAAGAATGCCATTCAATTTTTTTGACGTCAAGTTCATTGTCTTTGGGCCCGAATGCGCTGTCTTTCTGCCCTTCGCTCCGCCGCTTTTCCGCCGCTGGATCACCGCGGTCAATTTGCATTTCCTCGAGCGGAGACGGGCAGCATTTCCGCTGGACGTCCAAACCGCACCGTCACCCTGCTTCCGCGAAGGGCGCGGCTGCCCGCGCCGGGCGATTGCTCCAAGGCAATCCCATCGCCGATGAGTGCAGGCACAAGGCCAAGTCTCGAGCAAGATTCCGTTACTCCGCGAACCGTTTGCCCCGAAAGATCCGGAACGATCAGTTCTCCGGTGTCGCTGAAGGCGACGGTCGGGGCGTCCGTCCGGATCTTGGGAGCTCCGACGACAGCCGCCTGGTAACGCGCTTCTTCCAGATCCGCTTTAACAGCTTGCGTGGCCGCGGGATGCGCGGCTTTTGCGGTCTCCTTGTCCGGCGGCAACGGCACATCGTGCGGGACATCCAAATACGCAAGAACTTGCTCGGCGACGCGCTTGAAAACGGGGCCAGCGGTGGGCCCACCTTCGTGTATGCCCACGGGCGTATCAAGGACCACGAGGATCGTCACGGCCGGTTCGTTCACAGGGGCGAAGCCAACGAAAGAAGCCATGAACTGGCCCGGCCCATAGCGCCCGGTGGCCGGATCGATTTTTTGTGCGGTCCCGGACTTGCCGGCGGCGGTGTAACCATCGAGTTGCGCGAAGCGTTTGCCGGTTCCATCCAGGATGACAGATTCCATCATGCCGCGCACCGTGGCGGCCGTTTCAGGGTCCGTCACTTGCCGATCGGGCGCGACCGAAGGCAAAGGAAGATCTCCGTTCTCGCCATGAATTTCTTGCACAACCCGCGGTCGGTGCAGCGTGCCGCCATTCGCCAGCGCGGAAATTGCCGAAATAAGCTGGATGGGCGTGACGCTCAATTCCTGCCCGATGGCAATCGACCCGATGGAACTTGGCGTCCATCTGTCGAGAGACCGAAAAAGCCCGCGGTTCTCGCCGGGCAAAGCGATATCCGTGAGCTGGCCGATGCCGAACGTGCGAATTGCGTCGTAGAACTTCGGCGCGCCAAGCCGCAACGCAATTTTGATGGTCCCGACGTCGCTGGAGTGCGCGAGCACGTCGCGAACGCTCAGAATTCCGAAAGGATGCCAGTCGTGGATCAGGCGCCCGGCGACGAGAATCGATCCCATCTGGCAATCGACGAGTTCGTTCGGATTTGTCACGCCATTCTCAATCGCCGCGGTCATCGTGACGGTCTTGAACGTCGAGCCGGGTTCGTATGCGGCGCTGACGGCGCGGTCCATGCGCACATCGTCCGAATATTTTCCGGCGTCGTTCGGATCGAAAGTCGGCCAATTGGCGACCGCCAGCAGCGCGCCCGTGTTTGGATCCTGCACGACCACCGATCCGTTTTTTGCGTGCGTTTCGGCGATACCACGTGCGAGTTCCTTTTCCGCAATGTACTGAATCGTTTCATCGATCGTCAGCGCGACGCTTGCGCCCGGATCGGCTGCCGCTTCGCGCCGGTCGTAGAGCTGTTTGCGGCCGTCGGCCATCAGCATCACGCGTCCCGGGCGTCCGCGAATCAACTTGTCCAGCGAGAGTTCCACTCCGCCCAGGCCCTTTTCATCCGTGTTGACGTAACCAACGACGTGCGCCGCCAAATCATGCTGCGGATATACGCGCCGGTTCTCCTTCTGAAAGAAAATCCCTCGCAGGTTCATGGCTTGCACGCGTTCGACGGTTACAGGAGAGAGTTTTTTCGCCAGCCGTACCGGTTTGCTGGCCTGGCCGATTTGCGTTTCAATCTCTTCGGCGGGAACATCCAGCACGTGCGAGAGAAGACGCGCGACCATCGCGGGATCGGCAATGTCCGAAGGATCCGCGAAGCAGGAATCCATGGGAATGCTGACGGCGAGTTCACGGCCTTTGCGGTCGTAAATCGTGCCGCGCATCGGACTGATTTCAAACGATCGCTGCTGTTGATGCTGGGCTCGCGTGAAGTATTCGCTATAGCAGAAGAGCTGGAGATAACTCAGGCGGGCCAGCACCGCTGCCATCCAAACCACCGCCAGGACCCAAACCACCAACCAGCGGAGACGCGGGCTGCGCTGCTCCATGGACTCCGGCCTACCCCATCCAAAGCTTCGCCCGGCGCTCTGGGGAACTTCCGCGCCAGGAGAGGCCCGGCAGGCCGGGCCAGACATTCATTCGAAGGCCAGACATATCACGGCCGGGGCGTCTGCAGCATTGTGCGCGCCTGCGCCAGCACGGCGTCGCTCGGCCCCTCAGCCGGAGCAACCTGCCCTGGCACCGGAACCGTGAGGCCCAATTGGTTGCGCGCGATCGAATCCACGCGCATGGGCGAGCGTAGCGTGGCAACTTCGAGGTGCAATTGCTGATTCAATTGCGAGACTTGCGCTCGTTGATTTTCGAGTTGTTCCACTTGATAGCGAAGCTGGATGCATTCGAAGTGCTGCCAGGCGTAAGAAAGCAAACACGCCGCGAGCGCCGCGCCAACCGCCACGCGCTGCCAGAATTCGCGAACGCGCTCGGGCGATACCGGACGCGCCAAACGTGAATTATCAATGCGTTTGACCGTGTAATATTCGGTCATGACCGCCCTTTCCATTCCGCGATTTCAGCCGGTTCCAATTTTTCAGCGACTCGCATCTTCGCGCTTCGAGAGCGCGGATTGGCCTGAACTTCCGCGGGACCGGGCTGAATCACTTTTTTCGTGAGCGCCCGAAAACTTCCTTCCCGTGCAAGCTGCTGGAACTTGTGCTTCACCAGGCGATCTTCCAGCGAGTGATAACTGAGAACGATCCATCGTCCTCCGGAATTCAAAGTGGCAGGGGTCCGCGAAAGAAACTGCCCGAGTTCCTCCTCTTCTCGATTCACCGCTATCCGCAGCGCCAGAAACGTTTTTGTCGCGGGATGCAGTTTCTGCCTTCCCCTTGCTTTTCGTCCCCCTGCCACAACCGTTGCCAGGTGTTCGGTGTCGCGAATGGGCCGCGCCCGAACGATACTCCTGGCGATTCTGCGTGAATCTCTCTCTTCGGCTTTCTGATAGAGGAGATCGGCCAGACCCTTCTCCGGCCAGTGATTCACAATTTCGTCCGCCGTCAGCGGCGAATCGGGATTCATGCGCATGTCGAGCGGCCCCGCGTAGCGGAAAGAAAATCCGCGCTCGGAACTATCGATCTCGAGGCTTGAGATCCCCAGATCGGCGACCACGCCGTCAAGCGGCGGGAGTGCCAGCTCCCTCGCGACTTCGCCGATCCTCGAAAACTCCACGTGCATCAGTGTCACCTGCCGCTCGTACGGCTCAAGCCGCTTCCGCGCAATTTCGATCGCGTGCGGATCGCGGTCCATCCCGATTAATTTGCCTGTCGTTAATCGCCGTGCTATTTCGAGTGCGTGGCCGCCCGTACCCAGCGTTGCATCCACATACGTTCCCCCGGGCCGAATGCGCAGCCACGCCACAACTTCTTCGGCCAGAACCGGCGTATGCAGTACGGTCAAAACTTAAATGCCCAGTTCGTCCAGAACCTTCAGGTCTTCCGGCGTCATCGGGTTACGGTCCAACTGCTCGAGGAACCGGGCGTGATTCCAGACTTCCAGGTACGTCAGTTGTCCCTGGACGTTCACTTCGCCCTTCATGCCCGCCGATTCCCTGAGAACGGGTGGAATTAGAATGCGCCCCTGCCCATCCACCTCGACGACTTGCCCGTAATAGTTGGTCCGAGCCAGAAATTTTTGCTTTGCCTGGTTGTGCGAGGAAAGTTTTGCGAGCTTCTTCTCTTTGGCTTTCCACTCGTCCATCGAGTAGATCTGGGCCCGGTCGCCGCGCGTGCTGGTAACGTAGAACTTCGTGCCCGTCTTGCGTAGTTCGGCCAGGAAGTCGGCAGGAATTTTCACCCTGCCCTTCTCGTCCACCGTCGCCAGATAGTTGCCACGCAGCATGAATGCCTTCGAAAACCACGTCCAGCGTGTTTGCCTTGAGAATCACTCGCCCGATCGCCCCTGCTGATTCCGTTTCCACTGCCTAACACTTCTTACCACTGTGCGCCACTTCTTCCCACTTTTGGCCCGATTGTAGTTAGCTTCGGAAAGTTGTCAAGAGGAATCCGACGCGAAGTTCAAAAAAGTTGTTGAAAAAAATCTAATAAACGCGGAGGGCGTTGTGGGCCTGTTCGTCGCAAACCACAATTAGTGGTAGAGCGCGCGGAAAATTCTCCCGACGGCTAGTTGCGCAGTTGCCTGGGAGTCGCGAAATTGTTCAGTAAGAGTTAACAGAGGCGCAGATTGATTTCAGAATGGCACGCGAGTGAAATGGCAGCCGCGCGAATTATGGGGCGGAAGGATTGCGGAGCGAGTTGAGGTCGCGCAGGACTCCCTGCTCGTCCGGCGTAAGCCCTTGCATGAATCGCGGATCGTTCAACGCCGCGTTTCGCTGAGCTGGCGTCATTCCTTGCAGCGTATGCAGGCGTCCCATCAGCAATTGCCGGCGATCCGGCGGCATCTGCTGCCATTTGGGCAGCAGGTCGCTCTTGACGTGCTGGCGCTGCTCGGGCGACATGCGCTCCCAGACCCGCTCCTTGTCGCGCATTGCATCGCGTTCTTGGGGCGAGAGCCGATTCCATCTTTGCAGGTTCTGGCGGATCTGCTGCTGGCGCCAGGGCGGCAAGCTCTGGAAGCGCTGATTATTCTGCATGAAGCGCTCCTGCTCCTGCGGCGACCGGTCCCGCAAATTCTGAACCCATTTCGGCGGCAGACCCGCCATTCCGCGGCCGTTTCCGCCCTGAGGCTTCGGGTATGCTGAACGATTGGCATTCGGACGCGTTTGATTCGGCCTTGGCTTCGCTTGCTGCCACTTCACGGGGCGTGGTGACGGC
Organism: Candidatus Acidiferrales bacterium; assembly: GCA_050747005.1. GTDB lineage: Bacteria > Acidobacteriota > Terriglobia > Acidiferrales > UBA7541 > Palsa-295. The sequence continues at coordinate 49,542 of JBOGNE010000001.1, forward strand.
ATAAATCTGCGCCGTTGCGCTGAGGCAGGCTGCGCCGGAAGAGCCATGAGAAGCGCAAAGAGAAGCGCGAACGTGAGCCTGCCAAACCGCATTACATGTCTCCGCCGCCGTCCGCGGGTGGCGGCTGTTGCTGCTGATTCTGGTTCGGCTGAGCGGACTGATCGACCGCGATCGGAGCGAGCTCGGAAAGCGCGTCGAACTTGCTCAGCACGTCGTAGTTTTCGAGTACGCCCAAATCCTTGACGGCCTCAAAATCAGTTCCTCTCAGATCGCCGGGGCGAGTCTGCGGCAGCTTTGCCATCCACACACTCAGAACCAAAAGCAGCGCCATCGAAAACGCTAGGCGTGGCTGCGGAACCAGCCAGCGGAACCAGCGTGGACCCGTCTCCGCGGCGATTCGCTGCCGCAAGCGTGCATCGAAGCCCAGCGACGGATCAACCAGCGGAACCTCATCCAGCGCTGTCGACACCTTGCGAAAATCCTCGGCGCGCGCGTGGCACGCGGCGCAGCCGGCAAGGTGATCTTCGATTTCCACCCGCAACGCCGAATTTGCGCGCCGGTCGAGATACGGAATTAATTCTTTTGAAACGTCTTCGCACTTCATGACGGCCTTCCTTCCGATGCGCGGTGCAATGCAGGCCGGGAAACAAGCGGCGACAGGTGCACCCGCAACGTCTCGTACGCGCGAAAGAGGAGCGATTTCAACGCGCTCTCCGAGCAACCCAAAATTTTTGCGATTTCCGCGTAATCCATCTCTTCATACTTATGCAGCAAAACGGCCACGCGTTGCTTTTCCGGCAATGCGACGATCGCCCGGCGGATGAAATCGGCGCGGTCGCGTTCAACCATGTGTTCGTCGATGCGCAGGTCGCGCGCCGGCAATTCGCGCGGCGCGTGGTCTTCGTCCGCCGGCGCGTCGATGTAAACTTCCATCACCTTGCGGCGATTATCGCGAATCGAGTTCAGCGCCAGGTTCGTCGCGATGCGGAATAGCCAGGTGGTGAATTTGGCGCTCGGTGAATATTGATTGCGGGCCCGGTAAACCCTGAGGAACACTTCCTGCGCTAAATCCTCCGCCGTGGCTGTGTCTCTTACCATACGATAGAGGAAATTGACCAGGGGCGCGCGATACTTCCGCAGCAGGACGTCGAACGAGGCTTCGTCCCCGGCTTTCACGTCCAGCATCAGTTGGACGTCAGAACTGGTCATGGCCTCCACAGTGTATCTAACACACGCGACACCATAAAGTTGCGGATCGGTAAGTGTTCCCGAAGAGGGAACCCTATCGCTTTGCATATCTCTAGTTTTTGTCTAACTTTATGGTTCAGAGCAGCTTATGAGGACGATCAACTGCAGGTCAGACGTGGAAGATAGCCTTGAGGGCGAGCATCACGGCCACGCCGAGGAACACAAGGATGGCCATTCCCGCCCCCGGTTCGTGGTTCACCTCGGGAATTAAATCGGACGCAGCGACGTAAAGGGTGACGCCAGCCGAAAATGGCAGAGCCTCCGCAACCACGCCGCGCACCACGAACATTAGCCCCACGCCCAGCAACGTTGCGGCTCCCAGAATCGCGGACGACGTGAACGCCGCCCGCCGGCTTTGCCCGCTTGCCAGCATCAGCGAAGCGACCGTGAAGCCTTCGGGAATCTTGTGCAGGAAGATCGCCACGAAAATCACGCCTCCAAGCCAAGTCGAGACCAGCAATCCGGAGGCGATCGCTACGCCGTCAAAAAAGGTATGAATCACGAGGCCCAGCAGCGCGGTGTAACTCGCATGCGCGCCGTGGACTTCTTCTTGATGGGTCTCCTCGCCAAAATGAAAATGTGGCGCCACGGTGTGTTCGAAGAAATGCACTACGAAATAACCGGCCAGGACGTAAATGAAGACGGCGTTGGTGTCGATTCCAAAGAACGAAGTGTGCTGGAGGGCGAGCTTCAGCGACTCAGGAATCATCTCGATCAGCGCGGTCGCGAGCATGAAGCCCGCGCCGACGGCAATGAAATATCTCAGATAGCGGCCGGACCACCGGCGGCGGGCAATTAACGCTCCGCCAAGCACGTTGGCGGCGGCCGCAGTCAGCCCCAGCACAAGCGCGAGAAGGATCCGGGTTATTCCGGGAGTTAGCATCATTTGACGAGGCGCGGTCCGCTTTCGTAGCGCCAGCGGCCCGCCAGCTCTCACCAGTTCACTTGCTTCGGCGCCCGGACCACGAAGCGGCAGAGGTGGATCGAACGCGAGCTTTATTAGCCGCCGTGGCGGAACAAAATCACGTCGCCATCTTGCACGATGTACTCCTTGCCTTCCAAGCGTACTTGCGCGCGCTCCCGGGCGGCCGCAAAGCCGCCGGCCGCGAGCAGGTCTTCCCATTTCACGACATCCGCCTTGATGAAATTCTTTTCGATGTCGCTGTGAATCGCTCCGGCGGCCTTTTGGGCCGTCATTCCCCGTTCGATGGTCCACGCGCGGCATTCCGGCTCGCCGCACGTAAGGAACGAAATCAATCCGAGCAGGCGATAGCTGGCCTGGATCAGGCGGTCGCGACCCGATTCCGCCAGCCCGTAAGCTCGCATCATTTCGGCGGCTTCGGCGTCATCAAGGTCCGCGAGCTCCGCTTCGATCTTCCCGCAAAACGGAACGACGGCGGTGTGCGGCTTGGCCGCCAGCTTTTCCAGATGATATTTCTCGACAACGCTGTCGATTTCAGAAACCTGCTCGTCTCCGAGGTTCAAGACGTACAGCATCGGTTTGCGCGTAAGGAACATGAAGCCGTTCAGCATTTTTTGCTCTTCAGGCTTGAATTCAAGTTCGCGCAATGGCTTTTCGGCTTCGAGCGCCTGACGGCAGCGCAGCAGAAGCTGCAATTCGGCTTCGCCGTGCGGATCTTTTTTCTTTTTAAGGTCTTTCTCAACGCGTTCGATGCGCTTGGACGCCTGCTCCAGGTCGTTGAGCATCAGCTCGATTTCGACGTTTTCGATGTCGCGTAGCGCGTCGAGCGAACCCGCTTCGTGAGGTACCGCGGGATTTTCGAAAAGCCGGACGACCTGCGCGAGGGCATCTGCTTCCCGCAGCGGAACGAGCGATGCAGAATTCTTCTCGCGGTCTTTCTGCAAGCCGCCTACATCGACGTACTCGATTGTGGCGAAGGTAATTTTCTTTGGCTTGAACACTTCGGAAAGCTTGACGACACGCGCGTCCGGCACGCGCGCGATCCCCACGTGCGCCTGGTTCGGCGCGCTGCGCGCATCGACGCGCGCGCGCGTCAGAATGCGGAACAAGCTCGACTTCCCCACTTGTGGCAGCCCGATAATTCCTGTTTGCATAAGCTGACGATACTAGCATAGCCGGCACGCGCGAACCGGCCGGGTCATTTGCGCCTGCATTGGGAGTTCGATGTCGCCGCATACCGGCACTGAGGAGCGAGCTTGGCGCTCCAGGACGAGGAGTGTTGGCGCAAATCTTATGCGCCAATCGATCAGGGCGAATCGTGAGAATGCCGCTGCGAGGCTACTTCTCTAGAACGATTGCGCCGGGAACAGATTTGCGTCGGCTCAACTTTATTTCTCGTTCGATGATGCGAATCGCGGCGGGCGATATGCCGACGAACTCCACGCCGACGCCCACTCCCGGCAGGCAATAGCGCACCTCGGACCGCGTGCAAATTTCAGCGCCGGAAAGCTCCAGCCGGAACTGCACGCTCAGCACGGCGCCTTCAGGAAACGTCCGGCTGGTGTTGATAAACATCCCCTGCGCGCTCACGTCGGGCGGGCGAATGGCGAACGTTTCGTCGTGGCCTTCATAGTTCACCGAGATTTCGCGCACGCTGTGAATCCGGCTGGCAAAACGCGCGATGCTCGATTCCTTTGTTACGGTTTTCGCGGCTTTCGATTTCATTGGATGACCACCGCGGGCTCCGCTGCCAAACGTTCCTTTAGCTTTCGGGGCTTGCGGCGGACCGCGGTTCTGTTCCGCCCGCAATACGGACAGAACGCGAAGCCGCTTGAAAGCTCCTGCTGGCAACCTGCGCAACGCGCAATCAAAATTTGCTCGATCGGCACGACGCGAAGTATTTCTTCCATCGTGGTGAGCCCGTCGCGCATTTGGTCAAACGCGTACTCCTGCATCAGCTTCATCCCCTTCTGCCTCGCCAGCGTCCGGATTTCGTCGTTTCGCCCGCCGGCGCGGATGGCGGAACGGATCGCCTGATCCAGCACCAGCATCTCGTAAATGCCGATGCGGCCTTTGTAGCCTGTGAGATCGCACTCTTCGCAGCCGTTCGGAACGTTTTGAGTCGCCGGCAAGTCCAGAACTCCCGCGCTCACAAGCTGCGCGGCGAACTCCGGAGTTGCGGGAACCGTTCTGTGGCAGACGCACAATCGCCGTACCAGCCGCTGCGCGATGATTCCGGTCACCGACGTCGCAATCTGAAATCCCGGCACGCTGAGATCGAGCAGCCGCGTCACGGCGGAGATGGCGTCGTTGGTATGCAGCGTCGAAAGAACCAGATGGCCCGTTTGGGACGCTTTAATCGCGATCTCGGCGGTTTCCTTATCTCTAATCTCGCCGATCATGATCACGTTTGGGTCCTGCCGCAGGATTGACCGCAGGCAAGTGGCAAACGTGAGCCCGGCTTTCACATTTACCTGCACCTGATTCAATCCAGCCACGGCATACTCCACCGGGTCTTCGACCGTGATGATGTTCACCGACGGCCGCCGAATAATGTTGAGCGACGAGTAAAGCGTGGTGCTCTTGCCCGATCCCGTCGGGCCGGTCACCAGGATCATTCCCTGCGGCTGCCGCAGCATTTGTCGCAGCTCCTTTTCGATCCATGTCGGCAAGCCCAGCACCGCAAAATCCTGCAGCGGCGCTTCGGACTCGAGCAACCGCATCACTACTTTCTCGCCGTGCTGCGTGGGCAGCGTCGAAACTCGCAAATCGATCCTGCGTCCCGCGATCTTCACGAGAAAGCGGCCATCCTGCGGCGCTCGGCGCTCGGAGATGTCCATGTCGGAAAGGATTTTGATGCGCGATGCGACGGAGTTCTGCAAGGCTTTCGGGATTTGCTCGTAGTCCCTCAGCATCCCATCCACGCGAAACCGGACCGCCGTGTCCCCGGCTTGCGGCTCGATATGGATGTCGCTGGCCCTCTTGGCGCTTGCTGTTTTAATCATCGCGGCCACCAGATGCACGGCCGGCGTGGTCTTCGATTTCTGCAGCAGCTCCGCCTGCATTTCCCGCATCGCGTCGACGTTCCGCTGTTGCGAGCTTGAGGAGATGAATTCCATGTCGGTGTCTTCATCCGACACCACGATGCGCTCGGCAACAACCGGCCCTGTCGGTTCGGCAGGGTCAGCCCGGCCGTAAAACTTGTCGATCGCCGCATCGATCTCGCCGTGAAAGCCCAGGCGCGGCACGATCTCCGTCCCAGTCTTGAATCGTAATTCGTCGATCATTTGCAGATTCTGCGGCTCGGCCATCGCGACCACGAGTTTCGTCCCGAGCAATTCAATCGGCACGACGCCGCAGCGTTTGGCCATCGCGCGCGGAATGAGTTTCAGGATTTCTGGCTTCACTTCGAGGGCCGTGCAGTCGAGATACGGGATGTGTGAGACTTCGGTGAGAGCCGAGACGAGGTCCTTCTTCAGTACGACGCCACGCTGCAGCATCAGCTCCCCCAAATGGATGAGCTTGCCCTGCTGGTCCTGAATTGCCTTGCTCAGGTCCGTCGCGGAGACGTGGCCGCGTTCGCGGAGGATTTCCCCCAGCCGCTTCTTCTTCATCCGTTCACACTTTCTTCCGGACGCAGACGCACAAATCCTGAAAAATTGTTGGCATCGGAAGAGGGAGTAACAACTCGCTTATAGCATGCGGATGTTAAAAATCGAAACGCTTTATGGCGCTAGGTTTCCGGGCTTCCAAAAACACTTCTTCGCATCCCGAACGTTCCAGTTGCATCATACATAGCCACTATGCCTGCGCCTGAAAAGCCACCTATTCCATTCGATTACGAAAAGGCCATCCAAACTCTTTCTGCGTGCGACGAGCGTCTTGCGGAATTGATTGCCGGAACGCTGGCATTTCAACTCGATGCCGATGCCGGCCAGTCGCCCTACGAAGCTCTGCTCGAAGCGATTGCCTATCAGAGCATCAGCGGAAAAGCTGCGGCCACGATTTTCGCTCGCATCAAAGCGCTCGGCTCGAATGGACG
>JBOGNE010000002.1:0-16636 GCA_050747005.1 Candidatus Acidiferrales bacterium
GAGTACAACAGCCGTCTTTTCCAGGTACGATGGCCTCGATGTGTTGTTTCAAGTACGCTTGACTATAGCCCGGCCAGGCGAAAACGGGCAAGATGCGCTGGATGACCGTTGAAGTTTTATTTCACGCGTTTGACGCATACCTGCCTCAAGGACGTTGAAAATCAATATTTGCTCGCGCGGAATTTCCCTCCCGGCTGTTTGCGCCGGGCTTTTGCTGATGTTGTGCGTTAATCCCTGCGCGGCCCGACCGTGCGCCACGATCGGCGCGCAATCGTCCCGGCGCAAGCCTTCTGCCGCGAAGCATCCGGAGCCGGCTGTCGCCAGCGTCCTAGCGATGCCGTTTCGCGTTGGCGAATCGCTGAATTATCAGGCGTCCTGGGCCACCTTCGCGAGCGCGGCAAGCGTGCGTTTGAGCGTAGCCGAGCGGCGCGATCTTTTTGGGTGGAGCACGTGGCATTTTCGCGCACAGATTCACACGCTGAGCCCGGTGCGGTCGCTCTTTGCTATTGACGATCAGTTCGATTCCTACACCGATACAGGAACTCTCGAAAGCCGCCAGTACGAGATGTATTTCGACGAACTGGGAAAAAAGCAGGATGAAGTTCTGCGCTTCGTAACCAAGGGAAGGGCGGCGCGCATTCCTGGTCCGGGTGTCGTCGTGCTGCCGGGCACGCGGGACCCGCTAGGAGCTTTATATGCGCTGCGCGCGATCGATTGGCAGAAAACGCCCCAATGCACCGCTCTGGTCTACGACGGCCAGAATCTCTACGAGGTGCATGCGCGCCTGGAAACAGCGGCAGAATCCGTCGCCGTGCCTGCGGGAAACTATTCGGCGTCGAGGATCTCAATCCATCTATCACGGTACGGCAAGGAAGTACCAGGCATCAACTTTTCGATTTGGCTGGCGCACGACCCGGCTCGCACGCCGGTTCGGATACGAGCCGATCTGCCGTTCGGAAGCGTTGAGGCTGCGCTGGTGTCCGCGCCGCAGTAGGCTCCGCAACGCCGGCGGCGCGGAGGGAATCTAGTTGTCCGGCACAACCCAATCATCCGGGGGAAAATCAATGTGCCAAAATGCTGGCGAAGGGCTGACGAATTCGACGCCCATCTGAGTTTTTCCTCCCTGTGAATTTCCCAGATAGGCAATGCGGCATTCCTGAGACTGTTGCGTGACGGAATTGGCGATCGTAATCTTCTGCCCGGGCTTTACGCGCGCGTTCAGCGAAATCAACGCTCCGTGTGCATTGACAACCAGTGTGAGCGTCTCTTCCCGAAAATCCTTGCCGTCGTCCATTTTCCCCGCCACGGTGATTGGGACGCTCAAAAGGACGCGCATGCTGCGGCGGCGTCCCGTGTCGGAAGGCCAGCTAGACTTTTCTTTCCGGGGCGGCAGTGGGGAGTCCATAGGCCAACACCATAGCGTCCCGCGGCGCTCGCGGCAATGGAACGATTCATCCAGATTCGCTTTTTCAGTAAACAGCCACTCAGCGCCGTGGCTGCGGCAAGCCCACAAGCTGCCCGGAAAAACCTAGGTCCGAGCTTCAGCAGGGAACGACTTTCTCGCGGTGCTGCTTGACGTTGCGGGTTGCGTTGCGTGAATCCACGACAAGTTTCGCTCCATCCACGATGGCGTCGTAATCGTAACTTGAATGATCCGTCGCGATTAGGACGCAGTCGTAGCTCGCGAGACGCTCCGCGGTGATGGCGGTCGATCGCAGGTTGGAAAAATCGTAGTGCCGCATCTTGAAGAGCGAAGGGAAATAGGGGTCGTTGTAATCGACCTTCGCGCCGCGTTCGGTCAGCAGCTCCAGCAGCCGCAGCGAAGGAGATTCGCGCAGGTCGTCCACGTCTTTCTTATAGGCGACGCCGAGCATCAGCACACGCGAGCCCTTGAGGCTTTTTTGCTGCTCGTTGAGAGCGGCGGCTACGGCGTCAACCACGTGATACGGCATCGCGGTATTTATTTCGCCCGCCAGTTCGATGAAGCGCGTCGCGAAATCGTATTCGCGCGCTTTCCACGAAAGGTAATAGGGGTCCACGGGAATGCAATGTCCGCCGAGCCCGGGTCCCGGGTAAAACGGCATAAAGCCGAAAGGCTTGGTCGCCGCGCTATCGATGATTTCCCAGATGTCCAGCCCCATGCGCAGGCAAAGCTGCTTCAGTTCATTTACGAGAGCGATGTTCACGCAGCGGAAGATATTTTCCAGAAGTTTAACCATTTCCGCCGCACGAGTGGACGTGACGGGAATCACGCGCGAGACGATCTGCGCGTAGAGATTGACTGCCGCGCGTCCGCTCTGCGGATTTACGCCGCCAACGACTTTTGGAATTTGCGCGAGCCCGTATTGTTTGTTTCCCGGATCTTCTCGTTCCGGGGAGAACGCCAGATAGTAGTCGGTCGGGATGTTTTCGGCGCCCGTACCATTTGCTTCGGGCTTGGGACATCGCAAGCCGCTCTTTTCCAGGATGGGCTGAACCAGCTCTTCCGTGGTGCCAGGGTATGTGGTGCTTTCCAGCACGATGAGCTGATGTTTCTGCAGATGCGGCGCGATGGCGATGGCCGTATTCTCGACGTAGCTCAAATCCGGCTCGCGGCGCTCGTCAAGCGGCGTTGGAACGCAGATCAAAACGGCATCCATATCGCGAATGCGAGCGAAATCCGTCGTGGCGTCGAAGCGCTTCGCCTCGACGTGCTGGCGGATATGATCTCCCGAAATATGCTGGATGTAGGACTGGCCGGCGTTCAGTTTCTCGACCTTGGAACGATCCAGATCAAAGCCCGTGACGCGCTGGCCGACGTCCGCGAACCGGAGCGCCAGCGGCAGCCCGACGTAGCCACAGCCAATGATTCCGATCTTGATGTTTTTTCCGGCAAAGAATTCCGGTTTGCGCTCGGCGCCCATTCGTATTCCTCTCTACTCTAATTGATTGCGATGCATGCGTACGTCGCACAGCACAGCGGCAACGGTGCAGACAAAGGACGAATATAGCAAGAATCCTCGCGCCCACAAAGGAACGTGGCACGGGACGGTTACCTGTTGAGTCATGCGTTGTCCCTAAAAGTCGGGATAGTAGAGTGGGCCCGCTTCGTTGTCATCTCACTAGGTCTGCGATATTCTCGATTTCGCATGGTCGATATTCACTGCCATATCCTGTACGGCATCGATGATGGCGCGGACTCTCTCGAGATGTCCTGCGAGATGGCGGAGATGGCGATCGCGGATGGGATTACCCACGTGATCGGGACGCCCCATGCCCACCCGAATCACAAGTTTGTTCCCGAATTAGTGAGGCAGCGCCGGGACGAGATTGCGAGCCGCTTTGTAGGCCGCCTTGTCCTAGCCACTGGCTGCGACTTCCATTTGAGCTTTGAAAACCTGCAGGATATTCGGTCCGCGCCCGACCGTTATACGCTCAATCAAAAGGATTATTTGCTGGTCGAATTCGCCGCTTATTCCATTCCTCCGTCGCTCGATCAAGCGCTCCATGAACTGCAACTCGGCGGCCTTCATCCGATCATCACACATCCGGAGCGGAATCCGTTGATTCGCTCGCAACCTGAAAGACTTTTTCGATGGCTGCGGCAGGGGTGTTACGCGCAAGTCACGGCGCAATCGATCGCGGGAAAGTTTGGACGCTCGGCGCAAGAGGCAACGAGCGAATGGCTGCGCGCTGGGGCCGTACACTTTGTGGCTTCCGATGCGCACAACGTTTTATCGCGGCCGCCGCGATTGCGCGAGGCTTTCGATGAAGTCGCGAAAGTCCACGGAGAGAACGTGGCGCAGGCTCTTTTCGTGGATAATCCTCGTGCGGCATTTGACGGGCAGCCGCTGCCCTTCGTGCCCGAACTTGCTGACGACCTTGGCCTGACTCCGGATGCAACCGCGCCGCCGCACAAAAAGCGCTTCTGGTTTTTCTGAAGCTGCCCGCGCGATGAATTAATCGAAAATTTCGAGTATCTCCTCGTATCGTTTGAAGGGCGCTATGAGATACGCACCGGCTATTCCGTAGCTGCGCGCGGTCCGAGCCCAGTCGAGCATCCGACGGGCGAGCACGAAGCCGCGCGCGCGCGCCGCGTCTCCGGCTTTTTCCAATTCCTGGAGGGTCGCTTTAGGAATCACGATGCCCGGAACTTCGTTGTTCAGCCGCATAGCCTGTTTAAAGCTGGTTAGCGGCCACAATCCAACGATTACCGGAACGGAAGATTTACCGCCGAGGCATTTGAGGAATTTATGCCAGTGCTCGGGGTCGAAGATGGGCTGCGTCATCGCAAAATGCGCGCCAGCTTCGATCTTTGCGGCGAAACGCTCAACTTCCTCGTCCAGATTCTCCGCAACGGGATTCACGGCCACGCCGATGGTGAAATTCGTTGCGCCTCCAAGGCTCTTGCCGGCCCAATCCGTGCCCTGATTCAGACGCGCAAGCACTTTCACCAGACCGATCGAATCCACTTCGTAAACGCCGCTTGTTTCCGGATGATCGCCGAGCGATGGCGGATCGCCTGTAATCGCTAGTACGTTCCGCACTCCGCCAATCGTCCACGCTCCGAGCAATGTCGCCTGCAGGCCGATAATGTTGGCGTCGCGCGTCGTCAGATGCGGAATGGTCTCGAACCCGTGCGCTTCGAGCGCGCCCGCGAGCACCATCGCATCCATGCCGACGCGCGCCAGCGTGCCGCTATTGATGTCGATCGAGTCCACCTGACCGGAAGCCATCACCCGGCCAACCTGATCGATCACGCGCTCAATCGAGACGCCCTTTGGCGGATCGATTTCCACCGAAATTGCGAACTGCTCCGCCTGGATTTTGCGCCATAGCTTGCTTTCCGGTTCGCGCGCCGCGATCCTTCGCGTTCGTTCGCGCGCCTCGAGAATCTCAACGGGAGCGTGCCCGGATTTGTTTCCCTGCGATTTTGCCGGCTGAAGTTTTTTCACAGCCTCGGCAATGGCGTGAATGTGCTCCGGCGTCGTTCCGCAGCACCCCCCCAGTATTCGCGCGCCGATTTCGGCGGCCTCCTGCGCAAAAAGCGCAAAATATTCCGGGGACGAACGCGGATACACCGTGCGATCTCCAATGCGCTTGGGGAAACCGGCATTCGGCATGGCGGTCAGCGGAAGTTGCGTGCATTCCGCCAAGGCGCGCAGGACCGGCAGCAAAAGCTGGGGACCGATGGTGCAATTCGCGCCGACCGCCTGCACGTCCTTGTGCCTTAATTTGTCCCACGCATCCACGGGGCGGGTCCCGCCGAAAGTCTCGCCTTCTTCCGAATAGGTAAGCTGCGCGATGATGGGAAGCCGTGAAAACGAGCGCAAGGCGTCGATCGCCGCCAGCAACTCGTCGATATCGCTGAACGTTTCGAGCAGAAAAAGATCGATGCCGCGCTCTTCGAGCGCACCTGCCTGCTCGCGAAAAATGGCGGCCATCTCCTCATGGGGCAATTCACGCACCTGACGAACCAGGCCGAGAGGGCCAATCGATCCCGCAACCAGCACGTCGTGTTTTGCGGCTTCTCGCGCTTCTCGCGCGATCTTTACTCCTCGATGGTTCAGTTCGATGACGCGCTCGCCCATGCCAAACTGCTCGAGCTTCTCGCGATTCGCTCCAAACGTGTTCGTCTCGATGAGATGAGCGCCGGCATCGATGTACGCCTGGTGAGCGCGAAAAACCGCGTCGGAATGCGACGCGTTCAGTTCGTCGACGCAGCGCTGTGGGCCGACCGACTCGTAGAGCAGCGAGCCCATCGCCCCGTCGGCGACGAGGACAGCGTGCTTCAGACGTTCATTGAAGTCATCTATGCGCATATGAATTCGGACAGAATATCAAAACGGAGTAGTTCAAGCGAGTTGCGGGCTGGGCACGCTGCCTAGCGCTTCTGTCCGACGAGGCCCGCAATGGTGTCCATCAGGTCAAATTTCGTGAGAATTTCGAGCTTGCCGTCGCTCATTTCAACGAATACCGCCGGACCCTCGTGGCTCAAGATGTAGGTCACGCGCTCGACGGGCGCGTTGTGCGGCACCTGAGGCAGAGGCTCGCCCATCACTTCGCGGATCACCAGCTTGCGCAGATCCTTGCCCTGCAGCGCGAGGTTGAGAATCTGGTCCTCGTATACAGCGCCGATGGAATGGTCCTCTTCAAAGACCGGCAACTGCGAAATGTCCTGCTGCTGCATGGTGTGCAGCGCATGAAACACGGTTTGGTAGGGGCGCGCCACGATCATTTCTCGCGCCTTGCCGTTTTGCCGCTTCGCCCGAATCACGTCCGCCACTCGAAGGGCGACTTCCGAATCCGCGTAGCCGTGCTCGCGCATCCAGGCGTCGTTATAAACCTTGCTTAGGTAACGCGTGCCGGAATCGGGGAGAAATGCAACGACGAGGTCGCCTTTCTGGCACTCGCGCGCCACGCGCAACGCTCCGGAGATGCATCCGCCGCCCGAACCTCCGGTGAAAATTCCTTCCTTCTTCGCAAGCCGCCGCGCCCAGACGAAGCACTCCTCGTCATTCACCTGCAGAATGTCGTCGAGGATTTTCATATTCATGGTTCCCGGAAAGAAATCCTCGCCAATTCCCTCGACCACATACGTCAGCGCCTTGCCGACTTTGCCCGTTTTGGCAAACTCGTAATAGAGCGACCCGATCGGATCGACGCCGATGATTTTTACCCCGGGATTGCGTTCCTTCAGGTAACGGCCCACGCCGCTGATCGTTCCGCCGGTACCGATTCCGCAAACGAAGTGCGTAATTTTTCCTTCGCTGTCCTTCCAGATTTCGGGGCCGGTGGTTTGATAATGCGCCTCGGGATTCATTGGATTTTCGTACTGGTTCGGATAGAAGGAATTTGGAATCTCGCGGGCGAGCTTCTTGGCGACGGAATAATAACTGCGTGGATCCTCGGGTTCGACGGCCGTGGGGCACACAACCACTTCCGCGCCGAACGCCTTCAGGAGGTCGATTTTTTCGCGCGATTGTTTGTCGGTGATGGTAAAGACCACTTTGTATCCCCGAACAGCCGCGACGAGCGCGAGTCCCATGCCGGTATTGCCTGAGGTTCCTTCAATGATCGTTCCGCCGGGTTTGAGCAAACCTTTGCGTTCGGCCTCGTCGATCATCGAGACGCCGATGCGGTCCTTTACGGATCCGCCCGGATTCAGATAATCGGCTTTGACGTATACTTCGGCGGCGAAATCTTTAGCGATGCAGTTCAGCCGGATTAGCGGGGTGTTGCCCATCGCTTCGAGGATGTTGTTGCACTTCATGAGCGATCTCTTCTCCCTGCGGGATTCGCGGCCTGCTTAAGATTAGAGACTTCGCGAATTTCTGTCCAGCGATTCGCGGCACCGCATTTCTTCAGGGTGGTGCGATGAAGGCGGCGACGTTTCTTGCGCCGGTCGCCATCCAAGCGACGCATCAGAGCATCGGATAAGCCATCGGAGGCCCTCATGCAAAGGACGAATGTATCGAGCGGAACACCATGGGAGCCGATAGTCGGCTACTCGCGGGCGGTGCGCGTGGGTTCGCATGTGTACGTTGCGGGCACGACGGCGACGAATGCGAGCGGAGAAATTGTTGGCAAAGGAGATGCCTACACGCAATCGGTGCAGACTTTGCGAAATATCGAGTCCGCACTCAGCAAGGCTGGAGCTCAACTTTCCGATGTCGTCCGTACGCGAGTATTTCTGAGGCACATCGCAGATTGGCAGGAAGTCGGCCGCGCCCACGGCGAATTTTTCGCGAAGATTCTTCCGGCGTGCTCGATGATCGAAGTGAGCCAGTTTGTTGCGCCGGAGATGCTGGTCGAAATCGAAGCCGACGCGATCGTGGCGAGCGAGTGAACCGTCGATGGGCATATGCGCGCATGTCGCGTGCACTCGGATTGAAGCCGCGCAAGTTGGAACATCGGACAAGCGCCGTCTCAGCAGGTGCTTCGGCAATGCGATAGAATGTACTTTCGATGGATCGATTCTATCGCGCAACGATGAAGATCGGAGGCGGGACGCTCTTTGGGCGTCTTGCATTCACGTTTTTGGTGATTTGCGCGGTCGGTTTCGGCGCGGCCGTGGGACTGCTTTTCGTTTACACCAGCGATTTGCCGGAAATTCACGCGCTTGAAGACTATCGCCCGAACACAGTCACCGAGCTTTACTCCGACGACGGAGAATCGATCGGTACATTCGCCCTGCAGCGGCGCATTCTTCTCATCTACGAGCAGATTCCCAAAGTCCTGAAGGATGCGATTCTCACCACCGAAGACCAGCACTTCGAAGAGCATTGGGGCGTGGATTTTCCACGCGTTCTCGAAGCTGCGTGGCGCGACGTCGCGCGCCGCCGCGCCGCCGAAGGCGCCAGCACCCTCACCATGCAGCTAGCGGGCGGCCTTTTTCTTAACCGCGCCGACAGAAGTTTTCATCGCAAAATCGAAGAGACCATCCTCGCGCTTCAGATCGAAAGGCATTACACCAAGGCGCAGATCCTGACGATGTACTGCAATCAGGTCTATCTGTGGAACGGGAATTACGGCTTCGAGGCGGCGTCCGAATATTACTTCGATAAGCCCATCGGGCAGATTACCGTTCCGGAAGCAGCTTTGCTGGCGGCGATGATCCGCGGACCAATCTACTCGCCCACCGCCCATCCCGAGCGCGCGCTTCAACGGCGCAACCTGGTGCTCTCGCTGATGGCGCACGATCGAAAGATTACGGAGGCGCAAGCCCAGGCGGCCATCAAAGAGCCGCTCGGTCTGCACATTTCGGCGCCGCGCAACGATCTCGCGCCCTATTTCGTCGAAGAAATCCGGCAATATCTGGAGCACACCTACGGGACGGCGGCGGTTCACGAACAGGGCTTGCGCGTTTACACCACACTCAATGTGGGCATGCAAAAAGCAGCGGATAAAGCCGTTCGGGATGGGCTGCACGCCTATGACCGCCGCCACGGATGGCGCGGAAACCTTCCAAACATTCTCGCGGATCATCTCGGCACGCTGGATGGTTATCAGAACGACGATTGGCGCGGGCCGATCGCGAAGGGCGATTACGTCACGGGCCTGGTCACGAACGTTCAAGCAACGCTCACGACGATCAAGATTGGCGCGTATCACGCGATGCTGACGCCAGCGGATTTTGCGTGGACCGGGCGCAAATCTCCGGCCAGTCTTCTGAAAATTGGCGATCTCGTCGTCGTTTCGATTCAGAACTTGTCCGGTCTCACGGCGAGCGTTCAGCTCGAACAGGAACCGTCGGCGCAAGCCTGCCTGCTGGCAATCGACAACTCCACCGGCGAAATCAAGTCCATGGTGGGCGGCTACGACTTCGAGCAATCGAAATTCAATCGCGCGACGCAAGCAATGCGCCAGACGGGCAGCTCGTTCAAAGTGTACGTCTACACGCAAGCCTTCGAGGATGGCCTGACCCCGTTCGATACTGTGGTGGATGAGCCGGTCACGTATCACAGCGGCAGCCAGGCTTATTCACCGAAGAATTATGACGACAAATTCGAGGGCCGCATCACGCTGCGGCGCGCGCTCGCCGATTCCCGCAACGTCCCCGCCGTGCGCTTGCTGGATAAAGTGGGAGTGCAAAACGTGATTCAGCTCGCGCGCAAATTCGGGATCACCAGCCCGCTTCCGCCTTATCTGCCGCTCGCACTGGGCGCAGCCGATCTCACCCCGCTCGAACACATATCCGCTTTCACGACGTTTCCCGATGACGGTATCCACATCGAGCCGCATTACATCCGGCGCGTAACTTCTTACGACGGCGCGCTGCTCGAGGAGGACCGGCCAAAAGTCACCGACGTGATTCCTCCCGAGGTTGCCCGCACGATGGTTGCGATGCTCGAAGACGTGGTGCAATTCGGCACCGGCATTCGCGCGAAGGAATTGGGGAGGCCATCGGCGGGAAAGACTGGCACGACGAACGACTTCACCGATGCATGGTACATAGGATTTACGCCACAACTTACCGCCGGTGTCTGGGTGGGAAACGACGACAAACGCGTGTCACTCGGAAAGAAAGAAACGGGAGCGCGGGCGGCGCTGCCGATCTGGCTCGAATTCATGCAAGGAGCGGAACAGGGAATGCCGGTGGAAAACTTCCCGAATGTCGTGCCGCTCGAAAAAACTGCGTTGACGGAGCACGTGCAAACCGACGTGCCGGATACGGCACCGCCCGCGGACGTCACCGAACAAGGACTCGCGACTCCCGCCGCGTCGCAGAGCCCGCCTTCGAAGCCGCTGCGTAAGATCGCTGCGCCCACAATTCCCGCACCGAAACCGCAGATAAGCTCAGCCGCCGCCGCTCCTGCCATAGCCGCCCCTCCGAGACCCCGGTAGCTGGTGGCCCGTCCCGGAAATAAGCTCAATAACTCCGGTCATGCAACTCATTGTAGAGGCGCTGCTTGCTGCGCCCTGCTTATGCTTTCGGGATACGACACTAGCTACGCTTGGCAGTTTCTAATTATTTCTTGCGAAAGGGATCCCAGCCGCCAGAGATGAGTGGTGTGGAGCGGCCGTCTTCATCCGTAAGGAGAATTTTTCGGGCGCTTGTGATTTCTCCGATGGCCGTTAGATTGCGGAATCCCGGCGCCGCTTGCAATCGCTTCTCTTTCCGGCGCGGAACCGTGAAGAGCAGGACGTAGTCATCGCCGCCGTGCAGCGCCATTTCCAGGGGATTGAGCCGGGCTCGAAGCGCGCTTGGCAAGCCTGGCGGCAGCGATACACACGGTACGCGGCTGGACCAGACGCGCGAGCCCACTCCGCTTGCATCACACATGCGGCTTAGATCGGTCGATAGCCCATCGGAGATATCCATCATCGCAGAAGCCGCGCGATGATTCGCCAGCCACGCTCCCAAGCCCATCGGTATTCGCGAGTAGAGATGAGCCGCCAACAAACGACGGAACTTCTTCTGGCGGCCAAAACCGGCCAGCATTATTTCTAGCCCGAGTTGCGCGCGGCCCAGTGTGCCACTGACGTATACAAGGTCTCCTGCCTGCGCGCCCGTTCGCTTGACCGCGCGGCCCGTTGGGATTTGGCCAATCACTGTCATGCCGATCGAGATTGTCGCGCTCTTCGTGGTATCGCCGCCGGCGAGCCTCATATTGAATTCGCGGGCTGCTCTCGCGAGGCCGCGAAGGAAAGCGTTCAGCCACCCTCCCGTGCTCCGTGCCGGAAGAGCGAGCGTCATCAGGAAAAACCGCGGTGTCGCGCCCATGGCTGCCAGGTCGCTGGCGGCTCGCGCGAGAGACTTGTAGCCGACCGATTCCGGCGGATGCGCATTCTCGAGGAAATGAACACCTTCAAGGAACGTGTCGCAGCTCAAAACCAATTCAGCACGCCGCTTCGGCCTGATCAAAGCCGAGTCATCGCCTATCCCGAGCCGGAGTTCACGTCCCGGCACGGACGGCACTGCGTGCGCGATTCTCTCGATCAAGTGACGTTCTGCGTCCATCCTGTCCGTCTGTACAGTTGTTTCGAGAGTCGCTCCACGCTAACCTTAAGAGCAAGGAATACCCGGATTATAGATTGCGACTAAGACAGAAGCGAGTCTGGCGCGACTATGCGAAATGTAAAATTAGGGTTGACCGTCGGTAAGTCGCTGGTTACAATTCGCCGGGTTTCGAACCAGGACTCTCGGTTCAAACTCAGGCGACCGGCTAACCGCGATGAGGGCTCGCGGCTTTCGGCCAAACCGAGCCAGACTTTTGCTCCGGGCATCTAACAAACGACCATGAAGAACAAGAATTACACGTTCTTTATTGCTTCGAACGTCTCCGGTGGCATGAAGCGGATGCGCGTGCCGTTCTACGTCCTGCATCTCTTGATCGTCTTCGCCATCGTGGGCGGCATTACCATTGCGGCCGGCGTTACGTCCTACACGCGGATGCTCTGGAAGGTCACGAACTACAATTCGCTTCGCCGCGATCAGGACAGCCTGCAGGTGCAGTATCGCGAGCTTCAGACGCAGGTGAAGGACACCAACCAGCGCCTCAGCTCCTTGCAGTCACTGGCCAGCGAAGTCGCCATGGCCTACGGCATTAGTCGCTTCCGGCAGACTCCCTTTGGACTAACCGACGTTCCTGAAGAGCCGGACGTGCAATATCAGCTTTCCATGGATGAGTTTAGCTACCTTCAGAAGAACGCCACGGCTGTCGCTCTTTCGAGCAACGGCTTGCGCCTTCTTCCGGCACCCGAGCTCAGCGAACTCGGAATCGTACCGTCGCTGTGGCCTGTCGTTGGCGAGATCACGGGACATTTCGGCGAGCGTCTGGATCCATTCAGCGGCGAAGGCGCTTTCCACGCCGGGATGGACATCGCTTCGCATTTCGGCGATTCGGTCCACGCAACGGCTGACGGTATCATTGCCGTCGCGGAACGCCGAGCCGGTTACGGCCGCCTTATAGTGATCGATCACGGCTTCGGAGTCGCCACGTGGTACGGGCACCTTTCGGGTTTCAATACGCAGGTGGGCATGCGCGTCAAGCGCGGCGATGTCATCGGGTACGAAGGCAGTAGCGGCCGTTCCACAGGCCCGCACGTTCACTACGAAGTCCGCATCTACAACACGCCCATCAATCCCTGGCGCTATCTCCGCAACGCCAGTTCCGCTCCATCCAGTTCCGCCGCCGATTAATTCCTGCTGGCGACACCTAAGCTAGACGATAGCAGCCTCGATCTTACTCCTTCCTTCAACCACCAAAATTATTTGCCTGCTGGATCCACCAACCGGCGTCCGAAGAGCCTGAGATTTCATCAAAACGTACTTCTGCGCGCTGCACTCTTCGCTTGAAAGGCCCTTCACCAATTAAACGTGTGCGTTTATAAATCGTTCCAATTCGTTTTATTCCTTGGGTTTGCGCCGATTCGAGCTTCTTTTGCTCTGAAAATCCATCCGCACATCTTAAAGACACAAAATTGGTTCTGCAAGCGGACGTTGGTGTAAAGAAATGAAGGGAGTGAAACAACTGCCCCTTTGATGCAGCGGATCAAGCTGGAGGGCTCTATTCCTCATCCGCACGGGGCTTCGCTGGAACCTCGCCGGCAAAATCCTGGAAACGTTTGCTTGCCAATCTTTCGAGCCTTTGGGCCCGGGTAACCTTGCCCGCAACTTCTTGATCCAGAAACTCTTTTTGTTCCGGATTGCGATTATATCGGAAGGCGGACCTTGCTTCTGATTACGGGTGCTTGGTTGTCGAGGCATGGATTACGCGGCTTGATTAAGTTTCTTGCGAAGCGCGAGGGGTCTCAAAAGATGTTTTTCGAGCCAAGCTACGACGGGAACAGCCACTCCGTCGCCAAAAAGATGGTAGGCGTCATTATAGTTGCGAGGTATCGGATAATCTTCAGAGACCCCCATCAATCGAGCCGCCTCCCTGTGTCCCGTCCGAGAAATAAGCTCAATAACTCCGCGCAACTCATTGTAGGGGCGCTGCTTGCTGCGCCCTGCTCATGCAAGCATATTTCCAGGGTACAATGCTAGCTCAGTGTTGGGCGTATGACCCAGGCAGGCTTGAGGGTGACGATCTTGCAGCGCCTAGCATTTCGGGCGTGAGGGCGAGGCTTAGCCTCACCCAGTTCTTATCGTGGCTGATTTTCGTTTGACTGGCCAGTGCGCTCAGGAATGCAGCTTGCTCCGCCGTCATCTGCCGCCGGTTTCTTGGATCGGCCAATGCCATCGACGCGAACAATCGTCCGCCGCTCAGAAGCGTGGCAATCTCAAACGCATTCTTCATCGAGTCGCTTTCGGCATCGAGCGCGACTTCCAAATTGTCTCCATCGGGTTTCCCGGCGAGCGTAAGGCCCTTGATGCTCCTCGCGAGTTTGTCGAGCTGCGACGAATTGCGCAGAGCCGCGTAAAAACTGGCCGGCAGATCGTCCGTCCGCGCAACAGCAAAAATCGGCGCTCCGGCCACGCGGTCGATCCCGGCCTGCATCGCTGGGTCGCGAGATCGTGCCGTCGAAATTGCCAAAAGATCCGCCGGCTTCGTGCCGCTGGCAATGGCAATCCGCGTAGGTGACAAAAACTCGAACGCCACAGGAGGAGTGCCGGGAACCTCCATCACGGTGCGCGAACCCTGGGTTGTAGCCTTTCCTCCCGATTGCCGCGCGTACGATTTGATTTTCGCCGCGTCGAATCGCCCATCGGCAATCGCGAGCGTTCTATCCTCCGCCACGCC
The DNA here is from genome assembly GCA_050747005.1 of Candidatus Acidiferrales bacterium. Classification (GTDB taxonomy): domain Bacteria; phylum Acidobacteriota; class Terriglobia; order Acidiferrales; family UBA7541; genus Palsa-295. Next base: position 14,169 of record JBOGNE010000002.1, read on the forward strand.
GGCGGCCGTCGGATCGAGGCTCGCAGGCCAAAAGGCGATTGCGGCGCGATCGAGGTCGCGCGTGTAATCGAAGCCGGTCCCTCTCACAAACGTCCGATAATCCGCATCGTTTTGAACTCCAGGTCCGCCCGTGCCGAGCTTGGTTAGAAGCTGCGAATCTTGCAGCTTGCGAAGCGCGGCCACGTCGACATAAGCGATTACAGGCGCATTCGCAGGGAGTTGGCCGAGCAGATCGGGCGGTGGTCCGGAAGTTGCTGCCGGCCCGAGCCTGCGAACGTGGTGCAGGTAAATTGCCGCGCCTGCGGCACAAAGACAAAGAACCACGACAACTGCGATCAACGCTCGCTTTGTTGAAGAGAGTGGCACAGACAAATCGAGTATAGGTTTCGGACAATCGAGTGTAAAGTTCCGCGTTGGCCGCTGTCTTGGGCGGCCATGAGAAGACGCTCACGTTCGGACAGCAAATGCGTCTACAAGCCTTGACAACCCGGCGCGCGGCTCTTGCTTCCAATGGATAGTAGGGAGATCGCCCTCACAGAATTGGCCTTAGCTGCCGCCATCGGAATCCGCCGGAAAGAACCAATGAGAAAGTTCAGCGTAACGGTCATTATTGTCTTCGCTTCGATCTTCGCGGCGAACTTCACGGCGTTCGCGCAAGGTCCGGCGTCTTCAAAGCCGGCCGAGTCTGCGGCGCCGGCTGCAGCGGCAGAAAGTCACCGCGCCGATGACATTATCGAGCGCTACATACAGGCGATTGGCGGAGCTGCAGCTTGGGAGAAACTCCATTCGCGAACGTCGCTGGGGACGATCGATATTCCGGCAATGAATCTCTCCGGCACAGTGATGATTCATGAGAAAGCCCCGAACAAATCCTTGATAGCGGTAATCATCGCGGGCTCCGCCTTTCGCCAGGGATTCGATGGAACGATGGGATGGTCGGATGATCCGCAAAATGGTTTGCAGATGAAGTCCGGCGCGGAATTGCTCGAGGCCAAGCGCGACGCGGACTTTTACCATCCGCTTGATTTGCACAAGCTGTACGCGAAATTCACGTTCACTGGAACCGAAAAAATTGACGCCCATGATGCGTACGTGGTCGAAGCAACTCTGCCGGAAGGCGGCGCGGATGAAATGTATTTCGATGCTCAGTCAGGTCTGGTCGTGCGCGTGGTCTCGCAGCATCATATGGACGGGCGCGTCTCGACGTTTACCGAAGACATTGGCGACTACCGCGAAGTGGATGGGATCAAGCTGCCCTTCACGATTCACCAATCCAGCGCCGAATCGTCGTTTACCATCAAATTCGGCGAAGTGTTGCACAACGTGGACTTGAACGACGCCGAATTCGCGCGACCCGCTGCTCGATAGGGCATGGCGGAGACGGCAAAGTCTGTGGTAAGTTGCGATATGGCACTTGTTTTGCGGGGTTACGAAAGTCTCTTGCAATCCGATTGCCGTGTGATAGTATTGTTGGGTTTGACGGTGCTGGCGTAGCTCAGTTGGTAGAGCATCTGATTTGTAATCAGAGGGTCGGGGGTTCAAATCCCTCCGCCAGCTGAGTTTGACGGACCGGGGATTTTTGGATTCTAAGGATGCGGCTGGCTGGTTTCCTCGCGACGGAAGCGCTAGGGCTGGTGTCTCTGGACACGAGCCCTTTCTGCATTGCGACGTGCCCCGTATAGCAGTTCGGTTCTATTTCGGCTCATCGAGTGAGACGACGAGTTGTGCCTCGGCGAAGATTTTAAGTGTGGCGTCTGCATCTCCGATGAATTCGCGGGATGCCCGGTGGCGCCTCGAATGTTCTGCGGGACGGGTGGGTGAGTGGCTAAAACCAGCAGACTGTAAATCTGCCGCTCCTTGCGGGCTACGGAGGTTCGAATCCTCCCCCGTCCACCAGCGTCTCATCCGATCCGGCGGCAATGGAAGTTGAAGGGTTGCTGGCGAAGAACTGGTCCAGAGTGATGCTGTCAAATTCGAAAGCGGCGCTCCCCGGCGACGCTTCCTGAGTCAGAATTTGAGATTCCCGGGGAAGCCGGTTTGTGCCTGGGTAGCTCAGTTGGTAGAGCGCGTCCTTGGTAAGGACGAGGTCACCGGTTCAATCCCGGTCCCAGGCTCCCTCGGAAAGCCGGAGTTGAGGCGATTGGCATGAGCGGGGGTAACTCAGTGGTAGAGTCTCTGCCTTCCAAGCAGATGGTCGCGGGTTCGAGTCCCGTCCCCCGCTCCATTACGCGAGCGGTTGGGCGGTAAGACCGAAGGGTAGCGCAATCCACGCAGCACGAAGTCGAAAGCAAGGTTTGAACGCGGCTGTTGCCGCGCAGTTCTTATACGAAGGTGACGCGAGATGGCGAAGGAGAAATTCGAGCGCAGCAAGCCGCACGTGAACGTGGGAACGATTGGGCACATCGACCACGGCAAGACGACTTTGACGGCGGCGATCACGAAAGTGCTTTCCAAGAATAATCCAAAGG
>JBOGNE010000003.1:0-15204 GCA_050747005.1 Candidatus Acidiferrales bacterium
CAACAAACCTAGGCCATCGTAGCTGGAAAAGACGGCTGTTGTACTCCGACCAAGCTCAGTGTCGCTTCCGAGTCGCCGGAGGAATCTGAGAATGCGCTATCTCGTAACGGGCGGTGCCGGCTTTATCGGCTCCAACATAACAGACGAACTTGTGCGCCGCGGCCACGACGTGGTGGCGTTCGACGATTTGTCATCCGGCAAAGAAAGCAATCTTGCGAACGTTCGCGCCAAGATTGATTTCCGCATCGGATCGGTCACGGACCTGAACGCGATCCGTTGGGCCGCGCAAGGAGCGGATTACGTGATCCACCTGGCGGCCCGGACATCGGTTCCCCGGTCCGTCGCGGACCCGATTGAGACAAACCATGTGAATATCGATGGCACCCTAAATGTGCTGGTCGCGGCGCGCGATGCAAAGGTACGGCGATTCGTATTCGCCGCATCCTCGTCGGCTTACGGCGAGACCGCCGCGCAACCGAAAACAGAATCCATGCAAGCCGAACCGATATCGCCGTACGGCGTAACGAAATTTGTGGGCGAACTCTATGCAAATGTATTCGGCCGTGCGTACGGGCTCGAGAATGTCTGCATTCGTTACTTCAACGTCTTTGGTCCGCGTCAGGATCCAACGTCGCAATACTCCGGAGTGCTTTCACGTTTCATGCTCGCGGCAATCCAAGGGCAAGAGCCGGTTGTTTTCGGCGATGGAGAGCAATCGCGCGATTTTACGTACGTCGAAAACGTGGTGGACGAAACCTTGCGCGCTTGCGAGGCCGTAGGCGCTTCCGGGCGAGTGTTCAACGGAGGCACCGGTCAGCGCATCACGTTGAACGAAGTCTTGAAACTGCTCGAACAAATTGCCGGGAAGCGCATTCAAGCTAGCTACGATCCGCCGCGTAACGGAGACATTCGCCATTCGCAAGCGGATATATCGCTCGCACGCGAAGTCCTCGGATACGAACCGCGCGTCCCTTTCGAAGAAGGCCTGCGCCGCACCTGGGATTGGTACAAATCCGCCTACCACCAGTAGCGGCCGCGGCGTACTTCTCTCCGGATACTTGCGAATACCTTTCGCGCGCAAATCCAATAAAATCGGAAGCAGCGAGGCTGGTCAGCAGTGGAGGGGACTCAGGCGCCCTGCAAGTTCCGTAAGGCTGTCAACCATGATGTCGGGCGGATGAGCGCGCAGGGTATGCGTTCCGATGCCATAGGAAACGCCGCAGGACCAGACGCCGGCGTTGCGAGCGGTGTTCACGTCCACGCCCGAATCTCCGACCAGCATGGCTTCCTCTTTCGTGGCGCGCAGGTCTCCTAAAATCTTCCGTACTCCACTCGGATCTGGTTTCTTCTTCTCAAAACTGTTGCCGCCGTAGACCACCCGAAAATATTGCGAGAGTCCAAGTCCATCGAGGATCGCGCGGCTGAAGTTAACCGGCTTGTTGGTCAAGACGGCCATCGGATACCGAGCGAGCATGGCCAGCCCCTCGCGCACCCCCGCATACGTCACGGTATTGTCCAGCATGTGTGCGCGATAGTACGAAAGAAAGTAGCTCAGCCCAGCATCCACGTCCGCATCCGTGCAGCCTTCCCCAAGAGCGCGGCGAACGAGCGCCTGCGCGCCGTTCCCAACGAGGCTGTAAATCTTTTCAGGCTCCAGCGGCCTGCAGCGCATGTGTTCGAGCATGGCGTTCACCGAAAGCGTCAAATCGAGCTTCGAATCGATGAGCGTGCCATCGAGATCGAAGATCAAGACGCGCACGTCGCCGAACCCATTGTGGTTTTCGCTCATTCTCTCCCGCAGCGTCCGATTGAGACGAACGGATTACAGTTTATTTCTAGCTGGCTCGATTGTCACTGGCCCATGTTTGATCGAATTGGCCGGTTCCGTCGTTTGGTTCGATGCTGCCGCGCTGCTACAATATCCAGTTTCCTCGCTCCTAATTTTCATCCCGGGGCCTCATGGCTGAGATTCAACCTTTTCGCGCGTATCGCTACGATACGAACCGCGTGGCGCTCGAACGCGTGCTTACCCAGCCTTACGACAAAATCACCCCGGAGATGCAAGAGCACTACTACGCCGCCAGCCCTTACAACCTCATCGCAATCGAAAAGGGAAAAATCCTTCGCGATGATAGTCCGCAAGAGAACGCCTACACGCGGGCAGCGCGCAAAGCTGAAGAGTGGATCGCCCAGAAAATCCTGCTCCAGGATTCCGCGCCGAGTATCTACGTGTATTCGCAGGAATATTCTCCTCCTGAAACGCAAACGCGCCGCATACGAACGGGATTCATTGCGCTCGGCCGCATCGAAGACTACGATGCCCAGGTTGTTTTCCGCCACGAACGCACGCTTTCAGCGCCAAAGGCCGACCGTATCGAGCTCTTGCGCCACACCCATTTGCAAACCGGCCAGCTATTTCTTCTCTACGACGATCCGGCGCGCAGGATCGAAACCGCGCTCGAGGGAATCGTCCATGCCAAAGCGCCGAACGAATTGCGGGATGAATATGGCGTCACGCACCGTTTGTGGCCCGTTTCCGATCCGGCATTCATTGCCAAAATTCAGAGAGAAATGGCCGGCAAGAAACTCGTCATTGCCGACGGCCACCACCGCTACGAATCCGCGCTGCAACTCCGCAACGAGGGCCGCAAGCAGCTCGGCAAAATCGATCCGCTTGCAGCGCACGAATTCGCCATGATGGCCTTCGTCAACTCGCATTCTCGCGGCCTCACGATTCTGCCCACGCATCGGTTGATTCAGAATCTCACGAATTTTGATTTCGAGAAATTTCGCGCGGAGATCTCGCCGTGGTTTGATTGGTACGCTTATCCATTCTCGAATGACGACGAACGCGCATCGAGCTTTGCGGAATTTCGGAGGGACATGGAAAACCAGCACCTTGGGCGCCGCGCGATCGGCGCCTATGCCGGTCGCGGCGCATTTTACCTATTTGTGCTGAGCCGCGGCGCCGATTTGGAAGAAGCGTTGCCCCATGTTTCCGACGCCCAGCGCGGCCTCGACGTCGTGCTGCTGCACAGGCTGGTACTTGAGAAAGGCCTGGGAATTTCGGCGGAAGCTGTCGCTGCGGAGAAAAATGTCACATACGAACGTGAAATGGACGATGCGATCGCCACTGTTGACCGAGGCAACGCACAAATCACGTTTCTGCTGAATCCGGTGCGCGTCCAGCAGGTGATGGACATCGCGCTCGGAGGCAACGTGCTCCCTCAGAAATCCACCGACTTCTATCCGAAGCTCCTCAGCGGCGTGGCCATCTACCGCGCCGAAGGACGCATTACCGGGTAGCGCCGTGACCAGCGTGATTTCCTAAACGTAAAACTTCGGCACCCGCCGGCCGAGGGCGCACAATAGGTCCGAAGTCACCGTACCGATTTCCGGAGCCACATCGGACACCTGAATCGCCGCGTTCCCGTCCTTGCCGTAAATTGTGACGACGTCGCCGATCTGAGCGCCAGGTACATCCGTCGCATCGAGCGTGGTCAAATCCATTGAGATTGTGCCGACGAGGGGCACGCGCTTGCCTCGCAAAAGCACGCAGCCTCGATTTGTCCGCTGCCGGAGGATGCCATCCGCATAGCCGGCATTGATTACGCCAATTCGCGAGGGACGCTCGGCCACGAACCTCGCGGCATAGCCGACGCTCTCTCGGGGCTGCAGATCGCGAAGCGAAACCATCCGGGCTCGCAGCGAAAGGCATGGTTCGAGCGGAATCATCTCCATGATTTCTCGTTTCTTTTCTGGAGGAGTGAACGATTGGTGATAGCCGTAAAGAATCGCTCCCGGGCGCACCATGTCCGCCCAAGTGCTCGGCCGCGCACAGATCGCGCCGCTGTTTGCGAAGTGCACGATTCCCGGCGAAACGCCAACCGCGCGCAAACGCCCCAGGCAATCGAGAAACACCCTCTCCTGATCGGTCGATTGCGTCCCCATGAAATCTTCCGCCGATGCAAAATGCGTGTACGTTCCTTCAAGCTCGATATGCGAGCAACCGGCAAGCGCGCTCACGAATTCATCCACTTCACCCGGAGATATTCCCAGCCGGTTCATGCCGGTATTGATTTTCAGGTGAAAGCGAACGCGCGATTTTCTGCGCATTGATTTCGCGGCGCGCTCGAGATGGCGCAGATCGCTGACCCGCGTGACAGTGGGCGTGAGATCATTTTCAATGAGCCGCTTTTCCTCACCAGGCCAGAAACCCGTTAGCACTAGAATGCGCTTCCGGATGCCCGCCTCGCGAAGCTCAACGCCTTCATCGCCGCACGTGACGCCGAACCATTCCGTTCCCGCCTTCTGCAATGCCTTCGAGATGGGCACCGCGCCAAGACCGTACGCATTCGCTTTCACCACCGCCAGAATCATCCGTTTCGAGCCCACGCGCTTTCGGATCACCTTCAGATTGTGAAGGATCGCTCGGACGGAAATTTCCGCCCACACCGGCCGGCTTCCGCGATGGACCGCTTTCGACATCAGCTTTTAGAATGCCAGACTCCCCTTGCGCCGCGTGACGATTTTTCGAAATCGCCTCGCGCTCCGCATCGTTTGGGTAAACATGACGCGGCTTGGTTGCAGAAACATTGCCGCGTTGAGAAGCAAAACCCAAAGGTTCATAAAAGGCCGCTAACTTAGGAAAACAGGACAGTTATGCGCCGGGAGCGGCGAAAAGTATAAGCCGGGGCTGCATCGAAATGATTCCTCGAGCGAGGGCCGGCAAACACATTTGTGGGATTCTTGGAACGATACTACCCGCACTTATTCGTCAGGTCCGCCGGAACTCCACGCATCGGGAGCGGCTTCTTCAAACCGCGTGTGGCGGCTCAAGAAGACAAAATTCAGGTTTCCGGTCGGGCCATTGCGCTGCTTCGCAATGATGAGTTCCGCCTTGGCGCGTTCTTCATCTGGCAGGTCGGTCTTGTAAAAATTCGGCCGGTTAATGAAGAGGACAACGTCGGCATCCTGTTCGATCGCGCCCGATTCGCGCAAGTCCGCCAGCTGGGGTTTCCGCTCTTCGCGCTCCGGCGCGCGTGTGAGCTGGCTGAGTACCAGGATCGGGATTTTCAATTCCTTGGCCAGTCCCTTCAGCGCGCGCGAGATGCTCGAAACTTCTTCCTGGCGATTGCTCTGGCGGCCTCGCGTCGAGGGAACCACGAGTTGCAGATAGTCCACGATCATCAGCGAAAGGCCGCGGTCGCGCTTCAGCCGGCGCGCCTTTGCTCCCATCTCCATCACGGTCGAGCTTGCGGAATCATCGATCCACAGGGGAGCGTCTCCAAGATCTCGCAGGGCCGTGGTGATTTTTCCCCAGTCGTCGCGGCCCAGGTGACCGGTGCGGAATTTGTGAGCATCAACCCGCGATTCGGACGCCAGCAGGCGCAGCAGCAGTGATTCCTTCGACATTTCCAGACTGAAGATCGCGGCAGGTTCGCGGTGGCGGAGCGCAACATTTTCGGCGATATTCAGCGCCAGGGCCGTCTTCCCCATCGAAGGCCGCGCCGCCAGAATAATCAGCTCTGAAGGCTGCAACCCGGCGGTTTCGTTGTCGAGCCCGGCGTAGCCTGTTGCAAGCCCGGTGATACGGCGGCCTTCGCTGAAGATTTTTTCGAGGCGCTCGAAATTATCCCGGACCAACTCCTTAACGCCGATCAGCCCGGCCTTCACGCGATCTTCGGCCAACTGGAAGATCATGGATTCGGCGCGATCGAGGATGATGTCGGCATCGTCTCCGGCCGCAATCGCTTGCTCCTGGATCGCCGCCGCCGTGTGAATCAGGTTCCGCAGGACGGCTTTTTCTTTGACGATCCGTGCGTAGTGTTCGATGTTGCTGATCCGCGGAACGCCGTCCGAAAGTTGCGCGATGTAGGCCACGCCTCCGGCCGATTCGAGCTTGCCCTCGCCTTCGAGGTCCTCCATCAACGTCACTGTGTCTATTGGCTGCTGCTTCTCGGCTAGCTGCACCATGCGCTCGAAAATGTGGCGATGCTGCGGGAGAAAAAAATCTTCCGAGCGGATCTTTTCCACGGCGGCATTTAGCGCGTGATTGTCCAGCAGAATAGCGCCGAGGATGCTTCGTTCAGCTTCCAGGTGGTGCGGAAGCGGGCGTTCGAGAGAGATGTCCGTGGAAGCCATATTCGCCTTATTTTCGCCTAAGCCAAACTTCAACGCAAGGACGATGAAATAGCAGCGCCCGCGACTTCATCCCAAGGATAGCTCGTGGCGGATGGTTGAAGCGGAGTGCATTGTGCCATCTCTATTGCGCGCGTCAACCATACGAAGCTGTGGATGTTTTCGGAAGGAGTGGAAAACTACCATAACGGATCCAAATCTCCGCAGGACCGCAGCGTCGGCCGCAGCGCAAAAAGAGCTCGAGCGCAGGGCCTGCGGCAAGAGCGGCATTGCGAGTGGTAGAATCGCGGCGGAGATATTCATGGACGAGCGCGACGTTCGAAAATTTATTGAGGCGGTAAAGCGCGGGCAGGTGACCATGGAAGACGCAGTGGAGCGCTTGCGGCAACTGCCTTACGAGGACCTCGGCTTCGCCAAGATCGATCATCATCGCGCGCTGCGGCAGGGCTATCCGGAAGTGGTCTACGCGCGCGGCAAGACGACAAAGCAGGTGATTGAAATCGTGCGCGGAATGCTGCGAGCGAAGGCGTCGCACAATATTCTGATCACGCGCGCGAATAAGCAAATTTTCAGCGGAGTGAAACGCCTGAATGGCTCCGCCGAATTTCACGAACTTTCCGGAGCGATTTCGATCCAGCGCAATCACACGGCGAGCAATAAGGGATTGATCCTGATCGTTACGGCGGGAACCAGCGATATTCCGGTGGCCGAAGAAGCGCTGATCACGGCGCGAACGATGGGGAATCGAGCGGAGGCGATTTACGACGTGGGCGTCGCGGGGCTGCATCGCCTGCTGGAACATCGCAAGCAACTGGCGGAGGCGCGGGTGATTGTGTGCGTGGCCGGGATGGAAGGAGCCCTGCCGAGCGTGGTTGCGGGCCTGGTGGCCGCGCCGGTGATCGCAGTCCCGACGAGCACGGGATATGGATCGAGCTTCGGCGGGTTGACCGCGCTGCTGGCGATGCTCAATAGTTGCGCGTCGAACATCAGCGTGGTGAATATCGATAACGGATTCGGCGCAGGGTGCGTGGCGAGCGTGATCAACCGGCTTTAGATAACCTGAAGTGGTCCCTCCAGGAGGCAATGAAATGATGGAACGGATGGCAGAAGCGTCGCCGCGTTTCAAGGCCAGGATGGCCGGTGTCTTCGAAGCGCTCGAGGGCCTTACGTCGGCATACGGCAGGTGATTGTTCTCGGCAGGCTTGTTGTCGCCGGCAACGCCGCGGCTACAGCAGCCAATACCGTGGGGCACGAGCGGTTATTTTGGTTGGGGTTCGCATCCTCCCTCCGCGGGTTTCTCGACCACATCGAGAAGACCTATGGAAAAGCAAAACACATGTGGGTGATGGATCGCGGCATTCCGACCGAGGAGATACTGCAAGAAGTGCGGGACTCGGTGCGGGAGATTTTTTATTTGGTGGGAACACCAAAAGGCAAGATCCAGCAGTATGAAAAGAAGTGGTTGGATCTGCCTTGGCAGAAGGTTCGAGAGTCAGCGGACGTGAAACTGTTCGAGCAGGACGGCGAACTCTATGTATTGGCCAAGAGCCAAGGAAGAAAAGCCAATTTAGGAGAGCGCGGCGGCGAGCGCGGACGCGAGTGCGTCTTCTTCATCGGGGAAGACGGTGCGCAAATCGAGGACGAGGCGATCGTCTTCGATGCGCGGGATTACAGGAATGCCGCGTGTGGGCCGGCGGAGGAGCTCTTCGAGTTTCGCGGCGGAATGGCGCTTGCTCGCGATCGAAATGAGCTCAGTCGGCAGTTGCCGATCGGGAGTCGAGCCGCCGCCAATCACCGAAAATCCGGGGATACGTTCGATATCAGCGTCTTGCGCCGCGAAAGCGCGCAGCCTCTCGATGAATGCGCAGGCGCGGCGCGCAAGATCGTCGCGCGTGAGGCGGATCATTCGGAGCGCCGGAATGTCGTCGAGCGCACCCTGCAAGTACGATTTCAGCGTAGCTTCGAGCGCCGCGGTCGCCAATTTGTCCGCACGCAAGGCACGGAAGAGCGGGTTGCGACGAACGCGCTCGACGATTTCCTTTTTGCCCGCGATGATTCCCGCCTGGGGGCCGCCAAATAATTTGTCGCCGCTGAAGGACACTAGCGAAACGCCTGCGTCGCAACTTGCGCGCACGAGAGGCTCGGAGATTCCACTTGCCGCGAGATTTGCGACGCACCCCGAGCCGAGGTCTTCAAATACGGGCACGCCCAGACGCTGGCCCAATGTCACGAGTTCCTCGAGCGAGGGCCGCTCGGTGAATCCGATGATGCGAAAATTGGAAGGATGCACGCGGAGAAGAAGGCGAGTGCGCTCGCTCGCGGCGCGTTCATAATCTCGAATGCTCGTGCGATTGGTGGTTCCCACTTCGCGCAGGATGGCGCCGCTTTCCGCCATGATGTCGGGGATGCGAAAGCCGTCGCCGATTTCGATCAGCTCGCCACGCGAAACGATCACTTCGGCGGCTTTCGCGAGCGTGTTCAGCGCCAGAAAGACCGCCGCAGCGTTATTGTTGACAACGATTGCGGATTCCGCGCCGGCAAGCTCGGCGAGCGTTTTCGAGGTGTGAACGTCGCGGTTGCCGCGCCGGCCGGCCGCAATGTCGTATTCGAGATTCGAGTAACGCGTCGCGGTCTCGGCGATTTGGCGTGCCGCGCTTGCGGAGAGGGGCGCGCGGCCAAGATTGGTGTGCAGAATCACGCCGGTCGCGTTGATCACACGCCGCAGCGATGGGGCGAGCATTGTTTCCGCGCGCGCCACGACTTGCGACTCGATGGTCTCCAGATCCACGGGGTTGCCGTGCGGGGCTGCATTTTTTAGGGCGATTCGGAGCTGAGCCAAGACTTCGCGCGATGCCGATGCAACGATGGCGCGACCGGCGGCTTCCGCGAGCTTTTGCAGGCGGGGGCGAAACAGCAGCTCGTCAACGGAAGGAATCTCGCGCAGGCGCGCCGAGGCGTCCGGGGCCAGTTTTGCAACGGGTTCGCGCGGAGGATTCATCGCCAGTATTTGAACACACCGCGATTCAGGCCCGCAACCTTCAGGGATTTCTCTTTGCGACAAGCCGCGGTACGCGGAGATTGACGCTTCGCAGCGATGCTTCTAGTCTCGATGAACGCGTGTTTTTCAGGCTGCCATGGCGACCATCGACGACGAATTGAGCCAGATCGAGCGTGATATTCGCACGCTGAAGATCGAATACGAACAGTACTTCGGCGGAGGCCGGTCGCGCCCGCCAACCGATACGCAGTGGCGCGTGGAATCGCTGATGCGCCGCTACAACGAGCGATCGGGCGAGTTGAGCGCCGGGCAGCGCTTTCGCTTCAACAATCTTGCGCAGACCTATGCGAAGTACGTGGAGATGTGGCGCAAGAAAACCGTTCAGAAAGAAACGGGCGTCACGCAACATCACTTCGGCGCCGCAGCCAAGGCAATCGAAGCAGAACGAGCGCGCCAGGCCGCTGAACACCAGGCTACGACGGCGGCCGGAATCAGCGCTGCCGGCCACGCAGCGAACGCAGGCGAGGCCGGCGTTCACACTTCCGGGCGAGCCGCGGAAGCGAGAAAGACCACTGCGGCATTTGCACTTTCGCTGGTGGATCCGGAGCACGAAAAAGACAAAGTGCGTGCGCTCTATCTGAAGCTGATCGAAGCACGCACGGAAACCGGCGAAAAAGCGGGCGCGCCGAGCCTGAAGGATTTCGAGCGCTTCGTCCGCCAGAAAACCAAGGACCTGAAAGACAAGGGCGGCAAAGAGATTGAATATACGGTCAGCATCGAAAGCGGCCGAGTGAAATTAAAAGCTCGCATCTCGATTTAGCATCTTTTTTTCGCTTCACACCACTTCCGAAATTTCTCCGAAACGCTTACACTAGCCAGCCCTTTCCTCAGGAGGTTTTTTTGTGGCCCTCGAACGCGCGCTGATCAGCGTTTACGACAAGACCGGCATCGTGGAATTTGCCCGCGACATCGAGGCGCTGGGAATCGAGATCGTTTCGACGGGCGGGACGGCGCGACTATTGCGCGAAGCGAAAATTCCGGTGCGCGACGTGGCGGAACTCACGGGCTGGCCTGAAATGCTGGGCGGGCGCGTGAAAACGCTGCACCCAAAAGTCCACGGCGGGATTCTCTTCCAGCGTGGCAAGGCTGAAGACCGCAAAGAGGCCGCCGAGCACGGCATTGGCCCGATCGATCTGGTTGTCGTGAATCTGTATCCATTTTCGGCGACGGCGGCAAAGCCCGAAGTGACGCCGGAAGAGCTGATTGAGAATATCGATATCGGCGGGCCGGCAATGATCCGCTCGGCCGCGAAGAATTTCCAGAGTGTTGCGGTCGTCACCGATCCTGCCGATTACGCTTCGATTGCCCTGGCGCTGCGCGAAAAACGCGAGATCAGCCTGGCCGGACGGCTCGATCTGGCGCGCAAAGCCTACGCTCGCACGGCGCGCTACGACGGCGAAATCGCGAAGGAACTCGAGCGGCTTTCAGCGAACGGCCAGGTAACCATCGGCAAGCCGGGCAAGCTGCCTGCGCGAATCCATATTTCGCTCGAACGGCGGCAGGCGATGCGTTACGGAGAAAATCCTCATCAGGCGGCCGCGCTTTACATTCCGGCGGGCGCTCCCGCCGCCGGCCTCGCAGGCGCAAAGCAACTTCAAGGCAAGGAACTTTCTTACAACAATCTTGTGGATCTCGACGCGGCATGGGGACTGGCGAGCGAATTCAGCCGTCCGGGCGTGGTTATCATCAAGCACAACAATCCCGCCGGCGCCGCCGAGCACGATTCGCTGCGCGAGGCGTACATTCGCGCTTTGGCATGCGATCCGGTATCCGCATTTGGGGGCGTGCTGGCGTGCAACCGGCCGCTCGATGCCGGCACGGCGGAAGAAGTGGCCAAGCTTTTCGTGGAATGCATCGTTGCGCCGGGGTACGAAGGCGCGGCGCTCGACAAATTCGCATCGAAGAAAAATCTGCGGCTTCTCGAAATGCAACGTGAGGGCGCGCGCGAAGAACTCGAACTCAAGCGCATCTCGGGCGGAGTCCTAGTGCAGGAGCCGGACCGCTACGAGCTGCGCGAATCGGAAGTGAAAACCGTCAGCGAGCGCGCGCCCAGCGCGGCCGAACTCCGCGCGCTGCTTTTCGGATGGAAAGTATGCAAGCACGTGAAGTCGAATGCGATTGTGTTCGCGCGCGAGGGAGAGACGCTCGGCGTCGGTGCCGGGCAGATGAGCCGAGTCGATTCCGTGAAGTTGGCGGTAATGAAGGCCGCGGTCGCGAATCTTTCTCTTGCGGGCAGCGTGGTCGCTTCGGACGCGTTCTTCCCATTCCCCGATGGCGTGGAAGAAGCCAGCAAGGCAGGAGCGACGGCCGTGATTCAGCCGGGAGGCTCGGTGCGGGATGCGGACGTGATAGCCGCCGCGAATAAACTTGGAATGGCGATGGTCTTTACGGGAGTCCGCCACTTCCGTCATTAGGAAGGTTTTTGGAAGCTTACTCTGCGGAGACGAAAAAAGAGAGATTCTTCGCGCCGCAAAACCGCCCTCAGAATGACGCGCGGCTTTTTTCAGGGAACCGTACAGGCTTCCGGTACATCTAACAGATGTGGGGACTATTCCAGCCAGCTCGGAACGAAAGGTATCCTAATTAAATTTTCCAACTAAATCTCGAACGCGACCGATTGGTGCGAACCTCGAAGGAAACTCCGACCTGGAATGCTTTGACGCTGATTTGCGCCGTGTACGATAATGGAGTTTTGCGGGACACGCATGAAAACTATCTATAGCATCGGGCTTCTGACTGTTCTGGCGATGGCGCCTTCGCTGCGCGCTCAAAGCAAAACCGCGCCGCCTCTCATGAGTTCCGCTTCTACGCCATCGGCGACGAGCGATTCCTCAAAATCCGACGCCTATTATTACTTCACGATGGGCCATCTGTACGAAATGCAGTTCGACACGTCGGGACAGTCGGAGCTCGCGCAGCAAGCGATGGACTCCTACAAGAAGGCGCTCGCGCTTCAGCCCGATTCACCGGTGATCATGGAGCGCCTGGCCGAAATTTACGCCGCGTCGCAGCACATTCACGACGCCATTGACGAAGCGCGGCAAGCCCTGAAAATCGATCCCAACAACATCGACGCGCATCGCCTGCTGGCTCATATTTACGTGCGCACGCTTGGCGACGTCAATGCGGGCGACGTGCAGACCGAAAACCTCGCGAAAGCTGTCGCCGAGTTCGAGGCCATTCGGAAGCTCGATCCCACCGACGCAAACTCCGCGCTGTGGCTGGCGCGCCTGTATCGTTTTCAGAACCGGCACGAGGAAGCGGCACAGGTTCTTCGCGACGTGCTGAAGCGGGACCCGGATAATGGCCCGGCGCTCGAACAACTGAGCCAGATTCTTATCGACGGCGGCCAGTCCCAGGAAGCGATCGCGCTGCTGGAGAAGGCGGCTGGTGATTCTGCTTCGCCGGATGTTTACGACTTGCTCGGTGATGCGTACTCGCAGTCAAAGGATTATCCGAAGGCGGAACAAGCTTACCGGCAGGCCGTTCAGGCGGAGCCCGACGAGGTCAGCCACCGCAAGGGCCTCGCGCAAGCGCTGCTCGCGCAGGATAAATACGCCGAAGCTCTCGAACAGTACAAGAAGCTCACCGCACTCGATCCCGGAACCGCGGAAAATTATCTGCGATTGTCGCAACTCTATCGCAGGATGGGAAAATTCAGCGAAGCGGAATCGAGCCTGCTTCGCGCCAAGCAGCTCTCGCCGGGAAGCCTGGAAATCCTCTACAACGAAGCGCTGCTCTATGAAGATCAGGGGCGCTACGATGACGCCGTAAAAGTTCTTACCGACGCTATCGGCAACATTAAGGGCCAATCCGGGAGCCAATCGAATCCCAGCGCGCTTGCAATCCTCTACGAGCAGCTCGGCCGCGCATACACCCAACAGGGAAATTATCCCGCCGCGATTCAGACGTTTCAAGATATGTCGAAGCTGAGTCCGGACGCGAAAAAGCGCGCGGAAATGCTCCTCATCGACACGTACCGCCAAAGCCGGGATCTGGACCGCGCGATTGCCGAAACGAAAAAAGCGCTGGAACAATCGCCGAATGATCCCGATCTGACCGTCACGCTCGCGATGCTTTACGGCGAGAAGGCCGACACGGATACGGCGACGAAGCTTTTGAACGGCCTGCTGCAAGGCAACGGGCACGACCAGGAAATCTATCTCGACATCGCACAGGTGCAGGAACGCGGCCGCAAGTACGCCGACGCGGAGCAATCGGCCCAGAAAGCGATCGGCATGGCGCAGGGCCCGTCGGACAAGGAATCGGCATGGTTCATGCTGGGTGCGGTTTACGAGCGGCAAAAGAAGTACGACCAGGCCGAGCAGGAATTCCGCAAAGCGCTCGACTTGAATCCCAATAACGCGGCGGTACTGAATTATTACGGCTACATGCTTGCGGACCGGGGCATCCGGCTTCCCGAAGCAACGTCGATGATTCAGAAGGCCGTGGCGCAGGAGCCGGCCAATGGCGCCTACCTCGACAGCCTGGGCTGGGCGTACTACAAACAGAACAAACTTGCGGAAGCCGAAGAATATCTGCGCAAAGCCGTGGCCCACGATGCCCACGATCCCACCGTGCTCAGCCATCTCGGCGACGTCTACAAGAAAATGGGCCAGAACGAACAGGCTGCGGAGACTTGGGAACGCGCGCTCGCCGAATGGCAGAAAGCCGTGCCCGCCGATTACGAAGCTGACAAGGTCAACGAGCTCGATTCGCAACTGAAGAACCTGAAGCGGCATCTGGCGCAGAAATCCGATCCCAACGCCGAGAAACCGCAGTAAGCTCTCCGCATGAAAAAATCGGTGCGCCTGCCGGCATTCGCCAAGATAAATCTCTGCCTGCACGTTCTGGGACCGAGGCCCGACGGCTATCACGAGCTGCGCACGATTTTCCAGACGATCGGCCTCCGCGACAAGCTGGAGCTTTCGCGCACGGCGCATCCCGGAATCACGCTCGAAGTGAATGATGCGTCCTTGCCCGCCGGATCGGAAAATCTTGTCTACCGGGCGATCGATGCGATCGGCGGCGAAATTGGATTTCCGGGAGGCGTTCATGCGCGGCTGGAAAAGCGAATTCCAGTGGCGCGAGGCCTCGGCGGCGGTTCGAGCGATGCTGCCGCCGCGCTGATCGGCATGCTGCGTCTCTCGGACAAGAAGCTGCCTCTCGCGCGTCTTATCGAAATTGCCGCCGGACTCGGCACCGACGTGCCCTTTTTCTTGTTCGGCGGGCGCGCTCTGGCCCTGAATCGCGGCGATGAGATATATCCGCTGCCGAATGTTCCGAAGCGAACGATCCTCGTGGTTTCTCCCCGCAATATCAGCGTCAGCACCAAGGACGCCTACCAGTGGCTGTCAGCGGAATTGACAAAGCGCTCCGAACCCCATAGAATTTGGGGGTTCTGCGCTCTGTGCTGGAGCCGGCAGGGGGCGGGCGTCTCGAATGATTTCGAGGGGCCGGTCTTCCGCCGCCATCCGCGACTCGGAGAAATCCGGGCGGGATTGCTCCAGCGAGGAGCAGCGGATGCCGCGCTGGCGGGTAGCGGGTCGGCGGTGTTTGGAGTATACCGAAACCCAGCGCAGGCGCGCCGAGCCGCCCAAGAGTTTCCAGAAGATTCGGTATACATCGTCGATACCCTTTCCAGGGAAGATTATGGCCGCGCACTCGGATGGCGGGTGAACGGCTGAGGCGCAATTTTGGCTGACGATAAATTCAAGGTTTTTTGCGGCACCGCCAACGTTCCTCTGGCGGACGCCATTTGCAGCTATCTGGGCGTCCCGCGCGGGCGCGCCGATCACGGACGCTTCAGCGACGGCGAGACGCGCTATCAGATTCTGGAAAACGTGCGCGGCGCGGATGTCTTCGTCGTTCAGCCTTGCTGTTCGCCGGTGGATTTCCACCTGATGCAGCTGCTGCTGATGATTGACGCTTTCAAGCGGGCCTCGGCATGGCGCATTACGCCGGTGATTCCGTATTACCCGTATGCGCGGCAGGATCGCAAAGAC
>JBOGNE010000004.1:0-11625 GCA_050747005.1 Candidatus Acidiferrales bacterium
CAAGCGTTTGATGTGGCGCACGCTCAGAGAAAGGAGTTCGGCGGCGCTGGCACACGCCAAATCTCCTCTTAGGCAAGTGCTCAGTACGCTCACTCGTTGCAGTTCCTTCTGACTCAACGGAAAGGTCTCCTGTCTCATAGGGTGACATTTTCACGTTGCCGTTCAGGGGTGACAGAATTATGGAGCTAAGACACTGCGCGAGAATTCAAGCGGCGCTCGTGAGGATGTTCCGTTACAATCGCGGACTGTCTGGGCCGCTCTCTCAGGCTGGCTGCTGAAGCATCGGAGGACCGTTGGGCATTACGCAGCGATGGAATGAGATACGCTCCGGTTTCGAGCCTGCCTTTTGGGTCGCCAACATCACCGAGCTATTCGAGCGGCTGGCGTATTACGGAACTTCCGCGGTCCTGGCAATTTACCTTCACGAAAATTTGAAACTCTCGCTTGGGCAGACCGGAGCGCTGCTGGGGTTTTTTGGTTTCGTCGTCTGGTTCCTTCCCGTGCTGGGGGGCACGCTCGCGGACCGGTTCGGGTTTCGGCGCGCGCTGCTGTTCGCGTACGCCGTAATGACGATCGGCTATTTCCTGCTCGGTTCGCTCTCCGCGTCGTGGATGGAACCGCTGCGGCATGCCGTCGATCTGAAATGGCTGGCGGGCGCGATTCTATTCATTCCGGCGCTGGGGCCGTCGGTGGTGAAGCCCTGCGTTGCAGGAACCACGGGGCGCGCGTCGAATGAAAACGTTCGCTCGATGGGGTATTCGATTTACTACACGATCGTCAACATCGGCGGGACGCTGGGGCCGCTGGTGGCGTCGCTGGTGCGGCAGCGCACCGGAATCGAGAATGTGTTTCGCGTCTCGTCGCTCAGCGTTTTCCTTATGTTCTGGATGACCCTGTTTTTCTATCACGAGCCGACCCGTTCCGGAGAAGAGCGGGTTGCGAGCGTGAAAGAGGCTATCAAGAACATGTTCGTGGTGCTCGCGAACGTTCGCTTCGTGACCTTCCTGTTGATTTATTCATTATTCTGGGTGCTGTTCTGGCAGGAATTCGTGTCGGTGCCGCTCTTCGTGCGAGGATTCGTGAATCCGAACGCGAACGTGGACGCGCTGCTTTCAATCGACGCGCTCACTGTGATCTGCCTGCAAATTGCGGTGAGCTATTTGACGCGCAAAATTCCGACGTTCGCGGCGCTAACTCTCGGAATCTTCGTTTCGAGCATCGCGTGGATTCCACTAGCGCTGCATCCTTCGACGGGAACGGTGGCAGCCACGCTCGCGACGGTTGCGCTCGGAGAAATCATCCAGTCACCAAGATATTACGAATATATTTCGCGCCTCGCGCCACCGGGACAGCAGGGCCTCTACATGGGCTTCGCGTTCCTGCCGATCGCGATCGGAGCGCTTATTGCGGGGCCGCTCGGAGGATACCTGGTGCATGAGTTTGGAAACGTGCTGAAGCGGCCGCAACAGATGTGGTGGGTGGTTGTCGCTATCGGAGTCGCTGCGACGATATTGATGTGGTTGTACGGCAAGATCGTCAAGCCGGAGGAAGCGGTGTCTCGGCGAGCGTGAGCGACAGCGCCGTTCGCATCGCAAAGGGTAGAGTCTGTTGCCAAAGTAACGGCAGAGATTGCAGGCACGCCGCATTCGCGAACCGCGGATACAGGTTTTGGCGAGCGACGGTTTCGGCAGCTTCCTAAAAAGCCGCGGCGTCAACAAGGCCGCTCGTGTCGTGCCGCGGAAGCAAACTATCTAAGCAGGACGCAGCAAGCAGCGCCCCTACAACGAGTTGCACGAATGGAATTGTTGAATTTATTTCTGGGACGAAAAGCTAGTTTACCATGCGGCGCAAACTTTCGACGGCTTGCTGCGCGAGCGTGTAACGAGGCTCGATGCGCAGCGCCCGCTCGAAGCATTCGCGAGCGCGGGTGATCATTCCCTTGGCGTAGTAGGCGCGGCCGAGATTGAAATAAGGATAATGGCGCGGATCGTAGCGCGGCGCGTCGATGGCCCGCTCGAGCCAGGGAATGGCTTCGTCGTAACGGCCCAGCGCGATCAGGTACGCGCCGATGTCGTTGTAGGGATTGCCGAGTTCAGGATCGACGTCGATCGCACGCTTGCACTCCGCAATCGCATCTTCCACTTTTCCCTGAGAGTGATACGTCCAGCCGAGGAACGTGTGGGCTTCGGCCGTTGGATGAATTGCCAGCGAGTCTTTGTACAGATCGATGGCGCGATCGTAATCGCCTTTCATTTGGGCTTGATACGCCTGCTCGAGCAATTGCCAAGCCTGCTCGGCGAAATCGAATGCCATAACTCTGTTGGTAGCACAGCACGTGTGGAGTGTCAAAGGAGAGAACGCCCTCATCAGCGAAATTAATCGTATGTAAAGTCTTCGGCGGGACCATAAGCACGTATCTCGATCCGATGCTTATTTTATTGCGGAACGTGCGACGCGGCGGCGAACCTTCTCGAGCAAAGCTTTCAGACGCTTGCTGTAATGCACCGGATACGCGACCGAGCGCGCGATTTGACGATAGCGCTCCGGCAGCCGGGACAATCCGGCCATACATCGCGCGCGCAGTTCGCCGATCGGTTCGGTGCATGCGAGCCGTCGACCTTCGCGCATCACTTCGATAAGAAGAGGCTGGCCCCCATTCGCGGACTCGCCCTCAAGCGCGATACGGTCGTCATTCCATTGGCCTGCGGAGTTCACATCGCGGAATACCTGCTTGCGGCCTGGATACGTTACCTTTGCGCTGCTGAGTTTTGCCGCCTCGCGGATTTTTCCGTCACGCTCCACTTCGACTAACTTGTATATCAGGTTCAGATGCGGTGCATCGCCGGGAGTGGCGAGTGCCGTACCCACGCCGAAGGCGTCGATTGCGGCGCCTTTTTTCAGCAGCGCGGAGATTTTGAATTCATCGAGGTCGCCCGATGCGAAGATTTTCACGTCCTTCCAGCCCTTGCGGTCAAGCTCGCAGCGCACCCAGCGGCTATCTCTCGTCAGATCGCCGCTATCGAGCCGTACGCCGGCAGGTTTGCGATTTATTGCGATAATCGTTTTTACTGCGTTGCGGACGTCGTAGGTGTCGAGAAGTAGAACGGAGTGCTCCGGGAACACGTCGAGGAAATAGCGGAACGCCTCGTCTTCACGCTCGTGGGCCATCACCCAGGAGTGGGCCTGCGTGCCATAAGTCTCCATGCCGAATTGCTGTCCGGCAAGGACGTTGGACGTTCCGTTGCAACCGCCGATCGCTGCCGCGCGCGCCGCGAAGAGGCTCGCTTCGCTGCCGTGGGCACGTCGCGCGCCGAATTCGACGATCTGGCGACCCTGGGCCGCCGTGACAACACGAGAGGCTTTACTGGCGATCATGGTCTGATAGCTCAGCGTTGCAAGCAGGAACGTTTCCATGATCTGGCCCTCGATGATCGGGGCGTGGACGCGAAGCATCGGTTCGCCCGGAAATACAAGCGTTCCTTCGGGCATCGCCCAGACGCTGCCTGTGAAGCGAAACTTCGCCAGGTATTCAAAAAATTCGGCCCGGATGTGGCGGAAAACGGGATGGCGACGGAGGTATGCAATTTCGTCCGGCGTGAAACGAACGTTCTCGAGAAATTCAAGCGCCTGCTCAAGACCTGCGCAGACAAGATAATTTCGTTGCGGAGGAAGATGACGAACGAACAACTCGAACGTGGCGAGGGCGTCAAAGCGGGTCTGCAGATAACCCGCAGCCATGGTCAGCTCGTAAAGATCGGTTAAAAGACCTGAATTTTGACGCATACGAATTCGCTTCTGCCGTGCTTGTCCTTGGCTTGAGGAGACGCGGCGTTACGCGGACATTGGCGTTTGAGTTTCGATTCGATGAAAAAGACAAAACCCCCAAGTCTCCGTCCGCTTTAGCGGTCCGGGGTGCCTGGGGGTTTGCCACGAATCCGTGCGCCGAATCGCGCTACTTCAATGCGGCGTCTTTGAACGCTTTTGCCGCGCGCAACCGAACGACCGTTTTTGCCTTGATTTTGATCGCTTCACCTGTTGCGGGATTTCGGCCCATGCGCGCCTTGCGGTGCGCCTTAACCGCCCGGCCGATGCCAGGGATCACGAACTTGCCGGAGCTCTTCGTTTCCTTCACTGCGAGTTTGAAGAGCTCATCGAAGAACGTGGAAATCTGTTTCTTCGAAATTGGTTTGTCTTCCGTGCTGACCTTCTCGGCCAGGGTCGCCACGATTTTGGATTTACTCAGCGGATTTGCCATCGAATAACTGTTCCTCCTCGAATGTAGTTGCCGGTTGGCCCCGGCTTCCGGGTGCCGCGTGGCACTATAGCCGTACTGACTTAGTAACGCAAGTGGAAATGCTGAAAAAAGCCCGAAAAACGAGGTTTTCCCGCGGCACGAAGAAGATGGCTACGCGCCGGACGCTCCGAGTTGCTGATAGAAGAGAGCGACCGCCTTGATGCCGCCAAAATAATTTTCGAGCGCGATATGCTCGTCCGGAGCATGGGCGTTTTCATCGGGAAGCCCGAAACCCATCAGCACGCAGGGAACTTTGAACGTGTCGTGCATCTGCGTGACGAACGGAATCGACCCGCCTTCGCGGATGAAGACGGCTTTTTTGCCAAATCCCGATTCAAGAGCGTGAATGGCCGTCTGGAAAATCGGATGCGAGTACGGCGCAACCCACGGTTTCCCCATGCTCAGGACTTCGAACTTGCATTGCACCGATTTGGGAAGCAGCCCGCGGATATGCCGTTCCACCAGTTTGGCTATTCTTAATGGGTCCTGATTTGGCACAAGGCGCGTGGAAAGCTTTGCGTGCGCTTTCGACGGGATCACGGTTTTTGCGCCTTCTCCCGTGTAACCGCCCCAGATGCCGTTCACTTCCAGCGTGGGACGAATCCACAACCGCTCGACGATTGTGAAGCCTTTCTCTCCGGCCAGCGCGGGTGCGCCGACGGTCTTGCGAAATTCCTTTTCTTTCCAGGGAAGAGAATTGAGCGCCTTGCGCTCCTTGCGTGTAAGGATGGCGACGCCATTGTAGAATCCCGGCACGGTGACGTGGAAATTCTTGTCGTGGAGCTTTGCGATTACCTCCGCGAGAATTGTGATCGGGTTCGGTACCGCCCCGCCGAATACCCCTGAATGCAAGTCTTGCGCCGCGCCGGTGATCTCGATCTCATAGTAGTTCAGGCCGCGCAGGCCATAGGTGATCGAGGGCACGCCTTTGGCGAGCATGGACGTATCGGACACTATGAGCGCATCCGCCTTGAGCCGTTCGCGGTTCTTGCGAACGAAATCCCACAAGCTCACGCTGCCGACTTCCTCTTCGCCTTCGACCATTACTTTCACGTTGAGCGGAAGTTTTCCGGAAGCCTTTTGAAGCGCTTCGAGCGCCTTGATGTGGATGTGAACTTGCCCCTTATCGTCGGCAGTGCCGCGTCCGAAGAGATTGCCATCGCGAATGGCTGGTTCAAATGCCGGCGTCGTCCAGAGGTCGAGAGGTTCGGCCGGTTGCACGTCGTAGTGCCCGTAGAAGAGGACGGTCGGCTTACCGGGAGCGTGCAGCGATTCGGCGTACACGAGAGGATGCATCTTGGTGGGCACGATTTCGATATTTTCGAGGCCGGCGGCGCGGAGCTTATCGGCAACCCAGCGAGAGGCGCGCTCGATATCCGGCTTGTGCTCGCTTTTGGTGCTCACGCTTGGAATCCGAAGGAATTCCTTTAACTCGGCCAGGTGATCGTCGCGCCTGGATTCGATGTATTCGATCAGATTCATTACTCCCCCAAGGACGATGAGTTTCTTTCGCACGCCACAGCGAAAAATCTATCTCAGATGTTGAATCCGCATGTATAACGCAAAACTGTCATTTTATGTAATCTTTCGCAAGTTTTGTAACTTCGTGAACGCTGCGCTTTTGGGCACCAGCCCCCAGCGCGCGGTTGACTCGAATGGTTCCCCGTTCCACGATATCGTATGAGCGCCCTGGAACCGCAGCAAAACGATCAACGACGCAGTTCGCGAGTTTTCTCCCGCATTCTGGTTCGCGCGGCAGGGAAAAACATGGAGGGGCGCAAATTTCGCGAGAGCAGCCAGACCATCGTCATCAGCGCGCACGGCGGCTTGCTTTACCTGCATGAGACGCTGGACGTTGGAAATGAAGTTGTGCTCAGCAATCCTGTAACGGAAGAAGAGCAGGAATGCCGGGTCGTCTACGTGGGTGACACTTCCGATAAGGGCACGCGCATCGGGATCGAGTTCCTGTCGCCGGCGCCGCACTTTTGGGGTGTTGATTTCGCTCCGCAAGACTGGCCCCAGCGCTCGGCTTCGCGCCCGGTCCATTAATCTTTCTTCTTCCATTCCGCGTACTCGGTTTTCTACCTCGTTTAATACGATTTCTCTTCCATCCCTTCCAACCGGTGCAAATCCCGCCGCAGGTGGCCGCTAAGATCCCATTTCTATTTCCTAGATTGCGGTACGCCTGGTTGCGTATTTGGATAGACAATAGTGACGGAGCGTGACGCGGCTGTCTCGGGAGGCGTCAGGACTTTGTTCCCTGTGACGTGCTGTTCGGCGACGTTACGACGATACTCAGGTTCGACTCACAAAACTGCGAGGCTAGAATGAAAATTGCGATTATTGGCACCGGAAATGTGGGAGGTACGCTTGCGAAATCGTGGGGCGTGAAGGGTCATGAAATTTTTCTAGGGGTCCGCAATACGCAGGACGAAAAGGCAAAAGCTCTGGCCAAAGGCATCGGAGCGGACGCGGAGGTGCTCGGTATTCGCCAAGCGGCGGAGAAGGCCGACGTTGTGGTCCTGGCAACGCCGTGGGAGGCGGCGAAAGACGCGCTGCGGGCAGCGGGAGATTTGTCGCGCAAAATTCTCATCGACGTGACGAATCCACTGAAACCGGACTTGAGCGGGCTGTCACTGGGTCACGATACGTCTGCGGGAGAACAAGTCGCAGGTTGGGCGCGAGGTGCGCGTGTAGTGAAAGCGTTCAATACGACTGGATTCCCCAATATGTCGGACCCCAAATATCCGGATGGAGCTGCGACAATGTTTATTTGCAGCGACGACGCAGATGCCAAATCGAGCGCGGTCGCGCTTGCGAGGGACCTTGGTTTTGAGGTGGTCGATGCGGGGCCGCTATCGAACGCGCGGCTGCTCGAACCGGTCGCGATGCTGTGGATTTATCTCGCCGTGAAAATGGGAATGGGAACGAATATTGCTTTCCGGCTAATGAAGCGGTGAGGATGCGATTTGCACTACCTTGCTGTGGATGGGCTACTTGGCGGCTGGCGTGTCATACGCCGAAAGATCCACGCTGGACCATTTGCCGTTGACGATTTCCTTGCGAATTTGCGCGGGAGTTTTTCCTTGCTTCGTTTGCATGTAGGCGTAGGCACCCTCCTTCTTGCAGACGTCGCACGTTGCCGCATGGCGGTCAACGTAACAATCGAGCAGGCTCTTGTGTCCGGCCTCTTTGTCGCACCCGCAATAGCAGGGTTCCTGGTACAGAACGCGCTTCACCCGCGCGGCCATTGCATACAGGTTTTGGGTTTCGGCGTCGCTGAACTGCTTCGGATCGATTGTCGCCGGAAGCGGGCCAGTCGGAGGATGAGCGTGGTACGCGGGGATATGCGGATTGGTTGCGCTGCTTGTGACCGGCCGATCTATCGGTTGAGCGGGCGAATCCTGCGCCGGCGTTAGCCCGAATCCCAGTCCGAATCCAAGCACCGAGAAGCAGACGACCGCACCCACGATTAGAACTTTTCGCATCGTCATTTCTCGTACCATCGCCCGCACCTCCATCGCAATGGGTCCAATTAACTTGGACCCACACAAATCCTAACAGCGCCGGTTGTATCTTGCCAGTTATAGGATGGCCTCGACTTTCACTTTTACATTCGGGGACTTCACTCGGATGTAGCGTCCCGAGTGGCCATGCGATGCTTCCTTTTCAGGATTTTTCTTGACAGAGACTGATGTCGAGATGTACGACAACTAGCAGCAGGGTGGGGCGGACTCAAGTTCATGTTAAGGCTGTTACTCGTCTGCGCCGAATGCTACGCCATCATTCCCCACAGATTCCCACAGCGTGAAAGGCCCTAGTCTGGGAGGCAATATGAGATCGACGCGCCTTTTTTTGGGTTTCTGTATTTCTCGGGATCATCTCTTGCGCGCTGGGTATTCCATCTCCTGTTCAGGCGCAAAGCACAATCGCAACGGGGAGCATACAAGGAACTGTTACTGATCGGAGCGGCGCCATTATTCCCGGCGCAGCGGTTACGATCGCGAATCGAGATACCGGACAGAGCCTGGCGGTGACGACGAACGCAGCCGGCGCGTACAACTCAGGCGCGCTGATCCCAGGAAACTACGACGTCCGGGTCGAAGTCAAAGGTTTTAAGACGGTGAATGAAAGTGTGACGCCAACCACAGCGGCGACGTGGCCTACTTCGACAAGAATGCGGCAGTACAAGCAATCGGGGCAACGAACGGCTCCTTTGGGTGTCCAGGCACTAACGCGGCGGCGATCAATTGCGCTATAACGTCATCAGTTATCAGTCCGAATACTGGAAACCCCGGAGCCAGCATGGCCGATTATGCTTCGTTTGGACTAGACTCTGCTGCCGACCTTGGTGTGGGGGGTTGCCAAGCTGCTCTCGGTTTTGCATGCGCGTTCCCGGGCGTCAACCCGGCGCTCGGAAATGCCGTTTTTCTTTATCCCATCGGGCGCTCGGTTTACAACGGCATGGATGTGAAGCTCGTCGATAACGTGAAAAGCCCGATTACCGGCGTGCGCTACTTGAATTTCCAGGCTTCGTACTCGCTTTCGCGCTTTACGAATTGCGGAGGCGCTTTCAGCACCTCGAGTGGAACGCTTCCAGGAGCGGCAGACCAGGATTTCATCAATCCGGCAATCGACAATCGGAATCCGTGCGCCTTCAGCGGACCCTCGGCCCTTGACCGCACCCATCAAATATCGTTCGGGGGCTATGCCGAACTGCCGCTTCATTTCAAGCTTGGGACGATCCTCCACTTCGACAGCCCACTTGCCAGTGCGGTCGTAGTTCCCAACACGGGTGCCGGCGCAGGGGAAATTTTCCGGACCGATTTCACCGGCGATGGATCCGTTGAGGATCCCATCCCAGGGACGAAGGAGGGAGCCTTCATGCGTGGAGTTTCGCCCGGTGGGTTGAACAACGTGCTGAATAACTACAACAGCACGATCGCGAATAACCCTACACCGGCAGGCAACGTCCTTATCGCGAATGGTCTATTTACGCCGGCTCAGTTACGATTGCTAGGTGGGGTAGCCCCAAGCGTTCCAACCGCGCCAGGGGGTGAGGTTGGCCTAACCTGGATGAAAGCGTTCGATATGAGCCTTACATGGGACGGCAGCGTTCATCTCGCCGATCACGATCTGACCGTTGAACCGAGCGTCAGCTTTTACAATCTATTCAATTTTGCGAACTTTAATTCAACGGGCAATGTGTTGAGCGGAATACTCACCGGCACGCCGGGCTCGATTAATGGCACATCGCCGTCGTTTGCGGATACAAATTCAGTGCGGATCGGAGCTGGAACCGGGGTGTTCAATCTCGGCGCCCCAAGAACGATCGAGTTCGGGCTGAAGTTTACGTTCTAGCCGACTGGCGTTATCTTGGCCTGTTCCGAGATTCATGCATTCCGTCCGTCAGCGTCCGTGAAGGAAGCCGAAAACGATCACTCCGTCGGGAGTGCCAACATAGACTTTTCCGCCGGCAATCATCGGCGTAATGAACTTGTTGTCCAAGAATTGATCGCGGCCGGCGGCTTGATCGCTGTTGTAAAGTTCCCGCGATAGATTCGTTGCGTCGTACGCGTGGAGCACTCCGTTGCTTTGATTTCCGGCTTCGACCGCCCAGACGATTCCGTTCGAGCTGCCATTCGCCGAAATACTCGGCGTCGCCCCCGGGTACGCAAATCTTGCGGCGGACGTTGAACTCGGCGAATTCGCAAGCCGCGCGGCTGCGAGTGGGAATGCCTGCAACGGCCGGCCTACAAAGCCGTAATAAACAGTGTTATTAAAATATGCAGGCATGGCGAACTCGCCTTGGCCAGGTCCATTCGGGACTTTCTGATAGACGGCTCTGTCATTTTCCGGATTGAACTTTCCCATCGAATCGCGGTCCACGACGTAAATGATTGTGTCCTTACCCGCACCGGCGGCCAGACGCCGTATCTTTCCGGCGCTATCCTTCATATCAGGCAGAAGCATCGCCCCACCCGATCCCAAATCCGTGTCGTTGTTGGATTCTGCAACGGTATCGTGCATCGCGAAGTAGTCCGACACCTTGAGGCCTTCGCGGCTCGTTGCAATCTTCGCGAACGCGTTGCCAAAATCTCCGCGCGATGGGAATCCACGAGCATCGAGCGCGGTATCAAACGTTCCGTTTCCTACGAGCAGATAAATATTGCCCGAGGCGTCCGCGGCAGGACCGGCTCCCGACATCCACACAGCGCCTTCACTGCCATTTGGAGTCAGGTTCAGAACCGCAACCTGGTTCAGCGTTGAGGCGTTGTAGCCGATCACCCAGCCAGTATATGGATCGTGATCGCAATGCGATGCCCAGCTTGTGTAGACGACTCCGTTGACCAGCAGGAGGGCCGCCCGTTCTTCGTATTGCTTTGGATCAAATACGACGTGGCCGCCGGCGCTCGCGGCACCCGAACCGGGGAATTGGGCTTCAATCGTTTGCGGGCTGCCGCTCAGCTCTGCACCCGTTGTGATATCCAGCGCGTGCAGCCGTTGAGAATATTTTCCGGAGTGATTCTTCGACAGCGCCACCAGATACATCGTTCCGTGCAATCCGGCCTTCAAATCGATCGCGGGTGTGGAAGTAACTCCGATTTCAGGTTCTACCTGCGAGCAGCCGCGTTTGTCGCTAGTGGTTTCGCCCGGGCCAAGTAGCGAAACCCGCCAAAGCCGTGCGAAGGTGTCCGCGTCAAATGCATAAGCCAAATCGCGCTCCGTAACCACAAACACTACGTTGTGCGGCGCGCCGCCGATCGCCAAATTCGACGCGTAGAGAGGTTCTGCATCGACTTTCCCCTCCACGGGGAGGAACCCAACGCTTCCAAATGCTGAGGAGTTCACATTGTTCGTCGTGAGAACCGTTTCGTTCAGATTTTGTCCTGTGCGTGCGTTGTCGTTGTGATAGGTGAGAACGTTTACTGCGCCAATCGAGGAAGTTACCGCCTGCGCGGCATCCTGGGCGCCGTCCGCGGATAGTTGCGGCGCCTCCGGAGCGGGTTCAGTATTTGCTGTGTGTGATTGCCCGCCGCACCCGCCAACAAGCATTACGGGTATCAGAAAAATTATGGAATAGCACATGAGGAACTTCAGTTGAATTTTCATATTCTTCCGCTCAACCTCGAATTTGTTCCATATCCGACTGTGTCAGACATCTGAACGATCGCGTCAGAAGCAATCAGGGCAGGATTGCATAAAGCCGAACGTAACGGCGACGCAGTCGAGACCGGAGACTCAAAGCTGAGTTTTGCACGTGATTCAAAGGACGTACAATAGAAATCCTGGAGGGGTGGGTGAGCGGTTGAAACCGGCGGTCTTGAAAA
>JBOGNE010000005.1:0-31913 GCA_050747005.1 Candidatus Acidiferrales bacterium
GCGAACGGTCCTTCAAAGTCGAGAGGTCGTGCGGATCGTAACGCCGCCACCAGCGATAGAAGGTCTGCCGGCTGATCCCGAAATGACGGCAGGTAAACGCCGCATGGCGTCCGTGTTGGAGATAGTGAGTCATCCACTGCAAGTGAAGTTGAGCGGTTCGGCTCAACTCGCTCCCCAAGCGCGAGAGCTCTCGCGCTTGGGGGCACCTTCCCCCATCGTATTTGCATGGCAACACTCTACCGAATGTCACCCATCATTCTGAACGAGAACACTGACAGATTGCCTGCATAAATACGAGAAAGCGGCCCGATATATTAGAAAACACTAATCTTTACGCTGGTTCGCATGACGCTCCTCCAGACTGCCAATCGAGGCGTGAACGAGCTTCCCTGGGCAAACTGCAGACTTCGATGGCGCGCGGTGCAATCCGTCTAGCAGTCTCCCAATTTGTTTTACAATGTTTGGGTGGCTCAACGACTCCTATGAAAGCTCTGGTCACTGGCTCCGGCGGGTTAATAGGCTCTGAATGCGTGCGGATGCTTTCGGAACAGGATTGGGAAGTCGTCGGGATCGACAACAACATGCGCCAGACGTTTTTCGGCGAAGGCGGCTCGACGCTGGCGAACACAGAATCGCTGAAGAACACGCTCGCTCGCTTCCGTCACTGCGATGTCGATATCCGGGACCGGCAGGCCGTTCGCGACCTCATCGAGAAAGAGCGGCCGCAGTTCATTATCCACACGGCCGCACAACCTTCGCACGATCGAGCCGCGGCCATTCCGCACGAGGATTTCGACGTCAACGCGGCTGGCACGATGAACGTTCTGGTTGCGGCCCGCGATTTCTGTCCCGAGTCGCCGCTTTGCTTCACGAGCACGAACAAGGTTTACGGCGACCGTCCCAACCAATTGCCACTCGTCGAAAGGGACGAGCGCTACGATTTCGCGGACGGCCGCGATGGAATCGACGAAAATATGTCGATCGACCAGTGCTTGCACTCGGTTTTTGGCGCGTCGAAAGTGGCGGCGGATGTAATGTGCCAGGAATTTGGGCGGTACTTTCGCATGCCGGTTGGGATTTTTCGTGGCGGGTGCCTTACCGGGCCGCAGCATGCAGCCGTGGAACTTCACGGATATCTCGCTTATATCGTACTTTGCGCTCTGAAGCACAAGCCGTACGCCGTCTATGGATACAAAGGAAAACAAGTCCGCGATCAAATCCACTGCCGCGATGTCGCGGCCGTTTTTCTCGAGTTTTTCCGAAGTCCCCGCTGCGGCGAAGTGTATAACCTGGGAGGCGGCCGGCAGAACAGCCTGTCGGTGTTGGAGACGATCCGCGTTCTAAACGACATGGGTTACAAGCTCGACTATACATACGATCCGAAGAATCGAATCGGCGACCATATCTGCTACATCTCCGATCTCACGAAAATTCGCAGTCATTTTCCTAATTGGAAATTAGCGTACGATTTGCCGCGCATTCTCGACGAAATGATCGCGCGTTACACCGGCTAAAATTCCGTCCGCTAGCCAGCCATCGCTGTGGCTAAGCTGAGCCCTCGCGAGAGAACTCCGGCCGGGCACCGGATCCCGGTGAATCGTTTCCGACCGGAACGGGAAGCGACGTAGCCAGGCATGCTTGAAGCAAAAACAGGATCGCGTTCGAGGGTATGTGCAGATTGAAATCCACAAAGCTATGGAGCAGTAAGCCGCAGACAGCGGCAATCGCTCCAGCATGGATCGCGCGGGATAAATGGGCCTGCTCCGCGATAAAGCTTCGGCGCGCTTCACGAAATAGAGCCCACAAAAACGCCAGGCCGCACAGGCCACCCAGGAGTCCAGCGTCCGCGAGTAACTCGAGATAATCGTTGTGGACGTGATCCACAAGCTTTCCATCGTAAGCCGTCTCATAGAACGGGTACGCGGCTACCAGCGTCCCGAGTCCGGTTCCAGCGATCGGATAATGGAGGAAGATGCGAATTGCGCCCCGTGCCATCGAGACGCGCCTGCCGGCGGAGACGTCGTTCGAACTTAAGCCGGAAAACCGGTCGATCGTCTTGTTTGGGCCCAACCACACGATGAGGGCCAACGCCGCGAACGCGATTACCGCGACTGCTACCATCCGAGGCGCATCCTTGCCGCGCCGGCGCCGCAATCGCGTCAGGAGAAACAGGATCGCGATTTCGAACGCAAAGCTGATGATGCCGCCGCGTGAACCGGAAAGAATAAGAGCGCCTACTGGAACGATGGTCAGCAGTCCCGTCAGCGGTACCAGATCGCGACGCACGCCGCGGAAAACCAGCATCGCCATTCCGATTGGTACGACAAGCTCGATGAATCCCGCGAAGTGGTTTCGGTTGACGTAGGGACCGAAGACGTCGCCTCCGCTCAAAGGCTTCCTGAACCAGAAAATTTCTCCCTGGGAAGTAAAATGCTGGATGATGGCGAGCAACGCGGCCACAAAACCGAGCAAGATCAGAAATGCCGCCACCTGCGCCAAAGCGGCGCGATCGCGGAAAGCCTGCGTGAAAAGAAAAAATAAAATAAAATACACTACGAGCTTCAATAATTCCGTGCGAGTGAGGTAGGAATAGGAAGTCACGCGAAAAATGATCTGGAGCGCGCCAATGGCGATTAAACCAAGCAGGGGCCATGCCAGCGGAGACCAGTGAATTCGCGGCTTGCGGCCGCGGAAAAGCTCTGCCAGCCAGATAAGCAGCAAAACCGCCGCGCCAATTTCGAGGACGGATTCCGACCAAACCTCGACCACCCCCGACGCGGCCACGGTGAAAGCGATCAGCGTGAAAAGCCCCACTCGTAGCGTTTTCATCTCGATTTCCGCCCGGTTTCCGGCTGAACGGCGGCCCGGGCTGGAATCAGGGAGACGTCCGCGATCCACGCGGTTCCGCTGAGCTTGTTGTCGAATAGTTTGCTGGGAAACCGCCGGACTCCAATTGCGAGGAAATTGGTCCGTGGCCCCGTGATAACGTCAACGTCCGCTGCGGTCCATGGGCGCGTTCCGGTAAGATTGCCGGTAAAGAGAGAGAGATTATTCGGGTGCAAAAAGTCGAGCACGCAGAAGCGGATGCCGCTTTCCGTGGCGACGTTATACGTCCGAATGTAGGCGTGAAAATGGTATTTCGTCGCGGCTTGCACGGCGACGTACTGCAATGGCTGATCGAGATCGAGATTGTATCCGCCGCCGAAGTCGAGCCGCACCGATCGCGCGCCGTATCCCGCAGGGACCGGATTAAAGTCGGCGGACGCTCCGGGCATCGCGTGCCAGCGCCAACCCAGGCCGCCGTTTGCAAAATCCTGCGCGAAATCACCATTCCATACCGCCGAATGATTCGCTGGTTCGTCATGGGACCGCCCGGCGGCGGCCAGCGCCTGCAGCCAAACGCGGCGCGCTTCCGCCGCACGATCTTCGCGAATTAAATCCTCAAGAAATGGAAAGGAGCGCGAGAGGTCGAATCGTTGTCCCAGGCTCATCAATTTATCCCAGACACGCAAACCGGCATCCGCTTGCTGGATTGAGGAAAAAAAGTCCAGCGCCTCAAAATAGGCGTTCGCGTCCGGCGGCAAGGCTTGATTCAGCAGTTGCTGGACGTCACGGCTGGCCCGCCACACCCGTGAGATTGCGATGGTCAGAAGCTTGGGGTCTCCTTGAACGGCATTCCGAATCTCGGCGTACGCCTCGGGAAGGCTTCCCTGCCGCAGCAAGAAATTTCCATAGTTCCAATCCACTTCCGCGGACGACGGATACGCGGCTTGCGCCTGCTTCCATGCTTGCCGGGCGCCTCCGAGATCACCGGTGGCTTCATAGGCGCTCGCCAAATCCATCAGGAAATCCGCGGAACGGGGATCATCCCTGAAAGCAAGTTTATAGTAGGAAATTGCAAGCGAAGGATTCGGGTTCGTGAAGCTCCATTCATAGTAGCGCCCCAGCCGGTCCCACGCGTCGCCATTGCCGGGTTCAAGCGCGGCCCCTCGCGCAATCGTGGAGGGATCCTCGGAATGGACCAGCGCGTCGGCTCGCCAGATTCTTGCCGCCTGATAGCAAAGGAATGCGGCGATCGCCAGCGATGCCGCGACAACGATCAGCCGCAACCGCGAATTCTCAATTGATATCGATCGCTCCACGCTGTGTAATCTGCTACGTCTTATACGAGGCCTGCAAGCGGAAATTGCGGCGTCGCCGCCCGTCGCGGCCGGCGGCACAGAGGGTCACGCCCGGCCGGCAGAACGGCCTATTTTTCGCCGAAGTGATAGATTATAACGAAGCGATATTTATAGTTGTTGTACGACGTCCCGCCGCTGTTGGAAAATTTGGTCCCTTCATAATCCGCTTCGGCTAGCCGGATCGTCCAACGGCTGTTTCGCGCGTACTCCAGGCCGCCACCGGCCTCATAGGCGCGAGAATCGCTCCCAGTCGTCGTGACCGGGAATCCGCCAGACGCGGGAAGGCGGTATCTCGCATAGCCGCCACCCACAAGAACGTGCCCGAATAGCGTAAACTTACGATGTCCGAGCGGATAGAATTGCGGCCCGATCATCGCGGTGTAGATGCTATACCGGCCGTTCAGTCCCGTATCGGCATAAGCGCCATCGAAATCAACCGCCGCCGAAAGCCATCGCTTGATGCCATATTCAGCAGTGCCATTCCATCCGTTCATATAAAGTTTCTGACCTGTAAAAGGAGACGTGTACACGCGCAGCGTGTAGCCGCCTCCAACTTCGAGCCCGGGCGTGGAGCTCTGTGCCATTACTGGAACGCCGGACAATGCGACTAATGCCAAGATCCCCAAAAACTTCGTCATCGATTCGCTTCCTCCTCGAAAAATTGGCCGCTCTGCCGGCTCTTCCGGCGAAAAGCTCGTTGACGCCGCGCTCCATCAAGGCTCTATTCGCCGTCAAGAGTAGATGGATATGGATGCCAAATGGAAGCTTAGTGTAGAAAAAATCCTGGAAAGGGCTATACGCGGCGCGAGGCCACGCCGGTTCTGTTACATCTGAAGGGTTTCGAAGTCTTTTTGAACCGCTTCGCAAGTCTCGAAGCACCGTGCTGGATCTTGATGAGCGATCAATTTGCGAACCGGCGCCTTTGCGAGCAGCCTGCCCAGCACCTCGAATTCTCGAGCGCGCATTTCGATATCCAGCAAATCCGTGGCGTAAGTGTTTGCGACGAGCGAAAGAAAGGCTTCTTGCGACGGAACAGGCTCAACGCGTGGGGCTGCATCCGGAGATCGATCGCCAAGGAGGTAAATCGCACCGAGCGGGAGCGCCCGGTCCGCAAACCGGGACTCGTGATCCTTAAGAGAGAAGCACCGCTTTTCGTAATTGTGGCTGAAGACGGGCAGCGCGTCGGCCGAGCCGAAGAGAGTTTTCGTGGAATCCTCCCAGAGCGAAAGGAAGGGATACGCCGGCTGCACCAGGAATCCGCCGCCTGATTCCGATAGCGCGACGATATCGTCGGAAAGCGCTGCATAGCCGCCTCGCGCGAAGGCTGCCGCAAGAGTTGATTTTCCGGCGCCTTCCGGACCGACGAAAGCGACGGCGGATTCTCGAAAGGCGACCGCGCTCGCATGAAGGCACGTTACGCCCCGAAACCGCAGCAGCAATCCAAGAACGGGACCAAGAAAATAAGTCGCTGCATCCTCTTTGGACGAAGTCTCGGGCCAGTCAATCCAGACATGCCGCCCACGCCGCGTAACCCAAAACTTCACCCCATCGTAGTATTCCATGTGCAGCGCGGAGCCCGTGGCCGTACGCCAGATGCGCAGGCCTGGCCGCCCAGCATCATCCGCATATGAACTTGTGAAAATGACGTCTTTCTCTTCATACGCATTATATTCTTCGGCACCCGGCGAACCACCCCAGTCTATTTCAATCACTTGTGAAGAGGAATGCAACTTAGAGAGTGTTAGCCCGGGAATCAGGAGGTTGGACCGAAGAGCCAACCCAAAAACAGAATAGGTCGAGTGCACTTTGTTGAGGCCGCACTGGCTTTCACGACTACCGTCGACGATTTGAACGCTACTACTTCATATGCGTTCGAAAATTCGGAAACGTCCCGCCATCTCTATGTTTACGTGTCCCAACCATCTGCGTGAGCTCGCGGATGGTGCCGTAGGTCGTCAATACCGGCGATGAATACGGCTTCTTTACGCCTTTCAATCCCTTATCCATTTCGAGCGCTCACATTCAAGTTATACCGGACTCCCCGAGAAGACTGCAACCAAAAGTTCAGGCACGCTGGGCGAAGCGTTTCATCTGATTGATTCAGCGTCGATTGCGCGATAAGTGACTGCCAAGCTATTCCATCTACGTAGCGATTCATCTGGGTTGCCCAGTCGAAGCGATGCCTCCAGGCGGCTTGACCATTTAGATGTTCGAGGAGCGGTTCAAACAATATCGGCGTCTTCCGCCGGGTGCGCACGCTCTCGGGGAGTCTTCCAGCCATGGCTTCGCGAAGGATGCGTTTCCTGAAATGCCAGGGGAAGGGTGGCAGCGCCAGAAGGAAATTAACGACCCGCAGATCGAGATAGGGATGGCGCACCTCGACGGTACATCGGGTGATGCCGGCGTTTCCCTGTTCGAAAAGAACGGTCCAGTGTGGTATCGAAAGCGAAGCGTGGGCCAACGGCAGCACAGGGTGGCGGGTTGACGTTGTCCATTTGTTCGATTCCCTCCATCGCTCTGGCAGGCCCAAGCGGCGCCCGAAATCGGGGGCAATCCATGGCGGATAGGCCGGTTCCGAGTCGCCTCGACCGAAAAAGGCCTTTGCGCGTCTTTGGATTCCCGGCCAGAATGGACCTCGCGCCCGTACGTAACGCGGTATGTCTACAAGCAATCGCGTCCATTCTTTGTGTCTCAGCAGGTCCCGCACGTAGGGTGCCATCTCGAAATACATCAGGTTGTCGCTGCCTTCGCCCTCCAGCACCACGCGGCAATCGCGAGCGATCACTTCATACTGATCGTAAAGACCGGTGCCAAAGGGGTTGTCGATCGGTTCCGGCCAGCTCCGCTCGGGGGCGTCCCAGCGGGCGAACGGCCGGAGGTGATCCATTGCGATCGCGCGAAATGGAATTCCGAGGAAATCGGCGGTCGCGCGGGCGTAGACGCCTTCGGGATCAGGATTCAGCGATTCGTAAACGACCGTGTATGCGCGAAGATCCAATTGAGCGCCAGTAGTTGCTGAAATCTCTCGCGTCGTTGCCGCGAGAGAACCAGAATCAAGGCCTCCGCTTAGAAGAATTCCAACCCGGTTGGTATGCACGCGGTCCGCCACAGCTCCCTTTAGGAGCTCCCGGAAATTTTCGATGTAGTCGCTCGCCTGGCGATATCGGATGCGGCCATCGATCGGTGGAGTCCAATAGCGGCGCAGGCGAAGACCATCGGCGGAAACGGTGAGGACGTGTGCAGGCGGCAGCCGACGAATATCGCGGAACGTTGTCGTGGCGAGGTCGCAATTCAGTCCGAACAACAGGAAATCACCGATGGCGGCGTCGTTGAGTTCATCCGACAAACCGGGATCAGCCCGCAGGCAATTCAGCGTATTGCTGAATACGAAATGATCCGCGAGGTCCGCATAGTAGAAGGGCTTGATTCCGAAATGGTCGCGTGCGCAAAAAAGCTTTTGGTTGCGCCGATCCCAAATCGCAAAAGAAAAATCGCCACGCAGAGACTGGACGCACTCCTCGCCCCAAGCCGCGTAAGAATGCAGGATCAGTTCGCATGCCGGAGCGTTGCGGTCAATTTTTCTGCCTGCTGATGCAAGTTTTGCTCGTAGTTCATCCCGGCAATCGATGCGTGCGTCCGCTGTAATCCATAGCTGCCCATCGAGTATTGCTGGCTGGCGCTCATTTTCAGACTCGAATGTCGTGCGGAGCATTGTGTGACCGAAGCCTACGGAGCCTTCGCTCCAGACTTCACAGCCGTCAGGTCCGCGGTACGCGAGGAATTGCGTGAGCCCTTGCAGGAGAGCGCGATCGACAGGCGTTCCGTTGCGTCCAAAAATGCCCACGATGCCGCTCAACGCGATTCCGCCTCTATGGATCTTGCATCGAACGGCGCAAAGCCACGATGTTCGCCGGCGGCATCATCGAAAATCGCGCCGGCGACTTCCACCCACGCGTGCGCTTCAAAGCGCCCCGATTCTTTCCGGCCGCCGATGCGCAGTTCCACCGGGATGCGCCGCCGCCGCAAGAGCCACCAGAGCACCAGCGATCGTTCGAGGCAATTCGGCGTGAAGAAAAGATGGCGGGCCGCGGACGATTCCATTTGCGCAATTATCCGGGCCGTCGCAAGAAGGTCCGCCGGCAATGCAGAAGAACGCGAATCGGCTTGCGGTACGAACAGCCCAAGAACAGATTTCCAGCCGCGAAAATTGGACAGCCGAAGCCCCGCCCAAGTGGCTGCGAGCGCGGCGGCGGCTTCGAGAACGATCCCTCGCTCCGTCGCATCCAGCCGCCAGAAGCGGCGCCAGGTATTCACCGCAGCTTTCAACCCTTCACCTCATGGGAAGTCGCGCAAATAAATGGATTCGAGAAGGCCGCCGTGGCGCCGGCGCATCAAACCAAAGCAACCCTAAATGAGTTCCGCGGCTGGCGCGTTGCGGACGTCAATCAATCCCTCGACGCGCATTTTCTCGAGGAGTTCGAGCAAGTCGGCTTCGCAGCGCTGAGCGTCCACTTCGTATTCCTCAATCAACGCATCGCGGAGTTGCCTGATGGACCGCGGCCGCTGCAGAAGCGTCCAAACCCGCGCGCCCACCGGATCAAGTCCATAATAGACGCTGTTCTTCAGATTGAGGATCGCCGATTCCTCGCCGAGCGGACAGGACACCTGCTCGCTCGCAGCAACAACAATCGAATGCACGGAGAGAGGGGCAATCGTCATCTCGACTTCTCGAGGCCTTCGCGCCGGTCGCGCTTTTGCCTATTTTACTGGCATGGCGGCACAAACAGCAACGACGGAACTGGATTCAACGCCGCCAATTCGGTTATAAGGGCAAATGATGCCGGAGCACGCCATAGTCGTCGAGGCAGTCGAAAAGTATTTTCCTCCGGCGCTGTCGGGCTGGCGCGCCCTTTTGCAACCGTTTGCACCGCCCACCGAGCCCGCACTGGCGGGAGTTTCTTTCGCCGTTGAGCGAGGAGAAGCCGTCGCTTTGATCGGTCCGAATGGCGCGGGAAAATCCACATTACTCCGGATACTCGCCACCCTGATTATTCCGACTCGTGGACGCGCCGCCATCGGCGGCTTCGACGTCGAGCGGGAGGCCACTCTCAGCAGGCGGCAGTTTGGCTACCACACGGGAGGCGACGAAGGATTCTACGTCCGGCTCAGCGCGCGCGAGAATCTTACGTTCTTCGCCGCCATGAGTAACATCACGGGCCTGGCTGCGAAAAAAAGCATCGCGCGCGCGGTGGAGTGGATGGGAATCGGCCGAGAATTAGACCGCCAGGTTCGAACTTTCTCGACCGGCATGACCCACCGGCTCGGTCTTGCCCGCGCGTTGCTGCACGACCCAGCCGTTCTCCTGCTTGATGAACCCACACGGAGCCTCGATCCCGTTCGCGCCGCGGATTTTCGCCGCCTGCTGAAAGAAGAAATCATTCGACGGCGCGGCACGACGCTTCTTTTCGCATCGCACTCTCTCAATGAGGTCGAAGACGTCGCAAATCGGGTGATCTTGATGGACGAGGGGCGCCTGGTTGCGTGCGACACGCCCCGCGGCCTGTGCGACAAGACCGGCTGTCCGAATCTGGAGGCAGCCGTGCAACAACTCGCGCGCCGCAACGCAAATGCGGATCAGCCGTCGTGAACGCCCTGCGCACTCTTCGGAAGATAGCCGCGTTTTTCTGGCGCGACTTCGCCATCGCGCGAGGATATCGCGGCGCGTTGGTTCTGGAAACGCTCGAAGCGCTCTTCGGCGTCGCCACTTTTTATTATCTTTCGCGATTCGTCCAAAATCCCGACCTGGCCAACCACTTGCCGCGCGGGAGCAACTATTTTGCGTTTGCGCTGGTGGGCTTCGCGTTTTTCGACTATCTCAGCGTTTCGCTGAGCGCCTTTGACGCGAGCCTTGAGGAAGCCAGGCAGAATCGCACGCTCGAGGCACTGCTGGTGACGCAGACTCACCTTTCGGTGATCCTCTCGGGTTCGGCCGCGTATCCGTTCGTGGCCCTGGCGCTGCGGACGTGCGTTTATCTGGCGTGGGGCTGGCTGCTCTTCGGCTTCTCACCGCAATCCGCGAACTGGCCTGGGGCGATTCTGATCTTGCTTGCTTCGATACTCGCTTTCGCCGGACTCGGAGTTCTTTCGGCGAGCTATTCGATTCTCTTTAAGCGCGGAAATCCCGCAAAGTGGGTCGTGCTGGGACTTTCCGGATTGGTCGGCGGAATGATGTACCCCGTGTCTGTTCTGCCTGTGCCGTTACAATGGATCGCGCGATTGATTCCGGTCACCTATTCCCTCGAAGGGATGCGAGCGGCGTTGCTCGAGGGAGCGGGATGGAGTGCGCTGTGGCCTTCGTTTGTTGCGCTCCTGATTTTCGCCGCAATTCTGCTGCCGCTTTCTTTCGTGGTTTTTGCCTGGGCGCTCCGCCGCACCAAGATCACGGGCACACTCACGCACATCTGACAGCGGCTGATACTTGCATGGCGGATGGATATGCGGATGGACCACGCGCACTTGTTGCGCGCAGTACAGTTTGGCGTTGACCCCGAGGTCGCCTCAATAAAAGTCCCCCTGCTGGACCTGAAAGCGGAATACGCCGGGCTGCGGGATGAAATTCTGCCAGCCCCGGAAATATGCTGCATAAACAGGGTGCGGCAAGCCGCGCCCTTACGTTGAATTGCATGGCCGGAATTATTCAGCTTGTTTCTGGGGGGACACTAGGGTGGCGCGCCGCTCTAAACGTTCGGTGGCGCTTCGTTCCGTGGCGATGGCGGTTCGCTGACTTCCAGGTTCGCGGGCGGGGCGAATCCGGCGACTCCGGCTGCCGCGGTCATTCGATCGCGCACCGTCTCCGCCAATCCTTCAAATACTTTCGAGAATGACTCTCGCAGCGATTGATCCGCCGATCGAATCAGCGACTCGATCGTATCCTGGCCGTGTTCATTGAGGCGGCGCACGGACGAGATCACCCAGGAATCTCCGCTGGTGTGCAGCCGGTCCTGGTAAGTCACGGACGCATCGGCGGCCAGGAGTTCCAGGGTCTCGGCCCATTCCTTGTGGTGCGCGGAGCGCTCCGCGCGGTAGTTTTCCAGCGCCGACGCAAACTCCGAAGCCAACTCTCCTCTGCCGTTCGCGATGCTCCTTTCGAGTTGCGAAGCCATTTGCACGTGGAAACCTTCAAGCGACGCCGCGGCGCTTGTTTCGAGCGTGCCTAGCAGTTGCTGCGCCGACTTGGCCATCTCCTCGGAACGTTCCTGCAAAGCGATGCGGCTCGAATCGCGGAACTCCCCGGTTTGCTTGTCGGAAATCACTCGCAGTACTTCGCCAAACGACGCCGCTGCCGCGTCGGCAGCCTGGCCGATTTGCGTACGCGATAAATCAACCAGCTCGCCGCAGGCGTTCTCGAGGCGCTGATGCAGCCGCTCGAATTCCTCGGAGGATTTCGCTTCGAGCTGGACTCCGAATTTTTCCATCGTTTCGGAACTCTTGCCGTCAAAGGATTTTTCAGCGCTCGCCATGGTCTGTTCCACGAGCACTTGCAGGCGCGCTCGAGCCTCCTGCTGAAACCATTCCGAGGCGCGGCTGATGGCTTCCGCCGCGCTGTGGGACGCCCGCACGCCGCCAGCTTCCAATTCCTCCGTCCATTTCGTCAGAGCGTCTTTGCGCGCGTCCTCGAAATCGTTGCGTAGACCCGCAAGGGTCGCGGCCATTTGTGACGCAACTTCGCGCTGGTTGTGGTCCGAAGCCTGCCGGAGCCGCTCGCGATGCAATCCCAGACTGTTTTCCGCGTGCTCTTCCCGGACGGATAGTTCGCGCAGCAATTCGGGAATTCGCTGAACGTGCGGCGCCAGCCGCGTCTCGAGCTCCGCGGCCATCCGCGAAAGAGTTTGCTCGCCCAATGCCTCCAGAGCAGGCGCCATGCGCTGCGTAAGGCTTGCAGCCAGACTCTCGGCCCGACGATTCATCTCGGCCGTTTGCATTTCCAGCACAGCTTCGAGCCGCCTGTGAAGCTGATTGATCGTGTCCTGGCTCGCGGCCTCGAACTGCGCCGAGGATTCCTTCATTCGCGAGGCTGAATTCTCGATTTCGGCCAGCGAAGCTCTGGCGTGCGACGCTTCGCGTTCGAACGCGGACTGCATGCCGGAAATCGAGTCCCGTGCATCGGAAACCGTTTGCGCAACCGGATGCTGGATTTCCGCGAATCGCTCCTCCAGCCGCCTTTCGGAGCTTCGCAGTATCTCCTGCGATCGCTCCGAGAGTTGCTCGATGAGGCGCTGCGTGGTGCCATCGAGCGATGATTGCAGCAGTTCATTCCATTGCGATTCAGCAACTCGCATCTCCGATGCCAGGCGCTGCCGCCACTGAGTCACGGCGCCTTCGTCGCGTGCCGAAGTGTCCCGGTCCGACGGGCTGGCCTGGTGAATCTTACGGGCGGCTTCGGTTGCTTCGATTTGCAAGCGCGCTTGCGCCAGGCGGCTGGCGGTCTCCTGAGCCCCTTCTCGCTCATCACGCAGTTGCTGGGTGCGAGCTTCGATCTCCGCCATCAGGCTGCCAGCTCGCTCTGAATATTCCTGCAATTCCGCGCGCCACCCGGTAAGAAATTCCTGCTGCCGCGCCGTCAGTTGCGCGCTGAACTCCGTTTGTACGCCGGCCTGCGCGCGTTCAAATTCTTCTTTCCAGTGCGCGAAAAAGTCCTGGCTCGTTGTGGTCTGCCTTTGTTCGTGCTCGTTCGCGATCCGGCGAATTTGCTCGCATGCCTCGGCGGCGGCTGTGTCGATCGCCGTTGCCGCTTCGTGTCCGAATCTTGTTTCCAGCCCGCGAAGCAGCGGGCTATCGTGCTCCGATGAGCCTTCGGTCGAATCAGCATCTGTGGGCTCTGAATTGGTTTCCGCGTAAGAACTCGCCGCCGGGATTGCCACGCTTTCCACGAATGTCGCAAGTATCGGGGGCATCATGCCGGCACCCGGATCTTCACTCGACCGGGAAATGTCGCGCGCGGCAGCGTCCGCGCTGGACTTAAAAGCGGCGCCGGGTTGCGTCCAATCAGCAGGCGGCGAACCGATGCCCCAGATGTTCAGGGGACTCTCCAATTCAACCGCGATCTGGAAGAAATCGCGGATCGAATGTGGCCGCTGCACCCATGCGACGCGCGCCCGCACGTTACGCGCCTCGGAATTTTCCGGAACTTCGAGCGTGACCCATGTATTTCGCGGCAAGTGGTGTTTCGAGGTGTACCGGCAGCCGTGAAGGTTGAACGAGACGGTGGCCGTCCGTTCGTCGAA
Organism: Candidatus Acidiferrales bacterium; assembly: GCA_050747005.1. Lineage (GTDB taxonomy): Bacteria > Acidobacteriota > Terriglobia > Acidiferrales > UBA7541 > Palsa-295. The sequence continues at coordinate 13,466 of JBOGNE010000005.1, forward strand.
CGGCTGTCCGAGTAAATCCGTTCCGTGGACGATCAGAGGTAGAGAATCGGAGACTCGCTGGCTGCGCCGCCGCTGGACGTTAGGCTGGTTTGAATCCACTTCCGACACCGGCCGCCTCAAGAGGAACAGCGAGAGGATAGCACTATCGTGCGCACGGGTCGAGGGTGGAAAAGACTTCCAGCCTGTGGATAACGGCAGATCCGCGAAGAATTCCGACGGCGAGAAGCCGGGCAAACGGCGTGCCGCCGGCAGCAAAGGATCGGTTAATGCTTCTTACGCTTGGAAACGGTTAGATCTTCGCCTTGCGAGTATTGGGCAAGCGCGTCCAACATGGCTTTGGAGTCAGCCGCATGAGGTCCCGCCGGCGCCAGTTCCAGATACTTCTTGTAAGCGTCGGCCGTCCCGGGCGGCACGATGTAGACCATCTTGTCGCCCTCGGTCTTGGTGTCAATGGTTCCCGAGAGCGCGCCTCCCAGCAAAAACCATGCATCGGGGTCCTTCGGGTCAAGCTGCGTCGCTTTCTGCAGCGGCGCAACGGCATCCTTCATCCGGCCCTTATTAGTGAGAATGATTCCGAGGTTCTTATAGCAACGGTCGTCCGGCGGCCCCGGAGTCGCCGCTGGGAGTGCCGCGGACTTATCGCAAGCCGCCGACGCTGCCGCAATTTTGGCGTCCGCATCTTTTGGATCTGTTGATGCAACGGCCGCTCCGGCGAGGCTTGTCGCCATGTGCTCGTAGAAAGGCGGCTGGGGCTGCAAGTCGATGGCTTTCTGGAAGGCATTTGCCGCGTCGTCGTACTTGCCGGCGAATTCGTAGGCCTGCCCGAGATTGCCCCAAATCAGTGCATGATTTTTTACTTCTTTCGGATTGGCGGCCGCGCCTTGCTCCGCCTGTTGAAATTCGGTGATAGCGGTCTGATAGTCGGTGGTCAGCTTGTCCTTGATTCCGCTTTGGTCCGCCCCGGCCGTTTTCAGTTGCTGCCGGAGCGTTGCGGAATCGTTCAACGCGGCGATGCCTGCGTCGAAATGCTGCTTCATCATCTTGAATTTATTTTCGGATTCTTCTCTCTTTTTCAGTTCCTCGGGGCTGGGACCTGATTTAGCCAGTATTTCCTTGAGGTTGATATTCAAGGTGTTTTCTTGCGTTTCGTCCACGCGCGTCTTGGTCGCGTAGTTCATCTGATCTTTCGCATTGGAAAATGTCACGTCGTAGATGCCGGTGAGCAGGCCCAGTTGTATGTAATGTCCCTTCTTATCGGTCTTGGTCGTATACGACTGGCCCGTATCCGGATTCTTGATTTGGACGGTCACGTCCGGATATGGATTGCCATTTCGGTCCAAAACCTGGCCGTCGAGCCGCCCGTTTCCCTGGGCTGCCGCGATGGCGGCAAGCAAAAGGACAGCAGCAAGCGCACTCAATACCGGGATCATTCGTTTCATGTGAGCGTCCCCCTATCACACCAATGTAATCGGTCGGCTGTTATCGCGCAACCCCTGCGCGATAGGCAATAGGATCTGTCAATCCCGCCTCGGCAAAAGCGCGCAGCCGCAGCCGGCAACTATCGCACATCCCGCAAGCTTCGTCTTCCGATTGATAGCAGGACCACGTGCGATCCAGCGGCGCGCCCAGTTCCGCGCCTCGGCGGATAATCTCGCTCTTGCGCATGGCGATCACCGGCGTGTGGATTTCAATGCGTGTTTCCGGACGCGTTCCCTGGCGAATCAGTTCGGCGAAGGCACGATAATATTCCGGCCTGCAATCCGGATAGCCCGAGCTGTCTTCCGCCACTGCGCCGATGAAAATCCCCGTTGCTCCGATCGCTTCCGCCCAGCTTACGGCTGCGGAAAGAAAATGCGCGTTGCGGAAGGGAACGTAGGTCACGGGAATTTCTGTGGACGTTCCCATACCGTCGCCTGATTCGGGAACGGCGATTTTTTCATCGGTGAGGGCCGAGCCGCCGATTTTTGCGAGCGCGTCCAGACGGATCAAGAGCCGTTCGCCCACGCCGTAGAAATCCGCGATTTCCTCAAACGCCTGGCGCTCGCGCCGCTCGGTCCGCTGGCCGTAGCTCGCGTGCAACAGCGCCAGCCGGTGCGTGCGATTCGCGATCGCGGCGGTCACGCACGAATCCATCCCGCCGCTCAGAAGCACCACCGCCTTGGGCATCTCAGGCACCTTTCCCGTTCACACGCCTTTGGTCGCGGGCTCCCAGACGAATTTGTGCAACTGCAAACCGAGCCTCACATTCAATCCATCCGCGAGAACCCATTCCACGAGTTCTCGTGCTTCGAGCCCCAGCCAGCCGCCGGCGGGATCGGCGAATACCGGCGAAAACAGAACCTGATGGACGCGCTCGGAAAGATTGTGCTGCTTCGTGAATTCCCGCGCGAATTCGTAATCCGTGCGGCTGGAAATCACAAACTTGATTTCATCTTTTCCGTCCACCGCTTCGAGGTTCGACATGTCGAACGTGTCCGCTTCGCCGGAATCGGGGCACTTCACGTCTAGGATTTTGATAACATCGCGCGGCAATTTGCCCACGAACCGCTCGCCGCTGGTTTCAATCATTACTATGTAACCCCCAGCGAGTAGTTTTTCCGCCAGCAAGGGAGTTTCCGGCTGCAGCAGCGGTTCGCCGCCGGTAATTTCAACCAGCGGTATGCGGCTTTCGCCTTCTCCGGCAAAATAGCGAACCTCATCCATTATTTCCTCAATGGTCAGTTTTGTGCCGCCGTAGAACGCGTATGCCGTATCGCACCATTTACAGCGAAGATTGCAGCCGGTTAAGCGCACGAAAATACACGGCAGCCCGGCGCGCGTACCCTCGCCCTGAATGGATTTGAAGATTTCGGTAATGACCATCGGCTTCAGCGACCGGTTTCCTGTGGGCTCGTTTTTGGCGCGGGTGCGGGCTCGCCCCTGCGTCGCACGATTCGCGCAACCGCGAAAACCAGCGCCGCCAATTCCGCCAACGTGACGGCCGCCGCCGCGCGCCAGCCCCACATGTACGCAAGCCACCCGAACGACGCGAGAATGGCGGGAATCCCTACGATAAGAAATGCGACATTCATGAGGCCCCGAAAATTCCGCGATGGGTTCCGCATTCCGGCCTACGGCCGGAATGTTGCCGCCGTAACGTCGGTTTCCCACACCGTAATGCTCGCCACGCTCGCCCCGTTCGGCGCCGGCGGAAGCTGTTTCGCGGTTTCGTCGTAAATGTGGCGCGCGATATTTTCCGCCGACGGATTGATGGCGTTGAAAGCCGGCAGTTCGTTCAAATATTTATGATCGAGCGAACGAATCACGCCCTGAATCACTTTCTTCAGGTGAACGAAATCGTAGAGCAATCCGGTGGAATCAACTTCCGGCCCGGCAAGCGTGACGCGCACTTTGTAATTGTGCCCGTGCAGGTCCTCGCATTTGCCCTTGTAGCCGCGCAAATTGTGAGCGGCAGCAAAACTTTCGTCGACGTAGATTTCGTACATGTAGAGCCCTTCGAGTCCGGCGACAGCCGCTTACTTCGTATGCCCTTTCGCGAAATCCTTGTCCATGAAGCGCGATACTTCGGCGAGATCCTTCGTGACTCTGTAGTTGGGCAGAGACTCAAGAAAAATTCTACCATACTGCATCCGCTGGATGCGGTTATCGAGGATCGAGAGAATGCCGCGATCGGTCTTCGAGCGGATCAGCCGGCCGAATCCCTGCTTCAGCGCCAGCACAGCTTCGGGCACTTGAAATTCGGCGAACGGGTTGCGCCCGTCTTCCTGCAACGCGCGCACGCGGGCCGCCACGATCGGATCGCTCGGCACGGCGAACGGCAGCTTATCGATGATCACGCAGGAAAGCTGCGCTCCCGGAACGTCCACGCCCTGCCAGAAGCTCGCCGTTGCAAACAGCACGGCATTCGGCGTTGTGCGAAATCGGTCCAACAAAATCGGCCGCGGTGCCGTGCCCTGCAGCATCAGCGGAAAGCGAACGCTGCCCGACACGCGCTCGTAAATATCCCTCATCTGCGCGTAGCTCGTGAAAAGGCAGAATGCGCGGCCATCGGAAATTTCCAGCAGCTTCACGATTTCCTGCGCCGCGCTTCCGGCAAACGCCGGATTTCGCACGTCGGGTATCGCCGCGGGAATGTAGAGAATCGCCTGCTCGGCATAATCGAATTCCTGCGGGAGTATCACTTCATTCGCGGGCATCACTCCCAGGCGCTGCTTCATGTAATCGAACCGTCCGCCCACGGCCAGCGTCGCGGAAGTGAGTACCACGGTGTCGAATTGCTCGAACAATTTTTCGCGGAGAAGCTCGCTCACGTCGATCGGCGTCGCCGCCAGAAACACGCCGCGCCCGCGCCGCTCGTACCAGTAGACGTAACTTTTTTCCTCGCTCTCCAGCAAAAACGCAAGCTCGCGGCGCATGTCCGCCGCGCGCCGCGCTAGGGTGATCACTTCCTCGGGCTTGGGCGTGAGCGCTGAAAGCTCCGTCTCGACCCGTTTCACGGCGGCGGCCAGCTCGTCGTAGGCATCTTGGTTGCGCTCGAGAAACGCCTTGCGCTCCGCCGGCTCGAAGGGATAGCGGCCTTCGCGCTCCGGAAAATTCTCGAAAAACGCGCGCCCGCGCTCCTTCACGCGCGCCAGATGCTTTCGCAGCGGCCCTGCCTCGATCCGCAGCACGCGCAGCATATTCTCCGTGTCGCGCGCGAGTTCGTCGAAGCGGTAGCTCGAAAGTTGCCGCCCGAAATAGTCGCTGGCAACGTCCTCGATCTCGTGCGCTTCGTCGAACACCACCGCCGAATATTCGGGCAAAATCGCGCCGAAATCATCCTGGCGAATCGCCAGGTCCGCGAAGAACAGATGGTGGTTGACGATGATCAGGTCCGCTTCCTGCGCGCGCTGGTGCATCGCGGTGATGAAACAGCGCTGAAACTCCGCGCACTTTTGTCCGGTGCAAAGGTCGCTTCGCGCGTCGATGCGGTGCCATAGCTCGGCGTCGTCCGGCAAGAAAGTCAGCTCACTGCGATCGCCTGTTTCCGTGAGTTTTCCCCATTCCTTGATTTGCGTGAACCAGTCGATCTCGTCCATGCCCTTCAGAACGGGCTGGCCGTCCAGTTGATGAACTTTCTGGCGGCAAAGAAAATTCGCGCGCCCCTTCATCAGGGCCGCTTTCAAATTGGGCGCGAAATGCTTTTGCAAAAACGGAATGTCCTTCTGGAAGAGCTGCTCTTGCAGGGATTTCGTCGCGGTGGAAATCACCACGCGCCGCCCGCTGCGAATCGCCGGAATCAGGTAGGCCAAAGTTTTTCCGGTGCCGGTGCCCGCTTCGATCACCGAATGCTGGTGCTTCGCGAAAGCCTCGTCAACAATCCTCGCCATTTCGAGCTGCGATGGCCGGTATTCGTATCCCGGATGGCGCTTCTCCAGCATCCCGCCGGGACCGAAAATCCCTTCGACACTTACTTCCTCCGTTTTTGTCGCAGCAGCCTTCTTAGCCATATTGTTGCATGCTCTGCTTCCCGGCCGCCGAAAAGCCCGTGTAGCGCCGCCCTTTCAGGGCGGCATGTCGCGCAAAAAGCTCGCGTTACGCCACCGTATCCGAGAGTGCGCAGCCTGCAACCAAACAATTAAAATAGCACATCGTTCCTCAGGCTGGTCAGGCGACAACGGGAGCGGCTCAACTCCGGGTGGCACGTTTGGCGGCAAAGGCGAGGCAGGATAATCGGACTCGTCTGCGTTCGTTAAGATGCGCAGCGCGTTAGCCGCTTGCCAAAAATCTTGACCACGATCCCGACGGCGACCCACAGCGCGGTTGCATACAGCCCATACCACGTCACTTCTTGTCTAGCTGTCAGTCCGATAGCACTGAAAACGACCAACGAGCCCGTGGAACTCACATGCATTAGCTGGGCCAGCAGGACGCTATTGGTGTTGCTATACATCCAGGAGATCAGCACCCTCATGGCCGTCATGGCGGCGGTGAACACCACAAAGAAAGGTAACCAGTAGGCGCCGTGCGGCGCAGCAGTTCCGAGGTAATCAACGACCGGCAAGTGCCAAATGCCCCACAGCAGCCCCAGCAAGATACTCGAAACCAGCGCATTGTTCTGCGAGCGCATTTTCGGGAATGCATAACCCGTCCAGCCGATTTCCTCCAAATATCCGGCGGGAATACCAAACAAGATGCCAATCAGGAAGAGGTTGGGAGCGTAAGATGGTGAGACAAATGTTTTCAAACCGAGGAGAACGGTCAATACCAGAACAGGGGGAATGAGAAGCGCCGCGTACCAGCGCGTCGGAAACCGCCGAAGCAACATCCGGGAAAAAAGATTTGGTAAGCCCTCTTTTCCATCTACGACTCTCGTCAGAACGATGCCGCCGAGACTTGGACCAAGAAGCATGACCGGGAACATCAGAATGCCAGTCATCTTCGGCAGAGGTTCGCCGCGTGCGAGATGCGGAGCGGCCACAACAAGTGCTCCTACCCAGGAAATCGTGAATGTCAGTGCAAAGTACGACGCAACAGGATGCCGCACGACAAGAGTTTCGTCTTCATCCGGGAATTGATGTCGTGCTGGCATGGTTTATCTCGCATCCTATCCGCAACACCAGCCTAAAGAAAAGAGGCTGGGCAAAATGGGCGATGGTCGGATAATCGAAAACCGATTGTCGCCGGCGCGCGACGGCATGCGCGATTCGCAGTCGCCTGATGGTAGAGTAGAGACCCGCGCTTGAGCCGGTGCGCTGCCGAATGAACCCAAAATTGCCATCCATCGTAATCGTGGGCCGTCCCAACGTCGGCAAATCCACGCTCTTCAATCGCCTTACCGGCACGCGCCGCTCGATCGTCACCAACGAGCCTGGCATCACGCGCGACCGCATCTACGGCACGGCGGAATGGGAAGGCCGCGCATTCGAAGTGGTGGACACCGGCGGAATCGTGCCGGAAGACAAGGCCTTCATCCCCGGCGAGATTCTCCGCCAGGCGCGGGTCGCCATTGAAAGCGCGACGCGAGTCGTGCAGATCGTTGACGGACGCGCGGGCCCGCTTCCGCTCGATGCCGAGCTTGCGCAACTTCTGCGCCGCGCGGGAAAACCGCCGGTCATCGCCGTCAACAAAGTGGATTCGCCGCAGCAGGCCAGCCTCGCCGCGCAGTTCTACGAATTGGGAGATGAAGTGTTCCCGATTTCGTCCGAACACGGATTCGGAATCGACGCGTTGCTCGACGCGCTTACCGCCGACTTTGTCCAGAGTGAATCCATCGCGGAAAAGCCGGACGTCAGCATTGCGATCATTGGCCGCCCGAACGTCGGAAAGTCCACGCTGCTCAATCAACTTGTCGGCTCGGAGCGCTCCATCGTTTCTCCGGAGCCTGGAACCACGCGCGACGCGGTTGACACCGTCGTCGACCGCCACGGCAAGTCCTACCGCTTTCTCGATACCGCCGGCATTCGCCGCAAAGGCAAGACGAAACTCGTTGCCGAAAAACTTAGCGTAATCATGGCCCGCCGCCACCTCGAACGCGCCGATGTTGCCGTGCTGGTGGTGGATTCGTCCGTGGGCGTTACGTCGCACGACGCCACCATCGCGAGCTACGCCGAGCAGTCCGGCCGCTCCGTCATCATCGCGATGAACAAGTGGGATATGGCTCTTGAAGCCGCGCAAAAAAAGGCCGCGCGCGAAAAAGAACATGGCGGAAAAGGAACCGGAGCAACTCCCAGCAAGCTGCTCGCGGATTACGAGCCCATCGTGCGGCAGAAATTGAAGTTTCTCGCCTACGCGCCGGTGGTATTTCTTTCCGCGAAGACGGGCGAGCGCGTGGAGAAGCTTTACACCTTGATCGACCGCGTCGCCGAAGCGCGCCGCCGCCGCATTTCCACCGGCGAGCTCAATCGCTGGCTATCGAGCGTGGATCTCGAACGCGGCACTTCGCCCGCCAGCCGTCACGTAAAAATCTTTTACATCACGCAGGCTACCAGCGCCCCGCCAACCTTCGTGCTTTTCACCAATCAGACCAAGCCGCTGCACTTCAGCTACCAGCGCTTCCTCGAGAACCGCTTGCGCGCCGAATTTGATTTTACCGGCACGCCCATCCGGTTCACGCAGCGCCTGAAAAAGCGCGCACTCCGCAGCGTCATACAGGAGCGCAGCAACCGCCGCAACGCCTAGCTGCTGTGGAAGTTCCCAGTCGTCATTCTGAGCGAAGCGAAGAATCTCTCTTCCAACGGGCGCAGCAAGCAGCGCCCTACAAAATGCAAAGGCCGCCGTTCGTGCGATGCGTTCACGCAACGCGAACCCGACAAGCGCGCAGCCCTTCCAGCATCGGGGCGAACAAGCGAGGCGGCGGCCATCCGAAACGTGTTGTCAACGTGGCACGCACATTGGATATCGAAGGGGTTGACACTGCGAGGAATCAGCCTAGGATACGATTAGAAACCCATGGCAAGCGCGGCTCAAAGCACGGCGGAACTCCCGGAACAGGCGCTGTTTCGCATCGGCGAAGTCAGCCGCCTGACGGCCACCAAGACCTTCGTCCTGCGCTTCTGGGAAAGCGAATTTCCCATGCTGCAGCCCGTGAAAAGCCCGAGCGGCCATCGTCTCTACCGCCGTCAGGACATCGAAACGGTCTTCGAGATCAAGCGCCTGCTCTACGACGAGGGCTTCACCATCGCCGGCGCACGAAAATTTCTGGCCGAGCAGAATGGCTCTGCTAGCGGCAAGATCGCTGCGCGCGCCGAAAACGCCGCCCCCGCTCCGGCGCGCCACGATCCCCCTTCTCGCGCCCAGCGCAAGTTCCTGCTCGATTTACACGAAGAACTCCTCGCGATCTTGACCCTCCTCGAACGCGAGTGATACGCTCTTTTGCAGTTGCACCCGGTCGGGACGTGGCGCAGCCTGGTAGCGCGCACGCTTGGGGTGCGTGAGGTCGCTGGTTCAAATCCAGTCGTCCCGACCATCACTTTTCATCGGTTTTCTCCGTAAGGGCTACAGGACCAGTAACCCATACCCTGAATTGGTCGCGTACTGGAGTGTGCGTCCCATCATGGAAATGCCGCCAAACGCCAGACGACACTTTGCCCAAAAACACATCGAAGATGCCGCCCGTTACGTGGACTTGATTGAAGAGGCCCGTCTCAAGGAATCGGAGAATGATAGGCGGGCGTTTGAGAGGTTTTATAATAACCTTGCTTTATTCTCAGGGGGCACGATGGCGCTAAGTGTGACCTTCCTGGGTTATCTGAAAACGCTCTCCAAACCAGTGAGATATCAGCCGCTACTTACGGGGAGTTGGGTTGCTTTATTCATCTGCTTGGTTTGCTCTTTTGCGTTTGTATTCTGGCATCTCTCATATGTGCATTACAGCCGAAGCAGAGAATATTGCGAAGCCCTTAAAAAGAAATACGAGACAGAGGCCGCTGAGATTCGTTTCATGAGCGTTGCAAACATACAAACGGAAAAGGAACTCAGCGAGTATCAAAAACCGCGCATAGAGGCAGCAAGGATAAGCGAGGAGCAAGCGCGCTGGAACAAATGCAAAGAGAAACGGTACCAGGGGCTCTGGGTGTGGGCTGGGCGCATAGCGTGTACAGGATTTGTGGCCGGTATTGCTCTGCTTGTTTGCTTCGCCGTCGTGAATACGTAGCGTTGACTGAATGACTGCGCGCGCTCCGCTGCCACTTCCAATTTGCTACAATTGAAGTTCAGGCTGTTGCGTCCGGCGAGTCTCCCTGCGGTTCTGATCCGAAAACAGGCCTCGGAAGACGTCTCGCCCCAGCAAACTTTCATGCCAAATATACTGATTACAAATGACGACGGGATCCACGCGCCCGGCTTGCACGCTCTGGTTGCCGCGCTAAAAGACGACGCCACGCTCACCATCATTGCGCCGTCCCATGAGCGCAGCGCCTCCGCGCAATCGCTGACGCTGCGCCAGCCGATTTACTGCGACCAGATTGCCGAGCGCGAATACTCGATCGAAGGCACGCCGGCCGACGCAATGATCCTGGCTTTCCACACGCTGCTCGACCACAAGCCCGACCTGGTCATTTCCGGGATCAACCGCGGCGGCAACATGGGCGAAAACGTCTACTATTCCGGCACCGTTGGGGCCGCGATGGAAGCGGCTATCAACCACGTTCCGGCCATCGCCATTTCCGTTGCCTATCGCGGCAAGGAAATCGATTTTGCGCCGGCCGCGCGATTCGCTCGCGCGATCGCTCCGCTGGTCATCAAGGAAGGACTGCCGGAGGGAGTGCTTCTCAATATCAACGTGCCGCAAACCTGGGACGGCGCCGTTCGTTTCACGCGTCAATCATCAAAAATTACACGCAACCTACTTCAGCCCGGCACCGATCCTCGCGGCCGCAAGTATTTCTGGCTGCACGAGCAGCAGCTCAACAACGGCATCGAGCCGGATACCGATCACGCCGCGATCCGCGATGGCGCAGTTTCCATCACGCCGCTCAAGCTCGACCACACCCACATGCCATCTCTCAACCATCTTTCGCATTGGGCCTCAGCTCTGGAAGAAGCTGCCGCTGCCAGGAAGTAACACCGTGCGCGTTTTTCGCACGCCGGTTACATTCACAATGATCCAAAAAAAAGGCCACTCCCATTCTGAGAGAGTGGCCCCGATCAGTTTTAATTCACGCCAGAAAGCTGCGCTGCCGTTTAGGCCAACAGCCGGCGTTTGCCCGTCAACATCAGCCCCAGAAGGCCGATGCCCAGCAGCATCAAGCTCGAAGGCTCGGGCACTTGGGTCATGAATTCCTGCCCGTACGTGCCAGTCGGCGTGAGAACGGTCCAGCCCTGTCCGTTGAAGCCGCCGTTTACCGCGTTCTGCGCATCCGTCAGTAGCGTGGAAGCGCTGCCCGCACCATACGGATCGACGCCGCCCGAGAGGCTCCAGACCGCCCACTGATATTCGGCCTTCGTAGTTTGATCGGTCGCGGCATTCATCTGATCGATCAGCCACGCGAACTCGTCATAGGTATTCTGGTTTCCTTGCAGCGTTGAACTGAAGTCGGTCGAGCCGCCGAGGTCCGTTACCGCGGCCTGCCAGCTCGTGTTGCCGGTAATCTCGTGGCTGAAATCAACGCAAAAGAATTCGGCGTTCTGCCCGTTCAAGGTTCCACCGTAGGGAGGAACTCCGAATCCATTGTTCGCAAATGCGTAGCTACCATTGAAATATACCGTCGCATCCACGCCGTCGGCTTTCGCGGAAACCGCAACCAGCAGCAGGATGGGCAGTACCAGAAGCAGTCGTTTCAGAGCGATCACAGAATCCTCCTCGAGCAGAGCGCCGTAGCGGGAACGTCGTCTCTATGGGAGAGGTAAAAGCAACGTGCCTGCCAACGGAGATCGCCGCAAGTCGCGCCGATCCAATGCGAAGCGCTTATCGCGCCGGGCGCGAAAGGAAAATTCCTTCAACTTTGCGTCGGCAATAGCCTCAGGATTCGCATGTGGTGAGATTGGAACGTGCGTCGCAAAATGCGAATCGTGCGCCAGCACGCGTTTCAAAAAGTACTATGAGTCCTACAGACACGTGGAAAACATCGCTGCGAAGTGTTCGATTCTATCGTCGGAGCGAACGCGAGGAAAATTGCGCGAACCGAGCATTTGTTTTGAGGCGATTTTTCTGGTTTCGGTCAGCCCGCCTTGCGGCTCTTCTTATTGGATTCGCCAGGCTTGGGAACCGTGCGCAACAGGGGCTTTTTCTCGGCAGCCGGTTGCGGCTTTTCGCGGAGGCTCTTCTTTAGCGCTTCCATCAGGTCGATCACCGGAGCACGCGCCACGCGCGGCGCGACGGCCACATCCAGTCCCTTGGTCTTCGCTGTAATCATCGTCAGCAAACTTTCCTGGTAGGTGTCGCGATATTTGTCCGGCTGGAAGGGCGCGGCCAGGCTCTCAATCAATTGCATTGCCAGCGTTCGCTCCTGCTCCCTCACTTCGGTCTTGTCCGTGCTTCCAAATTCCGCGGCCGGTCGGATTTCATTGGAATAGAACATGGTATGCAGCGTAAGCCCATTTTTCGTCGCTCGGATGATCGCGATGTTTTCGCGGCCATGCATCGTCACCTTGGCAATCGCGGCATGCCCCGATTTCTGCATGGCTTCGAGCAGCAAATGATAGGCCTTCTCGCCTTCCGGCTCGGGTGCTGCGTAATACGAAGCGTCGAAATACAGCGGATCGATTTCCGCCAGCTTCACGAATTCCAAAATCTCCATCGCGCGAGCCGATTCCGGCTCGGCCTTCTTCAATTCTTCTTCGCTGAACATCACGTACTGATCTTTGTCGTATTCGTAGCCCTTTTCGACTTCGCTGCGCTCCACCATGCGGTCGCAATGCGGGCAGAATAGTGGCTGCTTCAGCCGCGTATGGCATACTTTGTGGAGCTGGTTGAAGCTCACCCGCTCCGTTCGTGCTGCTGGCGATAGCCGCACCGGAATGGACACCAGTCCGAACGATATGTACCCTTTCCAACTGGATGCAGGCATAGTCCCTCCTCCGAGGGAAAGTATCCTACGGATTCATCCCCGCTTGCGCAATACGCATCTCGCGGTATGACGCATTTGCCAGCGGCAAACAAAAAGCGAAGAAAACTCGGCCGTCAGCGTCCAAGTCATCCGACTTAGCAGGGTGGTCGGTTCGCAATAAACGAGTGTTTCCTTGGTGCAAGGCATTGAATTTGAATCTGGATATGTTCACCACATTGGCGATACTTTCATCTCATGCGGGTTTGCGCGGAAGCCAAGTCGAAACCGGAGATAGTCGAAAACTACAGGGATTTTGTGCCGCCCACAAATTTCAGATCCTTGGTCGAGGAATTATTGGGGTCTGTACCTCCAAGGTACTTGATGGGGCTAAATACGATCGTCCTGACAAATCGCGCAGCGTCGACGCGAGATCAGAGAAAGCAAAAGGTCCGACAAAGAAATCGTGCACATCGATTGATCGATGCACGCGGAGCTTATGACAGCGCAACCAGATCCAGCTCGGCGAGTGTTTGGCTGTACGTTGATAACATCCTAGCATCGCTAGACCCGCCATGGATCACGAAGGTGCCGTTCTTACGCTTTTACGGTCTTCATACCGTTCTCTTTCATGAAATTGGACACCATATCCACGCGGTTCACAGGCCCGTCTACCCGGGTACGGAGAATGTGGCCGAGGATTGGAGCCGCAGACTGACGCTTCGATTCGTTCGAAGAAAATACTGGTACGGGCTCCCGTTGTTGTATGCGGTTGCATTTATAGCCAGAATGGTGAACAAAATCAGAAAGGCGGGTACGCTTGCGCCACACCAATAACTCGCCGCGTAAGAATTCGGATAAAATAGTCTCGTGCAGAAGAAGATCTTTTGGGCGACTTTTACCGTCTTGGGCCTTGTGGCTGATGTCGCCTTGCCGCTTTGGTGGGCCCTCGCTGCAACCATCCCCGTGGGCGTTGCGAGTTGGTGGATCGCCTATCGCAGCGACTGGTTTTGATTTCGCTTTGCGAATCTCTCCCCAGATTGACACCGGCTACATAACCACGACACTTTCATCCCGTTTGCCTTAACAGCTTGAGGAAAAATGATCAAATAATGAATTTCTCGCAAACCATGAATTGGTGGTGTTGTAGCGCCGGGCTTCAGACCGGCATCTTCGCTTCGAGGCGCCGGCTCTGACTCGGTCGTGCCTCCCTGAAGGGCGCGCTACAAGTATTCTTCCGCAAACTTAGGCGCTTGGCAAAGGAAATGAAGCCAGGAACCGCCAGTCATTTAGTGTTAATGCGGCGAAACGCTCATTTCGCCGTGATGTCGTCGTGAATCTTCGAGTATTCGTCATCCGATACGATGCCGCGCGTGACCAACTCATGCGGGTCGCGGTAAGGCCGGTTGGCGATGATTTTGCGCGCGTCACGGCGCGTAATTCCCGGCAAGCCGGCTAACTCATCTTCGCTTGCGGAATTTATATCCAGGGCATGCCCGCTGCGGTTCCATCCTTCACGAACGCCTTGCGCTGCCGCGGCTGCCTCGTCTGCCGCCGTATGGGCCGCTTTCCCAATCTCTCGCCCAGCCTCTTGCAACGCCGGCTTAGCCCGCTCGGCGGCCTTGGCGGCGTCCTCGCGAGTCTTTTCATCTCGCTGCTGCTGATCGCGACTGCAACCTGCCGCACCGATGGCCAGTACAGCAACCCCACACAAAGCGAACATGCGTAACATTCGAAGTGGCATCTGGTTTTCTCCCGAAACTCGGACCCCATTACTCCTCGCGCCCTTCCCACTGACCTACTAGCGACTACACACTTCCATTTGATGATCGTAAGCGCGTTGCCAGCACAACCCGCTCCGCCCGCAAAACCCCACAGCTCCGCTCGCTTGCGCTTGCAGCTGGCCGTGTTAGCCTTGGCGCGAGGAGCGACATGACACAAACGCAGGATTGGCAGCCGCAAGGAGCGGCAAACGAGGATCGGCCAGAGCGATTGCTAATCGGCACAACAGGGATTAGAAACGCCTGCAAGCTACTGATAACAAAGGAGGGCGGTGGTGTCTAATCGACAAAAAATCGGGCTTCTCCAGCTTCAATTTCAGACGCCCGGGCAGCGAGATACCCATTACAAAGCTGACGTGGTTCGGCCCTTATCATCGGCCAGTCATCTGCTAACATGACGATTCGGCCCAGGAGTCTCCATCCGGGCCCAAATGCTGGCCCAAGGGAACGAGCGGCGCGAGTCGGGAATCTCTAAACAAATGCCCGACCCTGAACAACCATGACGATTGAGCGAGAACAACTCGATGCCGACGTTCTAATCATCGGCGCAGGACCGGGCGGCCTCGCCTGCGCTTTGCATCTCGCGAGCCTGATCGAGCGGCATACCCAAGCGAAAAAGTCTCCGGCCCTCTCGGCTGAAAACATTTACGTGCTCGAAAAAGCGCGAGAGGTGGGAGCGCATCAGCTTTCGGGCGCGCTCCTCGACGGCCGCGCTCTTCGCGAACTCGTCCCCGATTTCGAGAAGACCGCCCCGCTCGACACGCCGGTCACCAGCGATGCGGCTTACTACCTTACGAAAAAAAGCTCCTGGAAACTTCCGATCACGCCGCCGCCGCTGCAAAACCACGGCAACTACGTCATCTCGCTCAGCAAGCTGGTGAAATGGCTCGCCGGCCTGGTCGAAAAAAAGGGCGTGAATCTCTTCACCCAGTTTGCCGGCCAGGAATTGCTGTACGAAAAAAACGGAATTCGCGGCGTGCTCACAGGAGACAAAGGCGTCGACAAGAACGGCAAGCCGAAAGCCAACTTCACCCCAGGTTACGAGCTGCGTGCAAAAGTCACGGTCCTCGCGGAAGGCCCGCGCGGCTCGCTCACCAAAGATATGGTCGGCCGCCTGCAACTCGACGGGCTCAACCCGCAGGTCTACGGCCTCGGCATCAAGGAATTGTGGGACGTGCAGCCAGGCCGAATCGAAACAGGATTCGTGGCGCACACGCTTGGCTGGCCGCTGACTTCCGATCTTTACGGCGGCGGCTGGATATACGGCATGCGGAATAATCGCGTGTCGCTCGGCATGGTCGTCGCGCTGGAATATCACAATCCGCTGTTCGATCCGCACGAAGCATTTCAGAAATTCAAAACGCATCCCTTCGTGCGGAAAATTCTCGACGGCGGCAAGTTGGTTCGCTACGGCGCAAAGACGGTCCCTTATGGCGGCTGGTATTCGATGCCGAAAAGTTACGTGGACGGCGGCTTGATTATCGGCGATTCGGCCAGCCTGCTAAATTCGCAGCGGCTGAAGGGAATTCACACCGCGATCAAGGGCGGCATGCTCGCCGCCGAAACGATTTACGAAGCGCTTTGTGCGGGCGATACTAGCGCCGCTAAGCTGGCGTCCTATCAAACCAAGCTCGAACAAAGTTGGATCAAGAAAGAATTGTGGAGCGTCCGCAATTTCCATCAGGCATTTCATGGAGGCTTGTGGAAAGGACTGATTCACGCGGGGCTTCAATTCGTCAGCGGCGGCCGTGGGCTGATCGATCCGATGCGTGGCAAGGCGGGTTACCAAGAATATACGAACCGGCACCGCGACCGAACGCTCGTGGACCAGTCCACGCGATTCAAAGGCGACGGCAAACTCACCTTCGATCGGCTCACCGACGTCTATCATTCGGGAACGCGCCACGAAGAAGATCAGCCCTGCCACCTGGTGGTGCTTGACCCGAATATTTGCGGCGACCGCTGCGTGCGTGAATTCGGGAATCCGTGCCAGTATTTTTGTCCGGCTGCCGTCTACGAAATGGTGATGGAGAAGGGCGCGCCAAGACTGAAAATCAACGCGGCGAATTGCGTCCACTGCAAGACGTGCGACATCGCGGACCCGTATCAGATTATCAACTGGATTCCGCCCGAAGGCGGCGGGGGACCGAACTACGAAGGAATGTAAGATTTCAAATTAGTCGCATCCGGCGCCAGCGCAGGGATTATTACCTGCACTCGCTCCGCCGCCCGTGAAGACTCTCTTTAGCGCCGCCCAGAATCCGCCTCGTTTTTTCAAACTTGAATTCGGTGCGGAAGCTTCCGGTTGGTTCCGCGGATTGGATGGCGATTCTCCAAGTTTCTGCTGCAGTGCTTGCGCGAATTCAGGCGGTTCAACGTGCCCTGTAAATCGCCAACCGGGCTCGACTCGCGCGGTACGCACCAGCAGCACGATGTCCGCCGTGGGATCGTGTGGAGATTCGGGAGATGATGCCGAGAATGTGAGCGGCGGCATGTGCGCCGAATCATCGGGCGACGAGATCGCAGGAGCCTCCGGCGCGACATTTCTTGGCGCTTGCGATACCGGATGAGTTACGTTGCCACGGGAAAGGATTTCGCCACGATAGTCGGCTGGCGGGAGCCTCTGGCTTTCCGTCGGAGCCGCTTGTGGCGCCAGCAACGGCGCGGGCGGAGGAGGCGGTTGCGTCACGATAGCCTGAGGTGGCGAAGCCGATGCCCCAGCGGCCGCCTGCATGGACGCGCATTGGCAGCTTCCGGGAGTCCCGACGACAGGCGCGAGTTTGCCGCTGTCCAGAAAAAACTCTCCGTTTTCGGGGACTACCATCTTATCGCCCGAAAACTGCTGCTCCAGAAGGAGAGCGCCACTGGTTGCCCGCACGCACAGCGAATCGTTCAAGTAAAGTCCAATGGTGACGTCGCGCGGACCTCCGCCGATATCGAGCGGCGTTGCATTGATCGTGGGCGTGAAAACCCTGAATTGTGTCGAAGGCGGAAGCTGTGCGTGCAAGCGCCCAAAATCCAGCGCCAGCGTGATCGATCCGGCCGATTGGAGGAGCGTGAGTTTTGCTGGACCGCAGATATCGATTTGGCCGCCGCTGAGGAGCGTCATCTGCGCCTGACCGGAATGAACCGTGACAACGCCGCCATTCGAAACGAAGGCATTTGCCGCAGCGCCTATGCTGCTATTGCTGTTCTGCGCTCCGTTGTCGACCGAAACGTCCGCTCCCGCGATGCGCGCGATCGCGGTGGGTGGCGCGGCCTGCGCTCGGGTGATCAGCGGACACGCTAAAATCATCGATGCGATCAAAAGCATGAACTTCACGCTCAGCGCAGGAAAGACGATTCGAGCTTCGCACGGAGATGAGGGCTGACAACGCATCCAGGATTGACTCGCGGTTCGCCTATACTATACCGCAGTGGACAACCCCAAGACATCGCCCGGCGGCCTTGCGCTGCAAGGCAAGGACGCGTCGCTGGATGTGCAGCCGCCGCAACTTTCGCTCTGGCGGCGAATGCAGATTCCGGTGATCGCATGGGCGGCGTATTGGCTTGTGCGTTTACTGGGACCAACCATGCGCGTGGAAGTGATCGGGGTTCACAACGCAATTCAGTTTCGTGATTCGCGCGAACCTGCGATCGGCGCGTTCTGGCACCGTTCAATTTTCCCGGCGATCTGGATCTGGCGGAATCGCGGCATCGTGGTGCTGAACACGGTGAATTTCGACGGGCAGTGGACTCGCCGCGCGATCGAGAGGCTGGGCTTCGGGACGGTGCAGGGGAGTTCGAGCCGTGGCGGAATCGCGGGCCTCACCGCGATGGCCGAAAAACTGGCGGAAGGAAAGCACGTGGCGTTCACGATCGATGGGCCGCGCGGCCCTCGTTATCTTGCCAAGCCGGGCCCCGTAATTCTCGCGCGACGAACCGGGAAACCGATTTCCGTGTTTCACATCGCCCTAGAACGGGCGCACACATTCCGGAAATCGTGGGATTTGTTTCAGATTCCGTATCCATTTTCGCGTGCGGTGATGTTCATCGCTCCGCCGATTCTGGTTCCCATCGACGCGGACAGCGAAGGAATAAAGGGAAGCTTGAGGCAGATGCAAGAGGCGCTCGAGCGCGTGCGCGACGCGGCGGAAACGTGGTTTGAGCTGAGAGAGCGCGAAAAAGACTGCGTGCGCGATGAGTGGCGCCAGCCGGGATTCG
>JBOGNE010000006.1:0-61416 GCA_050747005.1 Candidatus Acidiferrales bacterium
AGCGCCGGGCTTTAGAGCCTGTGTGATTACGCCAGTTATTTGTCAGGGCACGGCTTCAGCCGTGCCGCAAGTGTCGCAAATACAACGCGGCTTCAGCTGCTGAGGGTCGGTCGAACGACTTCTCACACAGACTCTTCAGGGGATAACATTTCGACCGTTGGCGCGCTCGCATTGCGAGCGCCAAACGCGTTTGCGATAATGAAATGCTTCTAACGAGGCCATTGTGAGCAAAGTCTGGACCGGGAACGAGATTCGCAGCACATTTCTGCGATTCTTCGAGGAGCGCGGCCACCGCGTGGTCCGCAGTTCCTCGCTCGTTCCGGCAAACGATCCCACGCTGTTTTTCACCAACGCCGGAATGAACCAGTTCAAGGATGTCTTCCTCGGCATCGAGCAGCGCGACTACAAACGCGCCGTTTCCTGCCAGAAATGCGTTCGCGCCGGCGGCAAGCACAACGACCTCGAAAACGTCGGCTTCACCAATCGCCATCACACGTTCTTCGAGATGCTCGGCAATTTTTCCTTCGGCGATTATTTCAAGAAGGAAGCCATCGCCTTCGCCTGGGAACTGATCACGTCGCCTCAGTGGTACGCGATTCCGATCGAAAAACTCTACTTCACCGTTTTTGGCGGCGCGGAAGTCTCGCCGGGAGTGACGTTGCCGCCCGACCATGACGCCGCCGCGCTGTGGATCGCGACTGGCGCGCCCAAGGATCGCGTGATCGAAATTCCAGGTCTCAAGGAAAATTTCTGGGCCATGGGCGACACTGGTCCTTGCGGCCCGTGCAGCGAAATCCATTACGACATGGGTCCCGCCGCGTCCGACGAAGGACACGCAGATTGCAAATTCCCCTGCGATTGCGGCCGCTACGTCGAAATCTGGAATCTCGTCTTCATGCAGTTCAATCGCGATTCGGACGGCAAGCTCAATCCGCTGCCCAAGCCATCCGTCGACACCGGCGCCGGCCTCGAACGTCTCGCCGCCGTCCTCCAAGGCGTCATTTCAAACTATCACACCGACCTCTTTGCGCCGCTGATGGAGTACGCTCAAGGAGCGCTCCTTCTCCACAACCCAGTGGGCATTACCATCGACCCGCGCACGCCTTCGCTCAGAGTGATTGCAGATCACTCAAGGGCATTCACATTCTTGATTTCCGATAGCGTGCTGCCGAGCAACGACGGGCGAGGCTACGTACTCCGTAAGATTATCCGGCGCGCGATCAGGCACGCGCATGTGATGGGCGCAAAAAACCCCTCCCTGTATGAAATGGTTTCTGCTGTGACGGAGCAGATGAAGGAAGCTTATCCGGAATTGATTGACCATGCGCAGCAGACTTCGAGAGTTATTAAGCAAGAAGAAATTCGGTTTGCGAAGACAGTGGCAGTAGGTCTCAGTCGCCTGGACAAGGACGTGGAGGAGCTGGTCATCAACGCAGCGCGTTCGCAAGGTTTGTCCCGTCTCGCAGACCGTGCGGCCTCGATAACAAGTGAGGTGCCTTCCTTGCTTCATTTCCTCCACGACAAGCATGCTCCACTTGCCTATCCGGGAGACAAGGCGTTTAAGTTGTACGACACGTTTGGCGTGCCCGTCGATCTGATAACGGAATCTCTTAGGGATCTGCGAATCTCGCTGGACCAGGAAGGCTTCGAGAAAGCGATGGAGGAGCAGCGGACGCAATCGAAAGCGTCGTGGAAGGGCGTGCACAAAGAAGCGGCGAATCCGGTTTACACCAAGCTGGCGGAAACTTACAGGACCGAGCCCGACTTTTACTTTGGGACGCGCACGCGCGATTGCCGCATCGAAGCCATCGTCACCAAAGAAGGCTCGGTGAACCAAATCCCGAAGGGCGCGGAAGCCGAAATCGTCCTCGACCGAACGTCTATTTACTCCGAATCAGGCGGGCAGATCGCCGACACAGGCGCGCTCTACGACAATTCCGGCGCGCTGGAAGTGGCCGAAGTGCGCGGCGCGTACTATCCGGTCAGCGGACTCATCGCGCATCGCATCCTCGCCAAGGAAGATCTGCACGTCGGAGATCGCGTCGCCACTATTGCTGACGCGGGCCGCCGCATCCGCAACATGCGCAACCACACTGCGACGCACCTGCTGAACGCCGCGCTGCGCAATATCCTCGGCACGCACGTAAAGCAAGCCGGCTCGCTCGTCGCGCCCGATCACCTGCGCTTCGATTTTTCGCATTTCGCAGCCGTGGACCCAAGCGAGCTCGCCGAAATCGAGCAACAGGTGAACGAAGAAATCCTGCGCAACCTCGAAACGCGCACCGACATAAAGAATATCGACGACGCGCTGGCTTCCGGAGCGCTGGCCTTCTTCGGCGACAAGTATCCCGAGGCGAACGTTCGCGTCGTCACCATTCCCGACGCTTCCTACCCGCGCGGCTTTTACAGCAAGGAGCTTTGCGGCGGCACGCACGTGAAATGCACCGGCGAAATCGGCGTGTTCAAAATCCTGAGCGAGCAATCCGCCGCAGCAGGCGTTCGCCGCATCGAGGCCATTTCCGGCGACCGGGCCCTCCTCGAATACCAGCGGTCGCTTTCAACTCTGCGCGCCGTCGCCGCCATGCTCAACACCGGCGAAGACGAAATCGTCGCCACGCTCGAGCGCCAGATGGAGTCAACGAAGCGGCTCGAAAAGCAGCTCGAAGGCCTGAAACGGAAGGCCGCAGGCTCACAAGCGGAAGGCCTGCTCGACGAAGTTCGGGAGATCAAAGGCGTCCGCGTGCTGGCCGCAAAAGTCGCCGGTTTTGACCGCGACGCGCTTCGTCAGTTGAGCGATACTCTCCGCCAGAAGCTCGGCTCCGGCGTAGTCGTCCTGGCTTCCGACGACGACGGCAAAGTTGCTCTAATCACGGCAGTTACGAAGGACCTCACCGCAAGACTTCACGCCGGAAAAATCATCCAGGAATTGGCCAAGCTGGTAGGCGGCTCCGGGGGCGGCAGACCGGATTTGGCAGAGGCTGGCGGAAAAGACACATCCGGCATAGAAAATGCCCTTCGTAACGTTTACCCCCTCATAGACCGGTTGTTATAATTTCCATCGCGCCAGAAGGTTACGCCGGAAAAGCCTCCTTTTCCGGGCGTGGTAGTGTCCGTTTACGCGGCACATGTTGTTCGTTCGAAGTGAAGCGTTTCTGCCTTCCCCAAGGCTGAATCAATTGCACGATTAGCAAGGCAGCACCAAGGGAAAAATGCTCAGGAAGTGCATCGCCGTTGCGGCTTTGGTCGCGGGGACGTGGCTGCTTCTCGCCACGCCGTCCCACGCCCAACTCGCATCCTATGTGGATGGGCACGGAAAGATCGTGTTCATCAATGGAGATTCCCCAAAACTGCGTCGTGGGAGTACTATGAGGACTCCCCTGGCAGCTTCGCAAGCCATGCCTCCGTCATTTGCATCGGCGGATCTATCGGCTTCGGCGACGCCGCCGGACCGGCTGGATCGCATCGTTCGCGAATCGGCCGAGCGGCACCAGTTAGACCCCGCGCTGGTGAAAGCCGTAATCAGCACGGAATCGGGTTGGAATCCTCGGGCGGTTTCCCGCAAGGGAGCCGTGGGATTGATGCAATTGATTCCTGGGACGGCGCAACGCTTCGGCGTCAGCAATCCGTACGATCCCGCGCAGAACGTGGAAGGCGGGGCGACGTACTTGAAAAGTCTGCTCGATCGATACAACGGCAATTTGACCAAATCGCTTGCGGCTTACAACGCAGGCGAAGGCGCCGTGGATCGCAGCGGAGGCGTTCCGGCCTACCCGGAAACGCAACAGTACGTGCGGAAAGTGACTGACGCATACTTCCGGCCCGGCTCGGGCCGCACCTCGACGCTCTGGAGTCCTCCGAGGCGTCCGGTACGGCGCGAAGTGGACGCGAATGGCCGGACCGTTTTTACGAACGAATGACGCACGTGTGCGCGAATAAATATCGAAAACCGGCGGAAATACTTCTTCTTGCGATTGGTCTGATTGTATCGCTTGCAGCGAACGCGGGAGCGGACCGCCAATCGGACGCACGCGACCAGTTCGAGCGCGCCGTCACTCTGCGAACGACGCTTGAATCGCAGCCGCAGAATCAGCGCACGGCCGCCGCCTACCTTCGCACCGTTTCCGCGTATCACCGAGTTTATCTGATCACGCCGCAGTCCGAGGAAGCCACGCCAGCGCTGATCGCCGAAGCGGAACTCTATCAGGCGATGGGCGAGCAGTTCGACCGCAAATATTTCCAGTCCGCCATCAATACCTACAGCTTTCTGATCAAGCAGTACCCTAGCAGCCGTTATCGCGGCACCGCCCAGTTTTCAGTCGCCAAAATCCTGGATGACGATCTACGCCAGACGAATGCGGCCGAAGCGGCGTACAAGGAATATTTGAAGCGGTTTCCGCGGTCCGATAAGTCCGATGACGTACGCGAGGCGCTAAAGGAAATTGCCGACGCAAGAGCCAAGGCCGAGCAGGAAGCGGCGGAGGCAAAAGCTAAAGCCCAGCAGGATGCGAACGAAGCTCGGGAGAAGGCCGCGGAAGAAGCAGCCGCGGCGCAGGCGCAAAAGGCGGCTGCCGAACAACCTGTCGATGCCGCGGTATCACGAAGCTCGAATGGCCGGGTGCAAGGCGGCGAGGAAGTGGACGCGGATGCAAGAATTCCGCGCGTGACCGGCATTCACACGATGAATGGAGAAGATCGTACGCGGATCGTGCTGTCGCTCGATGGCACGGTGAGATACGATTCCGCGCGCCTTCCCTCGCCCGAGCGCATTTATTTCGATCTGCACAAAGCGGAACTCACGCGGGAGCTGGCGAGGAAGACGATCGACGTTGACAACGGGCTGCTGAAGTCGGTGCGGCTCGCGCAGAACAAGCCGAGCGTGGTGCGACTGGTGCTGGACGCAAGCGGGGCAAGAAACTATTCGGCGTTGCTGCTGACGAATCCCTATCGGCTCATTATCGATGTGAGAACGAGCGTCAAAACCGATTCACAACCGCAGCCGCTGGCCGTTGCGAAGAAAATGCCGAATGAGCCGCCAGCGCCGGAAAAAACCGTTCCTTCGGCATTGGCCGGAGAGGCAGCCAAGCGAGATGAAGGGCTTTCGCCGAAATCCGTGGAGAGCGTTGTGGTGACGGCGAAGACTCCGCAGCCGTCAAAACCAATTGCGAAATCTCGCGTGGCGGAAGCGCGGGCAAAAGCCAAAGCGAAGGCGGCTACCGTCGCGGCGCTGCGCCCGCCAACTTTTCCGAAGCCGACGCATGATGGCCAGCTTCCGCTCACCCGCGAACTTGGCCTGAAAATCAACCGAATCGTAATCGATGCGGGCCACGGCGGAAAAGACACCGGGACGATCGGGCCGCACGGGCTGATGGAAAAAGATCTGTGCCTCGATGTCGCACTGCGGCTGGGAAGCTTGATCCAGGAAAAACTGCCGGGCACGCAGGTGATTTATACGCGCAAGGACGACACGTTCGTTCCGCTCGAACAGCGGACGGCTATAGCCAACGAGGCCAAAGCGGATTTGTTTATTTCGGTACATGCAAACTCGAGCCACGATCACGCCGCGCGGGGTATCGAGACGTATTATTTGAATTTCGCGACGTCGGAAGAATCGATGGAAGTGGCGGCCCGCGAAAACGCGCTGGCCCAGGAGTCGCTGCACGATCTGCAGGACTTGATCAAGAAAATCGCGCGAAACGACAAGATCGAAGAATCGAAGGAACTGGCCGGCGATATTCAGGATTCGCTGACGCACAGGATGCAGCTTGTGAGCCAGAACGAAAGGAATCGCGGCGTGAAGAAGGCTCCCTTTGTGGTTCTGATCGGGGCCAACATGCCTTCGGTGCTCTCGGAAATTTCATTCCTCAGCAATCCCTATGACGAGCGGCTTTTGCGCAAGGGCGACCAGCGCGAACGAATTGCCGAAGGGCTGTACCGGGGCATCGCATCGTACCTCGACAACCTCAATAGCCTTTCGAACAGCCGGTCGAAGCTCGTGTCTGAATCCGAAAATCGCGTTGGAACTTCCGTGTCTGCTTCGACGGTGGTAGCCTCGGATGGGAATCCCAAGTAACATCCCGGCATCTAACGCCAGAACATGACCCGACGCGCGTTACTTCTTGTGGCTGCTTTTCTGCTCGCTGCGAGTCCATCCGTGGCGCAGCAACTGCTCCCTAATTCGTTTGCCGGATGGAGCGCGAGCGGTGCGACTTCACCGGCTGCCAGGTCGGCCTCGGCCCTCGTTGCTTCGCCGGCTCCGCAGGATGTGCTGAACGAATATGGCTGGCTATCGACGCAGACAACGACGTATACGCGCGGCGGCGAGACTCTTGACGTGACGCTGTTCCAGATGAAGGACCCGAGCGCATCATACGGTCTGTATTCCTACTTGCGGACGCCGGACATGCCGCGTGCCAATCTGGCCGAGCATTCCGCGATGTCGTCGGAACATGCGCTGGCTCTGATCGGGAACCTGGTGCTGGACATTCGCGGCAAAGACTTGCGACGGCGCACCTCCGAGCTGAAGAGTTTGGTTAGCGTGGTGAAACCGCACGCCGAAGAAGGCATACTGCCGACCATCTGGCAGCATCTGCCGGCGAAGAATATGATCGAACGGACCGATCACTACATACTCGGACCCGAAACACTGAATCAATTTTTCCCGATTTCACCGAGCGATTGGCTGGGCTTTGCCGATGGAGCCGAAGCCGAGACCGCCAACTACCGCCTGCAGGGAAAAGACGTGACGCTTCTGATCGCGGACTTCCCCACTCCCCAAACGGCGCAAAAGAAGCTGGAAGAATTGCAGCAAAAACTAAACGTGAACAACGCAAAGAGCGAGAGCGACGATTCACCCATACTTTTTGCGAAGCGCTCCGTCACGCTGCTTGCGATCGTATCCGGAGCCCGCACACAGGCGGAGGCAAACGCTCTGCTGGATCAGGTTCAATCCGGCGCGGAAATCACCTGGAACGAAGCGCCATTTGAGGTGACACAGCCGGACATCGGCACGCTGATAGTGGGTTCGATCATCGGAACAGGCGTGATATGCGTGTTTGTGCTGATCGCAAGCCTGGCGTTCGGCGGGGTGCGTCTGATAGTAAAGAGGATGCTGCCCGGCAGGATATTTGACCGCGACGACGATATTCAGGTTCTCCAGTTGGGGCTTTCCAGTAAGCCCATCAACGCAGAGGACTTCTATCGAATCGGCCGGAGATCGTCCAAATCGGGCGACTGAAAAGGCGGATGGATTTAGGCTGCAAGTGACTGATCGTAGTAAAGTTAACAGAATTTTGAAAACTGGGTTTCACGCTTGACTCGATTCTTCCGCTAAAATAGACTTTGTTTGAGGAAAGGGTTCTTTGGCCATCCGCGCATTGGCCGTGGAGCTTTCTCCCTTTGAAGGCCCGCTGGAAGGCGGGCCTTCTGTTTTTTTGAACGAAGGTCATGCCAGCGGAAAAGCGCCGGGCCTGAATATCCCGGTAACAAATATTCGTACCGGGAACCATAAAACCATAAGCTTCACCACGGAATCCGACTGTAACAGCCACTTTCTGGGCACAGGAGCGGATAATCACCCGCCAGCCGTGTTCGGGCGCGGGAGATAATTCAGCACGATGACAAATCATCAGCGTTGGAGACGAACTTATCCAGGACTTCTCGCAGTACTTGCCATGTTGATTCTGGCAATTCCTATTTTGGCCCAGCAGCAGTCACCAGCTACCCCGCCTGCGGACCAACCAGCACCCCCGCCAAAGCAAACCGACGAGAAACAGAACAAGACGAGCGGAACCAATCAAGACAAGAAGGTTGTGCTTGGAACCGCGGGTTCCGACGATCGCATTTTCATGGTGATGCCGAACTATTTGACCGTGGAAAATGCGGATCGCTTGCCGCCGCTTCGCCCCGGGGAAAAGTTCAAAGTGGCGACCGATGACGTGTTCGATTACTTCACATACCCTTTCGTGGGGTTTCTTGCGGCAATCTCACAGGCGGAGAACTCGCCGAAATCGTGGGGCCAGGGATGGGGTGCGTACGGAAAGCGATTCGGTGAACAATTTGCGGATAATGGATTCGGAACGTACATGACCAGCGCCGTGTTTCCGTCGATTCTTCGCCAGGATCCGCGCTACTACCAACTTGGGAAAGGAAGTTTTAGGCACCGGGCCGCGTATTCGGCGACCAGGCTTTTTGTGTCGCGCTCGGATTCCCAGCACGCGCAGTTCAATTATTCTGAAATCGCGGGGAACGCCGCAATGGCGGGACTATCGAATATTTATCACCCTCCCGAGGATCGCAACGTATCGCGAACTCTGTCGACGTGGGGAACGCTTATAATGTGGGATGGCGTCTCCAACGAGTTCAAGGAGTTTTGGCCGGATATTCGGCGGAAGGTTTTCCACAGAACCGCTCCGTAGGAACCGCAATCCTGTGGCCGACGATACGGAGCGGACAATTCTCACTGCCAAGCCTGAATATCGCTCTTGAACTGGGAGAAAGCGAATGACTAACAACAAAATGCCGGAACCGTGGCTTCGCGGCACGTTGACCGAAGTCCCCGCCGTGCAACGAGCGGTGCTGCACGCGCTTGAGCTCGCGAAGGAAGATTTGGAGCGCTGGTGCGGAAGATTGACCGACGCAGAACTTCACGCGCGCCCGAGCGGAATTGCGCCAGTGGCGTTCCATTTGCGGCACATTCCGGGAAGCATCGATCGACTGCTGACGTACGCCGAGGGAAAGCAGCTTACCGACGCGCAGATGGCAGTTATGAAGACGGAACTGGATGCTGTGTCAACAAAAGAAGAACTTTTCGGGGGCCTTGCCGCTGGTCTTGCGAGGAGTGTGGAGCGAATTCGCGCGCTCGACTCAAAGCAGCTGAGCGAAGCACGCTCGGTGGGAAGGAAGCAGTTGCCGACCACCGTTGGAGGATTGCTGATACACGTTGCCGATCATACGCAACGCCACGTGGGGCAAGCGATCACAACAACGAAAATTGTTGTAGCGCAGCGACGCTGACAATAACGGGCACGTTGTAGACGGACTGAGCCACCCCATCCCTTCGCAAATAGTCAGGGAGCGAGGAATGCAATTTCTGGCCTC
This sequence comes from Candidatus Acidiferrales bacterium, assembly GCA_050747005.1. Classification (GTDB taxonomy): domain Bacteria; phylum Acidobacteriota; class Terriglobia; order Acidiferrales; family UBA7541; genus Palsa-295. Next base: position 9,097 of record JBOGNE010000006.1, read on the forward strand.
AGCGGCCACAGCCTTGTTGAACTGCGGACATTTGCGGCGGGGTTGAAACCCCGCCCTTCTAAAATTCCGAACTGCCACATCATCTCAAGAGGGCGTACCACGATCAATCGGCGGAGGCCGCTTGACGAATCGCAGAAGGCGGCGCGTGGCGCACCGGCTTCGCCTCGGCAAACTGCGCAGCTTCGGTGGAACCTTCGAGCGCCGTGGTGGACGCGGTTCCGCCGGTGACGACCTGCTGGACAGCGTCGAAATACCCAGTGCCCACGAATCGCTGATGCTTCACGGCTTCGTAACCGTGGTCGCGCTCGCTACCGAATTCCTTTTCCTGCAAGCGGCAGTACGCGCTCATGCCATCCTGCTTGTAACCGCGCGCCAGTTCGAACATCGCGAGATTCAGCGCATGAAATCCCGCAAGAGTAATGAACTGGAATTTGTAACCCATCGCGGCGAGCTCGCGCTGGAAACGAGCGATGGTGGCGTCGTCCAGATTTTTCTTCCAATTGAATGATGGCGAGCAATTATAGGCAAGCATCTTGCCGGGATGCTTCGCGCGAACCGCTTCCGCAAAGCGCCGCGCTTCGCCAAGATCGGGCTTCGACGTTTCGCACCAGATCAGGTCGGCGTAGGGCGCGTAAGAAACCGCCCGGGCGATGGCGGAATCGAGCCCGCCGCGAATCTTGAAGAAGCCTTCGGCGGTGCGGCCGCCAGCGAGAAATTCGTGGTCACGCGGATCGATGTCGCTCGTGAGTAGATTGGCGCTGTCGGCATCCGTGCGCGCCATAATCAAAGTCGGAACGCCCATCACATCGGCAGCGAGGCGCGCGGCGACAAGCTTTTGAATCGCCTCTACGGTCGGAACGAGAACTTTTCCGCCCAGATGGCCGCACTTTTTCGCTGACGACAACTGGTCCTCGAAGTGGACGCACGCGGCTCCCGCTTCGATCATCGCTTTCATCAGCTCGAAAGCGTTCAAATTACCGCCGAAGCCGGCCTCGGCGTCAGCGATGAGCGGAGCGAACCAGTGCATTCCGTTCTTTCCCTCGGAATGATGGATCTGGTCCGCGCGGACGAGCGCCTGATTGATTCGCCGCACGACGTTCGGAACGCTATCGGCCGGATACAGGCTTTGGTCAGGATACATTTGCCCCGCGTCATTCGCGTCGGCGGCCACTTGCCAGCCGCTGACGTAGATTGCCTTTAGCCCGGCCTTCACCTGCTGAACAGCCTGGTTGCCGGTCATCGCGCCTAGCGCGTGAACGTAGGGGTCTTCGCGCAGCAGGTTCCAGAGCCGTTCAGCGCCGAGGCGCGCAAGAGTGTGCTCGACGTGAATGGACCCGCGCAGACGATCAACATCGGCGCTGGAATAGGGACGCTCGATTCCGCTCCAACGGCTGCTAGTGCGCCATTCGTTTTCGACATTTGCGGATGCTCCGTTAGCGGACGTTCCATTATTCGCCATGGCTTCCTCTCGTTGACTTGAAACACTCGCCTTGCCTGAGACACTCGTAGGTACGGGACTATTGGCCGGTTTATCGCAACCCACAAACTGGGCCTGGGATTTTGCGGCCATTTCGGCCGGACTGGACGACGCTTACGCGGCTGGGAGGCCCCGTAGCGTAAGGTCTTCGATCAGCTCGTTAAGAGCTTCGCGATTCCCGTCCGATAGCGACTTGAACCCGATGCCAACGCCTGAATTGGGATGTTCGCAACTGCGAATCTGGCCGTCAGCCTCAAAGAGACGGCGGGCGGCAATTCGAATGCGTACCGAGGCGCCCACGGGTAGATTCTCGTCGTGGAGAAACAGTCCGCCGCCACTGAGATTATTGGAGGACGAATGCCGGACTGTAATCGTCTCCTCGCCGATTTGGAGTTCCACGGGCTGGTCGAACGACATGCGGGGATAGGTACGTGAACAGGAACCTTCCATGGTTGGCTTTCTCCTTTTTTGCCGAGCCGCGGGTGAAGCTTGCTCCGCAGCTTCTTGCCAGCGAGGAACAGGGCTGAGGGGAGCGTGAGGCCGGAAGAGCAATCAGTCAAACTGATTGTTCTTATCATTCTGATAGAAATATGTTATCACTGAAATAGCGCGCTGATGTGTCCAGTACGAACGTACCGGAGTACCGAGGACGGCCGGCGCAATTGCGATTGAGGGTTTAAGGACGGCACGAGCACCGAAGCGATTCTTTGCGGGCTGACGACGTCCCAAAATGAACCCAGGTCGTTCTTCAAAGGAATAGAAGATGCAAATCGACCAAGTGGAAACATTTCTTGCAGTGGTTACCTACGGCGGATTCCATAAAGCCGCTGAGGCCTTACGGATCAGCCAGCCGGCGGTGAGCGCGCGGATTCGCGCGCTGGAGGATTCGCTCGGCGTGAGTCTTTTTACCCGGGGCGGGTCGCATCTGACGGTGTCGCCGGCGGGCAAGGCGCTTCGGCCACACGCGGAAATGCTGCTCCGGACGGTATCGCTGGCGCTGCAGGCGGTTCACGAGATTCAACCCTCGGCGAGCGGGGCGCTGCGAATCGCGGCGGCGCTTTCGGTATGCACCTACTTCCTGCCGGACGTGATGAAGGACTACCAGGCTTCGAATCCGACAGTGATGGTCAGTCTGCGTTCGGGAAATTCGATGCAAGTGCTGAAAATGGTGGTAGACGGCGAGGTCGATCTGGGTCTGGCGCGCTCGCTGAATCACCCTGAAGTAGAAACGATTACGTTGCGTGATGACCCGTTGATTCTGGTGGGGCACCCGTTGCATGAAGCGACTCGCAAGCGACGGGCGCGTCTCGAGGAGGTTGAATCCTGGCCGCTAATCTTTTACGACCGAGGATCGAGCGATTGGACGCTGAGCCAAGGTTTGTTTCGCCGCACGGGCTTGCTCCCGAACGTGGTTCTAGAAGTTGAGACGATTGAAGCGGCGAAGCGGATGGTGGAGAGCAAACTGGGCTTGAGTTTCCTGCCGCAAATCGCGGTTTCGCACGAACTTCGCAGCGGAGAATTGGTTGCGATCGAGATTATCAATGCCGAACCGTTGCGCCGCACACTCGACGTCATCTACCCGCGCCATCGGGCGCTTCCGAAGGACGCACAATCATTTCTGGCGCTGCTCCGGGCGGCCGCCGCCGCAGAAGCACTGACTCCGAAAACGCGAACGAAACGAAAGAAGCATGCGCACAAGTAGATGTTCGGCAGGCAGAGTTCATCGCGCGTAGGCGACGACCCCAGCCATTCTTGCTAGTGAGCTTTTCCGCGACAGCCGGCGTGACCGCACCGGCAGTCAATATCCGGCGTTTTCTCCATGGCCTCGCACTGAGCGCTGCAATACTTCCCTGAGGTCACAGTGCAGGAACAGTTCGGATGTGCACACTTGTCGTGTTTCTCGGCCGTCATAGGTCTCCTCCGAGTATTGGATGTCTCGTGGAATATTGAGGTGACATTTCGTGGTGTGAGCCCGATGGTATGCGTATGGACGGATCGGACGACCGGGAGTGAGCAACATACTGCATGTTTATTCTTTTAAGGTCATTGACACAGTGGCGCCTCTATGCACTATACTGCATGTAGGAGCGATCTTCGGTGACAACTGTCTCTGAACCTCGACCCTCGGTTCCACGACCGCCAAAACCACGAACAGAGCCAGCCAGTGAGGCTGACTTCTTAGCGTCCGTCGGCGTGCGGGTGCGGAAGCTTCGCAACCTGCGGGGAATGACGCGCAAAATGGTTTCACATGACGCCGAGGTCTCGGAGCGCCATCTGGCACAACTGGAATCGGGCGAGGGTAACGTGTCAATCGTTCTTCTGCGGCGAATTGCGGCCGCGCTGAACATATCGCTGGGCGAGCTGTTTTCGGCGGAATCCGAGGCCCCGGCTCAAAACGAAATGATCGAGCGACTCCTCGGGCAGGTGCCCGCGCACCGGCTCGAAGAGGTCGTCGGCCGTCTGGTACGCGATTTCGGATGCGACGATGATACGCGCCGAAAACGAATCGCGCTGATCGGGTTGCGGGGAGCAGGCAAGTCGACGCTGGGTTCCCTGCTGGCGCGCGACGCCAGAATTTCGTTCATCGAGTTGGATCGCGAGATCGAGAAGGATGCGGGAATGCCGCTGGCGGAGATTTTTTCCTTGTACGGACAATCCGGTTACCGCCGGATTGAAAAGCGCGCGCTCGAACGGATACTGGATGAAAATGGAAACGAGCGGTCGGTGATTTCGGTTGGCGGCGGCGTGGTCGCGGAGAGAGAGACTTACGAGCGGCTTCTCTCGAATTGCTTCACGGTGTGGGTGAAGGCGCAGCCGGAGGAGCACATGTCGCGCGTCGCTGCACAAGGCGATTTCCGGGCCATGGCGGAAAATAACGCAGCCATGGACGATCTGCGGAAGATTCTGGAAGCCCGCGAGCCGCTTTACGGGAAGGCGGACGCCCAGATCGATACGTCCGGCGACAGCATTGGCGAGAGTTTGGCAAAACTGAAACAGATTATCGCAACGAGTTCCTAACGGGAGGATATGTGGATTCCGCCGTCACGCAGGAAATGCAACCGGCAATCGAGGCTGTGGACTATCAGACCGATCCATCGCGATACAAGCACTGGTGGGTGGCGTTCGATGGCGCGGTGGCCACGCTGACCATGGACGTGAATGAGGAGGGCGGGATCCGTCCGGGCTACAAGCTGAAGTTGAATTCCTACGATCTTGGCGTTGATATCGAACTGCACGACGTGCTGCAGCGGCTCCGGTTCGAACATCCCGAGGTTCGAAGCGTGGTGATCAGCAGCGCGAAGAACCGCGTGTTTTGCTCGGGCGCCAACATCTACATGCTCGGATCGTCGTCGCACGCCTGGAAAGTGAACTTCTGCAAATTCACAAACGAGACGCGGAACGGAATCGAGGATGCGAGCGCGCATTCCGGACTGAAATTCATCGCGGCACTCAACGGCACGACGGCGGGCGGCGGATACGAACTGGCGCTCGCCTGCGATGAAATTATTCTGGTGGACGACCGGTCATCGGCGGTGAGCTTGCCCGAGGTGCCACTGCTCGGCGTTCTTCCCGGTACCGGCGGGCTGACGCGCGTGACGGATAAGCGAAAAGTACGGCGCGATCGCGCCGATATCTTCTGCACGACGCCCGATGGCGTGCGAGGGCAGCGCGCGAAAGATTGGGGACTCGTGGACGAGGTCGTAAAGACGCAACAATTCGCTGAATTTGTGAAGCAGCGCGCCGAGAAACTTGCCGAGCGCAGCGATCGCCCGTCAGGAGCCATGGGAGTGATGCTCTCGCCGATCGAGCGGAAGATCGACAACGCGGGGCGGCACTACGAATATGTGGATGCGCAAGTGAATCGCGCCGCGCGCACCGTGGCACTGACCGTTCGCGCGCCTGAATCAGCGCCTGAAAAGAACATCGAAGACGTTCTTCGGGCCGGTGCGAAGTGGTGGCCGTTGCAGATGGCGCGCGAACTGGATGATGCGATTTTGAGTTTGCGCACGAACGAATTGGACCTTGGACTCTGGATTCTCAAGACGGCGGGAAATCCGGATACGGTTGCGGCCATCGACGACTTCATTCTTAGCCATCAGGATCAATGGTTCGTGCGCGAAGTTCTGGGAATGATGCGCAGGACGTTCGCGCGCCTGGAGGTATCGTCTCGCTCGTTGTACGCGCTCATCGAGCCGGGATCGTGCTTCGCCGGAACGCTGCTGGAGCTGGCGCTTGCGGCGGATCGCGTCTACATGCTCGACACGCAGGAGGACGGCACGAAAGCAGCTGTCATGCTTTCCGAGATGAATTTTGGAGCGCTGCCGATGGTGAATCATCTGTCGCGTCTGACCGCGAGATTCTACGAAGACCAGGCGCAAATCGAGGCGCTGCGGGGCAAGATCGGTAAGAAGTTATCGGCGGCGGAAGCCGTCGAAGCCGGACTTGTGACCGCGGCACCGGACGACCTCGATTGGGACGATGAAATTCGGCTGGCAATCGAAGCGCGCGCGGCGCTTTCGCCTGACGCGCTGACTGGGCTTGAGGCGAATCTGCGCTTTGGGCTTCCGGAAACGCTGGAAACGCGCATTTTCGGGCGTTTGTCGGCGTGGCAGAACTGGATTTTCATACGGCCAAATGCGGTCGGGGCGAGCGGCGCGTTAAAAGTGTATGGCACGGGCGCGCCGGTGAAATTCGATCGAGGAAGAGTTTAGTCAAGAAAGAGAAATTTTCTGCGGAACCGTGCGGGACGCAAACGACGTGCTTCGGGCCACAAGGCGGCCTAAGAATGACGGACGGCTTTTTTGCCGAACTCTTTAGACTCTTTAGGGATACGGTGGAAGAAGAATGCTAGCAGCAATCATACTGGGAGGTTGCAATGATTGATTACACGGAGAAAATTCCGAACAACGTGGATTTGGGCAGGGATCGCGTGCTGCAACGCGCGCTGGAGCACTGGCAGCCGGCGTATTTGAACTGGTGGTTCGACATGGGCCCGAACGAGTCGCACGCGCTCGAAGTATATTTGCGAACGGCGATCAGCGTGGAACCGAGCGGCTGGGCGAACTTCGGATACGTGCGAATGCCCGAGTACCGCTGGGGAATTTTTCTGCAGCCGCGCGACGAGGTGCGCCAGGTGAATTTTGGCATGCACAAGGGCGACCCGGCGTGGCAAGACGTGCCGGGAGAATATCGGTCAACGCTGCGGCGCGTGATCGTGACGCAGGGGGATACCGAGCCGGCATCGGTGGAGCAGCAGAGGATGCTGGGATTTTCGTGTCCGTCGCTCTACGACCTGCGAAATATTTTCCAGGTGAACGTGGAAGAAGGCCGCCACCTGTGGGCGATGGTGTACCTCCTGCACCGCTATTTCGGCCGCGATGGCCGGGAAGAAGCGGAAGCACTGCTGGACCGGCGGTCCGGCGACGCGGATAATCCGCGCATTCTTGGCGCGTTCAACGAGCCTACGCCCGACTGGCTGGCGTTCTTTATGTTTACATTCTTCACCGACCGCGACGGAAAGTTCCAACTCTGCGCGCTGGCGGAATCGGGGTTTGACCCGCTCGCGCGCACCTGCCGCTTCATGCTGACCGAAGAGGCGCACCACATGTTCGTCGGCGAATCCGGAATCAGCCGGATCCTCCAGCGCACATGCGAGCTGATGAAAGAGAATAACGTTGACGATCCCTCGGACGTTCGCGCGCTTGGCGCGATCGATCTTCCGACCATGCAGCGATATCTGAATTTCCATTTCAGCGTGACGATCGACTTGTTCGGGTCGGACGCGTCTTCGAATGCGGCGACTTATTACACAACTGGATTGAAGGGGCGTTACGAAGAAACAAAAATCGAAGATGACCACATATTGGCCGATGCGGAATATCCGATCATGGAAGTTGTGGGCGGCAAGATTGTGACGAAGAAGGTGCCGGCGCTGACGGCATTGAACGAGCGTTTGCGCGATGACTACATTGGCGAAGTACAGGCCGGCGTCGACCGGTGGAACCGGAATATGGAGCGAACCGGGATTCCGTTCCGTTTGCGGCTACCGCACAAGGGTTTTCATCGCGCGATCGGGAATTTCGCCGGGCATCACATCAGCCCCGAGGGCGAAGTGTTGACCAAGGAAGCGTGGGAGAAGCATCTGCATGAGTGGGTACCGAGCCCGCAAGATCATGCCTACGTGCAATCGTTGATGGCGGGACGCGTGATCGAACCGGGCAAGTTTGCGAATTGGATTGCGCCGCCGGTCCGCGGAATCAATCGCCAGCCGCTGAATTTTGATTACGTACGGTTCAACTGAACGCGGCAGCGGATTAGGCTCTTCAAATATCCCGCTAAAGTTCGCAGCGCACGAGGTCGTCGTAAGTTTCGCGTCGGCGGACAATTTTATACTTCGAGCCGCGAACCAAGACTTCGGCCGCGCGGCGGCGCGCGTTGAAATTCGACGATTCGACAAAGCCATACGCGCCCGCCGCCCACACTGCCAAAAGATCCCCGGCTTTCACTTCCTCGAGAGGCCAGCCCCGCGCGAGATAATCCCCTGTTTCGCAGACCGGACCGACAATGTCTACGGGACTTTTTGCAGCGCTGGCGGCTGCGCCGCGGGCAATTGGCGTAATCGGATGGGTCGCGTCGTAGAGCACAGGTCGAATCAGGTCGTTCATCCCAGCGTCAACGATGACGAAGGTCTTGACGCGATTCTCCTTGCGATACAGCACCTTCGTGATCAGCACGCCCGCGGGCCCAACGATCGTGCGCCCCGGCTCGAGCAGCAGGCGGCAGCCTGTGGACCTAACGATTTCTTTCAAGACGCGCGCGTAGGCATCCGGGCCCGGAGGCGTTTCGTTCGTGTAGCGGATTCCGAGTCCACCGCCGAAATCGATGCGATCGAGATGAACTCCATTTTGAGCAAGCTCGCGGACGTACCGCACAATCCTTGCGAGCGCAAGCCGAAATGGAGCGAGCGACACGATTTGCGAGCCGATGTGCGCGCTGATACCCCGCCATTCGATCCGGCGGGAATCCTTGTGCGCGAGATAAAGCCTCCGCGCTTCTTGCCAATCTACGCCAAATTTGTGGTTGCGGTAGCCAGTGGAAATGTTGCGGTGGCCGCCCGCAAGGACGTCGGGGTTGACGCGGATTGAAACCGAGGGGCGAAAGCGCCGCGATGCCGAATGACGCGAGGCTTCCTCGAGCAAGACTTCCAGTTCCGCGGTGGATTCAATGTTGAAGAGAAGAAGGCCATGGCGTGTTGTATTCCCGCCGCCGTAATCGAGCGCGTCGCGAATCTCATCGCGCGATTTTCCGACGCCGGAGAAAACGATACGCTGGCCTGAGACGCCGATGCGGCGCAGGCGGTCGAGTTCCCCGCCCGAGACAATATCGAAACCGCTGCCCAGCCGCGTGAGGATCCGAAGGATCGAAAGATTGGAGTTTGCCTTGACGGCGTAACACAAAAGATGAGGAAGCGAACCGAGAGCGCGATCCATGTTCCGATACGCGTCTTCGATGCTCGTCTGGCTGTAAACATACGCGGGCGTGCCAACCTCCCCAGCTATTCGCTCGAGCGGGACGTCTTCGCAATGCAGATGGCGCGTGTCGCGCGGCCGCCCGCCGATGAAGCGATAGCGGTAATGCGGCGTGTAGGCGGCTGGATCAACGCCGCGCGACCGTTTTTTCTTGCGCCCGCGTTTTGAGTTCAAGCGTTTCTCCCCAAGAGAGATAATCGAGCGTCATGTGCCGGTGAGACTGTAAAGCAGAATGCCGAGAACGATCAAGGTGACAAGGACGTAGAGCCAGTCGCGCTCCGCACCGAATCCCACAACTGAAAAGGCGACGCGGGCAATCGGCGTGACGATCAATAGGAGCAGGCCGAATTGCATCAAGCCGCGAGCGTCCCACGAAAAAGCTGATTTCGCAATTTCGGGAATGCGGCGGAGATGAGCTGGCTCACCCTGGAAAACGCGATAATTCTCAATTGTGCGGCCGCGCTGGATCAGATACAGGGCGCCGCCGGCAAGCACCCATGCAGCGGCGACGATCACCCCGGTGCGCAACAGCTTGCCGATCACGAGCTCGAGATCCCTTTCGGTCCAAGGAGTTTTCGCTGTCATGGCTAAATGCCTCCTTTCAAACCCTTGAGCATCATTTCGAACGCCAGCGCGGCGATGACGACGGCGAACACGATCCGCAGGGTCTTGACCTTTGCACCCGGCAGTATGCGAGCGCCAACGAGCGAACCTGCGAGGACTCCGAGCATCACGGGCATGGCTAACTCGGGCGCGATGTAGCCGCGATGCAGGTAGATTCCCGCACTCGCGGCAGCCGTGACGCCGATCATGAAGTTGCTCGTGGTCGTGGACACCTTAAATGGAATCAGCATCGCCTGGTCCATCGCCAGAACCTTGACGGCACCCGAACCGATGCCCAGCAAACCGGAAAGAATTCCCGCGCCGTACATCAGTCCGAAGCCGAGAGGAACGCGGCGGACGTGGTAAGCGAGCTGGCCTTCGGACGACGGATACGATCCGTCCATTTTCAGGAATGTGGCGATCCGGTCGGGCGCTTCGCCAGTGCCGGCGGGTTCGTGATGCTTGACCGACATATACGCGGAATACAAAAGCACGATGCCGAATATGATGGCGATGGCGGACGTAGATACACTGGCGGCAAGAAACGCGCCGCACATCGCACCGACCGTCGTGGCCAATTCCAGGAACATCCCCACGCGAATATTGGAATAGCCTTCTTTTAGGTAGGCGGCCGCGGCGCCGGAAGATGTAGCAATAACGGAAACCAACGACGCGCCGATTGCATAGCGAATCTCAACGCCAAATGCGATCGTGAGCAACGGAACGATCACAACTCCGCCGCCCAGTCCCGTGAGGGCGCCGAGCAACCCCGCCAAAAACGATCCGACCGCGATGAGAATAGAGAATTCGAGGGTGTGCAAATGCAAGCCTGGAGACGATTCGCGCCGCTTCGACTGCTCCTTCGCCTTCCGTCCAAAAAATATCATAGGAGCGACGGAACGTAACGAAGAATACGCGGAACGCGTTCCGTCTGCGAGAAAACCGGCGCCTTCGTCTGCGTGGCATTTGCCGTCGCCAACGTCAGTTGTTATGGGCCGGGCCGTCGCATTCGGCAGGCACGGAACGTGCCAAAAGGCGGTAAATTGCCTACACTTAGATTTTGAGGCCGCTACGGGTAAACAGGTATGGTCACCGCCTGTTGGCGGGGGTAGGCTGCGGCAGGTGTAAGTCTTGAGGAGGCTACCGTGCTTGCTGGAATCGGAATTCTGCTGATCATCCTATGGTTGCTGGGGTTCTTTGCCTTCCATCTCACAGTAGGCTTCATCCACATCGTGCTGGTGATCGGAATCATCCTGATCATCTGGCACTTCCTGCGTGGAAGCCGCGCGGCGTAGGGGCGAAGATGGACTTTCCATTCGAGCCGGTTTTGCAGATCATCGCGGCCTTCGCGATTTTCGTTAGCGGGTTTCTAGCGCTATTCCTTGCGATAGGCGCATCCTTTGTGGTTTTGAGGTTCGCCTACCGCGGCGCGAACTGGATAGCGCTGCGCGTTATTAGGTTCGCTGCCGCAAAACGCTCTCCGGAGCTCGGATACCCCCAGGAAATTCGCGCGAGCAATACTGCATCGTCGTCCGCATGAGTGAAATCGCCGCAGCGAGCTGGCCGGATTCGCGCGAGAGGCTTTCGATAGCTTTCGTGCATTCCGCCGGCTTTTAGCTGCGGCGCGTTTCAGTCAGACAAATGCTTCAGCAGCGCCGCACCGTAGCTGCGTCTTCCGCGCACGATCGCAACTGAAAGTTCGGCGTCGAACAATCCATTCCGCCAGGCAAAATCATGTCAAAGACATTTAAGCGAGGCGACCACGTCGAATGGAATTCAGAAGCGGGCAGGGTCCGTGGCGTGATCGTAAAGAAAGTCAGCTCGAATACCCGTTTCAAAGGCTACGTGCATCACGCGTCCAAAGAGGAGCCGCAATACATCATCAAGAGCGACGTCAGCGACCACATCGCGATTCACAAAGGCGCCGCACTGAAGCGTCTAAGGCCCAAGGCGAAGCGGCAATCGAAGGCGCGAACAAAGAGAAAGCGATAGTCAAGCTGCCACGCTGGGTTTTGACCGTGTGCCTCGCACTAAAACCAAAGCGGATGGCGTCCTTGCAATCCCCGCATTCTACTTTCCGACTTGGACAATATAATCGCGGCCTTCCCACGAACCGCTCGCCGCCCAGAAAAACGTGAATCGAATCGGCGATTGCTGAGCGGCGGAGATAGGAATATCCACAAATTCGATTCCGAGGCCGGTACCCGAAGACGATGTGTCATTGACGGTGCGCCATTCGTCGCCGGTCCAGTGCAGGCGAAACGGAGCGGGAACCTGTACGCGCAGCGTATCGCCATTGTTCACCCGGCGCACCTGGCGATTATGTTTCCAAACCTCGAAACGCTGGCGATCTTTTGGCGGCGAAAGATAGCGATTGGCAACTTCCGGAATCAGATCGAACACGCGGCCGTCGGAGATTGATCTCAACAGCTTGACGTACTCGGCGTGCGCCCACATCAGCGGCATCGCGGAACCGGTGGGCCGCCCGAGCAACATGTAAACTTCGGGCCGGTCCTGCTCGTCCCAAACCTGCTCAGGCAGCAACCCGGTGGGCGATGAAAACCCCTCGATCGCTCGAATAAATGGCGTCGCGTCGTGACCGGCAGCTAATTCGTAGTGCCCACGCTCGCCCGCCAGCAGCGGCCAGGCCCGCCCTTTGCCCCAGTTGACAAAAGGGCCGCCGTCTTCGCTCTGTCCGTATCCGTCGTTGTTGTAACGATGCCAGCACGGCCCGAAAGGCGTATCGATCTTCAGCGCAGCGTCAACGACCCGCAACGAATCAACCATTAAAGGATCATCGGCTTTGCGAATTCCGTAGCGCACCAACTCGAGAAAACCCGCGTCCACAATGTCCTTGGCCGGAAACTCACGCTGGGCATTCGGCGGCCGGTTCGCGATCGTAAGGACGCCGCGGTTGGGATCCTCCTCAGGCTGAGGATTGTCCACGCTCTCGGGAAGAATTCGTATGTAGTGACGGTTGATTCCGGGGACGATCGTACCCTGCGTCGTGACCGTCCAACCTTCGACGTGAGATTCGAGAAAATCCGCGTACTCTTCGAGGAATTTGGCAGTGGCTGCATCGCGTCTTTCACGAAAGAAACAAGCAGCACAGATCAGCGCAGCGATGTTCGACGCCAGCGTGGAGGGAGAATACCCGCTGGCTTCCTCCCAGCGTTCCTGCTGAGTCACCGGTCCGTGACGGAGAAGGTAGGCGGCCGCGTTCCGTACCATTGGGAAAGGATCAAAATCCTGCAGGGACTTCTGCCGGTCAAGCTGGCGCGCCAGAAGAATCGGGAAAGCGACTTCGTCGAGTTGGATTCCCCGCCAGTACGGCCCGCCATCGACCCAAAAATTCTGAGGAAAGCCGCCGTCTTTCTGTTGCGCGACGGCCAGGTAGATCAGCGCGCGAAGCGGCGTGATATTATCGCCGGCAGCAAGCATGGCGCTGGCGCTGTTGACCATGTCGCGCGTCCAGACCAGGTGATATCCGCCGTGGTCTTCGTCACTCTTGGCTTCTCCCCACGGAATCGAGAGCGATGCGATAAAAGCGCCAGGATAGGATTTGTCTTCGTGAGCGCGAAGCAGACTGAAGCTGCTCTGGTATAAGTTCCCCCGGTCCGCGGAGGCTTTCTCCAGCGGCAGAATCCGCGCGCTCGCACGTTCCCATTGCTCGACGTAGCGCTTGTGGTGCTCTTTGAACGGCACCCCGAGAGCCTGAAACAGCGTCGTAATTGCGCCATGCTGAGTATTTCCAAATGCAAGGCCCAGAGTGAACTCGCGGACCCCGTTGAGAGCCAATTCGCCAGTCAGGGCAATGTTGCCGTTGGGCGCGTGTTCGAATTCCCAGTCCATTTGAAAATTGTCCGCAATATCCGTCCAGCCATCGCTCCGGCCCACGTAGCCGCACGATGCGCGGGAAAACGGAGCAGTTCCGGCGAGCGCCAGCCACATGCCTTTCTTGCGCGCCATTAGAATCTTGCGGCCCGCGACTTCGATGGCGCAGCCGTAGTTGCCCCAACCACCGACTTGAAGATGGGGCGCGCAGAGTGCGTAGAAGCGCAACTTCGAGACGAACCCGTCGTCGCCGGTGACCTGGGTGTGCTGCAGAATGCAGCCGAGGTGCGGATCGGTGATGATTTCTTTCACGACGGTGTAGCGGCCGGCGGGATCAGAGTTCGTACAGCGATAACCCAGCGCGTGAGCGGAAAGACGTTCGCATTTTGACTTGAGGTGACGCTTTTCTTCGTGAAAAAAGGTCTTGCCATCGGTGATCAGGTACTGAAGGTCGCGAATCTGCGGGTGATCCACGGTCGGATAATAAACTTCGGTGACGATGCCGTTCCACACCGTGAACCAAATCCGGCTCGAAGCGGCGTAGGCGGTTCCTACGCCGTCTTTACCGCCATGAGTCCATTTGGGCACCATGCCAGGCCAACCGAAAGCCGCGTTCTTGTCATGTGGTTTCATTTTTTGCTTTCAGGGATGGAATCACTGGCTGCGGGATTGTGCCAGGCGCCATCCGGCGCAATTAGCTGAGCCGCTTCGGCTGGTCCCCAGGTGTTCGGTTCATATTCGTGGATAGGCGTCGCGTTTCCCAAAATCGGATCGACGACGCTCCAAGCGGCTTCCACGCCGTCCTCGCGCACGAAAAGCGTTGCGTCACCCCGAATCGCGTCGCCCAGGAGCCGCTCGTAAGGCGTCATTTCATCGCCGGCAGATTCTCGCACGACGAGCTCGACGGGTTCGCCAACCATCGCCTCACCGGGCTTTTTCGCTCGCGCGATGAGCGAAATCGAGATGTCTGGACTAAGACGAAAGCGAAAATAATTCGCGTGATTTTGCGTGATTGCGTCGAACACCTGCGAAGGGCGCTTGAGTTCGACCAATACTTCAGTCGCCGTGACCGGCATTTCCTTGCCCGCCCGAATATAAAACGGAACGCCCGTCCATCGCTGGGTGTCAACGCGCAACTTGACGGCGGCAAACGTTTCCACCCGTGAATCCGGCGCGACGCCTTTCTCGTTGCGATAGCCTCGAAACTGGCCACGCACCGCGTCCGCAGGAGAAAGCGCGCGCATGGCTCGGAACGTCCGTTGCTTTTGGTCGCGCAAACTATCAGGATCGCCTTCCGCAGGCGCCTCCATCGTGAGCAACGCAACAACTTCGAGCATGTGGTTTTGCAGCACATCGCGGATCGCGCCTGCCTCCTCGTAAAAAAGCCCGCGGCCTTGCACGCCGAAGCTCTCCGCCATCGTGATTTGCACGCTCTGCACGTAATTGCGATTCCAAATCGGCTCGAGGAAGGAATTGGCAAAACGAAAATAGAGCAGATTCTGGACCGGCTCCTTGCCGAGATAGTGATCGATTCGAAAAATGGACGATTCCGCAAAGGATTTGCGGAGCGTTTTGTTCAGAGACTGCGCGGAGGCGAGGTCACGGCCGAATGGCTTCTCGACGACCACGCGGGCGTTTTTGTCGCAACCCGCGCTCGCAAGCCCTTCGGCAACCGTCGCAAACAGGCCGGGGGGGATGGCCAAGTAATAGAGAGGCCGCGACGCCCCACCCAGCGCTTTCCGCAGATTGCGGAACGTCTCGGGAGAACCGTAGTCGCCGCTGACGTACTGAAGTCTTGATGAAAGCGCGGCGAACGCGCTGGGATCCACGCCGCCATGCTTCTCGAGGCTCTCGCGAGCGCGCGTCCGAAGCTGGTCCAGAGTCCACGTAGATTTTGCCACTCCGATGATTGGCAGATCGAAATGGCCGTGGCGGATCATCGCCTGCAGCGCCGGGAAGATTTGCTTGTACGCGAGATCGCCCGTGGCGCCAAAGAAAACAAATGCATCCGAATCAAGTATCCCCATCCTTGTGGATTCCCCTCCGTCCCTGCCTTAGCAGTTTGTTGATAAAAGACCCGCGTCATTCCGAGGGTCATTTTATGGCGCGAAGAATGACGACCGAAGTGAATTTTTCAACGGGCTGTTAAGTGTATTCGCGCTTCGCACCCAGATCATGCTACGCCAGATTCGGGGGCGGTCAAATGCGGAATTGGCTCAGTAGCCGGAAAATTCTTCGGCGCGGATGTCGTCGTCATCCGTGCCCGCCTTATTCAGCATCTCATGCAAACCCTTCACCATGCCGGGCGGCCCGGCAACGTAATAGATGGGCGATGCCGCATCCGTCAAATGCCTCCCGAGCATTTCCTGGTTGATAAAGCCGGTCTCGCCGTTCCAGGGCCGATGCGATTTAGCCATTTCAGTCATGCTGGCAATCAACTTGTATTTTGGATTGTCCTTTTCCAGATGCTGGAGTTCCTCAAGGAACGGCGCGTCTTCCGGCCGCCGGTTCGAGTAGAAAAGAAAAATGCGATGGGGCAGTTGCTCCTTGGCAGCGCGGCAGATCATGCTTCGAAAGGGCGTGATGCCGATTCCGCCCGCGAGGAACACGGCCGCTCGCGCCGAATTATTCTGCAGCGTCAAATCGCCGGAAGGACCTTCGACCTTAACGGCGGTTCCGAGGGGCATCGTCTTCAACACGCGCTTGAACGCCGTATCGCGCATGCGCGTCGCGATCATTAGAGTCTCTTCGTGAGGGCCGCTGGCGATCGAAAAACTTCGCACGTTGCCTTCCGAATCTGTCTCCGAAGGATCGAGCAAGGTCACATCGAGATATTGTCCGGCTTTGAATCTCCAACCGGGCGGCTTTTCAAATCGAAAGGACATGGTGCCTTCCGCGACGTCCTGGCGGTCTTTCAGTTTGCACATGAAACCCGATGAAGCGGCAGCGGTGCTCATAATTCGCCTCCTATCAACCCTTCTTTTTTGATTCCGACATCCAGTCAATAGACTCGCGAGCGACTCACGGATCACCCGAAATGCATACATTGACTGCCCAACGCTAGCTTTAGATTCCAGCTTCCTGGCCGAAATGCTGATAATCCTCGCGCCAGCCACCATGACCTTTTCCGATCGTCTTGTACTCTTCGACGAATTCGATTGCGCGAATGTACTTCACCATCGTAAAGCCAAGCTGCGTTTCCACGCGGAGACGAAGCGGCGCTCCGTGGTTAACCGGAAGAGGCTGGCCATTCATTTCGTAGGCAAGCATCGTCTGAGGATCGTTCGCCAGCCCGATGCGAATCGTGCCGTAGAAATACCCCGGCCCGTGAGTGTGAGGCTCCGATGTGGATTTATTGTCGAGCGCGTAGAAGACGATGTAGCGAGCCGAGGGCAGCGGCTGGCAGAGCTCGAGAATGTAACGCAGAGAGACGCCGCTCCATTCGGCGACACCCGACCAGCCCTGGATGCAACAATGTTTGGTGATTTGTGTTTGCTTCGGCATGGCGCGAAGCTCGCGAAGCGACAGGTGCAGCGGATTGCGCACCAGCCCGCCGATTTCCAGGCTGTAATTTGCAAAGTGATCCCGCGCCATCGCCAGATAGCTCTCTTCGGCCGGTGGCCGGCCGTTCACCCAAAAGGAAGGCGAAATATCGGCGGTCGAGTAGTGCTGCGCGGAAACCTGATGGCCGAAGAGCACCCTGCGGAGTTTCTCCGTCAGCGCTTGAGTGTTTCTCTGCACGAGGTAAGGGCGGCGGCGCGACAAAACCGTGGTTACGATGTGAATGACTATGACACCGGCTAAACCGCTCAGCCAAACCGTCAGGGCGAGACGCAGGTTTGGATTGCTCGTCTGCCCAAGAACGATCATCGCCAGTTCCCGCCGGAAGCCATGCAAGACAACCATCACGACGTGGCCAACGAAAAATATTAAAAACGCGCACAACGCGAGGAAGTGCAAGCTGCGCGCCGATTGGCGTCCGTGGAAGATCTTGATGTACCAGGGAAAACGCCCAGCGACCGCGGGCGACATCGCTACGCCGGTCGCGATGCTGAACGGAGCAAGCAGGAAGACGACGGATGCGTACGTCAATTGCTGCAGCGCGTTATACGCGCCGGGGGTGTCCACGATGTGAAAGGTCGCGTAGCTCACCAGCGCGCGCCAGGCGTCCGGGAATACCTGCCAGGACGTGGGGATCAGGCGCTGCCACTCAGGCGTTACAAAAAGCAGGAGCACGTACAGCAGGCCTGTCAGCAGCCACGCAAAATCCGCGAGAAAATGCCAGTGCCGCCCGAGTCCGAGGTTTTCATGGCCTGGGAGCGCGATTCCCGACGGAAACGAACTCTCTTCATCGCTCGCGGTCCAGAGGCCTTCTTTCGGCCGCTGCTTGTTGGTGAATTTGAGCCATTCGCTGCCGGGCGTGCAGTTGTCGTTCCAGTACAGCCTGGGGTGCGCGCTCAAGATTTCAATGCCGCTGCGGACGAGAAGCGACAGAAGAAGAAAATTGAAAAAGTGCGCCGCGCGCAGCCACAGCGGAAAATCGAGAACCTTCATCGGATAATTCTCCGAGGGTCAGTTTGATGGATTTTTGCGCATCCCGTGAAAAAATGAGTCGGAAATCCGGCGCTCACAGAAAGCCGATCCTTCAGTTTGCCACATTGCCGCATCCTCTACTTTCAAAACCGTTCTTTTTGGTACACCCTGTTATTTGATGGTGTTTTTGAGCAAGAGTACTCGCTAAAGGCTCTTGGCGCGGTGGATTTGCGCCCTGCGTAATTCCCGCTGATAAGAGAGAACTTGGCCTCCCCGTTCTAGCGAAAGTGTATCTTTTAGAACAGTTTCCAAAAACCGAAGTGTGTCATTCATGAAGGTGGTACAGTATTTGCTTGGCATCGACGCTCCGGCGTCGAGCAGAGAATTGGCCGTGGAGGTTTCGGCTAGCGACAGTTCCAACCACCAGACCGCGCATGAACGTCCACCTGATAAATCCTAGTCACGTATCTTTCGGAACCGCGGTGATTACGCCTCGCTGGTTGTTTGTGATTGCGGGCGCCACTCCCGCCGACTTTGGCAACCCCATTATCGTCGATGAGACGTTGAAGCAGGTCGACCCGGCGTCGATCCAGCCAGGCGACATCGTAGGCATCGGCATCCATACGGGAAATGCGCTCCGTGGGTACGAAATCGGCAAGATGGCGCGGCAACGCGGCGCCTACGTGGTCTTCGGCGGCATTCACGCTACCCTTTACCCGGAGGAGTCGCGGAGCTTGGGCGAAGCACACTCGGTGGTGAAGGGCGATGGCGACGTCATCTGGGCGAAAGTCCTGGCGGATTGCCGCAACGATGCTCCGTTGCCTGTCTATTCAGGCGGCCGCATCGAGGCTTCGGAGTTCGTACCCGCGCGATGGGATCTGATCGCTCGCGAGAAATATATGTGGGCGTCGGTGCAGACCGTCCGAGGCTGCCCGAAACATTGCTCGTTCTGTTCGGTCTGGCGCACGGATGGGCAGCGCCCTCGACAGCGAGCGTCCGATGCCGTGATTGAAGAGATCGTTCAGTTAAGGCGCAAGGGATTTCGATTCATCGCTCTTGCTGACGATAATTTTTATCCCGTCACGCTAACGGACTTGCAACTCGCGACCCGGCAACGCAACACCCAGCGGTTGGCTGAACTCCAGGCCATTCGGACAGAGCGCTTTGAATTGATGGAGCGCCTCGCGCTTCTTCCGCAGGACATGGTGTTCTTCACGCAGATTACGATGGAGGCGGCCGAAGATCCGTTATTTCTAGACGCGATGCGGAAGGCCAACATCAAGGGAGCATTGGTTGGGGTCGAAGCGGTTACGCCCGAGGGACTGAAGGACGTTTACAAGGACTTCAATTGCGCCGGCGAGAGCCTGGTGGAACGGCTGCAAACGTTCCGCCGCCATGGCGTGCATGTGCTGGGGTCGTTTATCTTCGGCCTGCCGAGCGACCGGCCAGCCACGTTTGACGCCACGGTTGCCGTAGCGGCGCGGGCCGGCGTCACCTTCGCGCAGTTTGTGATGCTCACTCCATTTCCTGGCACGATCGATTTTGCAAAGTGGGAAAAGACGATGGAGGCCGACCCGAAGCTCATCGACGGCATTCCGCTTACCAGGCACTGGCTCATTCCGCAGGCTCTTCGTCCTAAGCTCTATTGCCCTCACCCGGTCATGTCGGCGGACGAAATCCGCAACCGCACGCAATCGGTCTGGGATCGCTTCTACACCGTACCCCTAATATGGAAGCGGTCGAATTTTATTAAATCGCTGCGAGGACGGTTGACGTTCGTTCTAATCTCGAAGCTCTACAGGCAAATGTACGCGAACACCGGGATCGCCACTGATAGCGCGCGCGTCGCGCGCTCGACTCGCTGGGCGCGCTGGCTCGCAAAGCCTTGCCAGTATCTTTTTGCTGCCCGCCCCATGCCCGATCTTCAAGTCCCAAAATCCGCCACACCACAAGCAGCGTACGAACCGCCCAGCATGCTGACAACAATTGCTGGAAGTTAACAGTCTGTCAAAAACGCGCCAAGTTCTTTAGGTTTTCCCGCAGGACTACTAGGATCGTGAAGTCGCGTGAACCCCGATGCGTCCCGCTGCAGTTGTCCTCATTGGACGCGACTATGCTTCTTTTTCAGCGCCGGCTGCTTCTTCGCCCCGTGGCCAGGAAAGCGTGAGCAACAACGCGCTGTCTTCTTCCGCCTCGACGTCATGTGTGACGCCGTGATCCAGCACAAGCAACTGCCCCGCAGGCAGGTCGATCACGCGCCCCGGGAGGCGCAGTCGAACGTGACCCGCGATCGTCTGAATCGAAATTCTCGCCACGGTCTTATGCTGCGGCATGGACGTCTTGGCTCTCAAGGCCATCAGGACGACCCTGAGGTCTGCATGCTTCACGAGAGTCGTGGAACTGGGGCCCGTTCCGTGCAACCAGGCGTCCTCTTTGTGCAGGATTTCTATTTCCTTTAGAAGATCGCACTGAAGGATGGGCGTGCTGAGGGTGTCCCCAATCATCGCATGGCCTACCAAAAGCTCCTGCGATTCCTTCCTCTGCGGTTCCGCCATAGCCCACCTCCCGGTCAAAGCTTCCGAGCTTCGATAGTATGGGGCATCGCGGACGCTGTCTGCACGATTGCGGACACATTCATCCGGTGCCGGTCGCAATCACCCCGCATGATTCCACCAGAAGTCAGAAGAGTTAAACTAGTCGACTTCCAGGATGCGAGTTGCCTTCACGATTGGAGATTTCTTTTGCCGGTTGGCAAAACGCTCGGCGCGATCGCGATCGATATAGACGCGGCCAAACCTTTCGCCGTCGTGATAATAGACGGTTACTTGCCAATGACGATGTTTGCGGCGGCGATCGCGGTGCAGACGGCTGGACTTCTTACCTTTAGTCTTTTTCACAGTGGCATCCTCGGATTTCCGAACTATCGCAACTTTGACCGCAGGGCGCAAGTACCAACTTGGGGGTTAACGCTGGAATACCGTGACGTTCTCGGCCAGGCACGCTCGGGCTTGTTTACTGATAGTAGACGCACGGGACTCAAAAAAACGAGAAGCCGCTGGAACATTCGCTTCACCTCGCGCGTAATAGAGAATGAGAGGGTAAGGAGGATGGGCAAATGTTGTACGGGCAAGAAGTACAAATCGAGGACATGAGGAATCATCCGGCGGAACTGATCGTCAGCCTCCGCCAACTGCTGGCCGGCGGAGCGGACATCACGCCCGATCCCAAGCGACCCGGCTTCTACGAGGTTGAAAGCGACTCCACCGTATATTACATTTGCGATTCCCGCACGTCCGGCAAGATTCTGCTGCTGGCGACCTGGCCGGCGGAAAGCGTTCTGGCGGAAGCGCACGCGGCGGCGTGAACTTTAAGCGTGCCTCGGGTTTCGACGAACACCGCGCCTACGCCGACGCAGCGGCGCCATGCGGCTTGCGATTCAATACAGAGCGACTGCAGGCGCGAAGTTCAAGTCATCGAAGAAACTTTTCTTCATCTTATAGACCTCGAGCCCATCGCTGGTGCGTGCGTAGACGAAATCGCCCACGGGATTCGAAACGCTCACGATAAGTTTTTTTCCGTCTTTCGTGGTGAGTGTCGCTTCGATTGCAGGCTTCGCCAGTTTCGAAGCGATATCCGGCGATGCGCGGTCCATCACCTCGTCGGCCCGGGCGTCCGTGATCGGTGTGAGGAACTTCCATTCGGCAGCCGCTTTTCCCTTCTGCGCGTCAGGAGCCTCGAAGGTCCATTCGGTTTGCGACTTCCGGTTGACGGTAAGAGCTCCTTTTTCATTGTGGATTTCGACGCGAGTCACATCCTCCGGCTGCAAATGGGTGAGGCTCTTGTCCCGCAGATCGTTGAAACCCTCGGCGAGTTTCTTATATAGATCGGCATCAATGCGGAAAACCGTCGGACGCGACACGTCACGCGCGAAGTGATCGTCTCCATCTTTTTTTCCGACGAGCAACGTGGACTTTGCGCCCTTGCCGTCGTCCGCCGTAAACGTGATGGCCGGCGAAGCGAGGCCGTACTTCGCCAGATTTTCCGGCGTTTCGCTGGCGACCGAGACGAACTTGGCATTTGCGACAGCCGCCATCAGCGCGCTCACATCCGTCGAATCCGCGGCCTTGCCGCTTGGCTTTGTGAATTCCCAGTTGTCTTTATTCTTGCCGGCTGCAATCTCGCCCGATGCGTTCTTGAGTTCGAAAGACGCAACATCCGCGCTTTCGATGTGCAGCACGGCGCGATCGCGCAAGTCATCGAGCGATTTGTCGGCGCTAACGAACAACGACTGCGGCACAAGGATTACGCTCTTGGCGGAATCGGCAATCGCGTAGACCGAGCTCCCAGTAAAGTCTTTGTCGCCAAGCAGAAGCGTATGCTTCGCGGCGTTCTTCGTCTGAAAATCGAGCGAGAGCGCCGGCGATTCAAGTCCATAAGCCTTCAGCCGGTCAGGCGTACCCGGCTCCGTTTGCGAAACCCGTGCTCCGGCAATGGCGTCAACGATTCCATCCACGGACGATTGATCGGCTGCCGTCTGCAGCGGCTGCACGATTTGCCAATTTCCGTTCTGCTTCTGAAAGTGAACCGCCGGCTCACCGGCGTGCGCCGGCCGCGAGAGCGTCAAAGAGGTGATGTCCTCGGCCTGCAGAGAGAAAGCCGGCTTGGTGGTATCGGCGGGAAGATTTTCTTTTTGCCCGCGCTTCCAATCGAAGTAATAAACGACGGCGCCGGTGATGACCGCGACGATAAGAACAATTAACGTCGGCTTCTTGATCATGGGCGCTCTCCGCGAAAATCAGCGGCGCCTCCACCAAATGACGATCCCGGCGAGAATCACGATTCCGGGAAGGAAAAACATGTCGAGCCACTTCAGGCCCGCAGCCTGCGCCTCGGTTAGCGCGATGCGGCGGTTTGTGACGGACTTCGGGCGGATGGAGATTAGGTTTTCATCCTGCGCGAGCCAGTCAATCGTGTTGTAAAAAAGATCGCCATTGCTGCCGGCGGCGCCAATCGCCTGGTTCGAGGCGAAATCGGAATCGCCGATCACCACCAAACGGGCGCTCTTGCCATCTTTTTTCCAGTCGGCGGCAACTCCCAGCGAAAGCGGGCCGATGGTGTCGGTCTTTGGGTCGTAACTGACCGTTTTTTGCTTCGCATCGAGCTTGGGCTTGGTGAAGCTGCGCGAGGAAGTCTTCAGGAGTTCCACGGATTGAGGCGCGGTCTTCGTCTTGTCGGCAATGGAAACCGTGCGCGCCAGCGGGAAGAACGTCATCCTGCGCTGAAGATTTTTGGTGATCGGGCTGTCGCCATAGTCAACAACCAGCGGAATCGTGGGACCCGCGCCAAGCAACCGGCCCATGCCGCTGGCGTCGATCACCAGGTTGTCGCCTACTTTTATGTTCCACGCCTGAAAAACATCATCGAGCTTCGGATTGGTGTCCGGGTCGACCTCAATCAGCGCTTTACCGCTGCCGTCGAGATATTTTGAAACCATGCTTGATTCCTGCGGGAAGAAAGACTGCGTGGGGCCAGCGACCACCACGACATCGCACTCGGAGCCAACGCCATTGTCTGAAACAAGATTGATCGTCTTGGTGATGTAGTCTTCCTTCTTCAGGCCCTGGTCGACCAGGCTGTAGCCCTCCGACCCATCGTCAGCGAGCGATTTCTCGCCGTGGCCTGTGATGAAGCAGACGGTCTTCAAGTTGTTGCGGGTGACCTTCAGAATGGCGCTCGTGATGTCCTGCTCCTGAAAGGAGCCTGAGGCGCCGGGTTCAAGATGATCCTTGCGCGAACCCGACGCAACAACCACATCGCCCATGCGAGTGGCGCCGTATTGCTGCGCGACGTCGGGTTTTTCCTGCGGGTCGACGTTCTCGAATTTGAAATGCGGACTTAAATTCTTATACTCGGACAGCAAATCATTCAACGCCGCGTCCGGTTCTTTCGAAAAGCGAATCACGGTGACGTCTTTTTGAAGGCCGCCGACAATCTTGCGGGTCTGATCGGAAAGAGTGAAGAGTTTCTCGGTAGTCAGATCGAAGCGCTTGTGATGACGCTCGCCAACAAAGTTGATGGCTACAAGAATTCCGATCACCGCCAGAACGAGAATGGTTGTGTTGGTGCCCAGCCGCGAAGACCGTTTCGAGAAAAAATGAATGATGCCCTGAAATCCGAGAATGATTCCAGCCAGGACCAATACGCCGCCGGCAATGAGAATTACTTTTGTGGCGAGCGAGAGTTCGTTCTGGATCGAGTAGCGGATCCATCCCGCGATCAGCATCGCCAGGCCGATCGTCCCTGCAAATTGCGCGATTTCTCCGCGGTTCGATTTCATCCTACGATTCCCTCCAAATTTGGCAGGCCGTTATGAAATGCCGGACTAAGCCCGCCGCCAGCGCATCGAATCCACCGAGCGCACGGTGAGAAAAACAAAAAGAAAAATGAAACTGCCGTAATAAATAAGACTGGAAGTATCGACGATCCCTCGCGTGAAATCCTCGTAATGGCGAATCACGGACAGGTACGAGAGCACGGCGCCGATACCACCCGTGGCGTTTCGTCCCACATCCAGGACCCAGACGAAAAGAAACGCGGCAAACGTAAGCACCGCGGCGATGAGTTGATTTTCCGTCAGCGACGATATGAACGACCCGAGCGCGAGCAGAGAACCGCCAAGCAGCACGACGCCAGCGTAACCGGCCGCCAGCAGTCGCCAGGGCGGCATGGGTTCGCTGCGCACAAACAGGAAGATCAGATAACTTAGCGTCGGGATCAGCATGATCGCGAAAAGCGAAAGCGACGCCAGGAATTTGCCCAAAACAATTTCCGTTTCGGAAATGGGCGAAGTCATCAGCAACTCCATCGTGCCGCGCTTGCGCTCTTCGGAATAAAGACCCATGGTCAGCATGGGAATGATGAAAAGAATCAAAGTGGACAGCAAACCGAAAAATGCGCGCATCACCTGCCCCGGCATGTCGATTTCCGGAGGCATGCCAAAGCGCATGCTTTCCATCTCCATCTGCATCGCGTTCTGAATGACGCCCGACAAAATCAAATTAAAAAACAGGGCCGCGAGAAACAGAAACACGCCGATCACGACGTAGGCGATGGGCGAAACAAAATACTGGCGCATCTCTTTTCGATAAATTGCGTAAAAGCTGTGCATCGTCTTCTTGGCTCCTTCAGTTGGACGGCTGTGCGTGGGCAGCGTCATCGGTGGTGAGCTCGAGGAAGATGTCCTCGAGGCTCAGGCTGACGCTGCTTAGTTCGTAAAGCAGCCAGCCGCTGTTTACAATTTTGTCGGCGATCTGGCTGCGGATGTCCTTCCCCTGCGCGCCCTCGACCGTTGCAGTGAGCAGCCCGTCGGCCCGGGTGGATTGCACTTGCACATTCTTGGCGCCTGGAATCTGGCCGAGCGCGTCTCGCAGAGGCTTTTCGGGCGCTTGGGCTTCCACGCGAACCCTCTGCCCGCTTTTGAGCTGCGATGTCAGATTCTCGGGCGTATCCACGGCGGCGATCTTGCCCTTGTTGATGATCACCACTCGATCACACGTCATGCTCACCTCGGGCAGGATGTGCGTGGAGAGAATGATGGTGTGATTCCCGGCAAGCGCCTTGATGAGATGGCGAACCTCGATGATCTGCTTGGGATCGAGGCCAACCGTGGGCTCGTCGAGGATGATGACATCCGGATCGTGGACCAGCGCCTGCGCGAGGCCGACGCGCTGCTTGTAGCCGCGCGAAAGGCGTTTGATGAGATGGGTGCGGCGGTCCTCGATATTTGTTTTTTTCAAGGCGTCGGTCACCAGGGCGGCGCGTCTTTCCGCCGGGACGCTCTTGATGCGCGCGACGAAATCCAGATAGTCCTCGACCGTCATGTCGGGGTACACCGGCGGGGTTTCGGGAAGGTAGCCGATGCGGCGGCGAACTTCGATCGAGTCGTTGAACACGTCGAAGCCCGCGATGCGCGCCGTGCCGGATGTTGCGGGCATGTAACCCGTCAGAATACGCATGGTGGTAGTCTTCCCGGCGCCGTTGGGGCCTAGGAAGCCGAGGATTTCGCCTTTGTTGACCGTGAAGGAAACGTGATCCACGGCGGTAACCGAGCCGTATGCTTTCGTCAAATCCTGAACTTCAATCAATGCACTCCTCCAATAAATGAGGGGACAGCAGGACTGCGAGGTTCTGCCGAGCCGACCGTTATACTAAAATTTCGCGCAAATTGAAAATGGCTGCCGCAAATTCTTGCGTCACAACGCTGCACCACCATTGCGATGCAGGGAATGAAGAACCGCGTTGCCGCAGCCTGCGCGATTAGCTAAACCCGCGGCGACCGAGATTAAGGATAGACGCGACGCCCGATGTGCCAGGAAACTCACCGTATATGAAAGTCGTGCACGAGCAGCCGCGTGTCCAGTGTGACGTGCGGCACGATGGCGTGAAAGGCCCACAAATGCACCCAGGCATTCCCAGTCCTCATGGTTAAGAATGATTTCATGAGCCCGGCAGGAAAGAGAGTCAGAAAGACGAAGATCACCGATAGAACCGCATGCGATGGCGTGTCGTAACGCGTCCAGTATTCAAAAACATGCATCACCGGATAACTGGCTGCCCCGAGGAGATACGCGGTTGCCGGCGATGCCAGTTTGAAATAGCGCGGCAGCAGAATGGCGTAGATAAAAATCATGATCGGCAGGTCTGTGCCGAACAGATGGACGGTAAACGACAGCAGGCCTCCCACGAGTTGTTGATGCGGAGTGAGCTGGAAGATGTTGGGTCCGGTAAATGCGAGGAGAATGCCGATTCCGAGAACGACGGCGATCACAAGAATATCGTTTCGAAGATTGCTTGACCTGAGGTTGAGAGATTCCCGCGAGTATCCGCGAAAGCGAAAAACACCATACGGAATCACGGCGAGCAGGACGAAATTATAGGCCGCCCACGTATAGACCTCGTGGGGCGATTGTACGCGAGTGGCCCCGAACAGCGAGCCGTTGAGATGCAAGCCAATTCCTCCACCAAACAGGCGGAGGCCCAGGAAGTGCCCGGCCACGAGAACCGCCGCGCCATAAACCCATAGAGCAATCGTCTCGCGCAGGGCGACGGATCGATCCGGAGCGCGAGCCGCGAGGTCTGGGAGAGGACGATGCCGGGCGAGCCACTCCACTAACATCATCAGCAGCAATATGGCGACGAGAGAAACGAAACTGTTTATGACTTGCCCCGCGGTCGACATTTGGTTCATTGACGGGCGGTCGAGAGGAAGTTTGGGACCGGCGATGACGATCGCCGCCACGCTAATCGCGATCCACATAAGCAGCGCGATTTGCAAAGGGCGCTGGCGAGCGAGGAATCCGGCGCGCGAACCGATTTTTCTCTTGGTCAGGGTCTTAATCTCCTGATTTTCTTGTCCGTTTTATTTCAGCCTTTGCTGTCGGCGCGTCTCTCCGCAGCCCGCGCGATGCCGAACAATGCTTCGTCACCAGGCAAGCTCCGCGTCGCGAACCAGCTCAAAACATCACGCGGAAACCGATCTGGGCGGCAAATGGAATGCCCACCGTCGTGCCGGGACCGAAGAAATCGCCGAGCGCTCCAGCTGGCGCGCGCAATTGATTCAGGCTGGTAACGGGCTGCGTCTGCGTGCAAGCAGGATTCAGGCAAAAAGCGGTCGCATTGGTGAGGCTATTGACCGGCATCGGCAATGCAGAAATGCTGGTGACGTAATTCGCGCCGGGATTGCTGCGATTGAAAAGATTGAAGAATTCGATGAATGGCGTGGCGGACCATCGCTCGTGAAAATTGAACGGCCGGCTCACGCGCAGGTCAACTTGCATGTAAGGCGTGCCACGAAATTCATCGAGCGCGGTCTGCACCCCGTTGATGACCGCGCGGTCATCGACCGAATCGCCCGTGCCGTTCACATCCACCGGGGTGGTCAGCGTGAACGGCCTCGCGCTTTCGGCCTGCGAAAGAGTGGTGATCTCGAACCCGCCCGGAGCGTGGTACGTACCCGCGAGAACGAAGCGGTGGCGCACGTCTTCGCCCGAAGGACCGTAATCGCCCTTCGCGAACGGGTCGAGCGGATTGCATACGCCGTTGACGTAGTCAAAAAGCTCGCCTAGCACGCATCCCCAGGTATCGGCGTACGACAGCGTATAGTTTGCGACGAGGTTAAAGCGCCTCGATACGTTGCCCTGAAGATGGATTGAAAGGCCGTTGTAGCTCGAGCGATTGTCCGTCCGAAAGACCGATAAATTGGGAACGTTCGCCATCTGGTCCGCAGGGTCGGCCGGAAAAAGCGGCGACGCCAAAGTGAATCCAGCCTGGTATTGGTACCTCCTGTAACTGTGATTGCCCTCCTCGTGCGTGTAGTCCGCGCCGATCGTCCAGTTTGGGTTGAACGCGTGCTCGAATCCTGCCGTGGCATGGATCGCGTAGGGAGTCTTATAATGCGGATCGATCAGTGATCCCGACCCGCCAGCGGCAGCGCCGGGTAGGCAGCCCGGGTCCCCCGCGTGGACGCAAGGTCTCGACAAAGGCGAATTCACTGCCTCGAAGGCCGTTACCCAGCCGTTCTGCGCGAGGTCGTTGTAGAAAAGCCCGAAACCTGCGCGAATGACCGTGTTGGACGAATCGCCTATCGCGTAGGCAATCCCTAGCCGGGGAGCGATGGCGGCGCGATAATCGTGCGGGACGCCGTTGATTAACGGAATTTGCAGCGCACGAAGCGTGAGAAGCGCGGGATTTTCGAGTTGCGACCGGTCTTCGGCCGTGAACAGGCCGAAGGTCGTGTCGTAGCGCAGGCCGTAATTCACGGTCACCCGAGACGTCGTGCGCCAGGAATCCTCTACATACAGTCCGAGCCGCTGCACGTTCTGAGAAAAACTGCCGTTCCCCGCTGGCGTGAAATCGCAGCTAATTAGAGAGGTTGGCAAAGGCTGCGCGGCACAACCACGGCTGAAGAAAAACTGCCATGGATTCGCGGCGTAAAAAGCGGGATCGCTGGGATAGGCGAGCAGCGTCTCCGCGGTAGCAGGAAGCGCGCCGCCAAGCACGGGTTCGTGAATGAAATTCACGCCGAAGCGCGGTGCATGAGCGCCGGAAGAGTGAGTCACGTCGTAACGGAATTGATATTTCTGCTGATTGCGCAACACGGGAAACGCGGCGATGGGCGTGACGAATTGGTTGTCGCCGAACGTTTCAAAGCCCGAGATCGTGCTGAGAGTGGAACTGAACGGAAACGCCAGCGCGAACCCGAGATTAGAGTTGCGCGTTTCGGTACGGTGCAAGCCGCTCGCCTCGGCGACGAGCGCAGCAAGCCACGTCGAGCTGAAGGTGTAATGCTGGCTCACCAACAGATTCAAATAATTCGAGCGCGAGGCCGCGCCCGTGGATGGCAGCGTCGCCTGCTGGACGAGGTCGTTCTGCGTCGTATAGCGGTCGATCGCCGCTCGCAAAAACCATTGCGCGCGCGGCGATTGCGACCAATCGAGACGCGTGGTTGCCAAATAGTCGTGGAAAGGAACCGGCACGCTGCCCGGCGCTGCGATCGAATTCACTCCCGGTATCAATCCCCGCGACGCAAGCGACGCCAATGCATTGAACTGCACCAGGGTCGCCGGACTGTAGGCGATGCTGGCGTCCTCATGAACGTATTCCAGCGAGGAAAAAATCCACACCTTCCCCGACTCGATCGGACCGCCGGCGGTTCCCACATAATTCTGCCGCGAGAAAGGCTGCTTCGGCTGTGGCGCGGGATTGTCGATCGGGAAGCGCGCGTTCAAAGCCGATGCACGCTCGTAAACGGCGGCGTCTCCGTGCCATTCGTCCGTGCCGCGCTTCGTGGCAATCACAACGGAGCCGGCGGTCGTGCGGCCCGTGTCGGCGTCCTCTTGCGCTGTGCGCACGGTAAACTCTTGTATCGCGTCCGGCGAATAATTCTGCAGGAAGCCGCCGATGTAATCGTCGGAATTGTCGCCGCCGTCCACGGAAAGCTCAACGTTGAGTCCGGAGCTGCCTCCAAACGACACGGCCGTGATTCGCGCCTTGGTCGGATCGGAAGGTTCAACGGGCTCGGTTCCCGGAACAAGAAACGCGATATTGGCGAAGCTGCGATGAGCCAGCGGAATCGTCTCGAGATCCTTGGCGGTAACCACGCCTTGAAGAACTGTGCTTGACGTATCGACAGGTTCCGTGGAAATGGAAGAAGCCTGGGCCGCCACATTCACGCGTTGCTTCATAGCTCCGGGCTGGAGTTTCACCACGATCTCCCGGACGGCACTGGCGGCGATCGTGACGCTCGACCGAGCTTCGGCAAATCCGGGCGCGCTGACCACAACCCGATACAAGCCGGGTGGCACGTCTTCGACACGAAATTCACCGCGCCCGTCGCTGCGCGCTTGGCGCGTCAGAGAACTTTCCTCGGCTGCAATCTCAACGCTGGCGAACGGAACTCGTGCACCACTCGCGTCGAGGACGGTGCCACGAAGAGTGCCCATCGGATTCTGCGCGGGGAGCGCCACCGGAAGCCCAAACAAGAAAAGAAGTGCGAGCAATCGGCCACGAACTCCGAGGATGTTGTGAATTCGCATTGGGTGCGTCATCGATCGATTGTCCACTATAATGGTGCAGCCCACTGACGGGCAACGTGCCTGGTAATCGTTGCATCCACATTGGCTGAATGAGGCGGGGTGAGCCAGAGGATATTGATAACTGATCGCCCGGCAGTCGCCAGTCTCCAAGCGCTCTCGGAGATGTGCGTTGACACCATTCGGCCGTTTTGTTATTCAACTTGTTTCGCTGCATGCATCAATGGTTCAGAGTAAGGGCGGCTGCTGGCCTGGGCGGGTCCACGACAAAGCCAAGAATTGAGATTGCGATGGCGGGTACGTATGCCCGCCCGAAAAATTTTCTGCCTACTGGATAAAATGGATAACAACGCGTTGGGATGGATTCGGAAAGGCGTGCGCTTGGCTTTGCCATTGCTGCTTGCATGCCTCAGCTTGGGTTTATTTGTGGGTTGCGGCAGCGGTGGTGGGAGCACAGCCATCACGGTTCAAGTTACGCCCAGTTTCGCCCAGACGGTCGATGAAAGCGGCAAGCTGAACTTCACGGCGACGCTCGCCAATGACACGAAAAATCAGGGCGTCACGTGGACTGTTACCGGATCGAGTTGCAGCGGAACGGGCTGCGGCACGCTGACCAAGGTAACTCCTCTTGCGGTGACCTACGTGGCTCCGGCCGCGATTCCGACGCAAACGTCGCTCGGCGTGACGCTGAAGGCGACTTCCGTCGCCAGCACGTCGGTAGTCGTTAGCGTAACCATAACCGTCGTCCCGGCTCCAACGTTCACCACAACCACGCTGCCGAACGGCTCGAATGGCGTCCCTTACAACGACCAAATCGTGGTCACCGGCGGCGTAACGCCGCTTACGTTTTCGCTGGCCTCAGGTTCGCTTCCATCCGGCCTCACTCTCAATTCAACCGGCAGCATCGTCGGGACGCCCAATAGTTCATCGGCATCGCCGGTCACATCCGCGTTCACCATGGCGGCAACGGACTCAGGCACGCCTCCGTTGAAGGCCACTTCGCTGCCCTTTACCATCACGATAAATCCGGCACCGAAACTTTTCATTAGCACAACGGCCCTGCCCCAAGGGACGGTGAACGTCCCTTACAGCGTGTCCGTCGTGGCAACTGGTGGAGTCACACCGTTCACATGGTCCATTGTTTCGGGCTCTCTTCCTCCAGGTCTTTCGCAGAATATGGCCAGTGGCCTGATTTCCGGCATTCCGACGGCGGCAGGCTCTTTTCCCTTCACCGTGAAAGTTCAGGACTCGACTCTTCCTTCTCCGGGACAGTCCGCGCAACAGGCTTTCTCGATCTCGATTGCAAGCGTGGCGCCGCTCCAAATCAGCACGCAATCCCTGCCTCCCGGAACGACGGGAGTAACGTACGCGGCTTCGGTGCAGGCTACGGGAGGAGTTCAACCGTACCATTGGAGTGTAATCACCGGGCAGTTGCCATCGGGTTTATCGCTTGATTCAGCCACCGGCGCTATTTCCGGGATTCCTATCCTAGCCGGCGATTCGAGCTTCACCGTGCAGGTCGCGGATTCCGAAGTACCTCCAGTACCACCCGCCACTGGAGCACTATCCATTTCGGTCTCGGCCGGCACGAACAGCGTCGCGCTCCTCAACGGAACATATAGCTTCCTCTTCCAGGGATTCGACAAAGACGGCAGCGTGGCAATTGCGGGCGGCCTGACGTTTGACGGCAAAGGGAACATTACCGCCGGAACCGCGGACAGCAATCGCGTGTCGGGAGTGTTCGTCGGGTCAACCGCAACCGGGACTTACACTTTCGGAACGGACGGCCGAGGAACGATCGCGCTGACGACCGTCAACGTCAAGAATCAGACCCTGATTACGGATTATCAGATCGCTCTGAATTCCGATGGCGACGTTCAGTTCATCGAAAACGATACCACCGGGACGCACGGCAGCGGCGTGATGAAATTGCAAACCGTGCCGACATTTGCCGACGTCAATTTCAGCGGCAACTACGCGTTTGGATTTACCGGCCGAGATTTCAACGGTCGCCCGATTGCATTCGTTGGCGAGACGCACGCCGACCAGACCGGAACGTTCTCCTCCGGGCTTGTCGATCAGAACGATGCCGGAGTTTACAGTCCGCAGTTGACCCTGACGGGGAGCTTTAGTCTTTCTGGGGCGGCCTTTAACCGCGGGCAGGCTCAATTCACGTACAAGCTTCCGTCGCAGCAGCAAGTAAACGCGAATTATTTCTTCTTTCCGGTTTCCGGCAACGATATATTTTTCATCGCCGTGGATACGACGACGGCAACGCTCCCACGTTTGAGCGGCGAGATGCGCTTGCAAAATCCAAATACGCAGTTCAATGTCACGGCGATTGCGGCCCAGAATGGCCTGGCGAGCGTCGTTTCTGGAACGGGCTTCAGCGGTCACTCCACAGTGTTCGTCGGTTTGCTTTCCGGCAACGGCGCGGGTGCCGCGACGCTGGCATTTGACCAGAACGCAGGCGGCACGATTAGCACGAGCCCACCGGCTTCGGGAACGTACAACGTGTCGCCCATCGGCCGCGTCAGCTTTGCAAATCTCGGATCGCGCATCGCGGCAGCGTATTTGACGGATCGGAATCAGGGGTTTCTGATCGGCAGTGATATCGCGGCCACATCCGGGTTGCTTGAGAGCCAGAGCGGCGTCACGCCGTTCAGCGAGAGTTCTTTTCAAGGGGACTATGCTATTGGCGGAGCCGCACCCGGCGATAACCTGGTGAGAAATTTCACCGGCGAGGTGGATGCCAGCGGGGTTGGCACGCTGACCGGCACCGTTGACGCGGTGCCGCCAACCGGCAGCGCGCAAATCGGCCAGTCGCTCTCGGCTACCTATTCGGTGGACCCCGTCACGGCGCGCGGCACGATGACGACGAATGCTGGCGGCGGATTCTTCCCTGTTAGTGTCGTCTTCTATGTCGTCTCGCCCGGAAGCGTTCGGCTGATTCCCGTGGACCCGAATTTCACCGATCCCGGCGTCCTATACTTTGATCACTAAACCCAGAATTTTTGCAGCGAGTGTCGCGTGGTTGTGCGCATGCGCCGCTGTTGCTGTTCCCGCCCGCGCGCAAGAACTCCTTCCCGCGCCGCCAAACGCGAGGGTCGTTTCCCTCAATACAAAGTCCGGCTCCTTCACGGAGCCTTCGATCGCCATCAACCCTACGAATCCAAAGCAAGTGGCTGCGGCGTTTCAAGTAAACGCGAGCGCGGCGTATTCCGAGGATGCCGGGGGGCGTTGGACGCTCGCTCAGGGGACCGCCCCGGCGAACTATGGAACCTCTGGCGATGTTTCGATCGCGTATGATTCGCGCGGCCACGCCGTCCTATGCTACATCGCGTTCGATAAACTCGGCACGCCGGACTATTGGGCGCACAATGCCACGCGCAATGGCATTTTCATCCGGCGTTCGCTTGACGGCGGAAAAACGTGGGAGCCAAATGAAATTGCCGTGGACGAACAAGCAACCCGGCCGGTGATGCCATTCGAAGACAAACCCTCCATCGTCGCGGACGACAATCCGAAATCTCCGAACGCAGGCAATTTGTACGTCGGATGGACGGAATTCAGTCTGACCAAAACCATCATCCTGTTTTCGCGATCCACCGACGGCGGCGCGACGTGGTCCAAGCCGCTGGAAATCAGCACGCACGAAGGATTGCCGCGGGACGATAACGGCGCGGTTGAAGGATTTTCGGGCGCCGTGGCGCCGGACGGGACGCTGTACGCTGTGTGGGCCGACGGCGATTTCATCGTATTGACGGCTTCGCACGACGGAGGCAAGACATTCGATCCGTCGCGAACCATCCTTGATGTCGCTCCGTCGTATTTCAAGGTCGAAAACGTCGAGCGCGCAAACGGCTTCCCGCAAATTGGCATCGATCCGCGCTCCGGGAAGATTTTTGTCACGTGGTCCGATTACCGCAACGGAGATGTCGATGTCTTCTGCGCCCGCTCCAGCGATCAAAGCGCGACCTGGAGTTCCGCCGTGCGGGTCAACGACGATCCGGTGCATAACGGAGCCGATCAATTTTTCCAGTGGCTCGCCGTGGACCCATCCGACGGCTCTGCAAAC
Source organism: Candidatus Acidiferrales bacterium (assembly GCA_050747005.1). Lineage (GTDB taxonomy): Bacteria > Acidobacteriota > Terriglobia > Acidiferrales > UBA7541 > Palsa-295. The sequence goes on from JBOGNE010000006.1 coordinate 43,741, forward strand.
GTGATTTTCTACGACCGGCGAAACGATCCGAATAACAAGAGACCGATCGTCGTCCTTGCGCGCTCAACCGACGGCGGAAAAACATTCAGGAATTATGCGTGGACCACGCAGTCGTTCGATCCGGGGGATGATTTCATCGGAGATTACACAGGGATTGCAGCTCTCAATGGCCGCGTCTGCGGCGTGTGGACAAAGCGGATAGGTGCGAAACAATCACGCGACGCCAATTCCGGCCACCGCGCAACGGTAAAACGTTTGAATGGCGGCTTGCGATCGGGCCATACGGTGATCGACGTGGGCGTGGCGGATTTCTCGCCGGGCGCAAAGAGCCGGAAATAATCCTACTTCGCCGCTTTCTTTTTTTCTTCCAGGCGCAAAGCAGCGGAGTTTACGCAAAATCGCAAGCCGGTGGGTGCGGGGCCATCTTCGAACACGTGCCCAAGATGTGCGTCGCAACGGCTGCAAATTGCTTCCGTACGAGCCATGCCGTGGCTCGAATCGCCCTCCATTCGGACGTTTTCCGCGGCAATCGGCTGGTAGTAGCTCGGCCAACCCGATCCCGAATGAAATTTCGTTTCCGAACCGAAAAGCGGCTGCCCGCAGCAAACGCAAACGTACGTGCCTTCTTTTTCGGTGTTCTCGTATTCGCCGGTGAAGGGCGGTTCGGTTCCCTTCTGTCGCGTGACGTAATATTGCTCGTCGGTCAGCTTCGACCGCCACTCCGCATCGCTCTTTGTGATCTTTTCGCTCATGCGTTCAGGTTACGCCAGAATCATGCGCTGAGGCTTGTCTTCGACAACGGCAGATCGCGGACGCGCTTGCCGGTCGCTGCGAATATCGCGTTGCAGAATGCCGCCAGGAAAGGCGGCACGCCCGGCTCGCCGACTCCGGCCGGTGGTGCGCTGCTATCGACAATGTGAACGTTCGTTTGGTATGGAGCCTCGTTGATGCGCGCCACGGGATAGTCGTCAAAATTGCCTTGATCGACCACGCCCTTGGTCGCCGTGATTTCCCCGCTTCGAACGATGCTGGTTCCGAATACGGCAGCGCCTTCGAACTGTGCGCGAGTCATTTCAGGATTCACCACTAGTCCCGCGTCCACCACCGTGTCGACCCGCGGAATGCGAACCTCGCCGCCACTCGAAACTTCGACCTCGACTACGGTAGCCACGTACGTCAGAAAGCTGCGATGCACCGCGACGCCCAGGCCCGAGCCTTTGCCTTTGCCCCGGCTTCGCTTCACCCAATCCGACTTTTCCGTCGCCAGTTCGAGGACGTGGCGCAGGCGTCCGGTATCAACCGGGTATTTATCCGGTGCGCCGCCATAGTTCGGGTATCCGAACTGAGCGAGGTTTATTATCCGGGCCGGTCCGATGAGTTCGAGCAGATACTCGACGCGATCGCGCCCAGCGTCCGCGGCAAGCTCGTCCGCGAACGATTGCACGGCGAATCCGTGAAAAATATTCGATACCGAGCGCAGCCATCCGATGCGAACATGCGCGATTGCTGGTCCGTTTTCAACTCGCAGATTCGCGATGTCGAACGGCACATCCGTCGAGCCCATTCCCAGCTCGCCCTTGCTTCCATATTCGACGTTCAGCGCAAATGTGGAGGGAATCGGCGTGAATGCCGACCTTTGCAGCCAGGCCGATGGCTTGCCGTCCGGGCCGAGCGCGGCCTTCATGTAAACAGCCGCCACGGCGTTGTAGTAATCGAATTTGATATCGTCTTCGCGGCTCCAGACAACTTTGACGGGCCGGCTCGTTTTTTTTGACAGGACCGCGGCCTCGGCAACATAGTCGGCCATGGATTTTCGTCCGAATGCGCCGCCGAGAAGAGTCACGTGGCAGATCACGTTGTCTTTGGGAATCCCCATCACTTTCGCAATCGTCTCTTGAACGGCCTGTGGGTCCTGCGTCGGAGCCCAGGCTGTCACCTTGCCGTCCTTGAATTCCGCGACAGCCACGGGTGGTTCCATCGATGCGTGCGCCAGAAGCGGAACGTAGTAATCGGCTTCGATCACTTTCGCGCCTCCCGAGAATGCAGCTTCCACATCTCCCGAATTGCGCACCACTTTCCCAGGCGCGCGCGAACTCTTCCGCAGCTCTTTCTTGAATTCGTCGGAGGAGTAGGACTCGTTTGCGCCGTTCTCCCAGACGACGTTCAATTTCTTGCGGCCCTGGAAGACTGCCCAGGTATTGTCTCCGACCACGGCGACGCCGCCGAGCGGCTGAGACGCGGGAGGTCCCTGGAACGGATCGATCGGAATCACCTGCCGGACTCCATGCACGGCGAGCGGACCTTTGTCGTCGTAAGACTTGACCTTTCCCCCAAGAACAGGGGGGTGCTCGATGGACGCGTAGAGCATCCCGTCCACATGCGCGTCCATGCCGTATTCAGCACGTCCGGTGCAAATGGCGTCAAGATCGTAACTCGGCGTTCCCCTGCCAATGTATCGCCAAGCGCTCTTGGGCTTGAACTGCAAATCCTCTTTTTTGGGAACTGGCAACTTTGCAGCGAGCGATGCCAATTCTCCGTAAGTCATTCGCTGGCCTGTCCCGCGATGTACGACGGTATGAACTGGATCGGCCGTGCATTGCGACGGCGAGACGCCCCATTGCTGCGCGGCGGCCTGAATCAACATGACTCGCGCCGTGGCGCCCACTTCGCGCATCACTTCGTAGAAACTGCGGATCGAATGCGATCCGTCCGTGTCTTGATCTCCATAGCGCTCATCACCAATCGCCTGTTCGATCTTCACGCGCTTCCAATCCGCATCCATTTCATCCGCCACGACTAAAGGAAGCGACGAGCGAATGCCGGTACCCATTTCAGAGCGGTGCGCGACGATATAAACGGTTCCATCCGTGTCGATGCCTAGGAAAATGCTCGGATGCAGCGGCGCCCCCTCGACGTGCGGATCGAGCGGGAGACTGTTATCGGCGCCCCAAAGCGCTTCGGGGTACAAACGCGCGCACAGAACGAACGCGCCAGCGGAAGCGACTCCTTTCAAAAATCCGCGACGGCTTACGTTTTCTATGGCGCTCATGATTGCTCTCCTGCGGCCGCCTTGATCGCAGCGCGAATCCGTTGATACGTTCCGCAGCGGCAAATGTTGCCGGCCATCGCGCCGTCAATATCATCGTCCGTGGGATTTTTCTTGCTCTTGAGAAAGGCCACGGCCTGCATGATCTGTCCTGCCTGGCAATACCCGCATTGCGGCACATTGGCATCAATCCAGGCCTTTTGCACGGGATGAAGGCCATCGTGCGAAAGGCCTTCGATGGTTGTGATTTCGGCGCCGCCCACGGTGCGCATCGCGGCGACGCAGGATCGAATCGCTTCGCCATTCTTATGCACGGTGCATGCGCCGCACAGCGCTTCGCCGCAACCGAATTTCGTCCCAGTCAGCGCCAGTACGTCGCGCAGATACCAAAGCAACGGCATGTTTGAATCGCCGTCAAAAGAGCGTGCCACCCCATTTACCTTGAGATCGATCATGGCCATCCCCTCCGGTTCTCGATTTCACTGTGATTTTAATCCAACTCGGCGAAATGCACGAGAGGTAACAATCTGCGCGCCGTTTGTCTCGGGCGCGCAAAAGCTCGCGTTCCGCTACGTGGCGCGAGGACGTTCGGTGACAGGTCTTCCGCCACCGCCGGGCAAGCGTACCTTCGTTCCGCCGGCAGCCTCGCCCGTCAGAAGAGCTTCCAGCCCGGTGTACGCGTAGATTGTCCGCGCCTGATTTTGTGGCAGCCCACCGGTATCGGCCGTAGGGCCATAGTTGCTGTGCAAATCGCGCCCCAACATGCGCAGCGTCGCCATCTGCTGCCCACGATGATGTGCGGTGTGCGCGATCCGCCGCGTCATCACCCAGGCGCGCGTTCGTTGCACCTCGAAAAATTTCACCCGCTCTTCCCACCAGGCTTCGGTCGTGCATCGCAGCGCAACGAGGCGCTTTCCACTGTCTTCCGCGTAGCGCTGCATGAAATTCAGGCGAGTTTCAGGGGAAGGCAGAGGCGGGGCGTCCACATCAATACTCAGCATATTCCGAAACCAACCGTCTTCGCTGGCGCACTGATGGACCATGTGTTCGCCCACGCTGCGTCCCCGGGGATCATCGCAACGCGGGCGTATCAACATGTCCGCGTCCATAAATTCGCTCCACACGCTGAGCACTTTGATCCGCTCGGTTTCGTAGGTCTCGACCAGAAAATCGTACCTCATCTCAAATGTCCCTCCTCTGTCGCGATTCGCAATCTACTATTCCCATTCTGCTGATTCGCGGCAAAGCTAAAGAGAAACTGTACTCCCGTACAGGGAGTCCCAACGTTTCATTTGCGCGGATATTACACAACTATTACAAAGCTCGGCTCGTGAGTGCTGTTACTCTTGTATTGCGACGCAAGCAAGACCACAGGGAGATTTGAACAGACCATGGCAACCACGGGCCTCGAGATACTGCGGAAGGGCAAAAGCGACGACGAATCCATTAACTGGACCACAGCGACATTCATGGTGCTGTTCCACGTCGGCGCTATCGCCGCGCTCTTTTTCTTCACATGGAAGGCCTTTGCCGTGTCGGTTCTTCTCTGGTGGATCGCGACCAGCCTTGGAATCGGGATGTGCTACCACCGGCTGCTCACGCACCGTGGATACAAGACGCCGAAATGGCTCGAATATTTTCTTACGGTCTGTGCCACTTTGGCGCTGGAAGGCGGCCCGATCTTCTGGGTGGCCACGCATCGCATCCATCATCAATTCTCGGACCGCGAAGGCGATCCGCACTCCCCCATTGATGGCAAGTGGTGGGCGCATATGGGCTGGATTCTCACGGGCAAGTCCATGCACCACGACACCACGACGCTTTCGCGCTACGTCCCCGATCTGGCAAAGGATAGGTTCCACGTCTGGATTACGAAATATCACTACGTTCCGATGATCGTGCTCGGCCTCATTCTGCTTGCGATTGGCGGCCTTCCGTTTCTGCTTTGGGGAATTTTCTTCCGTACCGTGGCCGGGCTCCACGCGACCTGGCTGGTAAATTCGGCGACTCATTCCTGGGGCTCGCGGCGCTTCAAGACACGCGATCTTTCAACGAATAGCTGGTGGGTAGCCCTCATGACGTGGGGCGAAGGCTGGCACAACAACCATCACGCTCATCCGACGTCCGCGCGACATGGCCTCGCGTGGTATGAGATCGATCTCAACTGGTACGCAATCTGGGCCCTGAAAAAGCTCGGCCTTGCGCGGCAGGTGTATTCCGTCGATCTGGCGGCGCAGCCCCGGCAAGCGCACGAAGTTCGCGTGGCGGACATCGCTGCGGCGCCTTCGCAGAACGACTTGGCCTCGGCTTAGCAACCTTCTCGGGCGTCACCATGACGCGAGCCTGACTCCGCACGTCTCCTCTCACAGGTCTTGGTGGGTCGCGGTACAATCTCCGCAAGCCATCATGCAGATCGCCAGCCGCCGGAAGACCATCGCGTTTGCTATCGCGCTGGGCGTGTGTCTGGTTGTACTTGCGGTCGCCCTCAACGTTGGCTGGATCATTCTCAGTTGGCGCGAAGGCGTCAAGCTCTTCCTCGGCATAATTTTCTTTGGCGCAATCATTCTCGGTCTCATCCTGAACACCGGCTTTCTTGTGCGCGAAATAAAGCTAAACGAACAACACGGAAGCTTCATACACGCGGTTACGCACGAGCTGAAAACCCCGATTGCCTCGATACGTCTGTATCTCGAGACGCTCCAGCGGCGCGAAGTGGATGAAGCGCAGCGCCAACAATTCTACAGTCTCATGTTGCTGGACACCGACCGGCTGCTCGGGACGGTGGAGCAGGTGCTGAAAGCTGGCGAAGTCGGCTACAAGCGACGGGGACAGGGCCGCATCGACATCGATTTCGGTTCGCTGGTTCGCGATTGCATTGAGCTGGCGCGCTCGCGGCATCATCTCGAGCCTGGCGTTCTTCAATACCAGGGGCCTCCATCCGGCGGGTCGCCGGTACAGGTTCGCGGTGATCCAGAAGATCTCCGCACCGCCGTGTCAAACGTGCTCGACAACGCTATCAAGTACTCAGGCGCAAAGGTGGACGTATCAATCCACGTGGAGATTCCCGACGAAAGGACCGTGGTCCTGCGCGTGCGTGATCGGGGCGTGGGAATCCCGCCTGAAGAACTGAAGCGGATTTTCAAACGCTTTTACCGGGTTCCTGGCTGGAATCGCTCTCAAATAAAGGGCACCGGACTGGGCTTGTTCATTGTCCGCGCGCTCACGCGCGCCCATGGCGGCCGCGTTTTTGCCGAGAGCGGCGGTGAAGGCTGCGGCACGACGGTCACAATCGAACTTCCAAGGACGGCGGAATGAACCGCGTGCTGATTGTGGAAGACGAAGAGCATCTCGCGGAAGGCCTGCGCTTCAATTTGAAAGCCGAGGGCTATTCGGTGGACGTTGCGGGTGATGGCGAAACGGCGCTCGAACAACTCCTCGAGAAGAACAAGCATTTCGATGCGGTGGTTCTGGACGTTATGCTTCCGGGCAAGGACGGTTTCGAAGTGGCCTCGGCCCTGCGCCGCGCTAAAAACTTTGTCCCCGTACTGATGCTGACTGCCCGGGGGCGTCCCGAGGACGTACTCCAAGGATTTGCGGCTGGCGCGGACGACTACCTTCCAAAACCTTTTGAGCTGCCGATTTTCCTGGCTCGGCTGCAAGGACTCCTTCGCCGCCGCGAATGGCTTCGCGCGAGCGATCATGCCAATGGGAAGGCGAAGTCCGCGAGCGCCAGGACCGGATCGAACGCCGCTGCGAGCCAAGACGCGGATGTCTTTTCTTTCAGCGGAAAGACAATCGATTTCGGAAATCTGCAGTTGCGGGCCAATGGCGGGATAATTCAACTTACGTTGATGGAAGCAAAGCTGCTCCGTCACCTGGTCCGAAACCAGAACCGGACGGTATCGCGAAAATCCATCCTCGAGGACGTGTGGGGGCTACGCGAGGAGACCGACACCAGAGCCATCGACAATTTCGTGGTTCGCCTGCGGCGTTACATCGAGAAGAATCCAGCTAAGCCAAAACATCTGCTGACGGTGCGCGGAGTGGGTTACCGCTTTGTTGGCTGAAATAGGCAGGCGCGAAATTACTTCGATTTTACAGGCGTCGAAAAATGACCGAAGTACGGGTCTTCGGGCAATTCATGAATTTGCGCGTTATCGCAGGGCAAGCCCGGCGCGGCAAACTTCACGTGCCGAGGAGCGATCTCACCGCGTCGAGAAGATCACCGATCGGAGCGGACTTTACGGCCACTGCATGGACCCCAATCTTTTCCATCTCGTCCTTCATCTGCTGCGATTCATGCATGGTGAAAGCGACTATTTTCACTCCTTGATCCTTCTTTAGTATCTCGCGCGCCGCCTCCAATCCTCCCATCACGGGCATGCTGATATCCAGGATCACCAAGTCAGGGTTCAACTCCGAGGCCATATCGATTGCTTCTCTTCCGTTCGCGGCTTCGCCGCAAATTTGCCATCCGGCGGCCAGCAGCGTGGTCCGCAGCCCTCGCCGGATGGCTTCATGGTCGTCCGCCACCAGTATCCTGTAGGTCTTCGCGCGCTGCCCCGCCGGGCTTCCATCGGGTGCATCGGAAGCAACAAAGGGGGAAGAAGGCCGCTCGAAATCAAAATGCACTGAGGCGCTCAAAATACCCCGCGTCATAACCGCGGCGATTTCTCCTGGGGCCAGATGACTTTCGATCATTCCTATTCTCCGTGAAACTCCAGAATCTAAAAATCGCAGCGTCTGCCGTGAGCGTTCGAAGCCCACCGCTGGAACCGTCGTATTCTAGCGGTTCGGCTGCCATGATGGCGAGGAATTTGCGAAAATCGTCCTCGAAGAAGCATGGAAGTACTGGAACTGCCGCCCGCGCGCGAAGGAGCGCTCGAACAGGCTGTCGCTGCAATTCCCTGGGCAATCGCCGAACGCGGCGTCGCCGCCGTGTAAGCGGCGAGAGTCACTACAAGTCCTTGCAATATGCGGTAACTGATTTAGAATCGCTGCCGGCATGCGAAGCCTTCAAGTGGTTCCGGGAACCCTCACTCCAGTCGGCGAAACTTTGCGGCCCATCTTCATTACATCTCGTTCGCATAACACGACTGGTCCTGGCCTTGCGCATCCTCCGCTCAACACCGGCTTTGTCCCGCAACCGCAACCCAACCGGCGGAAGGATGAGACTCGTTCATGATCGTCGGCGTCCCCCGCGAAAGCTTTCCGGGCGAGCGCCGCGTTGCGCTAATTCCCGCGGTCATCGCGAACCTCAAGAAAGCCGGATTGGACGTGATCGTAGAAGCGGGAGCGGGATCTGAAGCGGGTTACCCCGATTCCGAATATGCGGACAAGGGTGCAAAGCTTGTTCCCCAGCGGGCCGACGTTTTTCGAACTGCCGATATCATCGTGCAGGTACTCTGTAATGGCTCGAACGACAAAACTGGCAAGGCAGACCTGCCTCTGCTGCGGCGGGATCAAATATTAATCGGGTTTTTGCGGCCGCTCGGCGCGGTGGACGCAATTCGCGATGTCGCGGCCACCGGCGTCACTTCGCTCTCCGTCGAGCTAATGCCGCGAACCACTCGCGCTCAAAGCATGGACGCGCTGTCCTCGATGGGCACGATCTGCGGATACAAAGCGGTTGTGATTGCCGCCGACACCCTCCCGCGTATCTTCCCAATGCTCACCACCGCGGCCGGCACCATTACTCCCGGGCGCGTTCTCATCATCGGAGCTGGTGTCGCCGGTCTGCAGGCGATCGCCACGGCGCGGCGTCTGGGCGCGGTCACTTCCGCATACGACATGCGACCGGCGTCCAAGGAACAGGTGCAAAGTCTTGGCGGCCGCTTCGTTGAATTGCCGATCGAAGCCAAGGACGCACAGGACGCCAGCGGATACGCTCGCGCGCAGGATGAAACGTTCTACGGCCAGCAGCGCGAATTGCTCGGCCGCGTTGTGGCCGAAAGCGACGTCGTGATCACCGCCGCCGTGATCCCGGGAAAGAAATCTCCGGTTCTGGTGACGCGCGACATGGTGGCAAAAATGGCGCCGGGTTCGGTAATCGTGGATTTGGCCGCGGAACGCGGCGGAAATTGCGAGCTGACGAAACCCGAGGAAAAGATCGTCGAGCACGGCGTCACTATCATCGGCTGGACCAATCTCGCCAGCACGGTTCCCTATCACGCGAGCCAGATGTACAGCCGCAACATCACCGCCTTTCTCCTTCACTTGACGAAAGAAGGAAAGCTCAATCTCAATTTGCAGGATGAAATTATTCGCAGCACGCTGCTGACGCAGGACGGAGCGATTGTGAACGCCCGCATCCGCGAATTTTTCTCGCTGCCGGCCTTGGCCTCGCAGCCGTAAGGAGGAAATGGTGCCCTCGGACTTCATCTCGAATCTTTACGTATTCATACTCGCGGGATTCGTCGGCTTCGAGCTGATCAAGCGCGTCTCGCCGCTGCTGCATACCCCGTTGATGTCGCTGACGAACGCGCTCGACGCAATCGTGGTGGTTGCCGCCATCATCATCGCGGGGGAACACGCCACGAAGCTTTCGACCGTCCTCGGAGTGATCGCCGTGGCTGCATCCTTCAGCAACATGGTCGGCGGCTTCTTCATCACCGACCGCATGCTGCGCATGTTCAAGACCGCCAAGCCGAAAAAACCATGACCCCGCTCGCGATCCAGCAGCTCATCGACTTCGCGTACATCATCGCCGTCGTCCTGTTCATTCTGGCGGTCAAGTGGATGAGTTCGCCGGTTCTCGCGCGGCGCGGCGTTCTGGTTGGCGAGATTGCAGCGGCCATGGCCGTCGCCGCCACGCTCTGCAACCCCGAAGTGACGCAATACAAGTGGATCGTCATCGCGCTGGCGGTCGGCGCGGGCATCGGAATTCCTCTCGGCATGGTGCATATGACGGCCGTGCCCCAGCGAACCGCGTTGAGCCACGCTTTTGGCGCTCTTTCGGCCGCGATGATCGGGATCGCCGAATACTACGTTGGCGCTCCTCATGTCACGAAATTTGGAATGGGCGAAATCGGCCTTGAAGTAATCATCGGCTCGCTCACCTTCACCGGCAGCTTGATCGCGGCTGGAAAACTTCAGGAAATCCTGCCGCAGCGCCCGATTACTTACAAAGGGCAGAACGTCGTCAGCCTTTCCGTCCTAGGCGCGGCGATCGCCATCATGATCGTTCTCATCATTCATCCGGAATATACGCATCTCTTCCCCGTGATGGTGGGCGTCTCGCTGATCTTCGGCGTGCTGTTGGTGACTCCCATTGGCGGCGCTGACATGCCGACCGTGATTTCGCTTTTGAATTCTTACGCCGGCTTTTCCGCCGCGCTCCTGGGTTTCGTTCTCAATAGCAAAGTACTGGTCGTTGCGGGTGCGCTCGATGGCTCCTCGGGCTTCGTCCTGTCGGTGATTATGTGCAAGGCCATGAATCGCTCGTTCACCAACGTGATGTTCGGCGCGTTTGGCCAGGTGCAAGCCTCAAGTGGACCAGTCGACGAAGCGCGAACCGTCCGCAGTGCAAGCGCGGAAGAAGCTGCCGCGATTCTCGCAGCCGCCGATAAAGTTGCCATCGTTCCGGGTTACGGCATGGCGGTCGCACAAGCCCAGCACAAAGTACGCGAGTTATTCGACGTCCTGACCAAGAAGGGTGTGGACGTGAGGTTTGGAATTCATCCGGTCGCCGGCCGCATGCCAGGACACATGAACGTGCTTCTTGCCGAAGCCGACGTCCCTTACGACCGCCTCATCGAAATGGACGACATGAACTCGGACCTCCCGCAGACGGACGTTGCGCTGATAATCGGCGCGAATGATGTCACCAACCCCGCCGCCCGCACCGACGCCGGCAGCCCAATTTACGGCATGCCCATTCTCGATGTCGATAAGGCTCGCACAGTGATGGTCATCAAGCGCAGCATGAATCCCGGCTTCGCCGGCATCGATAACCCGCTCTATTATCTCGATAAGACACTCATGCTTTTCGGAGACGCCAAATCCTTCGTCGGCGCCATCATCCGCGAGCTAGGCGGCCAGGGAAGCTAGCGTTTCGTCCCGGGAATAAATTCAATGACGCCGGCTGTGCAATTCAATTCATTGCAGGGGCGCTGCTTGCTGCGCCCTGCTAATGCTTCAAAAATATCCCGCCCGTTCGGGCCTCGTTTGTCGGCGTAAGACTGCCCTCTTACATTACAAATGTTTAGCCAACCGCAACTTCTTCAGAGTGCTGCGGATTTCACATCCGCCAGGTTGAAACCGCCAACCTCCTAATTTCATGTAAATTAAATCTTGACTTCTTTTCGTCGCGGTTTTATAGGATAGCTACGTTCGCGCTGGCTGGGGTGGAACGGGATGCTGAGTTTTACGAGATGTCCCGTCAATTCTGTTCTTCGCTCTAAGTATGCCTCCTCAGCGCGGTTTTTTAATTTGGGTGTGTGCCACGGAGGTGGAGTGTGGAACGCAAACGGCTATTCCTGATCGTTTTACTATCCGCAAGCTTGTCAATTATTGTTGTGGGCTCCGCTTGGGGTCAAGCCTCGACGTCTCTTCGCGGCACGGTTACCGATCCGAGCGGCGCCGCAATTCCCAACGCGACCGTTCATCTCATAAATTCTGGAACAAATGCTGAACGCGTCGCGACCACCGACCAGCAAGGCTCCTATGCGTTCATCCAAGTCATCCCCGGCACGTATCAGTTGAAGGCTGAAGCCTCGGGATTTTCTACGTACCTGCAAAACGGAATCGTGCTGCAAGTCAATTTGCCCGCAACTGTGAACGTGAAGATGAAGCTCGGCCAGGCGCAGATCGTTGTGGAGGTTTCCGGACAAGCCCCCGTAATCAATACGACTGACGCCAGCGAAGGCAATACCATGGGCAGCTTCCAGATCCAGCAGTTGCCGATCGAAGCCAAGGACGTCGTGCAACTCCTCAGTCTGCAGCCCGGCGTCGTGTACGCCTCGGACCGCTCGGATTTCAACACGAATAACGATACTCGGGGCGGTTCGGTGAACGGCGAAAAGAGCGATCAGAACAACGTCGAACTGGACGGCGTTGACGATAACGAGCAGAATACCGGCCAGGCATTCCAATCCGTCCTGCCCGTCCCCATCGAGTCCGTACAAGAGTTTCGCGTATCAACCTCCAACTATGGCGCCGATCAGGGACGTTCCGCTGGTGCGCAGGTAGCTCTGGTGACGAAAGGCGGAACGAATCTGTTTCACGGCGCGGCCTACGAATTCAATCGAAGCGGGATTGGCGAAGCCAACGATTACTTCATCAAAAATTCGGAACTGGCAAGCAATCAGCCGAACACGCCGCCTCACCTTGTTCGAAACATTTTTGGCGCGGCTGTCGGAGGTCCAATAAAGAAAGATCGCCTCTTTTTCTTCGTCAACTACGAAGGTCATCGGCTGAGCGAAGCCGATAGCGCGGTACGAACCATCCCCTCGGCGTCGCTCCGCGATGGAGTTATCTCGTACTTGTGCGATACCGGAGGGGGTCCTGGTCCGCTTGACCCGCGTTGCGGACATGCCAACACGGTCACCGGCGTAAGTGGGAAAAGTTACACCATTCCAGCAGGCTATTTTGCGCTCGGCCCATCGCAACTGAAGGCCATGGACCCCCAAGGAATCGGGCCGGACCCGGCCTCGCTCAAATATTTCAACGGCTTTCCCCTGCCTAACGATCAATCGGTCGGCGACAATTTCAATTATACGGGCTTCCGGTTTCCTGCACCCTCCAAGGAGCGCGACGATTGGCTAGTCGCACGAATCGATTACAAACTTACGGCAAATGGAAACCACACGTTGTTCTGGCGCGGGAGCGGGGCCAATGATAATAATCCTGAAGCTCCCTATTTGCCCGGTACCCCTGCGCTCCATACCCTCATTGATCGCAGCAAGGGGTTCGTGGCGGGCTACACAGCCATTCTGCGATCGAATCTCGTCAACAACTTCCGCTGGGGACTCACGCGGCAAAGCCTCAACGATCTCGGCAGCAGCGCCCAGCCTTTTATTTTCATTCGAGGCTTGGATGGCGCGGCGAATGGCGACCAGGGAACCACCTACAGCAACGCATTCACCCTGCCGGTGAACAACATCGTCGACGACGTTGCCTGGACCAAGGGAAACCATTCCATAACCTTCGGTACCAATATCGTCCTCATTCGTAACGCGGATGCCAACCAGAATAGCTCCTACAGCTTCGCGTTTACGAATTCGGACTGGGTGGATGTGGGGGGGTTCGCGGGACGCTCGGGAAGCGTCTTCAATCCAGCAAACGCGGGATTTCCCGGAGTGGATTCGTCTTTCAACAATTCCTACGACTGGCCGCTGATTGGGATGCTCGGGATCGTTACCGAGGTCAACGCCCAATACAATTACTTCGTAAATCCAGACCACACCGGAACAGTTTTGAATCAGGGCGCGCCGGTCAAGCGCCATTGGGCCTCCGACGAGTACGATTTGTATCTCCAGGATTCCTGGAAAGTGCGCTCCAACTTAACGTTCAATTACGGGGTCCGTTACGAGTTGATGTCTCCGGTCTGGGAAACGGACGGGCAGCAAGTGACGCCCACGTTTTCGCTCGCTCAATGGTTCGACCAGCGTGCCATAAACATGGAGAAAGGCATTCCCTCGAACGTTAGTCCGAATATCACATTTGACCTTGCCGGGCCCAAGTACGGAAAATTGGGTTACTACGGCTGGCAAACCAAGAACTTTGCTCCGCGAATCTCGCTCGCATGGTCGCCCAATCCAAACGGCGATCTTCTTCAGAAGTTGCTTGGAAGCGGCGGCAGATCCGTGATTCGGGCAGGGTTTGGCACGTATTATGATCACTTCGGTGAGGAGCTTGTCCAGACCTTCGATCAAAGCGGTGGTGCATTTGGACTCGCTACCAACTTGAGTAATCCGGCAAACCAGTTGCCTGCGGAAGTTTTTCCGCGCCTGACGAGTTTCAACACCATTCCGACCACGGCCACCGATGGGACCCTGCTCTATACTCCGGCGCCGCCCGCGAAGTTCCCTGAAACGTTCCCGATTGGAAACTTCTGCATTTGCAATGGCGTCGACAACCATTTGAAGACGCCTTTTTCGTATGCCATGAACCTTTCCTATCAGCGGCAAATTGGACGAAGCATGAGCATCGAGGTCGCTTACATTGGACATCTCGCTCATCGCACGCTCATTCAAGACGATTTTGCGATGCCCATGGACATCGTCGATCAGAAGACGAAGGTGGATTATTTTTCAGCAGCGAAGGCGCTGGCAAAGGTGTATAGCGTTCCAACGCCTCCAGCATCCAATACCGTCACTGCCGCCATGGTGGGACCAACCGCCTCCTATTGGCAGGACATGATGCTCCAGCCTCTGAAACCCGGCGGAGCGTACGCGTTCCCGTGCAGCACCGGCTCGACCACATCGGCTCTTCAGGTTGCATACGATGAGTGGAGCTGCAATTCGGGCAACGAAACTACCGCCCTCGCGAACGTGGACCAGTTCGGCATTTCGGATGCGAACCTTCCTGGCGTCACATATTTCCCCTTTGGCGGACCCTACTCCTATTTCGACAACCAATACTCATCCCTCTACACGTGGCGGACGATGGCGCCCTCCTGGTATCACGGGTTGCAAGTCGTGTTCCAGAAACAGATGACGCACGGCTTGCAATTTAACGTCAATTACACGTATTCCCACTCGATCGACTGGGCTTCCGATGCGGAACGCATTCTCTTCAATAGCGGCATTGGGTTCGGAGGCATCATCAACGCCTGGGATCCCAACCAGATGAAAGCATCGTCCGATTTCGATTTGCGCCACCAGATCAACGCAAACTGGGTTTGGCAACTGCCGGTCGGACAGGGTCAGAAATTCGCAGGCGGCGTCGGCAGAGGTCTCGATGCCCTGATCGGCGGCTGGCAGCTTTCCGGATTGGCCCGCTGGACCAGCGGCTTCTCGACCTGGGTGGACAACGGCTCGTTCTTTCCCACCGATTGGCAGCTCGAAGGAGGTGCGGCGCTCACAGGAACCCCATTCAAGACTGGCAGATCCGTCGTGCAAGGATTTGTAAATGCGTTTCCTGACCCCAACGGCGCTAACGGCGCTATAAACAGCTTCCGGCACGACTTCCCGGGAGAATCCGGAATCCGCAACTCTGTCCCTGGCGATGGCTACGCTGGCTTGGACTTGGGCTTGGATAAGATATGGAAGATGCCCTATAACGACCGACACACCCTGGAGTTCGAGTGGAACGTGTTCAACGTGCTGAACACCACCCGCTTCAACATCGAGAACGCGTCGCTCGCCCTCGATTCTGCTAACACCTTCGGCCGGTACACGCACCTGCTGACCAATCCGCGCGTGATGCAGTTCGGATTGAGGTACGCCTTCTAGCTGCCAGCGCTGTGCTGGCAAGCTATTGTAGCGCCGGGCTTTAGCCTGGCATGTCGGCCCATTTGCTACCCGTGTGCCCTTCTAAGGGCTCTTCTCGATCAAAAGTGTGCCAAACCGCACAGATTGTCGGCTTCTTCTCAATTTACCGTCGGGGTTGGCTTTAGCAGCTTGTTGAAAAAAGCCTGGCGTCAAGGGCCGTTTTCTGGCCCGAACAATCTCTCTCTTCTTCTCGGCATTTTCACGAAGAGAGCTTCGTCGCCTCACTCAGAATGACGACCCAAATGGGTTTTTAACAAGCTGTTAGGTAACCGGGCTGCCCAGCCGCCGCTTGCACGAGAATCGAGAGATTGCCGCGTCGTCCCGGTTATTCAGCTTTGATCATTGCTTCGTCCTTCGGGCGTCAAATGAAACTCAGGAGGAAACACCAATGCGACTCAGTATCTCGAAGCTGTCCGTTTTGTTGATTGCAGCTTTCTTCGTGGCGCTTTGCCCGCTGGCCGCGCAGGCTCAGGACGCCACCCCGCAGGAAGGCCAGCAAACCACGGCGCAAAAACCCATGCACCACCATTCGATGGAGGTCACCGGCTGCCTCCAGAAAGGCGACGAGGCCGGCGAATACATGATCACCGGCGAAGACGGCAAGACGTATGATCTCCGCAGCCACACCGTCAAGCTCTCCGAGCACGTTGGCCACAAGGTCACCATCACCGGCGTCCGCCACCACGAAACAAAGTCGGAGGAAGCGAACGAAGAAAAGACCGAGAAGGACCAGGGCAACAAGGCCGGCGCAACCGATCATCCTGACCTCACCGTCACTCGCCTCAAGATGATCAGCGAAACCTGCACCCAATAAAATAACTTTCAACCCACGTCAGCCACCTCGTCCCGGGGACTCGCTGCGTTCCAAGCGCCGAGTCCCCGCACGAAGCCCGCGTGCAACTGCCAAACGCGACGGCCACCTGCGACCTCGCTACCCTAGGCGATTCCCAGCCCAGAACCGGACAAGCGGCCACAGATTACTTCGCGCACAAGTCCTTCTATCCCGAAGCCGTGCGTACAACTCTGTCCGCCACTTTTCGGGTAAGGCCAGAAAAAAAACGTTTCGAACGACAAGGCGAGAACCGAGAAAATCGCAGTCGTCTGGTGCGGAGGTCTCGACGGCGGTTCGGGACTCTCTGTGGGCGGAAAACAAGCGAATCATTCGCATTCAGTTCAAATTTACAATGAGCGGAACGCTGCGCCTTGCGGCGAATGCCGTGCTGTTACACAATGCGTTTAGCCGTCGTAGCGACCTTGGGACGTTCGGCGGTTAGGGGCGCATCCGTGTTGATAGCACGGTTGCGTCCCGCTCACCTTCAAAGTACTCGTACAGTATCAGTAAAGTCAATACTCGGATTGTTGACTTTTCAAACATGCGCGAATGGGTGCGTCGAACACGCTTTAGGGCGAGCTTGTTTCGCGGAACTATAGAATTCCGCGTGGCGGAGGGCGCAGATCTTTGGCGCCGGCAGTTGCCCCCCTTTTCACTGATCGAGACGCACTGCACGCTGCCTAGCAAATTCGCATTCGAAACGGCTCGATGAGTTTACGAACGGCATGGAAAGGCGTAGCTCTGTTGGATTCGCTCGGAAATAAGTGGTGAGCCGCGCAGGACTCGAACCTGCAACCCGCTGATTACTCCAGAAATGCTATGTGGTTGGTTTGTCTGTCATTTCTCTGCGTCATGCGTCATGGTTTTGTACGGTGTTCGGCGGGGTTTTGTTCCTAAACTTGTGCCTACGTTTGAACCTTGAACCTGGAAAACCGGTTCACGCTGACGGCGAGATTTTGGTCGTCATTCAGCGTGAATGCGCGCGGAACGTGCGCGGAGCTCTTCGAGGGACATCGCTACCACTTTACCATCGCGCCAGATATAGATTGGCAGGCCTTCGCGAGCGTGCTCGTCAATGACTTTGTCAACGGCAGCCTTTAGCGCCATCTCGGCGCGCTCTTCCAACGGCAACTCAAGAAGGTTTACGGGTAGTTTTGTCATGCTTCCCCATGGCGTGCAACTAAAGCATTGTACCGCTCTTCCTCCACTATGCGAAGTTGGCCCTTTGTCACAAATGCGATGACGACGGGAGTTGCCTCCGAGTTGTCAAATAGAGTCCAAGAATCTGCCAAGCGGCGATAGTGGCTGAGGAAGTTCCTAATCGAGCGGTCAAACCGGCGACGGACAACGACTTCGGGTACATC
>JBOGNE010000007.1:0-12277 GCA_050747005.1 Candidatus Acidiferrales bacterium
CGCTTGGAAATCCCGCAACACCGGCGGGATTCCCACTTTCCCACAGCCACAGCGGCGGCGAATGATTAACCTAAACCGGACAGATCACTTGCTACAAAAACCGGACATTTTAATTTGCTAACGACACCGTTAAGAAGTACAGGTCCGAAAGATTTTCGAAAGCGGGCGGACGATTGGAAAATTATTAGCGCGTCGGAGCGCTAGATTGCGAAGTATGTGTAAAGAATTGCACATACAGAGAACACTTACCGATTATGCTGCGTTGCTCGCGGCGGTCGATGACTTTGAAGCCGAAGCCGCCTCTTCCCATTTTACCGAAACGAGCTTCGACACGCCCGGCTCCTGCATCGTCACGCCGTAGAGCACCGATCCCATTTCCATGGTCTTGCGATTGTGCGTGACGACGATGAATTGCGTCTGCCCGCACATGTCTGCCAGCATTTTGTTGAATCGGCCGACGTTCGCTTCGTCGAGCGGCGCATCCACTTCGTCGAGGATGCAGAATGGGCTGGGCTGATACCGGAATACGGCGATGAGCAGCGCCAGCGCCGTCAGCGCCTTTTCGCCGCCAGAAAGAAGCAGAATATTTTGCAGACGCTTTCCCGGCGGCTGCGCGACGATGTCAATACCCGCGTCGCCGGAGCTGTCGGGCTCGCTAAGCCGCATCTCGCCGCTGCCGCCCCCGAAAAGCGCGGTGAACGCCACGGCGAATTGCGTGTTGATGAACGTGAACGCCTCCTCGAACTTTTGGCGCGAGACCTGGTCGAGTTCGGTGATCGTAAGCTGCGTATTCTGGATGGACTGCACCAGATCGTCGCGCTCGCGCCGCAGGAAACCCTCCCGCTGTTCGCATTCCTGAAATTCCTCGAGCGCCATCATGTTCACGGGGCCCATCGCTTCCACGCGGGCCTTCATTTCATTGTAATTTGTCTCTGCGGCGATCAAATCCTCTCCGATGGCAAGCTGCGATTCCTGCGCCATGAGTTCTTCGGGTTGTGCGTTGAGCTCCGCCACGCAAGTCTGGCGAAGGTAATCGCGGTCCGCATCGTTGCGCGCTTTTTCAATCTGCCGCTGGCCGCGTTCGGCGCGGATCTCGTCAAGAGACTGGCGCTTGCCGCGAAGCGATTCGTCCATCTGGCTCGCGCGCGAGCGCGCCCGCTCCCATTCCAATTCGAACGCCGCCTTGCGTTCATCGAGCCGGATTTTCTCTTTTCGAAGTTCTTCCGCTTGCCGCGAAAGCTGCTCGCAGGAGGATTCAAGCTCCGATTTCTCCAGAATGAGAGAATCGTGCTGCCGCCGCAGCGACTCGGCGCGATCGTTCGCCTGCGCCATTTCTTCGGATATCCGGCGGGCCGTGTTTTCAGAGCTTGCAAGCCTTTCCGAGATCGCCGCCAATTCTTCGCGCCGGGCGCCCGACTTTTCCTGCATCGTTTGAAAATCCTGGCGAATGGTTGCGAGCCGCTCCGACACTTGCAGCCTTTCGATTTCCGCCGATTCCCGGGCGCGAAGCGCCTCGGCGTGCTCGCGACGAGCCTGTTCGGCGCGCGTGCGCGCTGCTTCGGCTTGTGCGTGAAGCCGGAGGATTTCCCCGCGTTCCGCGGCGAGCTGTTGTTCGATTCGCGTGAGGTCGCTGCGCAGTTGTTCGCGCTGAAGCGTTGCCGCTACCAGCGATTTTTCCGCTTCCATTTGCCGCGCGATCGCGGAGGTCACCTGCGCGTCGCCTGCGGCGATTTCCGCCGCCAGCCGCGTCAGTACCGCCTGCCGTTCGGTTGCGAGTTCTTCAAGCTGCGCCACTTCGGTTTCGTGCTGGCGAAGTTCACGTTTTAACGCAAGCGGTCCGGCGTCTCCCTGCCGGCCGCCGGAAACCATCCGGCCGTGGTAGCAAGTGCCATCCGGGGTCAGGTAATATGCCTGCGCATTAACGCTCGCCATCTGTTCCGCCGTGGCGGCCGTTTCCACCAAGTACGCAGCGCGCAATTTCGAAATGAAATGCTTCGCGGCTGGCCCAAGCGGATCGCGGAAATCCACCAGCCGATCCAGCCGCGCCAGCACACCGCCAGGCAACGCATCGGCGTCGGTTAATCCAGTTGCGGCAAGATTCAAGTCCTTCAAGGTGTCCACGAAGAACGTTGCCCGCCCGCCCATTTCCTCACGGAGAAGGGAAATGCCGGCGCGCGCATGGTCGAATGACTCGACGACCACATACTCGAGTTCGTCGCGAAGGAATTGCTCGACCGCGGCCTCGTACTGCTCCTGGACCTCGGCATAATCCGCGAGCAAGCCCACCGCGCGAAACCCGCGAGACTCGCCTCCGCCGCTGGCGGTGAAGAGTTTCTGCACCGCATCGGCTGTGTATGCCCTCTCGCTCAAAATCTTTTCGATCGAAGCATGCCGCGCGCGTTCGGCGGACAGGCTTTCCCGGGTGCGCTCCAGCTTTTGTGCAGTCTCCTGCTGCGCCTGGCGCAATCCGATCAGCCGTGCCTGCGCCTCGCGGACTGCCGCGCCGAGTTCCTCGGCGCGTCCCTCGGCGTGTTGCAGAAGTCCGTCAGCCGCTTCCGCGCGCGCGGCGAATATCGCATGTTCTTCTTCAATCGCACGAATTGCCGCGGATCGCTGTTCTTCGGCTGAGGCATCGCGCCCCGCGGCGTCTTCCGCCTGAGTCGCTTCCGCCTGCTCGCGCGCGGATTCCTCAACGAGCTTCGCGGCAAGCTGCCTCAATTCTTCCATGCGCGCTTCGAGATTGGCCTGTTCCGTGGCGGCTGACGACGTTCGATCCACTGCGTTGCGCAACGCCGCTTCAACCGCCGTCGTCTCTTCGCGAAGGGCGTCGGTCGCTTCACGTTGCCCCGCCAAACGATTGAATAGATCCGCGCCTTGACGCTCCTCTTGCTGGATTTGGACGGTTAGCCGCGAAGTTCGCGCCTCAAGCTGCACTGCTTGCTCGCGATTGAATGCGATTCGATTTTCCGCCCGATCTAGATCGAGTGCTGTTTGCCCCAGCAGATTTTGCGTTTGGCGCAGCTCGCCATCCAGTTCGTACGTTCGCGCGCTCAACCGCTCCTGCTCGGCTTCGAGTTCGTGTACCGACCGTGCTTCGCGCTCTTCCGCGCCGTCCATATCGCGCAACAGGTTTTCCAGGCGCGCCGCTTCGATATCGAGATGCTCGGCCTTGCTCGCGAGCACGATTCGCAGCAGTCCCCGCATCTGTTCGCGCAGTTCGGCATAGCGGCGGGCTTTCGAAGCCTGCCGCTTCAACGAGGCAAGCTGCTTTTCGACCTCAACAAAAATGTCATTCACGCGCGACAGATTGATCTTCGACCCTTCGAGCTTCGCTTCCGCCAGCCGCCGCTTGGTCTTGTACATGGTGATCCCGGCGGCTTCTTCGATGATGGCGCGGCGGTCCATCGGCTTCGAATTCAAAATTTGTCCGATGCGGCCCTGTTCGATGATGGCGTAGCTGTCCGGGCCCAGACCGATGCCCATGAACAGTTCCTGCACATCGCGCAGCCGGGCGACGCGTCCGTTGATCAAATACTCGCTTTGGCCGGACCGATATAGCCGCCGCCCGACGACCACTTCGCCCAGCTTCGGCGTCATCACATGTTTTTCGGCGCCGCGTTTCTTCCAGGGTTTGCCCTTCGTACCGGATGCTTCTTCCGACGCGTCGCCGGCAATCTCTGTCTCCGTCGGAACCTCTGCTTCCAGTGCTTCCAGCGGTTCGCTTGCACCGGGTTCGGGCACCACCTGGAGGCCAGACGGTTCTGTCGCATCGACCGGCACGTCTTCTGGCACCGCCAGCACCTTCGCCACGGCGTCGGATAGTTCCGGATCAACCAGCGTCAACGTCACTTCGGATATACCCAGCGGCGGGCGCTTGGCCGTGCCGTTGAAGATGCAATCCGACATGCGCTCGGCGCGGAGCATCTTGTGGCTCTGCTCGCCTAGAACCCAGGAAATGGCGTCCACTATGTTCGACTTGCCGCAGCCGTTCGGCCCGACGATGCAGGTGATCCCACTGCCGCTGAACGTGATCGGCGTCTTTTCGCAGAACGACTTGAAGCCCAGTAACTCAACCTTACGAAGTTTTAGCACCCTGAACCTCGCAGCTGCGTCTTCTTGCGCGTCATTCGCGGAAGAAGCGGCTGTTAAATTTTGTAATGGAGGACTTTCGGGACAAAAACGTGGGAGGGTCTATAGTCAATGGCCCTGCCGCCTGGCGCATACGGGCGGTTACGGGAAGTCAAATTAGCACGCCCGGCAAACCGTGTAAAGCGCGCTTTTGCGTGTAGTGCCTGATTCTTCCATACCGTTACTTCAGGTTTTCATCGTACCAGCGCAGAATCCTGTTCAAGACGTCGAGGTTGTGTTTTTCTTCGCGAGGGCCGTGGGGTTCGCGCGGGTACTCCACGAATTCCGCCTTCACGCCGTAATGCTTCAGCGCGCGGTAAAGCTGCTGGCTTTGGCCGAGCGGATCCGTCGTGTCGTTCTCGCCCTGCAAAATCAGCGTCGGCGTCTTCGCGTTGCGCATGTACAGAATGGGCGAGGCTTTCAGGAAGCCTTGCGGTTTCTCGTATGGCTGGCCCCAAAACCATTCGTCGTATGAAGGACCATTCTCCGTGCCGAATTCAGCTATAAGGTCTGACATTCCCGCGCCCGAGACCGCCGCTTTGAACCGCGTCGTTTGCGTGATCGCCCATTCCGCCATGTAGCCGCCATAAGACCAGCCGCCGATGCCCAATCGATTTGGATCCGCGACGCCGCGTGCGATAAGCGAGTCTACGCCGGCCATCACATCCTTGAAGTCGCCACCGCCCCAGTCGGCGCGGTTCATTTCCAGGAATTTTTCGCCGTAACCGGTCGAGCCTCGAACATTCGGGTAAACAATCGCGTAGCCTCGCGCCGCCAGCATCTGACCCCACACCTGCACGGAATCGGACCAGTTACCGGTCGGTCCGCCGTGGATCAGCGCGATCAAGGGAAGCTTCGAATGGCCGTCGTACCCTGGCGGGAGCAGCAGCGCGCCTTCGATTTCCGTGCCGTCGAAACTCTTGTAACGGAAAATTTCCGGCTGAATCAGTTCGACTGCATTCCAGTCCTTGTTGAAGCCGGATACGCGCTGCGCCGGCGCAGCGCCGTTAGCAAACCAGATTTCGGCAGGCTGCGTCGCGGTTCCACCCGTGTATGCAACATCGCCCGTGCGCGAGAAATCAAAGCTGACTGGGTTCACAGGTTGCTTCGGCAAAGGAGCGGCCTTGCCGTCAACCGTCACGCTGTACATCTGCGTGTGAAATCCGGTCACCGCGTCAGCCACAAGCGTGCCGTCCTGACGCCAAACGTAATCGCCGATTTGCCGGTCAATGCTTGTCCTTGTCAAATTACCCGGCATGCCGCCTGAAGTGGAAATAACGTACAAATCGTGCGGGTCCGGGCCATCCACACGCGCTGCCAGATACCCAACCCATTTTCCATCCGGCGAAATTTTCAATTCGCCAAAAGGCCCGCGCGGCGCAAACAGCTCGGTCATTTTTCCGTCAGTCGCGGTCACCGTGAAGATTCGATCGGTGTTCTCATCTGACTCGGGATGATCCGTCGCGGAAATGATCAGCCGGTCTCCGCCGGGGAACCATTGGGCTTCGCTAACCTTCCAGGGCGCCGAAATAATACGCCGCTCTTTGTGCGTTGCGACATCCAGCAGCCATAGCCCAGCCGGTTTGTCATCCCTATCAACTACGTGCTCGTCGTCCTTGTCTTTCTCTTTCTGCTCTTCGGCGTCGGTTTTCGCATCCGGCGCAACGAATGCAATCTGTTTTCCGTCCGGCGACCACGCGAACGATTCGATGCTTCGCTTTCCCGCGGTCAGCGGATAGGCTTCTCCTCCTTCGCCAGGGAGCAGATAAATCTGCGTTTCGTCGCCGTTGCGATCCGAAAGAAACGCGAGATCGCGCCCGCGCGGCGACCATCGCGGAAAATGCCCGGACTTTGCGGAATTCGTGTATTGGCGCACTCCATGCGTCGCAACATCGAGCGCCCAAATGTGGGTTTGACGCTTGACGCCGTGCAGAGGCTCGCTCACCACAAACGCAACGCTGCGGCTATCAGGCGAAAAATGGAGGTCCGATTCCGAGCGCAGCGTGATCGCCATCTCCGGCGTCAGCGGTTTCTTTGCCGCATCGCCCGCGCTCACAGGTACGCACGTCATTGTCGCCGCAATCGTGAAAGCTGCAATCGTTGCTGCACACAATCTCATTTTAGAAGTTCCCCCGTTCCATCAGCTAATCCGCGCAGTTTTGCGATTGTACACAATGCAGCGATGGCGTATACAATTTTCCAACGAAGAGACAGCGCCGTGGCGGTCCTTGAATGGCCGGAACCGAAGGAGGGGAACATATGGCAGTTCGATCCGTGCTGCAACTAGGCGACCCGAAGCTTCGCGAAGTTGCCTCACTAGTTCAGAATCCCGGCTCGCCGGAAGTGAAGTCTCTGATAAACGATTTGGCGGATACCCTTGCTTTTTGGCGTAACAAAACCGGATACGGCCGCGGCATCGCCGCACCACAGCTCGGCGTGAGCGCTCGGGTCATCTTTCTTCAATTGCCCGGCGCAGATCCTTGGCCGATCGTCAACCCCGCGATTTTGGCGCGCAGCGGCGAAAAAATCGTGGTCTGGGATGCCTGCCTGAGCTTCCTATCGATTTTTATGCAGGTGGAACGTCATCGCGAGATCGCCGTGCGTTATCAGGATCTGTGCGGAAATTTCTGCGACCTCACAGCCAACGATGATCGGAACCTCTCGGAGTTGCTTCAGCACGAAATCGACCACCTGGACGGCATTCTCGCGGTCGATCGGATGACGGACATTCGGACTCTATGCACGCGGGAAGAGTTCGAGCGAAGGTACCGCGCGGAAAGTCCTTATGCTGTCGATGTGGCAAGCGCAACCCGCTGAGCCTTCCGGGCCATCCGCAGCTTAGAATCCTTTGTGGCCGTCGCTGGCGCGGCGATCGCGGTATTGCCGCCGTTCGGGAATTTCGCCAGCGAGCAGCTTTCTGATCTTGGGCAGCGCGGCATGCGCAGCCGCTTCCCCCGCGGCGATGAGTTCCGGCGTCTTCACGAACTCATCCCAGAGAATGTGACGTACGTCGGGTTCGATGAGCACGTCTGTTTCCCCGCGCCACGCCTGCGTGGAAGTTGCCTGAATAATTGAAAACGACCGGCTGATTACTTCAATCGTATTCCTCGGCTTAGAATGAAGCAAACCGGGCTCCAAGTGCACGGAGATTACAATTTCGGCTCCCATCTCCCGTACCGCAGCGGCTGGTACGGTCTCGGTCAGAAACCCGTCCACGAGAACGCGGCCTTCGTATTCCACCGGCAGGAAAAGCCCCGGATACGCGCACGACGCCCGCAGCGCCGGGCCGATTTCGCCGGCCTTGAAATGCACGGATTCTCCAGAAAGAATGTCGGTTGCCACGATGGCGAGTGGAATCTTCATATCTTCGAAATACTTCGCTTTGGTGAAGCGATGGAGAAACTCTTCGAGGCGCTCGTTCGAAGCCATCCCCATCCGCGAGAGCGTCCAGCGGCCGAAATCGCGGAATCGCGTGGACGAGCCTTCCCGCTCCATCACCTCAAGTGGGGATCCGCTCGCATAGGCGGAGCCGATCAGCGCCCCAACGCTCGTTCCCGCGATAAAATCGATCGGAATTTCGTTCGCTTCGAATGTGCGAAGCACGCCCACGTGAGCGATTCCTCGCGCGAATCCCCCGCCCAGCGCCAACCCGATTTTCGGACGATGTCCGTCGGGGCCATATGCAAACGAACGTAGGCCGCGGACCGCCTTACCGAGCCATCCTGTAGTTGTTCCCATTGCAGGTTCCGTACTGATACAGTTTAGCGCACCTGAAGGCGCATGGCGTTTCAGGTTGACCCTGCCGTATTGCTTTTGTAACCTTCCTATTCCCTGGATCCAACACAGATGACGAAGCGAATCGAAAAAGTGACGGTTCTGGGCGCTGGAACGATGGGAGCGCGCATTGCCGCGCATCTCGCGAACGCCGGCATTCCATGCTATCTGCTCGACATCGTTCCGCGCGAACTGAAGGCTGACGAGAAGCGCAGAAATCTTTCGCTCGATAATCCCGCGGTTCGAAACCGAATCGTTCTCGCAGGGCTCGATGCCGCGAAGAAATCGCGCCCGGCTGCATTCTTCACGCCGGAAACCGCACGGCTCGTAACGGCGGGAAATCTCGAAGATAATCTTGCATGGTGCGGCCAGGTAAACTGGATCATCGAGGCCGTCGCTGAAAATTTAGAGATCAAGCGCAATCTATTCGCGCGCGTCGAAACGGTGCGCAAACCGGGAACGATCGTCACGTCCAATACCTCCGGCTTGCCGATTCATCTTATTGCCGAAGGCCGCTCCGAGGACTTCCAGCAGCACTGGGCGGGGACGCATTTCTTTAATCCGCCGCGTTACATGAAGCTGGTCGAGGTGATTCCAGGACCGAAGACACGCCCGGAGGTTCTCGAGTCGCTGAATGAGATATGCGACCTGCGCCTGGGCAAAGGCGTCGTCGTTGCAAAGGACACGCCGAATTTCATCGCCAATCGCGTTGGCACTTACTCCATGCTCAACGTTCTGCGCCAGATGCAGGCTCTCGATATGACCGTGGAAGACGTCGACGCCTGCACCGGTCCCGCTATCGGCCAGCCGAAGTCGGCGACTTTCCGCACCGCTGACATCGTCGGCCTCGACGTGCTCGCCCACGTTGTCCGCAACATCTATGAGAACGTGCCGGACGACGAGTCGCGCGAAATGTACCGCCTCCCGGCCTTCATCGAGGAAATGATGAAACGCGGCTGGCTCGGCGAAAAAACCGGAAGCGGTTTCTACAAGCGCATCAAAAAAGAAAGCGACAAGGAAATTCTAACGCTCGATCTGCACGCGATGGAGTATCGCCCGCGCCAGAAAGCGAAATTTGGCTCAATCGAGGCGGGCAAGGCGATTGAAGATACACGCGAACGTGTTCGCGCGCTAGTGGCTCCCGCGCTCGAAGGCAACGGCGGGGACAAAGCCAATCGTTTTCTCTGGGCCAGCCTCAGCGAATCTTGCCTGTATGCCGCGCGCCGCATACCCGAAATTGCCAATAGCATCGTGGACGTGGACCGCGCCATGCGCTGGGGGTTCGCCTGGGAGCTTGGCCCGTTCGAGATGTGGGACGCCATTGGCGTCGAGCGAATGGCTCGCGCGATCGAGCGGGAAGGGAAACCGCTGCCGCCGCTGGTGACGAAGGTCCTCTCATCGCCAAAGAAATCGTTCTACGAATCGGAGAAGGGCCACGCCAGCTATTTCGATCTCGCATCGACTTCAATGCAGGCAATCGCGGAACAACCGGGAATCATCGTCCTTAAATCGCTCAAGGACCGAACGCCGGTGGTGCAAGAAAATTCCGGCGCCAGCCTGATCGATTTGGGCGACGGCGTCCTCTGCTGCGAATTCCACGCCAAGATGAATTCGATCGGCGGCGACATTGTTGCCATGCTGCACGCCGGCATTAACCGCCTCGGCTCCGAATTCGACGCCATGGTGATCGCCAACCAGGCGCCGAATTTTTCCGTCGGCGCGAACCTGATGCTGCTCCTTGTGAGCGCGCAGGAAGGCGAATGGGACGATATTCATCTCGCCGTGCGCCAGTTCCAGCGCGTCAACATGGCCATAAAGTACGCGCCGCGCCCGGTCCTTGCCGTACCGCAGGGAATGGTGCTCGGCGGCGGATGCGAGATCAGCCTCCATGCAGCGCGCATCCACGCAGCCGCCGAAGCCTACATCGGGCTTGTCGAAGTCGGCGTCGGACTGATTCCCGGAGGCGGCGGAACGAAAGAAATGCTCATCCGTGCCAACGAGCATGCCGCAGGCGCGGAAGACCTCGACTTGTTCCACGCGCTCAAGCCGGTGTTCGAAAACATTGCCACAGCCAAAGTTTCCACCAGCGCCGAGGAAGCGCGCTCGCTCGGATACCTGCGCCCATCGGATCTAATTGGAATGAATCGCGACCGCCTCGTTGCCGACGCGAAGCAAACGGCGCTGGCGATGTCCCGAGCTGGCTATCATTCCCCTGCCCCGCCCGAGATTCGCGTCCTCGGCGAGGAGTTTCTCGCGGCTGCAAAGCTCGCCATTCACACGCTCGTCCGTGGCGAATTCGCCACCGAATACGACGGAGTCGTCGCGCGCAAACTCGCTTATATTCTCTCCGGGGGCGGCATCACTGCGCCACAGGCCGTTTCCGAGCAGTATGTCCTCGATCTCGAGCGCGAAGCCTTCGTCAGCCTCTGCGGCGAGCGCAAAACGCAAGAGCGCATCGCCCACACCCTAAAGACTGGCAAGCCCCTCCGCAATTAGCTCAGAAGAAAACGCTCCCACGCTGCACTTATTTCTAAATTTTCGTACCTCCATTTGCTATTCTGTGCATCTAAGCCCTTTCGAGTAGGCGCAGGGGTGCGTCTCATAGGGCTCCATGAGGTCAAATTTTTTCTTTTGAGCCGGAAATTTTAGGAACTTTCGATTCCGCCATACGAAATCATGTCTAACGACGAGGAGAGGCAAATGGGTGGGTCTGGGGGTGCGATTTTTCGACTGGTCGCCGCGTCGGGCAGCGGCGCGGTAGGCAGGACGACGAGATTCCTTTCACTCATCACTTTTGCCGCCGTCGCTGTAATGGTTCTTGCCAGCTGCGGAGGCGGCGGTGCTACCGGTTCCTTGTCCATTACAATATCGCCCACTTCCGCCACGGTCGGGCTGAATTCCCAGGAGAATTTCACAGCCGTCGTAAACAACGCAGCCAGCACCACCAATACTACTGTCACCTGGAATGTGAACGGAACGGCGGGGGGAAGCGCAACGACGGGGACGATTGTCTCCTCCGGCACGGATTCCGAAGTCGGCATATTTACCGCTCCTGCTTCCGTGCCGTCCACGGACAATGGAGTGGTCTCGATCACCGCAACCCTTCAGGAGACCGGCACCTCCAGTAGCAGCAGCACCACGACCATCACATCGAACACCGCGACGGTCACGATTGGCGGTGGTTCGGGCCTGGCAATAACTCCGGCCGCCGCGACGGTGCCAGCCGGCGGAAATACGACTTTCACCGCGGCGCTCAACGGCGTGCTCGATCAGAATGTCACCTGGTCCGCGAGCTCGGCGAATGGCGGCTCATTCGGCTCCATCGATCCGCACAGCGGAGTTTTCACGGCTCCTCTCGCTCCGCCGCCCGGCGGGATCGTTACGATCACGGCCAAGGACGCAGCAGCCTCCGCAACCGCCTCGGCCACGGCCACCATCGCGTTTTCCGATCGGTCGTTTCAAGGACCGTTTGCCTTCTCCTTTACAGGCAGCGATCGAACGGGGTTCGTATCGGCAGCTGGCAGCCTGGTGGCGGATGGCAGCGGAAATATCGAGAGCGGCTTGGAAGACGAAGATAGCTTCAGCTCGGGAGTGTCTCCGCAAGTCGCGATTACGGGAGGGAATTACGCCGTCGGTCCCGACGGTCGCGGAGGCGCGGTGCTGAATACCGCTCTCGGACCCGTCACGCTGCGATTTGTCGTCGTATCGCTGACGCATGCGGACATCATTCGCTTTGATAATTTTTCCACCGGCAGCGGTGCGATGGACCAGCAAAACCTCAACGCCCTTAACAATCTGAACGTCTCGGCGCTCGCGGGACCTTACGTATTTCGCGTTGCCGGAGCGACCGCCGGCTTCGCGCGACTCGCAATTGCCGGGAAATTCTCGGCGAACGGCACTGGAATGATTCCGCAGGCCGGGTCGATTGTGGACATAAATGACAACGGCTCGGTGACGGCGGCAGATACCACGCTCAACGGTTCCTACGCCATCGACAATACGTTTCCGGGAAGCGGCCGTGGCACGTTGACGCTGACGAGCGCCTCGACCGGGCAGCGCACGTTCGCTTTTTACGTGGATACGGTGGACCCCACAACCGCGGGAATCACGCATTTGAAACTCGTCGGTTCCGACAACGGCGGTTTCCTCGCCGGCGAAGTCTTCAGCGCCCCCAAGTCGGCTTCGTTCTCGGCGGCAAGTCTAGCGAAAGGCAGCTACTCGTTCACCACCGGCGGAACTTCCGGTTCCGGCGCTTACGCCGCAGGCGGCATCTTTGCTTCAGATGGAAGTGGGAACGCAACGAGCTCCTTCTTCGATAGCGACAATAACGGCAAGATTACAAACGTAACCGGTGGCTCGTGTGCGTATACGGTGG
>JBOGNE010000008.1:0-79759 GCA_050747005.1 Candidatus Acidiferrales bacterium
CGCTCCACGGCGCACTCCGGGTAGAAAAGCATGCCTGCCTCCGGCAGACACCTCTACCTCAAGCCTCGCCACAAAAGCGGACATTTCATGTGCTATCTCGACCGGACATATCATGTGCTACCGACACTGCCGCCGAATCCAGCTTGACGAACTGTGGGGTTTCAGTTATTGCAAGGCAAAGACTGTCACGCCAGAGATTGGCGTGCTTGGCCTCGCGGCTCTTTCATGGAAGCGCCGAATAGGAAATAGCCGCCGAGCAAGCGGCATCGCACTGGCATGACAGCGTGCCTTTGCTATAGCTAGAAGTTTTTTCACCGCTAACTTTGATCTTCATCGCAAACGCTGGCGCGGGAGCCGTCAGCGAGGTGCCAACACCAGTCAATGGCACAGTCTGCGGACTGCCCGTCGCATTGTCCGCCACGCTCACGCTGGCGCTGTAAGACGCGACCGCCGCTGGAGTGAAGTCCACGATGATCGTGCAATTCCCTCCCGCCGCGACCGTTCCACTATTCGCGCACGTTCCGCCTGTAATCGCGAAGTCCGAAGGATTCGTTCCCGTCAGGGTGATGCCGCCCGAAGCATTGATCGTCAGCGTCCCCGATCCGGTAGCGACGTACTGATTGCCAAACGCGATGCTGGTTGGACTGAAAGAAACGGCTGGCAAGCCGCTGGCCGAATACTCGTAGGCTCCAACGTCCCACGCGCCGCTCGATGGCCGCGCGACGGGCGTCCGCGTGGAGGCGACGGCAGTGTGATTCGTGGCGTTGTAGCTGACCGCATACGTCGTATCGAGCTTGCACGCGGCTTGCGCCGTGGCGTCGGTAATCGTGTTGCACAGCGCCGTCTCGTTCGTTCCCGCTCCGACCGTGGTGCTCGTTCCCGAAACCGGCGAAAACGAATACGTCTGTCCCGTGCAGGTGTAGATGCCCGACAAATTGCAATTCAATCCCGCGGCGTTCGCCGTAGTGAGCGTTTGAATCAGGTTCGTCGTGTATACATCCGCCGTTCCGTCGATTTCGCCGCGCGCCGATACGGTGCTGATCGTGTAGTTGTTGATGAAACCAAGCGTGGTTACGCCCTTACGATAGCAGCCCCCGAAGAAGGTGTTGTTGTCGAGTCCCGCTTCGCAAAAGTTGTTGAATACCTGGGCCGTTGAACCGCCGCCACCCGTATCGGTGATGA
Organism: Candidatus Acidiferrales bacterium; assembly: GCA_050747005.1. Lineage (GTDB taxonomy): Bacteria > Acidobacteriota > Terriglobia > Acidiferrales > UBA7541 > Palsa-295. The sequence continues at coordinate 1,183 of JBOGNE010000008.1, forward strand.
AAAATGCATTCACCGTTGCGCCGTTCCCATTAAATCCCATCTCATCGTCTATCAGGATGTTGTTGAACTCGAAGAGCGTGCAGCCATTCGACGTTTGAGTGTTCCAGCCTTCCCCTGCCTGGACGTTAATGGCCACGTTGTCGTACCAGGTTTCTTGATTGTTCTGGCAATCGCTTTGCGAGTTGTCGAGATGTTCGTGTACGCCTGCACCAGAAGCACCGCTGCTTATGCTGTACGCATCGCCGTTTAGAAACAGATTGTCGTGGAGCCGAAAGATGCTGTGATTGGTGTCGAGCGACTGCGGCACGTTCACAAAAACGTCGTGGTCCACTTCTCCCGGTGAACCGTAGACGGCTTCGCCGGAATACCAATTCTGCCCGTTCGATGCGCCCGTGGCATCGGAACCGTCAATCACGTTGTACGGCCCGTAGCGAGCGTGAATCGGCCCGCTGGATGAAATGAAGACTTTGAAGTAATCCCCGCTGGGTGGAGGAGGGCTTGTCGTGCAAGTCGGACAGGGCGTAACGGCGGGGAAAACCCAGCCGTGGAAATACAGGTTCTCGAACTGGTAGTGGTCGCCGTCTCCGCCGCCGCCGTTAGTTGCAAATACCCCGGCCTGGCCGCCGCCATTGTGGTTGGGGCTTCCAGTCTGCGAGCAAGCTCCGGTGAACTCAAAGTTATCAAAGATAAAGAAACTCGTGCCTTCGGTCGCAATGTAGTTGTTGGCCGATGGGTCATTGTTGTAAAAGCAAGTCGTATCCGTCGGACTGTTCGACCAGCCGCCAGCATTTAGAATTGGCCGCGTCCACGAGCCGCCCGTAAACCAAGTCTGATCGACGCCGTAGTAAACGCATCCGCCTCCGCCCGCTCCGTTGTCGCAGCCGTAAGTCGAAGACGAAGAACTGCCGCCGCCGGTCATGTCCCACGGAAATATCGTGTAATTCCAGGTGACGCCGCCCTCGAAAATGAACTCATCGCCCGCCGCCGGCGTGTGCGCCGCGCAGTTGCTCGCGCAGTTGTGCATCCCCGGAGCGTGCTTCCACGGCGTCGTCTTGGCCGTGCCGTTGTTGGTGTCCGCGCCGCTCGAAAAATCGATGTAGTACGTTGTCCCTGCGCTGGCCACGCCCGCGCAGACGAGCAAGCAAGCGAAAAGCAGACAGGCGAACGATTCCTTCAAGACCTTCGTCCTTTGCCTTGACACTCAGGCGCGGAAATAGCAACACTGGCATGTGCCTGCATCATATACCTCGATTCGGCTTGGAGTTCTGGGCAGAACCAGGGAACTCGCGAGCTTGTATTCGCTGCATCGTTCGCGCGCTTCGGGAACGGCCGCTCGGTTTCGAAGGATTGATGAGAATTGCGGATTGCTTCGCAAGCGATTCTCTTTTGATGCGGTTGGAAAAGACGTTTTGGATATTGGCGCCGGCCAGTACCTGCTTGAATCCCGCTATTTTGCGGTTCGCAACAGGGTCACGGCTATCGACACCGACGTAATCGTCGAGGGGTTTTCGCCCGCAAAATGGATGGAATCCTTGCGTTACAACGGCGTCACGCGAACAGCAAAGTCACTTTTCCGCAAACTTTCCGGCATCGACCGCCAATACGATCGAGCCATATGCGAGGCGCTCCACGTTTCCCGGCTTCCCCATGTAAATACGGTTCGGGGCGATGCCTGTTCCATGCAGTTCGCTGACGGCTCTTTCGATATGGCGTTTTCCAACGCGGTGCTCCACCATCTTGTCGATCCACGCCGAGCTCTTTCAGAAGTGGCGCGCGTTCTTCGCGTCGGGGGAATCGCCACTGCGGGCATTCATCTCTACACGAGTCACAACGGTTCCCTGGACCCGCGCGTTATGTCCGGAGATGATAGATCGCTCTATTGGGGCCACCTTCGCGGCAAAAATGTCCAGGGCAACGCCTTCGTTAATCGATTGCGACTAAGCGAATGGCGCGAGATTTTCTCTGCGGCGTGGCCCGGCTGCTCGATTGAAACCATTCACAGCCACAATCCTCACGTTCCTGAAGAATTGGGGCGGCTCACTGCGGCTGGCGAGCTTTCGGAATACGCGCGCGAAGAACTTGTCACCAGCGCCGTCGTGGCCGTTTGGCAAAAACCTCATGGCGTCAAGGCCGCAATGACAAAATCCGCGGGCTCCGCCTGAGTCTCCCGCAGTAAGGCTTCCTATGATTGTGCCTTGCCGAGTCCTTCATCCGCTTCGCGGCCGCAGCCAAGTCGAGCAAGCAAAGCGCAAACGTTAACAGTTCTTCCTCATGGCCCCACCAGCGCGTCGTAACATCCATTTGTCGTGCAGCCCGTGCTCACCGTGTCCGTGTAGATGAATGCGTACTGGCCGGTCGTGAGCACCAGCGTCGCCGCTTGCGCGCTGCCTACCTTGCCAATCGTGGAAGTTGTCGGCGTAATGGTCACCGAGCCCGCACCGCCCACGCTCACCACCAGCGTGAAATTCGGCTGCGCGGGCGCGCTACAAGTATTGGCCTGGAACAGCGTCACGGCGACGGCAGTTGCGCTGCTGAATAGCTTGTGTCGCACGTCATCCGCGCAAACGATTGTGTACGTCGCGCCAGTCACGTTATCGAGCGGGACGCCTGCGGGTGCAAGAGTCGTCGTGGAACTGAGGGACACTGGCGTCTCCGGGACCGTTGTAGTGTTTGCTGGCAGCACCGCGCCAGTCAGCCCAAACACGCTCGATACCGCCCCGCCGCCGCTCAGCCCAGGAATTTGTGAACCGATTCCACCGTTTGAGGTGTTGCCGATAACTACGTCTTCGTTTGCGCCGGATGTCACAAGTCCGGCGATCAGCGTGCTGCCATTCGAGACTTGCTGCACGAAGTCGAAAACGTTGTCGCCGTTAAATACGCCGTTGTTTGGAGCGTTCTCCTGCACCAGAAGGTTCAGCTTGGTCCAATAATTGCCGTAAAAGGCCACTTGTCGCGTGCCGTTTAGCTCGAAGCCGGTGATGTTGTTTGGGGGTACGACTGCGCCCTCGAATTTGTTGTCCACCATTTCCGAACCGCTGGCGCTGTTAAATATCCCGATGCGGAATCCAGCGTTGTTTTCCGTCTCGAATGCAACGCCGCTGGCAAGCAGTTCTCCCGCGCCCATGTACCCCACGTAGAAGTCGTACAGGTTCGTTGAAATCTCACCCGGCCCGGATAGCGTCGTCAAGCCACCATTCAGGATCAATCCCTCTTGCGAGTTCCGAATCGAAATGTCGTGAAGGTCGTTGTAGCTGGCGTCTTGCAGCGTCAGGTCCGCGCCAGCCCTTGAGTTCGTCAGGATTCCGAATCCAGCCGATGTGTCGTACTTGAAAGCGACTTCGGCAAACGTTCCTGCCCCGGAATTGAGCACCGTTGCCGACCAATTCGATGTCAGCGCGCAGCCGGTATGCGAAGCGTTCAGCGTGCAGTTTCCAGTGCTGGGCTGAGAGACTTCCACACCCGTGCCCGTCGTGGTTGCCAGCACGATGTAGCCGGTTGATGGCGCGGCGCACAAGGTTGAAGTTGGAGCCGTTACCGTCAGCGGCTCGCTACTCGACGCGAGAGTAGCTTCCGCCCCGAAAGCCGTCATCCCCGAAGCGTCGTTCACGCAAACAATCTGCGCCCAGAAACTAACCGCGCCCGCTCCGCCGCCGGTAATCGTTGGCGCTGCTGGCGCGGCAATCGGAGGCCGGTTGAAGTCCTCGAAGTTGCAGTGGTTGCAGTGCAGCCGGTCGGCGTTGACGGAAGCGATTGCGCCCAGAGCGGTATTGTTTGACGCGCTGATATCCCGGAAAGAGCAATTCTCAAACGTCACGCCAGTGTGCACGAGGCTGCCATTCATCGTGCCATATTGAATCAGCTCAATCGCGCTGGCCGTCTCGAAGTGAACGCTTTCCGCCGTCTCGATGTTTCCCCAGCCAACCGTGCCACCGCACAAAATCTTCGTCGGATTGGGGAAAGTGACGGTGGTGTTGAGCAATACGTTTAACCCAGCAGGGACAAAAATCGTTCCGCCCGTGGTTGGAACCGCATTCGCAGCCGCTTGCATGTGCGGTGAATCGTTCGTTGCCCCATCGCCAACCACGCCATAAGCCGGATTGGTTGCGTCGAGCCACGGCGACGGCCCAGCGGTGGTGATGCTCTTCGCAAAATCATCCGCCGTGCCAGTCCTCTCGCTGATCTGCGAATTGGCAATCGAAGCCGCGCCAGTCGCCAGCGGAATGGACAGGTTGGTCATGCTCGAAGAGGTGGAAACGTTTCCACCGCCTCCCGGGCACGGCTGCCAGATGGCCGCGGTAGTCGAACTGGAAGCGATGCACTGATTCCCTGCCGATGGCGTTCCGCTCAGAGTCACCCCATTCAGAATATTTGCGTCGATCGTGCCGCCGGCGGCGGGCGCCATCGCGCCCGTCACATTTTCGTTCAAGATATTTTGCGCGCAGGTTTTCGCGCTGGTGAGAATAATATTCTGGCGGCCGTGAATGTACGAACCCAGGTCGGTTCCCTCGGCGGCTTCGGAAATTTCGCATCCCGACGGCATGTTGTCCTTGAGAACGTCGGTGATATTCGCGCCTCCCGTGTCCACGGCGAAAATCGCCGTGCTGGTGGTTCCGGAAGCCGCGGAAATATCGATGCACTTGCCCATTGGGAAACTCGCGTTCGACGAGCAGTTCACGTTGCCCAGCAAAAGTCCTTGCACCGGTTTGCTCGCGCCGATCTCGATGCCGGTGACGTATTCCTCGATATGAACTCCGGTAATGTCCAGATTTTGCGCTTCGATGTCGATGCCGACGTTCGGCTCGACCGTGGCGCTTCCGCCGTTGCAGGTAACTCCATGAACGCCGCGCGAAAGTTGCAGCGTGCTGGTCGAAGCGCTGCCAAAACGCGCGCAGGTGGCCGTGACCACGCTGACTCCGTCTTCCGCGACGCTGATGTTTTCGAGCGACCCGCTGTTCTGCGCTTGCGAGGTCGTCCAATCGAGGCCGGTGTCCGCGCAACCGTCAATAATAATGTTGCGCGCCCAGGAATTTTCCTGCGCCTTCTGATTTTGCAGCCCGATGCCGCCCGCGACGTTCGTTCCCGTCGGCGTGATGCAGGAAATCCGCAGCCCTTCAATCTGAATTCCCGAATCGCCGGCGTTCGCGCCCATCGCGACGATTGGCGTGCTCGACGGAAACGCCGCCGAAGGCTGAATGGACGTGCCGGTATTCGTGAAAGGCGTGGTGGTGGCATGTCCCGAGAATCCGGTCCAGCGAGCGCCCGCCGGCATCACTTGCGAAACGTCGCTCTGGATGTTGACGTTGTCGCTGAGCAGCGTGCCGTTGAATTGCGCCACGGGATAATTGGCCCACATGCTGGCGGCGCAATGCTGCGAGCCTTTGAAGCCGCGCGCGTCGACGATTCCGCCATTCGCGTTGATCGATTTCACCGCCAGCCACGCATTCGCGATTTTCGCGCACATGTCCGCACCCGCCATGCGGTCGGCGACCACGTATGCGCTCTCGAACTGGTTGAACGCAGCCGTGCCCGCAACGTCCAGATTAAATTGCGGCGCGGTTTGATTGACGCCCACGCTTCCCAGCACGCTCAGGATTTGCGTGGTTGGATTCCACAGAAAATTATTGTCGCCGTGGAGCTGGCCGTTCAAATCCGTTTGAATCGAATCGTTCACGCCATTTGGCCCGCCCGATCCGCTTCCGCCGCAGCCCGCCGCGAGCGTATTCGGCACGCACGGAACGGTGATCGCGTAGCTCTGGCCGGCGGAAACTTCCTCGCCGGTGATCGTAAACACGTAGCTTCCCGGCGCGACGTAAAAATCGAAGTTGCCGAGGCCGTCGCTGGTGAATGGATTTTGCTTGGGCAAGGAAAGCGCGGCGTCGCTGAAAATCGGCGTCGTCGGAGAGCACGGCGTCCCCGTCGCGCCCGCGGCGCACACGGTGATCGTCGCCGTCGAGACCGGATGCCCCAGCGGCCCCAGTGCGATGTTTTGATAATGGTATCCCTGCGCCAGCGCGGGCATCGCCCATAGCAGCGCCACAATTAGCGGAAGGTTTTTCATTGTCGATTTCTCTCGTTCCACGCTTGCGCAACCCGGTCAGTGCGTGCGCCCGTTCAAATCTACCCAGCGAATTGACGGCCGTCCGGCGCGCGCAATTCCCTGCCGGTCGCAGAGGCGCTCGAGCAGTTCGTAAATATGCGGCAGGTGATTCGTCGCCATGTCCTCGACGAAGGCTCGCGTCAGCTCGTCGTTGCGGATCCGGCGATAGAGCCAGCGAACGAACAGCACGAGTTGAACGATGGACGTCAACACGACCGCCCACCAGTAGGGTTCCGTGAATGTGTGCATGGTTTTTCGGCAGGGGCGCGGCTTCGGCAAATTCGTCGCGGTGCCGTTCCGGTTGGGTTTTGTAGCGCCGCCCTTCAGGGCGGCATCTTCCACTGTGCGGGCGGCATTTGCGATCTCAAGCACGATTGCCGGGCTGAAGCCCGGCGCTACACGACTTACCCGAAAAGCCCGGCGATGTCCGAGCCGATACCAAAAAGTCCGCCGAGTCCCGCCGTGGATGATCCGGTCGCGGCTCGCTGCCGGACGCCCAGCAGTTCCGCCGGAATGCCCATCGCATGGCCCAGAAGATTCGTATCGATGCCGTACGTACCGCCGAGCGCGTTCAATCCCGCGAGCTGCTCCTTGATCTGCTGATTCGCGAACGCAATTTGATTCTGCTGCGCCTGGCTCGCGAGGGATTGCGCCTGTTCGCGTCCGAGTTGCGCGGTAAGGTCGCCGAATCCGGCTGTGTCGTTGGTTGCGGCGGCGCGATTGCCGGCGCGCTGGCGAAGCGCGTCGAACGCCGTGTTCGCCGCGCCAATGCTTTGCTGCGTGATCGCGGATTGCTGCGCCGGCGTGAAGCCCTGGCTGTTCAACAATCCCTGAACCGTTGGCATCATCAGGGAACGGTCTTGCGACGCGTTCTGATTTTCCTGCGAAATCATTTGATTCTGCTGGCCGAGTTGCTGGTCGGTCAGTTGGCGCGTGGTGCGCTGCGCTCCGCGTGACATGGTTTCCTCCGGAGTAGAAGTTAGAGGTTAGAAGTTCAGAGTTTAAAAGTTCGGCGCGACGTTCGCCGCCCGCCGTTGTGGGGGCACGGAATGCCGTGCCCGCTGTGAACTCATCGCGATTTCAACGCGCGGGACGGCGCGATCTTTTTCTAGCGCCGCCCTTTAGGGCGGCATCTTCCCTCGGGACGAACAGAAAGCTGCCGGGCTGAAGCCCGGCGCTACACAATCATTCCGCGCGAATCACTCTTCGCGCAGGCGGCGGCAGTACGGCGTCCACGCATCGTCGCGAATCCAGCCGAGCGCTTCGAGGCGCCGCCCGAATCGCTTCGCGATCGGCGGAGGCAGCCACGCGTGCGCGTCGTCCAGGCCGCGCGCGCGAAGGTCGCGTTCGCCTGCTTGATGCAGAGCGAGAAGTTGCGCGTAGCGGTCGCGTGGCTTCCCTGCCCCCGGATCGACGAGCAGATACATTTCGCACGTGAGCCGTGCGAGCGACGCCATCACCGCGCGGCCTGCGCCATCTTCAACAACGAGCTTCGAAACAAAAATCGGATCGGCGATATTCGGGAACGGGTAGTCGAATCCCTGTCGCGCGTGCATCCGCCGCAGCTCATCGAGATCCAATTCCTTGTATTCGCGAATGAGCATGTCATCGCATTTGGGTTTTGTAGCGCCGCCCTTCAGGGCGGCATCTTCAACCGCGCAGGCGGCTTCGTCCAAAGATGCCGGGCTGAAGAGTCTGTGTGAGAAGCCGTTCGACCGACCCTCAGCGGCTGAAGCCACGTTGTATTTGCGACACTTGCGGCACGGCTGAAGCCGTGCCCTGACGAATAACTGGCGCAATCACACAGGCTCTGAAGCGCGGCGCTACAACGGCGAATCTCCGCCTCCGTGCACTGCTAAATGTGCGGCTCTTCGTGCGCAGGGCCGCAGACCCATTGCGTCAGGCAAACGTGCCGCCTCGTTCGTTAGAAAACGCGATGGCGAAGGAGCGGATGTGCGCGCGCGACAGCTTCGGCCACTTCGAACGTACTGGCACCGGGAGTGACGCCGTGCGCCGCGAGCGCCGATTGCGCCGTGTCTGAAATTGGCTTTTGCGCGAGCGGGTGCGGCAGCGCTTCGAACGCCGCGTCATCTTCCAGCGCAAGGTGCGCGCCTTCGTCGGCTTCCACGAGAACGATAATCGGCGTCGCATCCGCGAGCGCGACGCGATAGGTGGTGGCGTTTCGAAGAAGCGTCGAATCGTCGAGGGTTGCATTTGTAGCGCCGCCCTTCAGGGCGGCATCTTCCACCGCACGGGCGACATCAGTGACGGCGGTCCGGCCGCGAGAGCCGGCGATTTCGTGCAAAGATGCCGGGCTGAAGCCCGGCGCTACAACGCGCGGCCCCTCGGTTGTAGGGGCGCTGCCTGCTGCGCGCTCGCAGTCCGCTCCGATGCTGATTGATTCGCGCAACGGCGGGGCGTCCAGCGCCAGCCAATGCGAATTCGCGAAGCGCGCGGCGTGGCGCTGCCAGGCGCCGAGCGTCGTCAGGTAATAGCATTTTCCAGTCATGAGATTTCCGTGCGGCGGATGGGGTGATGTCTTTCAGGCATCATTCTGAGGGTCGATTCGTGGCCCGCCCGGCAGTAGGAGCGCCAGAAAAAAAAAGATTCTTCGCGCAGCAATCGCGCTCGGAATCAACGAATAAGCTTTGCGGCAGCGTGTTAAGGAAGCGGGCAGTGCCAGCCGTTGCCACGACTTCTGGTAACGATAAGAAATGGCCCGCCGCTAGTCGCCGGCCGAGCTGGCGCCCGCGACCGCGGGAATATACATTCCAGCGATGTGATGCGCGATCTTTCCGGGGTTGGAATGCTCGGAATCGAGATTGGTAAGCACGATGATGGTGAACCTGTCGTCCACGTAGCGCGAAATCTGCGTCGTAAATCCCTGCCACGCACCAGCGTGTTCGATTAAACGATGCCCGTTCGCCACATGGATAAACCAGCCGAAGCCGTACTCGGCATTCTCGCCGTCGTTGAGCCGCATCGGCGTCCACATCTCCGCGAGGCTGGACTTTTTCAGCAGCTTGTCGGTGTAAAGCGCCGCGTCCCACTTCGACATATCGAGCACGTTGGTGTAGAGCGACCCATCGGCCGTCGTGTTCAGCGAAGGGGAAACCCATTCCTGATTTTTCAGCGCGCCGTTCACCAGCCGGTAGCCGGACGAACGATTCGGAATGATGTCCGCTTCGTTGATGATTCGCGTGGCGCTCATTCCCAGCGGCTTGAAAATTCGCTGCTGCAGGAAATCACCGTAGAACTCTCCGGTGACGCGATGAATCAAAATTCCGAGAACCACGTACCCAGTGTTGCTGTAACTCCATTTTTCGCCAGGCTTAAAAAGCACCGGCAAGCTCTCGGCCTTCTTGAGCAGCTCATCTTCCGTATAGTCCTGACGAAAATTGATCGCGTGCTCGTTGCCTGATTTATCCTCGCCCGTGTAATCAGGGATGCCGGATGTGTGCGACAGCAGATTGCGAACCGTAATTCCCTGCCAGGTCGCAGGCGCGTCCGGAAAGTATTTCGTGACTTTATCGTCGAGGCCGACTTTGCCTTCCTCGACGAGCATCATCACGGCAGTCGCCGTGAACTGCTTCCCTACCGAGCCGGTCTGGAAAAGCGTTTCGGGCTTCACCGGCACATCGAGCTCGACGTTCGCCAGGCCGTAGCCCTGGGCCTTGACGATTTTTCCATCGCGCACAACAGCCAGCGCGAGGCCCGGGATCTTCTGCGCCTTAATCTCGCTGCCGACGTAGAGGTCCACCTGCGGCGAGAGCGCCGCGTCGCTCGCCTGGAGCATTGCCGCTGATGAGTTGCGAGCTGCGCCGCTCGCTGCGTAAGCGGGTACGATCGTGATGTTTGCAAGCATGCACGCGAGTGCAACCAACGAGAAATATTTCACAGGCCGGCCTCCGTCGTCTGAAATTATGACGGCCGAGTGTACATCGGCGCGCGATTCTTTTGTAGCGCCGCCCTTCAGGGCGGCATCTTCCCGTCGCGTCAAAGAGAAAGGCTGCCACGCTGAAGCATGGCGCTACGAAGGCGGGTGAAGGGCTTAGCGGCTACAAATTTGTAAATGTGACGATGGCTTCAAATCGAGTTTCGGCGATTACGATGAAAATGTGTAATTGTGCGTGAGCACGGAGGCGGCGTGACGGCCGGCGAAAAACTGGTGCATCGGCTCGCAGGTCACGGTGATTTTGCGGCTTTCCTCCACGATGGCTTCGATTTTCTTGATGGTGATGCGGCTGAAGCGGCCGATAAGAATGTCGGACATGCACAGCCGTTCGGCGCGCATCGGCGAACCGTCGGCCAGGGTGAAAATGTGATGCGGCGTCACGTCCAGCGATTCGGCGCTCGAGAAATGCAGGCGGATAAATGTGCTCGCGTCGCGAATTTCCAGGCGCACGATGCGCGTCCACGCCTCGCCCCCCGCGAGCGATGGGCAGCGCAGATGTTCGCCGGCGCGGCACGTTTCAAGTTCCACAGAGCCGCGCTCTTTCGTCAGCACGATGGTGCCTGCGCGAAGGCAACTTCCGCTGCCGCCGCCGGAGCCGCCGCCCGTGCCGCTGGTTGTGGTCGCCGCGATCATCGCGCCCTGCGAAAGAGGTATCCGCCTTTGCAACGCTTGCGATTGCGCGGCGACATTGGTTTTTGCGGAATGAGCGTTGGCAGGAGAGCCTACGCCCGCGGCAACCCAGCCGATCGCGAGAGCCGCGTCGTCCCAGTAAGGATAAAAATAATATGTTGTCCCAGCCGCGAGCCCGTCGACCGCGAGCGATCCGTTTGGCACACTCGTCGTCGTGCCGTCGGCGCGCGCAATCGTCAGGCTCGACCAGCTCCACGTGATGCTCGAAGCGGTTGAGACGTAGGTGAACGCGCCGGACCACGTTGGCGGCACTGAGCCTTTCATCAGCACGCCCGCCTTCGTTGGATCGATCTTCCCTGCCGTTAGCGCACCTGCCGCAACGCGCGCGAAATTTGCGCCGTCGGTGATCTGGTTGTCGAGGCTCCAGCCCTGATTCGGGCCAAGCGACGCCTCGGACAAGCGTTTCAGCGCTTCGTAAAGCTGCGGATTCGTCCGCCGCAGCGCCTCAATTTGCGGAACGTTTAACATGAGACTCCCACGAGTATGCCTAAGAGCGGCGCTAACATCAGGCGAACGGTAATTTCCACATCTGCGAACAAACGCCGACCAATCCTCACAAGTCCCTGATGTCGCAAAAATCAAGGGATTATGGACAATTTGCAAGAATCACGGATCCAGCGCGACGCAGTTCACATAGATGTTACGTCCTTCTATGATATCGTCCAGCGAGTCTGGAAGCGGGAGGAACGGATAAGAGCCAGTGCACGCGAATCATTTTAGGTTGGGCCGTGGAAAACCGATTCAATGATATATCTCATCAATTCTTCCCCACCGAATCGTCCAGCAAACGTCGACTGCAACAATATGCGCGACCTATATATGGCTTTTGAAGAAATCTTTCTTCGAGATGGCGCGCGCCTACAGAGTACTTGTGGCCACGAAATTCTTATTTTTGACCATCACTTTTTTCATCTTGCGGCTGTTACCGTCACGGGCATTGAGCGACTATTCATGAAGGAAGAAAAAGGACGAATCTTAAGCACGTCGTCTGGGTTTGGATTGTATGAAGTAGGAGAGCCCAGAGTTAAGCATCTGCGATCCGCCTATGCAACGTTCGCGGCTCCGGACGAAGTTTGGCAGGACAATCCTAGAGCGCATCATGCCAAGTGGGTATACGTGAAAGAATTTTCAAGTCAGCCGTATCCATTCTCAATCGCATTGGTTACACAGAGGGTAGATGAAGGGAACATCATCGTGCCAGTTTCGAGCTTTCCGTGTAAAAGGACTGATGTGAAAAAGTGGCGAAAAGGTCAGAAAGTCTATCCATAAAACACGAAAGCCGCCCCGATTAAGGAAGCGGCTTCGCGGATACGCTGTGGGGATTTCACCCACAAACTCTTCGAATGAAAGCGTACCAGGCCGGAGTCATTCTGTCAATAAAAATGCGCAAATTTGCGTTAGCGCCAGACTTGACTCTAGTGTTCTATTGGAAGCTCTTTCTAAACAGTAGCTTGCGGCTCACTCCAAAGTCCCCGTCAATCTTAGTTTGTGCCGCGGACGACGGCGAAGGGATCGGGCTTGGCCCAGGGGACGAGCTTGGTCACCGAGAACCACGAGCCGGCGGCGTTCGTGCCGATCCGGTAACCGACGCGTTCCGCGAGGACGTTGGTGAATTGCTCCATGTCGCGCGGAGCGGGCGATGCGAGCGTCCACGAACCGAGCGGCGTCACGACGACATCCCCGGGCGAAAACGCCGAAAGCGCGAGCGATCCCGCGCCCTGCACGTAGGCCGTCAGATAGCCAAAAAGATTGCGGCCGCTGATTCCGGTGGCAGCCAAGAACGCTGTTGAGTAGAACGAATGGATCGCGGCGCCGTCGTCGGAAAATGCGCCGGGCGTGAGCGCATAAATTTTGCCCGTTGAATTATTCGAGCCGAAAAATATTTGCGCAATGCCGGTGGGCCGTTCGATCGATCCGCACGCGTTCGCCGAAATCATCCAGGGCGCCCACTTTCGCGAGCGTTCGGGGGTCGAAAACATGGCGACGAGCGGATCCTGCATTCCCTGCGTGTAATCCAGCATCAGAATTTGATTCGGCTGCGTGGCGCCGCCCATCGGCACGCCAATCAGAATTTGCTTGTGCTGCGTATCGACTTGCACCCAAATCGTCTGGCCGAATTGCCAGTTGATCGAGTCCCACGTGGGCTGAATTTCCTGTGACAGCTTCACCGGCTCGCCGCCATCGAAAAAATAAAGCCCCGAGCGGCCCGCAATCACCACCCATTCTTCGCCGAATCCCACGCCGTGCGGCGAGGGCGTGCCCACCGTGTTCGACACTTCCTCGACCGGCCACAGCGCCGGCTCGTTCACGCCGTCGGCGGCTGTGACGTACATGCCGCGTTCTTTCACGAAGTAGAGATTATTTCGCAGCTTGAACGCCGCGCGAATTCCCTGCCCGTTGTTTTCGGCGATCTGCATGATCCCCGTGACGCCGTCGTACGATTCAGGTTCTTCGGTCGCGGACGCACGCACCAGCGAAGCATTTTGTGCCGCGTTGGTCTCGAAGATTTCGATGTTGTCTGCGAGAAACCCTTCGCCATTCGGCTGCGGCAATCCGTCCGCATAGACCCGAAGAATCAAATCGGACGGCAGCGTAGTCTGCGGCGGAAATAGCTGCGCGGTGAATTCGAGATACTCTTGCGTGGCCTCCTGCGCCGTCACAGCGAGACCCGTTCCAACGTTTCCTTGCGATGGGCTGAAAGCGAGGACGCGAAAAGTCCCGATGGCAAGATTCGCGGTGCGCTGCACCCGCGCGCGGACCGAGTAATCGGTATTCGCGACGAGCAACGGATTCCCGGCAGCATCGGTGATCGCATTTTGATCGATCATGCCGCGAGCGGTGGTCACGCCGTCGGCTGTGACGCGGTAGGCGTCGCCCCACACGACGTTTGTCGATTCGCAGCTCCCGCCCGGACCAAAAACGGGATCGAGCTTCCAGCCAAGCGGCCGGCCGCTTCCGGACTGGTCCCATCCGCCGTCGAACGAAAGATTGCGCCAGTTGTCCATCTTCGCGCTTTCGCCCCACCAGAAAAGTCTCTCGACGTAATCCACCACGCCGATCTGGCTCGGCAGTTCAACCTGCGCGAAAAGGCTGTCCATGTTTTCGCCGGCGAGCAGAATCGTGTCCGTGAAGTCCACTTCGAGCGATGTAGTCGTGTTGTCGTTGATCGCCATCGTCGCGGGCACGTGAAAGAAGCTCGCGCCGCCTTCCGCGGTGAAAATCAGCAGGCGCTGGACGATATTCGCCGGGCCAGTGGGAATGTTGGTGACGTTCACTTTTTTCGCGCCGGCCGCGTTCCAGGAAACGGCGGGCGAGGGAGCGGCCAAATATCCCTGGCGCGTCACGAAAACTACCGCAACTTGATGCACTCCGGGCGAAATACTTCCCGCGTCCGTTGAATCCGCTGCGTGCGGGCCTTCGCCGGGGCCAATCTGGCTGACGCGGTCGAAGAACGTGTCGTCGTACTGGCGCGGAACGTCGCGCCCGGCGATTCCGTCGGAAAACGCGATGTACTCGCGTCCGAAATGCGTGGCCGACGCCATCAAAAGATTCGGCAGCATCGCTGAGGACACGATGCCAAGCTGGCCCGGCGAGGTTTCCTTGAAAATATTCCCGAGCGAATCGAGAACCAGCAGGCGCTGCGCCAGGTTTGGCGTGATGTACGTTTTCAGTCCGTTGACTTGCGGCGCGGCCGGCAGTTGCGCGAATTGCGAAACGAGGCCGGGGCGCGTGCGCACTCCTCCCGGGAAGAATGCAACGTCCGCGCAATTCGGCGACATCCCCGGCGGAACGTCGGAGGGATCGAGCAGCGTGATCCAGGTGCCGAAAGTGGTCAGCGGCAAAGGCGAAAAAGTTTCAATGGACATGGTTCCTCGGCGATTTTGTAGCGCCGGCCTTCAGGCCGGCATTTTGTGTGCGAAGGCAGCGAATGCTGCGTGGACGCCGCGTTTGAACATTGGCCAGCGAAGAAAAAGGCTGCCACGCTGAAGCGTGGCGCTACTGGAAGAGGTAAGTCGAACCGTTCGCGAGAAAGTTTTCTTTGACCGTCATTCCGAGCAAAGCGAAGAATCTTTCTTCGGAACAACGCCAAGATAAAGAGAGATTCTTCGGGCCAAAAACGGCCGTCGGAATGACGCGCGACTCTTGTCAACAAGCGGTTCAAGTCGAGAGTCGGACCGGACGTTACTGCAGCTTTTTGAAGATTCCGTAAAACGTGATCGCATCGGAAGCGATCGCGGCTGGATACGCACCCGCGGCAAGCTCGGGAAACGCGCCGGCACTTGCGCCCTGCTGAAAGATTTTCACTTTGTTCGAATTCATCGCCGCGCCGGGAATGAAAACGTAATCGTAACCGGCAAGCCCGTCCATCCAGGCAGTGCCTTGAATTGGCGGCTGCGATGATGCGACGACCGGCGATTGCGAAAGATCGAGCGTGTCGCCTCCGGTCGCGTAGTTCCCCGTCGCGGCAATCGTGCCGCTCACGTGGATGCGCTTGCCGTCGTCCCACGTGTCTGCCAGCGTAAATGTAAGTGCCATGTTGCCTCCGTGATTCGTAAAGTGACGAAGAAGAGTGACGAGCGGCTAGCGACCAGTGGTTAGCGACATGCCCGCCAAACTTTGCCGTTTCGAGCGGCACTGCTATGATTCTTAGCTTGTGGAACCGAGCTTACCGCGACAGAGACGCGCGCATTCTGGACGCGAATTGCAGATCGTGGGCTGCAAATTCGCGATCTTGCAACCTGGACGCGCGCTCGCGAATCAAAGCGCATGATTGCGGATACTGCGCGCCTTCAACGGAAAACTTAACGGGAGACTGAATTGCGGCGATTGCTGACGATATCCGCGGTTGCGGTGGCTTTACTGGCGCTGATTTTTGTCGTGCGCCCGATGATTGGACACGCGCAATCGAGCGCGGCGCCTGGCGCATCCTTGTTGCCGTCTGGCGCCCGAATCGTTCGCGTAGCGGCCGCGCCTTCGGGCGTCATGGTTCAGACTGGCAATGTTGCAACGAACGCCCGCGCGGTGATGAGCGCGGTTCCCGTCCGCGCGCTGGCCGTGAATTCGTTTGCCGACGCATCGAATACGCGACTCGAAGTTAACGGCCCGCGTATCGCGTCGCTTTACGTCACCGCAGCCGATGAGCCGAATCGCTTGCTGAATCTCGCGGGCGCGATGCTGTCGGCCATTGCCGGCGCGGGCCAGCGAGGATCTCTTGGCGATGGCGGCGAGGCTCTGGCCGCGCAATTCGATCTGAAACTCGATTCGCTCACCGAACGCAGCGGCATCGCGATTGCCGCCGATGGAACGATCTTCATCGCGGACACGCGCAACAGCACGATTCGCCGCATTGCCGGCGCTGCATCGAGCGAGCCTGGAATTATTCGCGGCATCGCGGGACGGTTTGCACCCGCGCAAAACGTCGCGCTTTCCGAGCCGCTGGGCCTCGCGGTGGATCGCGCGGGAAATCTATACATCGCGGACCGCGCCGCAAATCAGGCGCTCTTGCTGCACGCCGCGACGGATACGACGCCCGGCGCGCTCGAAATTCTCGCGCATGTGATTTCACCCGCGAGCATTGCGGTCACGCAGGACGGCGCAAAAGTATTCATCGCGTCTCCGGAGACGGGGGCCGTTTTCGCGATCGACACAGCGTCGCGCTCGATCCATCAGCTATTCGGCACACCGGCGGCGATTGCAGCGCGCGTTGGCCAGCGCACTTCGAGCCAGAATGCCGCTCCGGCAAACGCGCACGCAATGATTCCCACTGGCTTGGCCGTCGATCGCGCCGGAAATCTTTTTGTCGCCGATGCCAGGCAGAATCAGATCGTGCGAGTTGACGCGTTCACCGGCAAAACGACGATCGCCGCCACGAATTTCAACGCGCCTGGCGATCTGGCGTTCGATGCGAAGGGAAACCTTTACGCTGCGGATCAGGGCCGCAGCCAGGTGGTGATGATCGCCAATCCTTCCGGCGTCACGTGTGCCAGCAGCGCCGATACCTTTGTTTCCATTTGCCCCGCCGCGGCATCCTTTGGAAACGAGCCAACCGGCGGCACCACTTCTCCGCAGGCTTTTACGGTGACGAATAATTCTCCGGCCGCGCTCAGCGGACTGACCTCCGCGTTTTCCGGCGCGAACGCCGGCGATTTCGCGAATCAGGGCGCGACGTGCCTTTCGTCGCTCGCGGCGAGCGCAAGCTGCACGATCAACGTTCAATTCGCGCCGACGGCCACCGGGCCGCGCTCGGGCTCACTCGACGTGAGCGATTCCAATCCGCAGGATGCGGTCAGCGCCGCCCTCAGCGGCACCGGTGACGATTTCGAAATTCAGCTTGCCGGAAGCCAAAGCCAATCCGTCGCGGTCACGCAGGGTGCCACGGCGACGTACAATTTGCAGATCGTGCCCGATACTGTTTTTTCGGGCGCGGTGACGATTGTCTGCCCTCCGAATTTGCCGGTTAGTACAACGGGAGTAACGACCGTCCTGTGCAAGGCGCCATCTTCGCCCGTCAGCGTGACGCCCGGAAAGGCCGCGGCCTTCACCGTGTCGTTCGAGACGACTTCGACCACTGGCATCATCGGCGGCGGAACGAGTTCGGGAAAGGGTTTGCTTTTCTTCGCGCCTGGCACGGGGAATTCGGGGAAAGGTCCGGATCGCGGCGCGCCTCTCTTCCCTGCCGCCGCTGCGATTGTCGCGCTCGCCGCGCTCGGCATTCTTCTTGCAACGCGCCGCCGGATGCAATTCCCATCGAAGCGAATCGCCTTCGCCTTTGCATCATTCTTTTTGCTGCTCGGCGCTGCTGGAATCCTGGGCGGGTGTTACAAGAAGCCCCTCGACTCCAACGCAACTCCAATTGGCTCCACGAACTTCCTGATTCAGGGCACATCACAAAACGCGTCGCGCGGCTTCACGGTAACCATGGTCGTGCAAGCGCCATAAGCGCGATACATGCGCGCGTTTTTTGTACGGCACGGATCATTCCGAACGCGCTGTTGTAGCGACGGGCTTCAGCCCGGCATTGTTGCGATCCCGGGCCGACGGATGCCACGCTGAAGCGTGGCGCTACAAAACCGTGGGCCTCGACTTGGTGGAAAAGGCGGCCGTCATTCTGAGGAGCGTTTTGCGCGACGAAGAATCTCTCTTCCATCATCACATGAGGAATGAAGAGAGATTCTTCGCGCCAGACCCGGGCGCTCAGAATGACGGCCGCTCATTTTCCAGTGGGCCGGTGGCCGAGCGCGCAATTCGCGCTTCGTTCTTGCGATCCCGGACCGGCGGATGCCACGCTGAAGCGTGGCGCTACAAAACCGTCACAGATAAACGGTTCGGCGGTGATAGCCGTACGGCTTGCGCCGCCTCGGCTGAAGTTGCTCCGGACGGATGTAGCGCTGAATCAAATTTTCGGTGGCCGCTTGCGCCGCGCCCAATAAATCGGCGGCTAGCGCGCGAGCGCCGCGCGACCTCGCCGCCAGCGCCGCCGTGGCAAACGCCAGAGCGTCCGTCGCGGAACGGATCTGCACGGGGTCCGTGCCAAGGCCGAGCGCCGGAAGAATTTTTTCGTAGCGGATGCGCACGGTGATCGATTGCGTCGCTCCGATCAGGTTCACTTTGTCCTCGCGCCATTCCCACATGCGCAGATACGAACTCGGTTGCAGATTCAGCATCCCGCCGCCGCTCATGAATTTTCCCATGGGCGTGAAAACATCCGCGGTGTTCGCCGTGGCGCGTTCCCACAGCATGTGCGGCATCAGGCAATCGGTGGGAAGCTGGGGGCTCGAGACGTCGCTTAGCTCCGTGCTGGTAATTCCGCTGGCGGGATCCGTGTCGAGCTCCAAATCCTGCTGCTCGGCCAGCACGCTCACGCCGCTTTCGGCCAACTCGCGCTGCAATCCTCGATACGCGGAATTCAGCAGCGGCATCAGCAGCGCGTCGGTGAAGACCGAGCCGGCCGTGTCGTTCACGAGAGCGCGCGCCAGAGTGAGCGCGTCTTCCGCCTGTGCGTATGCAGTTGTAGGGACGACTGGCATGGAGGCCTCCGGAGTTAGTGGTTAGAGATCAGTGGCTAGTGGTCAGTGGGCCGCTGGTTAGCGGTTGAAATATGCCTAAGCGCCTTCCACCGGCGGGATTTCCTTCTGCAGGAACGGCACTTTCGCGGCAGCCCAATCGACCATGCTGTTGCCTGAGAGCCCGAATAATGCGGCGGTCGCATGGCCCGGCTCGAGCATGAGATTTATGGGGACGCCCAGCGTTCGGACCACGTGCGTTCCGACGTCCGGATGCGCCATCCAGTAAGAAAACGCCGCTGCGTTCACAAAGAATCGAATCGTCAGGTTCAGCGCATTTGTCTTCAGCCACTCCAGGCGCGAGGCCGTCCCGGACAGGCGCGATTGCTTCGAGAGGCTCGCGCGCTTCAGGACGTGAAGCCCGTGGCCCGCGGCAAACAGCGCCCACAGATGTGCGTTTTCTGGAATGTGCATGGAATTAGAAGTTAGAAATTGGAAAATAGAAAATAGAAGCTAGGGACTGGAAAAGTAGAACCCGTGAAATTGGAAGTTAAAGAGTGGGAGCTCGGAGCCTCTCGTCATTCCTCACTAGCCGCTCGTCTCTAGTTCGGGTTTCCGACGCAAATATACGCGATGGTATCGGTTCCGCTCGACTGGCTCAGCGTCAGCGTCGTCGCGGTGGCCTGCGCGCGCACCGTGGCGATTGCCGACGTGTCGTTCGCGACGCACACGGGCGCGGAATTGTACGGCGTCGGAAACGTAACGACTGCCGTGCCGCCGGAAAGCGCGACGCTTCCGGCAAACGTGTTCGCCGCGCCTTGATTTAAGTGCTGCGAAATTCCGAGCGAGCCGTACACGGCCGGGTTTCCGGAGTCGCGCACGGGCGCGTAGCGAATGTCGGGCGTCGCGGGTCCCTGGCTCAAAATCACGTCGTCGAAGTAGACGTAGTTCCCCGCCGCGCCGGTATTTTCGAGCAAGAACACGCGCATCGAATGAGCGACCGTGCTCGAGCTGCCAAACGCGTTTGGCACGCGAAAAATAATCCCGTAATTGCGGTTCACGGTCCAGCTATTCGCGGTGGAAACCTGCCAGTCCGCACCGGTCACGTTGCAATTGCAAGTGATGCCGTTGTTATACGTGAGCGATGCATTCGTCGATTCGAGGTTCCCGGCGTAATTTACCGGCGCAAGGACGCGCGCGTTCGTGGCCACCGAAGTGATGCGGTTTGCTTCCGTGCAATTCGCGTCCGAAAAAAACCGGAAACCTGGCCGAAAATTATTCGACGTTGACCCTGAAGCCACGCGGAACATCAGCGTGTACTCGCGCTGCGGATCCACCTGCACGCACCCCGAGTTGACGCCCAATCCGGCCGTCGCGCCATCGCCCGCGCGCACGTTGAACGTTCCCTGCGTGAACGCATCCGCGGCGGGATTCGCGCCAGCGCTGGTCTCCTGCGCGTAAATTCCGCTGCCCGGCTGATTGATGGTCGTGCCGCTTGCGCCGCCCCAGTAGTACAGAGTCGTCGCGTTCTGCCATCCTTCGAACCCCGCGTTACCGAGCAGGTTATCGCCGGCCAGATCGTTCATGCCGTAATGCATCGAGGGAAGCCAGTTGTGGCCGTTGTTATCGATGGCGATGGTAGCCGTGGCGGGCTCTGCCGGATTCACCTGGTTGGTGTTGTTGATCGAAAGATACGGATCGATCACGTGAATGCCGTTCGCCGAGCCGTCGGTGGGAAACTGCATGCAGTTGTAAACTTTTTCGCAGCGATTGTTGGGACCGAAGGTTATCGAAAGCGCGCCCACGATGTTGTAACAGATTTGCCCGAAAGCCGCGGAGACGGCTTCGCAATCGTTGCCATAGATTTCGTCGTTGTCGGGATAATTGCCGTTCGAATCCTTTTTGAAAACGTAACCGAAGGACGAAGCCGGCGCGAGCGTGCATACGTTCTGCTCCACGACGACGGCGTTGTAAACGCCCGCCAGGCTCAGGCAGGTATCTCCCGTAGAGTTTAATCCCATGTTGTTGTGGCGTATCAGGGTGTTCGTCCCATCGAAATCGCCGGTCGAGGTGTCGCCGAAAATCCCATACGAATTTCCGCCGGTCCCCAGTCCGAGGTTGTTGCTTTCAATGATGGCGTGGCCGATGCTGGTCAAATCGATCACTTTCGAGCTTGCGCCGGTGGCCGCAAGATACATCCCGGAGATGTGAACGTAATTGATCTTCGACGCCGCCGGATTCGGCTTCTTCACGGTGGTGCATCCGGCGATTCCGCAGGCAATGAATCCCGATGTATCCGGCGCGGAGACGGTTCCGAGGCCGCTTTCCTGATAGCCGTAAAGCGAAGAGCCGTCGCCGGCAAGTTCGATCGCGTCGTTCGTGGAGCTATCGTTGATGGTGAGCTGCGCCTGGCCCCACAGAAGCGTGGTTCCCGCGGGTATCGTGATGTGGGAGGACGCGGTGAGCGTTCCGGTAAGCCCGCGCGCATCGCACACGGAAGATGAAGTTGCGGCGGCGGCGAGGCACGCGTTGATTTTCGCCGCGGCGTCCGCGCCCGAAAATCTTTCGGCCTTCTGCACGCCGTTCAGCGAATTCACCGCCGCCGTGCCGTTCACGTCCAGATTGAACTGCGGATTGGTGGTATTCACGCCGAGACCCGCTGGCGTGAATCGATCCACCGTCTGCATGAAGTTCGCGTAGGTGATGTTCTGGCAGCAGGTCATATTGCTGCCCGTGTCGGTAAACGTCAGCGTGCCCGCGCCAGAGACGTAAGCCGATCGTCCGGCATCGAGCCGCCGCACGCAGTAGCCGCTCATCGTTCGAGCGCCAGATGGCGGCGCATTCCACGTCACCTGCACGGATAAATTACCGCCGGAAGGCGTAGCCGTCACACTGGGAGAAGCAGCCGACGATGAAGCGCTGCAACCGCCGCTGAATTCCGTCTCGACCACGTAGGTTTCCGGCGTGCCGGCAGTCATCGCGCCGCCGGCAACGGGCGTTGCGGTAACGCCAGTAGGCGGAAGAGTGCTGGCGAAGCTAAGGTCCGCGGTCTCCTCGCTGGTCTGCCCGAGCGACGCGCTGAATCCTTCGTCCGTCCCGTCCGCAAGCGCAAGCCCCAGCGCCGGATCGATCGCCACCGAACCAATCGTCTTTCCCGGTTGCACGGCAAGCAGCGGTTCGCCGGAAGGTGAACCGCCGGCATTCGCTGGCGGGATCGAACAGCAGTCCGCCGACTGGCCGCCGGTTCCCATGGTCGTAAATCCAGCGTTATTCTGAACCACGCCGTTGCCGCGAACATTTCCGGAGGCGTTCACGATTGCCGTGTTTGCGGACGCCGTGATTAGCACCTGCTCTAAGTCGACGCCGGATACGGTTGCTTGAATGGCCGGTGGAGTGACGCCGTTGTTGTCGGCAGATATATTGTTCATATAAATGCCGCCAATATGAAGCGGGGCCTGGACGCTCATGAAGGAAGGTTCCGCTCCGTCCGAAGTCCCCACGTTCTCAAAGCTCACATCATCCATTGGGCCGATTGTCGCGCCATTCTGCGCCGAAATTGTCAGCACCGGAGCCGTCGTGTCTTCCAGCGTGATGTTTCTGAATATCAAGTTTCCGGCGGTCCCAAACTGGCTCACCCTCTGGATATACTGGAAGCCGCCGCCCGCCGTGACGATGTCGCTGATGTAAATTAGCCCGTCGAGCGGAGCTTCGCCCATGAGCGGCGTCTCGCCCGTCATCATCATCACCGGCGTGGTCGTGCTGCCGTTCGCCATCAGACAGCCGTACTGCATCCGAATCCAGATGGAATTGGTGATCTTGAGCGGCGTGTTGTCGGGGAGCCCGGTTGTGCCATTCACGCCAATGCAAACGTTGATGAGGTTGTCGTTCGCTTGCGTGACGATCTGCACGCCTTCGTTGTATCCCTCGATATCCAGATTTTGAATCGTGTTGTTGCCTGAGCCGTGGACGCTTCCCTTCATCAAAATGACGGGCGCGCCGTTTGGGCTTGCGCCCGGGCTGACCAGAATCCGCGCCATCGGCGCCATCGCGAACTGCACGTTCGCTCCATTCGACGCCTCGCCTACCAAATGAATGCCGGAGCAACCGGATGGCAGCATAAAAACGGGCGCCGTCGAAGGCGCCTGCGGCTGCGAGACTAGATACACGCCCGGAGGAAAATTGACTTCCACTCCCACGCCGCCGTTGCACGCGGCGGCCAGAGCCGTGTTGATCGCGGCGGTGTCGTCGGTGTGGCCATCGCCTTTGGCGTTATACGGCGCGGCCGTGACGTCAAGTCGCGGGCGCGGCCCGGCCACCGATTCGTTGCCGAGCACGCCGATCGACGATGGCGTGAAATTGCCGGGGTTGAAATTGCTGGTTGTGAGCGTGCCGCCGACGCTGGCGTTCCCGGCGACGGTTAGATTTCCACCCAGGGTCAGGCCGAACGCCGAAATATTGTTTCCCGGCTGGCTCGAGGAAAAATCCGCCGGAAGAATCACATCTGGAATCGTGACCGTGCCTTTAATGGCAGGACCCGAAAACTGCAGCATGTAACGCCCGGCGGGAGCGTAGAAATGATAATTGCCGAGTCCATCGGTCTGGAAAGGATTCGACGCCGGAACAGCCAGCGTGGCGTCCGTAAAAATTGCTGCGAGCGGCGAGCACGGCGTTCCGGTGGCCGTTGACTGGCAGACCGTCACGGTCGCTTCGGACACTGGATGCCCCGTTGTGCCGAAGACGATGCCGTCCTTGCGCGATCCTTGCGCGCAAGATACGGGCGCGCTCAGAGCGGCGCCTGCGAGAATTGCGCCAAAAATCGCCAACCTCAATAAAGTCCGGTGCATCGTTGCAGTCTGCTTCATCGTTCCATCCCTTCGTCGTACAAACAACGCGAGCGGCCACGTTTTGTAGCGCCGGGCTTCAGCCCGGCATCTCACCTTGTGCATCCATTTGCCGCGAAGATGCCGCCCTGAAGGGCGGCGCTACAACAGCAACGACCTCAGAACGTGCCACGCTTCAAACCGCAGCGATATCCGCAAAAATACGGATCGCGACGCAATTGGCTGGCCAGGTACCCGCGCATTCTTCTCGCCGCACACGAAGCGGCCGTCATTCTGAGGAGTGGTTTTTGCGACGGCGCGCGCCTTTTGCGTCCCGTTGCCGGTCACGAAGAATCTCTCCTCATTCTTCGCCAGCGAAGCCGCCGAGCGAAACGCAATTCTTCTAGTTTTCGCCGCCGGCATTTTTCGCGGGCGACGTTACGGGCCTACTGCCAGAACCAAGCCCGTGCTTAGCCGCCTTTTCGGCATCCAGGATCGCGCCGCAATGTTTGCACACGGCGACTCCCGGCTTCACCTTTTCTCCGCACGCCGGGCAATCCTCCATCCGCGCTGGAACGTACGCCCATTCGCGCTCGATTCCCAGCGCGATGGCCGCGCGGCGATGCAGGTCCGATATTTCGCGGAACGAATGGCCCCGCGCCCACATGGTATCGCCGTCGGCGACGAGCTGATGGTAGAAAACATCGCGCCGCGTGGTGGCGGCCGCAATTTCTTCCGGCGACGGCCGCGCCCCCGCGCAAACGAAGATTCCGTGGTCGTGCAAATCCTGCAAAAGATCTTCCGCAATTTCGCGTGCGGAAATGGTAAACGGAAAGCGGCGGTTATCGCCGAGATCGATCGCATCGCCGCGCGCCGTGATAAGCAAAAGCGCGCACGGTTCGCCCTTCGCGCACGAAGGGATGTGATACACGCCATGCGTCCGCGAGATATACCAATCCTGGTCGGAGATGGACGCAATCGTCACGGTCGCCGCCGTATCGGGAGGCGGCACCGCGCCCACATTGTCTCCGCCGCGCGGAACCGCCGGAATGTTGCGGCGTCCCGTCTCGATGACGGGCGCTCCTGCTGGAATCCCAGCCCTGCCGCGTTCATTTCTTGCCGTATTCATATTCAAGTGAATTTCCTTTCAAAGTTGAACTGGTATTCCGAAACTTTTCTGGCTTCGACTCTGTTCTTGCTCCGTCATTCTGAGCGAAGCGAAGAATCTCACTTCGTGTTGCGCTGCGATAAGATTGCGCTAGGGAGAGATCCTTCGTCGCAAACCGCTCCTCAGAATGACGCCGAAACAAAAGTAGGGACCCGGTCTTGCCGCACTCGTTGTTTGTTTTGTAGCGCCGGGTTTTAGCCTGGCATCTTGCCTTGTGCATCCCATTTTTGACGCGAACGTGCCGCCCTGAAGGGCGGCGCTACAAAGTCGCGAGTACGCTTTCGGAAACCGGTACCGGGCTCGGCCAACGTCACGCGGTGACTGCTACGTTTGCGTTGCCCTGAAACGCCCGCGCTGCGTCGTCGAAAATATCATCCGCGGCCCGATCCCATTCTCGTTCGCGGCGCGCTTCCCTGACGGCGAGCGCCTCGCGATTCGCGCCGCGCCGCTGCCGCCGCGACGATTCGATCGCGCGCACGATCCAATCGCACGCCGAAGCCGTGAGCGGCAGAAATTCTCCGCGCGCATCCGCGAGCGTGAAGCAATGTTCGTATTCGCCGCGCGATGGATACGGTCCGAGCGCCGGCACGCGAAAGCCGTCCTCGGTTTCCACCGTTTGCGCGCCCCACGATTCGGGCGATCCGTACGATTCGGGCGGCATCCATCGCTCGATGTGCCATCGTTCGAGCGGCAGATATTTCGGCACGTGCCGCAGTTCGACCGTTTCGCGCAGCACGTTGCCATTCGCATCGCGGTCGGTCCATCGCCCGCCAATCCATGTGAGCCTCGACCCGCCCCACACCGCGCGGAAGTTTGGCTCGCCGTAGCGATTCGAGCCGCCCGCTCGCGCGATCCGCACCTGAATTGCCTCCGGCGCTTCGTGCGTCTCTCGTACGACCTGAATCATCTGTGTGGCTCCTTCGGCGCACAGAAAGCGCCCGCCTCGGGATGACGACGGATTTTCGGCGCCTCGGAGTAATTGCAACGATTCGTGGCTGCCACTCCCGGGCACGGCATGCCGTGCCCGCCAATCTCCGTTCTTCCTCCCCTTTTTTTATCTCGCGGAAAATGATAGATTTCCGGCAACTCTCTTCC
Source organism: Candidatus Acidiferrales bacterium (assembly GCA_050747005.1). Classification (GTDB taxonomy): domain Bacteria; phylum Acidobacteriota; class Terriglobia; order Acidiferrales; family UBA7541; genus Palsa-295. The sequence continues at coordinate 27,011 of JBOGNE010000008.1, forward strand.
TCTTGGAGGTTCCATGCTCCGGACCACCCTTCGTATCGCGGTCGCCATTGCCGTACTGGCTCCCATCGTAGCGATGGCGGATGTTGCCAGCGATCTTCAGAAAATCCATGATGCGTTTCTGGCGGCAAAATCATTCCATGCGGTCGAGCATTTCTCGAACGGAAAGATCGTAACCGTGGATTACTTGGTGCCGGACCGCTGGCGGATACAGCCGGCGCCAAACGTTACCGAGCTGGTCGTTGGGAACGACGTCTACATGGTCCGCAACGGCAAGTCGTCGCGCCTTCCGTTCGGAGGCGCGATGATAAACAAGACGCTCGACAAGTTCAAAGCCTCCTGGGCGGTGGATGAAGAAGTCAAGCAGTCGGCGAAGGATCTCGGCATGCAAACGGTGAACGGCAAGAGCTTGCATGGGGAATTATATACTTGACTCCCTTGCTTTTCAGTGCCGAGGAGGACAACCTTCCTAGTCATATGAACGTTGCTTTTATTTCGTTAGTATCCGCCGCTGCAATCGCTATCGTTGGTTGGATTTTCACGTACCTGCAACTCAGAACTGAAAGGAAGGCTCATGCCCTCGATGTTGCTAAGGCGACGCCCCAACTCGGGACGGAAATCCGAATTGATAAACGTCAAGAGAATCCGTCCACTTACCCCGCGTTCTATTACATTGTCGTGAGTATCTACAACGCAGGTCAGCTTGCGGCCAGCGATCTGAAAGGTAACTGCCGTATATATTCCACGGCGGGCAGCATTAAGAATCGAGAGATCCCAATCCACAGGGAGTTTCTTGATAATTCTACTCCCTACCAATTGGAGAGTTATCGGCTTGACGATTCGGCTGGAACTACCATTGATTTGTTTCCCACACAAATCCGCCAAAATATCAGCTTCAATATTTACATTGAGTTTGAATTTTCGGGCTTCCCAAACGCAGGTCGTCAATCCTACAAGGCCAATTATGGATATGAGCCCAAGTCCAATCAAATAATACGGATAAGCGAATCCTAAAATAATAGCCGCTACGTCGGACGTAATTTGTCCCTCCTTAGGGGAGTTAACTATATAATTCCCCTTGCATGCGTACGGTTTTACGTCGAATGGTGTTCCGTCGACGCTATACGTTGGCCCCGATTGGCTGCCCGTGCAGAACGTGGTCCAGAACAAGCAGGGTACGACGACCATCGTCTATTCCAACTACAACGTGCCGGTTACCATCGAGCCATAAGCCGCGCGGTTGCCGCCTCAGCGTGTTTTGTAGCGCCGCCCTTCAGGGCGGCATGGCCGAGTCAACAGGACGCCTCGAAACAAAGATGCCGGTCTGAAGCCCGGCGCTACGAAAGACGGAATGCAGAGCAATCGCCTGCCGTCGTAGCGCCGGCGTTCCGCCGGCTTTTTCGGAGATGCAGGGAAAACATCGAAGAGAGATCCTTCGGCGGCGAGAAAGCTCCCGCCTTAGGATGACGGCCGATTGTGGAAACGGTTACATCGCGCAACATATTCCGTCGGGTTTGTAGCGCCGCCCTTCAGGGCGGCATGGCCGAGTCAACAGGACGCCTCGAAACGAAGATGCCGGTCTGAAGCCCGGCGCTACGAAAGACGGAATCCACGGCTCTCATTCGCGCCGATGGGTGCGACATCACGCATATGATTATCGACGTGTTCCTTCTGACGGACGATAATGGGGTTGCTTCTCACGCGAGTCCAGAATTGCAGGGCGGCGGAAATGCCGCCCTCTTTTGTTTCGACTCAGATTCCCCGGGGATATACACCGTTAGGCGCATTTGACAACTAGTACCCCGTCGGGATGGCCAGGTTGTTGATATACGCGCCGCTGCGAGGCGACTCGTTCCACACCTGGAAGCCCGTGACGAAGTAAAAAATGTACGCCGCCGCCAAACCGCCGCTCGCGCCGTAAATCGGGAACAGCGTTTGGCCGCCGACATCGTAGAAATCGATGTCCTGCATCACGGCGCGTCCCCAGTGCGAGAGGTCGAGGAAGTCCACGCGAGACTGATTCGCGTTGATGCTCGATTTGATCGGCACGCCCGCCATCGATTTTTCGCCGGTGAAGAGCAAGTCGAGATCGCTGGCGCGGCCGCCCGCGCCTTCCTTGATGATTTGCGAGATGGTTACGCCGAGTTGCTCCCACTGATGTTCCTGCTCGAGTGACGTGTAGGCGATCAGCTTGGACACCTGGTTCGATCCCAAAGCCTTTCGCACTTTGTTGATCGCCAGCCGCACGGCGCCCGGCGTCAGAGCCGAGTTGTTGCCGTTCACCGCGGGAGTCGCGAGCTCCACCGGATACGTCGAGCGATTCAAGTTGAGCCACGTGCCGGTCGTCGCGTTCGTCTGGTGATACAAAATCCCGAATAGCGACGTCGGTTGCGCGCCGGCAAGCCCGTCGTGAACGATCACGTCGTTCGCGCTGGTTCCAGTCGGAAGCGCATCCAGTTGAATCAACGAATTGAACGGATCGACCAGCAGGACGTTCGCCGAGCCGCGGTTTGTCGTTAGCGTCGGATCGTACACCTGCACGGTCTGGTTGTAGTAGAACAGCGACGCCCCCGGCGGCTTCGCCAGATTGAATTGCGCGGCGACGCCGCTGGGCAGCCCCGACGTAGCGATCGAGCCAATGGTGCCGAGCACGCCGTTGCCGTTGGTCTGCATCACCTTGTCGAGAAACGACCGGAACTGCGCCATCGCGTTTTTCACTTCCCGCTTGGCGGCGTTTTCCACCGCTTTTTCGGGCGAGTTCGACGCGTATTCCACGAGCTTTGTGATTTCGACAGCGTGACGGAAGAAAACCGGAGTCACCTGCGCCACGTCGTAAATCGTTCCCGAGCCGCGGCCGAGATCGCCGCCGTCCATGTTGGCGAGGCCTGCCTTGCCTCCCGGACGAATTTGAAGCGGCAAGCGCATGTTGCGCGAGCTTACTTTTTCCACGTCGCCGCGCTGCTGGATCATGGTCAGCAACATGTCGTCCCGCTCGTAGAGCAGCGGAAGTTTGTCGCGGACCTTTTCCAGTTGCAGCGCAACCGATTGAGCGTTCTGCATCTGTGCCATGTTGTGTGAATCCCCTTTTGAAATGAATTTTGTAGAGGCGGGCCCGGGCCGGTATCGCCGCGCAAGCAGCTTTCGCTTGAAGCGGAAAGATCCGCCGTCATTCTGAGCGCAGCGAAGAATCTCTCTTCGATATTGATATCGCGAAGCCGTCGCAAACGAAGAGAGATTCTTCGGGCCAGAAAACGGCCCTCGGAATGACGGACGGGTCGCCTGCGTGTGAAGAAAACAGCCGATGCCGCGTTCCTTAGGCGTCGGAGACGACGTACCGAAACGGGCCACTGAACCCTGGGATGTCCTCCTCGGACGATTGGGGGGAAAAAAAGAAAATGCCAAGATCAGCATGGCCGGACCGCTTTTGTAGCGCCGGGCTTCAGCCCGGCATGGCGCATCCATCGCGCGAACATGCCGCCCTGAAGGGCGGCGCTACAAAATCGCGAGCGCGCCATGCCGTGCCCGCCCCACGAAAATGCGATTTGTCTACTGTCCTCGGGACAGCTGGAGAACGACGGCCTCGACTGAACCACGGAACAGTAGAGCGCGTTGCGCGCTTGCGAGATGATCGCCTTGCACGAAATAAGCAATCATGCCGTGTACTTTCCCCGGGCCCCTTCCCACGAGGACAGCGCGCCGCAACAAGTCATATAGGAGTTCCAAATGAGTTTTCGCAAGCCGATGCTGTTAGCTGTTTGTTTGGCCTTTGCCGCCGCTGGGGCGGAACCGGCTTTGGCGCAATCCAATTGCACCGCCAGCCAGGCCGCCGCCATTCAGTGTTTCGTCTCGAACGCTGTCGCCACGCACATGACGGCGCTGCGCTACGGGATGAGTCTCTCGCAGTTCCAAACGTACGGCGTTGCCGTGTCGCTGATCCTGCAAACGCAGCACTCTTACGTGGTTCTCGCCGGCCTTTCGAGCGCCATCGCGGATGCCATGCCTCCCACGAACGCCGACGGTTCGGCGAATCTCGCGGAGCAGGACATCGCCGTCAGCCAGATCATCAGCGCCGCCGTCGCCGATAATTTCGCGACGCCGCCGCCCACGACGAGCTTGCAAGACGTGCAGTGGTTTGTGCTGGACCTGGTGAGCTCGATGAACGACAACGGCGGCTATATTTCGCTCTTAACGCCGGGAGTCGCGCTGCGGCTTATCGATTCCTACGTCGTCACAGCCACTTCGAACGGCAGCGTGAATTGGACGCAGGTGGACAGCAGCCTCGCGACAACCGTCAAGAATCTCATCGCCACCGGCTTGATCAAGGTTCCTTCTAGTATGACTTCCACGCAGATCACGGCGTTCGTGGAATCGCTCGCGCATACCATTTACGGCTACAAAGTAGCCACCGGCCGCAAAACGCTGTAATTCCGGGCGCTGAAAACCGGACGCTCGAGGCTCGAAGCTCAATGAAGCACTGCGATCGGCGATTCAACGTGGCCAATCTGGTCGCGAGCCACACGTACCATTGTTGCTCGCAGTCGCCTGTGGTAACTTGCCCGCTACGTTATGCGACGCGCATCTCTCGTACTCGGAATTCCAGCTGCGCTTTTGCTAATCTGCCAAGCCCTACCCGCGTCAGCGGCCTGCAATTCTTTTGCTCCTGCCGCACAATCTGAACACGCAACCGCTCCGGTACCGACTAAGAAACAGTTCAAAGGAATCATTGAATCCGCCAAGAAAGCGTCTCGGCTCGATCGGTGGCAGGGAGGTCCGTTCCACCTTGTGGCGAAGGTTCACTACTCCCTCGGCAGCACTGTCACCGACGGAATGTACGAAATGTTGTGGGCCTCAAAAGATCAAATGCGGATCAATTTCAAGCTAGGTGACTCGGCCGAGGCGTACGTTGTCACGCCAACCAAGGTTTATCACTGGAGAACATCTCTTGCGATTTATCTTCCGATGATGGAGATTTCCTCCATGGTGCAATTTCCGTTGCTCATACCGCATGAGTCTTCGATCAAACTCCATAAGGTCTATACGGCGAACCGCTATGGCCTCGACCTCGTATGTGGCGAGATTGATGACGCCCTCGCCACCGGCGAAATATGCGCGGATGCCGCGACGAGAAGCGTCGTCTCCATGCACGCTGGCGCCAAGCCGCGCTATCAAGGAAATGCTTGGCTCCTTTCGCGTTTTTTTGCAGAGGGATCGAGTGTGGCCGCGAGCGGCACCGTCCCGGACGCTCCAGCGTGGTATCCGGCGCGAATCGAGCGTCACATCTACGATGAGCATGCAATCGTAAACATTGTCAGTTTTAGTTCTGTACAGAAGTTTGCGGACGATGTATTCATTCCACCGAAAAATGCGACAGCTTACGCTTGGTGTGCTGCGCCTGCTTTTGTGAGTGACGTTGACACGAACCCGCCCGGAGCGGAAGAGCTGAACGTTCCATTAACGGAACGCACTGAGCCAAGCTATGTGTTGTCGATGAGAATTAACGCGCCTGGCGAGCTCATGGCCTATTATTTGATAGTGGGTCCAGACATGCGCGTCACGTCAGTCCGCGCGCTTCGCGCGAACGATCCACATAGTCAAAAAGAACTCGATGAGAACTTTTCCCACCTCACGTTCCCGGTGTTCTCATGCAAGGGCAAGCGCATTTCTCGCGAAGCGATATTTTTCCCCGAAATCGAAATTGTTCCCCGTAAGTAGTTCCCGCAGCAACGAATTACATATTCAAAATATCCGCGTCGGAGAGGCGCTTGTAATCGAGGTCGCGCGGCGCGATCGGGCGGCGGCCATCGTTGCCTCCACCGCTCGAGCCTGCAATATCCACCCGGCCTTCGGCGGAACGCTGCCGCGCGCGCCGCTCGTGGTTCGCGGATATCAGCGTGGTGGTCCATTCATTCAGCACACGCTTGGCGACTCCCGGCAATGCTTGCCGCGCGCGATTGGCGACCAGCGAGACGATCGCGCGCTGGTGCTCCGCATCGAGCGAGCCCGAACGAAACGCCTGCCGCATTTGCCGGCCGAGTTCGCGGTTTGACCGAAGCGTTCCATCGAGCTCGCGGTAAATCTCTCCTACCACGCGATTGCGCGCGGTCTTCGAAATTTCTCCCGGCAGCAGCCGCTCGACTTGCGATTCGATCGCGTCGAGCACGCGCTCCACAGCCGCTGAATTCGTCGCGTGAAAAAACTCCGTTTGCGCGGAGGTAAGCCCGGCCGGACGCTCAGCGTCGGATTGTGCGGCGGGAGAATCCAGCCCAGGTTTTGTAGCGCCGCCCTTCAGGGCGGCATCCGGGTTCCCGTGGACCGATGCCGGGCTGAAGCCCGGCGCTACATTCGCCGTGGAGCCAACGCCGTTGCCCGAGGCGTTCGCGGACATTCCTGCCATCGCGCGAGCCAGCGACGAAAATGCCGCCGGATCGAGATTCGCTATCGCTCGCGCGAGTTCCGCGTGATCTTCCGGCCGCTGCGAGAAAAACAGCGCATCGAGCCGGTTCAGGTCCGCGACCAACGCGGTTGCCTCGCGAGCTTCGCCCGGCGTGGCGAACGCTTCGCGGTACGCGTGCGCATCGTCCCAGGCCCGGCGCAATTCGGGACTCGCATCGAGCGCCGCCGACACGTTAGTTGCATCGCCAGGCGAACTCAGCTCATTTGCATCCGCCGATTCCGCGCTGCCCTCGGAATCGGCGCGGCTTTCGCCGTCGAACTCGAGCGCGAACTGGTCATCATCATTCCCGTCGCGCGAGCCGCCATCGCCCGGCTCGCCATCGCTCAATGGGCTCTCGTTCCGCTCCGCGACGCCGGTTGAGTGTCCGCCATTCTGAGGAGCCCTTCGGTTTGCCTCAGGGTGAACTCCGCCACGAAGAATCTCTCTTCGACGTCCGCCGCGCGAATCGTCGATGATCCCGAGAATTTCGTCGTCTGTCGCCCGCGCCCCGCGAGCCACATCAACGGCTGGCGTTTTTGCTTGCGTCGATGCTGTCACCGGTGTCATGTCTTCCTCCAAATCAATGGTTTCGCGTCATCGCTCGCGGTCGCTGTAGCGCAAGCAGCAACCCCCTCGCGATTTGTATCTATCGCGCTTGCAGCAAGTTACGCGGCCATGCGTGCAGGGTTGTCTGAAATTAGAAAATTGTAACCAAGGTACTATTTGCCGCCAGGACGGACTCTGTGAATGTACGAACAACCGGGGGTTGTGAAGTTGCGTGCCCGAGCGCGCGACACTTGCTCCCAGCACTAGAGGTGCGTATGAGCACGACATTCGTTCCCGCAAATCCAAAGTCAAAATCGCCAGCGCAATCTTCGTCCGCCAGCGCCGTGCAGGACGGCATCGAACGCCGCCGCCGCAAACGCGCCAGGATCTCCGCGCAAGTTCACATCGGTCTGGCCGCGCACTCGGCCGAGCCATTCGAGGAAGTGGCCAAGAGCATCGACGTTTCGCGCGACGGCCTGCTTTTCATCAGTACCCGGGCGGGCTACTGGAAGGGCCAGGCGCTTGACATCACGTTTCCGTATTCGAAGGAAGCTCCGGCAGGCGAGCAAGCGCAACGGGCCGAGGTGGTTCGCGTCTCCGATGCGGGGAACGGCCAATACCACGTTGCGGTGCAGTTCGTCGCCGCGAAGGCTGACGCAAAATCTGAAAGAAAGCGCCCCGGTGCCAGCGCGAGCGCCCGTGCAGATGCAAGTGCAAACGCTAACGCGAGGTCGGAAGGGGCTCCGCCGCAAGCCGCCCTCGCCGCCAGCGCCAAGCAAGAATCCATCGTTCTCGCCGTCGAGCCTGACCAGCGCATCGCGGACATGCTGAAAATCTTGCTGTCGCAGGACGGCTACACGGTTAGGGTCGTCGCCGACGCGCAACAGGCGCTCGACGTTCTCCGCGACACGATACCCGCCGTATTTCTTGCCGAAGTGGAAGGCGCGGAAATATCCGGCCACGATCTCTGCGTAATCATCAAGCGCAACGAACGGCTCCAGCACGTTCCCGTGATTCTTCTCACCAGTTCAGCGCAGCCAGCGGACTACTCCGCGAGCCACCAGCTCGGCGCCGTCGTCTGCATGGCCAAGCCGTTCAACCCCGACCGCCTGCGCAACGTGGTGCGCCTGGTCGCGCCTCCGCCCAAAGCTCCGTCATCCGCCTACGGCACTTCGCTCGCAAGCAGCGCCATCGAACGCGCCCTGTAGCAGGATTTTGTAGCGCCGCCCTTCGGCTGCATGCCTCTCAGGCCGCCATTCATGCACGAATTTTTCGGTGCAGCGAGGCTTCGCATGAACGGTTTCCTCGGCGCATCGATGCCAGGCTGAAGCCTGGCGCTACAACACCTAGAAGTGGTTCCAAGCGCGGTCCTCATTTGGAAAAAACCTCGCGGACCGAGTATCCGACCCTTTGCTTCTGGCGTTTTTCCGCGTCGTTAAATACGGCAGAGGTGCCAGCGAAGGGCGCTTATTCAAGCGCTTAGAATGTCGTGCGGAACGCTCCTTTTCGCATTCCTCTCTCGATATCAGCCAGGGTCTTGTACCGCTGATCCCGGAACACAATCATGAAGTAATCCACTGGAATATCCCGATGCTCGGGATACTTCTCGTAGAAGCTGGTGATGATCGACACATAGTCGGCGACACTCATCGTGTATCTCTTAGCGTGACGGAAACACCTCCGCTCGGGATCTTGATCCAGATCGTGGATCGGCTTGCGCGGCCCGAAGAGCTCGGCCGCAGTCTCGCACGCATCGCTTTTCCCCATGAAATAGCCCTGAAGGTACGCGCCCATGACGGCTCTCCGTTCATCGGAACTCCAGGACAACCATTCCTCGCCTCTGCCTCGTGGCGGCGAAGAAGTCTGGGCCGCCATGCTAGCAAGTACAAGGATGGAGAGTGCGCCGGCCAACAGAGCCATTCTGATCTGGCTGGCCATGTTTAATTCCCCTCCTTCTCGCGGCTTATTCAGGGCGCGGATGAGTAAACTGGAGCGTTAGGATACCTCACCGTGACTTTAACATCCCACGTTTTGATTAGTTTACCCGTGGCACCCCTGCCAAGCACGACTTGAACTCGCTTGCCGTCAACGGCGAATCTTTGAACGATAGTACGGCTCTCAGGAGAGATAACATCCTGGAATCCATCATTGTCATTTCCCGCGAATTTGAAAGGTCCACCGTTTACGCTTTCGGTTAGTTCGACGTCGGATTTGGAATACCTACTAGATGGCAGTCCGAGCGCGTGACCGTCAAATTCACGGGGTATCCAACCGATCGACCACATTCCATTGAGGTCGATATTTGCTTCAGGTTTCGCGTTTCCAGCAGGAATAAGAACTACATCGTCGCGCGAATTTGCGGGCTCTCTTGAACGGCTTTGCGTATGGGCAGTCTTCCGCGCCTGCTGGGTGTGATCTTGGTGGTGCTCTCGTCCTGCCTGGTCTTCCCGAATTAGGACATGGCGGCCGTCGATGGTCACCCAGCGGGTGCCTGGCTCCGGCTGGGCCGTGGAAACATGACTACTCGCGGCGTGAGGCGATCCGGCGGATCGCTCCGCTTCGTCAAAGTAATCCGTGACTGGGTTGTGCTCCCAATTGCCCCGATCCTCGCGCCGGAAATGCTCCATTAGGGCTTCGGCGAGGCGAGCGCGCTCGACACCGCGACCATACGCCGGATTCGCGTAATATCGTCCATTGATCGTCGGCATTGTTATTCCCGTTTCCGGCATGCGCGTGAACTTACAGCAATCGCCGTGCCAGTGGATATGCGTATTAGTACGGTTTTGTAGCGCCGCCCTTCAGGGCGGCATCTTTCGCTGCGTCGGCGATGTTGTGTGAAGATGCCGGGCTGAAGAGTCTGCGTGAGAAGTCGTTCGACCGACCCTCAGCGGCTGAAGCCGCGCTGTATTTGCGACACTTGCGGCACGGCTGAAGCCGTGCCCTGACGAATAACTGGCGTAATCACACAGGCTCTGAAGCCCGGCGCTACAAAGTCACGGCCTTCAGAATGACGAAGGCGGATGGATTGAGCGCTTGGCTGGCGCTGATTGCGGTGTCTGCGGTTGCCGCAACAGCGCGCCTTGCTGCTTGAGCACATACGCCTGGTGCAGCATGGCGTGGGCGCGGACGTTAGCGTAGCCTGCGGGCGCATCGATTTTCGCCACCTGCCCCGCATCCGACGAAAACCATCGCTTGCAAATCTCGAGCTCGACGGCGTGATTGTCCGCAAATTCATCCGGCGCGATGCTCGGCAGCATGGTTTCGCCGCCGGCCGCCGCATCCACCTGCACCATCGGCGATTCCGCCACGAGTTGCGCGATTTCGCGATACTGTTTCGTGCGCGACTCCTCGTTGGGAATCACAAGCTCCTCGAGCCCGATCAGGCGCTTGAGCAGCTCCATGTTTTCCGGATGCGCGAGCACGGCCTGAATCTGCGGGTCGGGACTCGCGAGCAACTGCAGCAACACGCCACGCTGCTGCGCCCACAGCGTCGGGTATTGTTCGTCGGTCTCGGGGTAGCTGAAAAGATTGCCCTTTAGGTCCGTCAGGCGAATCCATTTCGATTCGAACGCCGCGCCCGCGCCGAGCAGCGTCACTTCCACATCGTTCGGACGATTCCGCCGGAACACGTCCACCGCCAGCAGCATCAGGTCCGCGTGAAAGAATTTCATCTGCCGCCACACCAGGCCGATGCGGCCCATGGCCTGGTCGCGTGCCATCGCGTACCCCGAAGCCGTGTCGTTATTCGACATCGCGCCGCCAAAGAGCGCGGGAAACGCGCCGGTGAGAAATTGCGCGACAGGTCCCATCAGATTCGCGGCGTGCTGCGCGAGATCGGGAGGAACTTCGGCCGGTGCGGGCTGAAAGAATCCCGCTGCAAGCGATTGCCCCGGCTTCGCGCGCGCCGGATAGTGCGCTCCGGGCTCGGCGGTCTGATTCTGCAGCGCGTCGAAATCGAGAACTTCGCTATCCGCGTAGATCGGCGGAATGCCGTACTCGTAGGTCTCCATCTGCAAATTCGAAAGCGTATTGAAGCGTTCCTGAACGCTGATGAGCGCGTCGCCAAGTCCGGGCCGTCCGCTCGAACCATCGCCGGGCAGCGCGTGCAGCAACCGCCAGTGGTCGTCCATATTTTCGTTGCGCGATTCGCAGTAAGCGTCGCCGGCAAACGCAACGTATGCGCCGTCAGGAAAAAGTTGCAGCAGCTCCTCGCGCAGCGATTTGTCGTCCAGCGCGAAAAATGCCCACGGCCGCAGCCACGTCCGCTGGAACGTGATCAAGTTGATGTTGAAGTCGCCGCCCTCGGTCAGCGGACCCCCTTGCGATTGCGCGAGCCGCGCCAGGCGTTCGTATTCCTGCGAGCCCGTCGCCACGGGCGGGCCGATTTTGTCGGCGGCGTGAGGGTACGCCGCGCGAAGCCGCGCCTGATGCACTTCCATGTTCCACTGCACGTAAGGATATTCGTGCATCTCGTTGGCCCACGGCGGAGTCTTCAGCTCCAGCGCGCCCACCATGGTGATCACTTCCTGCCCGTTCGGCACGCGCAACCGCGTCTGCCCTGCCGGCACCGTGATCGTTTCCGCCGCGACGAAATCTTCCTCGGTCAGCACCGCCCCGCAGGAATCGCACGTTGCAGCGGCCGAGTCGGGTGGGGTTTGTAGGGGCGCAGCAAGCAGCGCCCCTACAAAATCGTCATTGTTATTCTGGCGGCTGTTGGTTTTTGTAGCGCCGCCCTTTAGGGCGGCATCTTTTGCTGCGTCGGCGATGCTGTGCGAAGATGCCGGGCTGAAGCCCGGCGCTACAGAACCCCCACGCACGTCGTCATTCTGAGCGGAGCGAAGAATCTCTCTTTGGTTTTCTTCCCCGCACTCCGGGCACACATACACATCGTTGCCGATTTTCACTTCGCGCGCGCCGATCTCCGTTTCCGGATGGAATCCGAACCGCTGGCCGTCCACCACGTACCGCACGTACGCGCCAACTTTCCCGCCCGTCCAGAGATGAAACGCTTCTTCGACGATCAAATTTCCGATGCGATTGTTGCGCTCGACGAGCCCGGCAACTTCCGTCGCCGCTTTGGCGGCTGCAACATCTTCTTCCGCCTGCGTGGACGACGGAAAAAACCGAACCTGCGGCACGTCCTGGCTCAGCACGGAAATGATCGAAAGCCCGAACGCCTGATAAATATTGGTGACGAATTCGTAGCGCGGCAAATCCTCGACCGACGAGTTGTCCACCAACTTCTGCTCGAATGGCAAATGCCAGTTCTGGTCGCGCTCGCTCCACCACAGATATTGCAACCCGCGCCAGAATTGGTGCGCTTGCTTGATGCGCCGAATTTCCTGCCGCCGCGTCGGCTCCGATTCAAGCGAAAATTGCGCCACCAGCCGCCGCAGCGTTTCCTGCAATCGTTCCGGCAGTTGCTCGTTGTTCGCGCCGTAAGGCAATTCGCCGCTGCTTGTCGCGTCGTCGGCTGTCGCACGAGTAGCGCCGGGTGTAGCGCCGGGCTTAAGCCCGGCATCCTTGCGCGATCGCGATGCTTGTGCCGCCCTGAAGGGCGGCGCTACAACACCCTCGTCACCGGTGCTGTCATTCTGAGCGGAGCGGCCTCGCCGCGCAGCGAAGAATCTCTCTTCGTTTTGCGCCGGCCCTTCGACCGGCACGATCGCGGGGTCAGCCTTTGGAATTTGTGTGTTTTTCGACATTCGTCTCTCACTCTCTCGCAAAAGGAAAATTGTTGGACGCTATTTGCGCTACACGGGTGATGCGTGCCGTCTTGCGAATCGCGGTTGAGATCGTCAGAATCGGTATGGCTCGGACGCGGGCTCGGGTTGCAAGACGGGGGGATAGCCGGAACTGAAAAGTGCCTTGACTTTCGCCTTTTCTTCGCTTATGCTTCCGGGCTTCAGGGATGCCCCGCTTCCCTGCCAAATTCTCTTCCATTGGAGGAACCATGCCAACTAAGGACGATGTACTTACGGAATTTGACGTCGAGATGGCCAACACGCGAAAAGTCCTCGAACGCGTTCCGGACGACAAGTTTAGCTGGAAGCCGCACGACAAATCGGGAAGCATGGGCTGGCTCGCGAATCACGTGGCCACGCTCCCGGAATTCGCCACCACCATTCTTCAATCCGATTCGCATGACTTCGACGGCCAAACCAGGCCGAAGCAATCGGAGTCTCGCAAGGAACTGCTCGATGCGTTTGACAAGAACATTCGCGTCACGCGAGCGGAAATGGAAAAGCTGTCAGACGCGGCGCTTCAAAAGCCGTGGACATTGTCATACAAGGGCCAGACCATCTTTACGATGCCCCGTGGCGCGGCGCTACGCAGCCCCTTCATGAACCATCTCATCCATCATCGAGCGCAGCTTGGCGTGTACCTGCGCCTGAACAACGTTCCCCTGCCGTCGCTGTACGGCCCAACGGCCGACGAACCTTGGCAGCCGAGCTAAACGGCCCGGACACGTCGAGCGCTGCACGCACTTTGCGCAACGGTCGAACAACGCAAGTACATATCTTTCAATTGTGCGACAGGTCTGCTTCGAACTGTTCTAGAAGAGCGATGTGCAAATCTGTCGGCAATGGCGCGTCGGAGAAATATTTGTTCTCGGAAAAGGGGGTGTTATCTCGCCGTTGTATCGAAAACCTGCCCAATGCATGTTTTCTTTCGAGTTGATCGTAATCGATGAAGATCGAAGTCAATTCGTACGTGCGATTTTCTCCAAGAGTCTCGTTGACAGCCTTGGCTGTACCTTCAGCGAGTCGGCGAAATGCGGAATGTCCATTTGTAAGCAAAAGTTTGCTGTAAAAAGTCAACTGACTTGCATACTGCCACCGCTTGGCGGGCTTGCATGCGAGCCCCAGTTCTTTGGATGCCCAATGCATGGCCTCTTCCAGCAGACGCTTTGATTCTTTGGTCGACGTTCTCGTGTCGAGCATAAGTCCGTATGTATAGATGATGAATTCTTCGATCACCGTACCAGCAAAGTGACCTACTGCAAACGTGACGCCTTTTTCTTCATCGAAATCTTGGACGGACTGTGGAAATTTCTGAAAATCGTACCGAGCGACGAGCGCCTTAACAAGATCGGGGTAAAATACCTTTCCATTCGGATTCAAATCGATCGGTTCGACAAAAGCCATTACTCTGGCTTGGTGGATCGCGGCCAGCTCCATTATTGAGTGTGCCTCTTCTGGCTAAATCCGGTTACTGGCGCATACTGTTGTTGACGTTGGGATTGAGGTTGACGACGATCAGGCGGAGGCCCAGTTAATGCCTCGACAGCCTCCGATTGTCGTCTTTGAGATCGCATGGAATCCCTCTCCGTCGGACGAAGGCGCAAATATTCCTTTTTGGCCGCATATCCCCGCCAAATCATCCAGCCAACGGCAAGTCCGAATGCTAGCAAAGGAATATACATCATGTGTCACATCCCATTCTTACACCTACTTCGATCAGTGCTAGCCCCACTATAACGGATACCAACATCCACAGCCAGTTCGTTCTTGTGAAACGGCCGTCTCTGATAAATATGTCTAAGGGGGCAAATACGAGCAACAGAATTCCAATGTCGCGGATCGCCTCGGACCACAGTTCGTATCTTTGCCTCCCAGCCACAGGAGGAATGTTGTATATCCGCTACCTTAATTTGTAAATAAAATACTGAGGCGGCCATCCATCCGCGCGCTATTCGATGACGAGTGACGTCTGCCCCAACGCAATCGCCGTTGCCAGCCGCGCGCCGTGATCGCCCGGCGAAAATCCGAAGATGCAACGCACGAATTTCACGTTTTGCAGATCGAGCTCGCCACCGTCGTAGCGGACTCGCGCACCGACGAACGTCACATCCTTCCAGTGGATTCCATCGAGGGTTTGCGCCGCGCCCGCGATCGTCAAGCCTTCGACGCGAATGCCGTCGCTCAAAAGGCGGGACGTGGGAGGCTCGAGAATTTCGGCGTCCTCGGGCATCAATGTCGCGTCGAGGTAGCCGCCGCCGAGCGATTTCGGATTCAGCACGGAGTTCGTCGCCACGTTGCGCGGCGAACTCACTTCAACACTGTCGCGCGGCTTCGCGGAAGACTCGGCGTCCGCCGCCGGAGCCGGCCCAACAGCATTCGAAGGCGCGGCCGCATCTGTTTCCGGCGAAGCAATCGCCGTCTCGCTGGCTGCCACGCCCGGCGCTGCGTTCATCGCGGAACGCAACTGCGCCAGCTCGATTCGCGCCAGCGTGACGTGCTGGTCCAGGCGCTGATTTTCAGGATGCTCGCGTTGCACGCGATCGAGCGTCTGGATCGTGAGATCGAAAAATTCCAGCGGCGCCGTTTTCTTGTACACGAGCG
Organism: Candidatus Acidiferrales bacterium; assembly: GCA_050747005.1. Classification (GTDB taxonomy): domain Bacteria; phylum Acidobacteriota; class Terriglobia; order Acidiferrales; family UBA7541; genus Palsa-295. The sequence continues at coordinate 42,332 of JBOGNE010000008.1, forward strand.
CGCCTGTCAGAAGGGATGCAGCACGATCCACGTCTATTTCCGCCGCGGTCGCGTCGGTCGAAGCGGCATCGCGCGTGGCTGCGTCGAGCCAGTTGCGCACCTCGATCCGCCACTCCGGGACGGCTGGCGCACGAGCCGCCGCAGATCTCGTCGGCCGAGACCCCGGCATCCGGCGCCCGTTCAAAAACCAATCGGCCCCGCGCCACGCCAGCCATCCACACAACACCGCCGCGAGCAAGACCGTCGCGAACGCGATTCGCGTCCGCGCGCTCGTCTTCCCCACCCGATATCTCTTCCATCGCCGCGAGGGCCTGCCCCCTGGATTCCACATGTCTTGCGCCACGTCCCTCGGCCAGCCGCCCAGTCCGACTCACCGAGTGACTATTCTAGCAGGATGGTTGAAAGCGCTAAGCGTTCGTCATTCTGAGCGAAGCGAAGAATCCCTCTTCGCAAGCACCCACGAAAAAAGAGATTCTTCGGGCTGAGGCCGGCCGTCAGAGTGACGGCTGCTCATTCTCCCGCGGCACGCCGGACCGTTGAGGGAGATCATGCCTATCGCGAGCCGGGATCTTAACTTCGCCGCGCCCGCGCATCCTTTGCGAACTCGCCGCGCAGAAAATTCACCAGGTCGTGGTGATCGGAGAACACGTGAGTTTCCGGCTTGGTCGCGATTCCGCTTGCGCCAACGTCCGCTCCGCCGTTTCCCGATCCGGACCCGCGCGACGCAAACAACGAGTTCAAACGCGCTGCCGCATTCCCCCCGCGATTTCGAGCGCTCGATGCAACGATATTGCGATGAACGCGCGCCACGAATCCGCGTTGCGCGCGTCCCGAATGCGACGGCACGAGCTCGGCCGCATCGATCTCCACGCGATGAATCGGTCCCGTCGCGGCGCTCGCTGCTGTGTTTTGATCTCCGCCGAAATCGTCAACGGTGTTGCCGGAATTTCCCGAGGACGGCCCGCCGTAGGAATCTTCTTCGTCATTCGAGTTTTGTCGCGCTTTTTCTTGCAGCGCCAGCAGCGCCGCTTCCGCTTCTCGCGCTGCTTCGAGCGCCTCGCCTGCAATCGGATTGATATGGTATCGCCCGCGTATGAACGGCATGTCGCCTCCTTCGGATTCACTGCGATTGGAAATCGGAAGAGTAAAAATGGAAAAGAACGAATTCGTGCTATTGGTCCGCCGGACACCCAGTAGGGTACCGACGAGCCCGCTTACCGTTCAATCTTGCGGTTGTTTTTTTCGTGCTGACTCGAATTCCAGCATGCGATTGATTTGCTGCCACGACCGCCGCCGCAACGGCATCGGCCCGCTCATTCCAGACGCGCGCGCGCCCAACCCCGGCGTTGATCCTGGGCTATTCGCGAAGCCGTTCGCAGCACTGGCCGTTCGTAGGGGCACGGCATGTTTACCCTGACGCAGGAGGGGCCGGGCCCGCTTTGCCGCGCTGGGTTGCGAGGGCGCAGCAAGCAGCGCCCCTACACCTGCCGCGTCTGATGTCGACGGTATGAATTCTTCCGCCACCACGATCGGCGGCACTCCCGCAATTCCCAGAATCGAATTCAGCAGCGCGCGATTCTCCGCGCGCAGCCGCACGATTTCGCCGAGTTGCCGTTCAATTTCGCCGTGCAGCTGCGCAACTTCATCCTCAAGCGCCCGCGCATATCGCGTTGTCGTAGCCTTTCTCCAGATCGCGCGCAGTGAAACCATTTTCAATATCCCTCAGTTACGCCCGCTGTACGTCGAAGCCACGAATGTGCAGTTCTCACACATCTCTTCAGGGCTGCATGCCGGGCTGAAGCCCGGCGCTATGACACCAGGCAATTCATGAGTCGCGAGAAGGCTCATTATTCGATCATTCTTCAGCAGCGTCTCAGAGATTATCTTCGCCGGCGGGAGAAATGAACTGGCTGGATCCGCGAGAACTCCGCGAGCTGCGCCTCTCGCGCCTGGATGGCGCGCATCGTTAAATCTGTTGACGTGACGCGCTCTGCAATCCGGTACTCCGGCGGCATGCGGTCGCGTCCATCGCGCCGCGCTCCGTAGCGCGATTTCAATCCGTAACGCGCGGCGTCCGCCGCGTCATCGCCATCCGTTTTTTCGATGTCTTCGATTCGCGCGGGATCGCGCACCAGGTTCGGCAGCGTTCGAATCAACTCCACGCAGTTGTCGGTCAGCAGCCACTCGCCCGCGTCGAGCATCTGGTACATCAGCATCCATCCGCCGACGCGATCGTCATCGGCCGGCACGGGCCTGGGCATTCCAGCCGCCGAGAACACGTCGCCCATTTGCTCCGCAATCGACGCTTCGTCGGTGCGCCGCGCAAACGCATCCGGCGAAAGATAAATCGCGTCGATCCGCTCGCGTTCTCCGGCCGCATCGCGTGAACGCGCGATAATTTCGCGCGCGAGCTCGCGCGGCGGCGTGCGATGGGTCACGTATTCACGATGCGTGACCACCGACGGCGCCGACGCGCCATCATCGCGCGAAGAATACGCATCTTTTGTAGCGCCGCCCTTCAGGGCGGCATCTTGCATTCGATAAACCCATGCCGGGCTGAAGCCCGGCGCCGCGAATGCATGCCGCGCCGCCGCGCCTTCCGGCACGGCTGCATGCCAGTACGCCGCTGCAAGGTGCTCGAATCCCCAATCGATCGAAATCCATCGCTGCCACCACGGCTTCCAATCAATTGCTTCCGCGCGCAGCAAGTGCCGCGAAACATCGAACCGGTCGAAATATTGCCCCGCGAACACGCTCCAATCGCCGTCGAGAAACGCGCGCCGCAGATGCGACGGCAGCGCGCGGAGCGTCTTCAGATAATTTGCGTCCCGCTCGTAAATCGGGTTGTCGTAGATGCGCGCCGCGATGAAATCGTAATCCGCCGGATCGTATTCGCTGGGATTTTCCATTCCCGGCGCCGGCTCGCGGTCGATCCAAAGCGCTTTCACCCATGCGTGCCCGATGTTTCCCGGGTTCGTCGCTCCGGCCATGCACGGAAAAGCGCCCGCGACGGGGCAGCGGTTGCGGCTGGTGAGAAATTGCCACTGGCGTAGCGTGAAAAGCGTCAGCTCGTCGATGCCGATAAAAAGAAATTCCGACCCCTGATATTGGTAAACGTCGTTTTCGCGCGCGCAATATCCGAAGCGCGTCGTAGAACCGTTCCACCAGGTGACTACGTGCTTCGATTCGTGAAACGATTTGTACATCTCGCGCGGAACGTCGCGGCGAAAATAAAGCAACAGCGACTGTTCGAGTTCGGGAAACGTGCGGCGAAGAAGCATCGTGTCCGCGCCCGGATGTTCGTGCGCCTGAAGGATCGCCTCCATCAGCAGCGCTTTCGATTTTCCCGGACCCGCCGCGCCGCCGAAGAGCCGGTACTTCGCTGGCGACCTGTGGAACGCTTTCTGCTTCGTAAACGGCTGATAGGCGAGCTCGACGCGCTTGATCGAGCCGCCGCTCTCCGGCGATTCGGCTTCGTCAACCTCAGCGCAATCCGCGAAGGGGTTCTGGTTTTCTCCACGCGCCTCCGAGTCTGCGGCCCACCGCTCCGCGCCAGATGTAATCGTAACCATGATTTGCAGCGTCGGGTCTCACTCGCTCCCTGTGAACGATCATCCGCTCAAGGCGCGCTCTCACATTCACCGGAGAACAAATGAGCGGCCGTCATTCTGAGGGCGGTTTCCAGTCCGAAGAATCTCTCTTTCCCTTGGCATCCTAACGAAGAGAGATTCTTCGGGCCACAAATCGGCCCTCCCTTCGCCAAAAGCTCCCAGGGCAGACAGAATGACGCGCGAGTTTTTCAAGAGACTCTACAGGCGAGCGGCGCCCAGCCCTACGGCGCGTTGCGTTCCGGCCGTGGCACGACGTGAATCAATTGCACGTTAATCGGAGCGTCGCCCGCAATGTTTCGCTCGGCCGTTCGCATTGGCTCGTAACAGGAGATCGCTAGCTTGATGTGTTCCAATACCAATTTATCCTTGCCAGTCTTCTCTTCTAGCTTCAACACCTTTTTAGCCACTATTTGACCGACCTTTATTTCGTCAAGGCCGTTCGACCGCAATCCTTCCGCGATGAGCGCACGTGGACTAAGTCGCTGCCGCGATGGCGGCGAAGGTTTTGTAGCGCCGGGCTTCAGCCCGGCATCGTCTTCCACGGCCGTTTGCAATGTCGCTGCGGACGAAAAATTGGGACAGGCCTCCGGTTCACCGGACGCCGAATGCGTGGCCGCACTCGCGTCCGGCACTTTGCGAGACCTGTCCCGCTGGAGCGGCTTTTTGTTCGAGGGGCGCTTCGGGGCCATGCGAGGAATCTCCAGCGCCGCGCGCGTTCGCGCGACAAGCGCATTCACGATGATTCCGATCCATTCACAACGATCGTCAGCTGTGCGGGGACTGATTTCGGTGTGTGCTTTCACAGCTTGGGGAAACATGCATGTAGCGCCGCCCTTCAGGGCGGCATGCCGAGCTAAAGCCCGGCGCTATAACACCGGCCACTCGTGGGCTTGGGAAAAAATCATTATCTGACCATCTTTCAGCAAGCTGGGTTCAGGGGGAAGAAAAAGCGAGAGCACGGCGGATGAGCGATGCGGAACGGCGCGGATTTATTTTCTCACTTTTGCCGCGGCCTTGCTTGCATTGAGGTCCGATTCAGCGCCGTCCGCCATTTCCGCGGTCACCGCGAAAATATGGTTGCCCGGGGCGAACGGCAGAGGCTCGCTCTTGCCGGTGATTCCCTTCACCATCCCGCGGGCGTTCGGCGGCGCGGGAATCGTAAAGAGCTTCGTCCGGCGGCCAATCGATACATCGTACACGATGAATTGTTTCACGCATTTTTTCGTCACGGCAGCCGTACAGGCGGGATTCTTGCCGAAGTCGTAATTGAATTTCACGGTGACGCTGTGTTTCGGAGCGCTCTGAGAAAAAACGGGCGCAGCCATCAGAAGCATCGTAAGCAATGCGTATCCGCATCTCACATTCGGCCTCCCGAACGCTCCAGGTCACTCGCCGCGCACACCGGCGCGAAAACGCTGGGCCCTCGCGCCATTCCGATTGAATCATCGGCCGGTCCGAAAATATCTTGAGGTACGAGTAGCCGCGCCGAGCTTTCGACTTTGTGTGGGAACTCGCGCGACAGGCCCTGAACGGCTGAAGCCGCATCGTATTTGCGGCATTTTCACCAAGGCTTCAACGGGCTGCGCAAAAACGATCGAATAATGGGTCTGCTCGCAACTCACGAGTTGCTTGGTATTGTAGCGCCGAGCTTTAGCTCGGCATGCCGCCCTAAAGGGCGGCGCTACATATATTCTCCCAGTCTGTGAGGGCGTCGGATCCAAACAGCCGTTTCGCGCACGCGGAATCTCAGCCCAGCACTTGAACGGTAACACCCGAGCCGCCGGTGATGGAAGAAACTTTTACGCGCACGAAATTTCCGCGAACGCCTGCGACGCTTCGAGCTTCGCCCACCGCCGCTGTCGAAGTGTCGATGGTGCTGTACTGCGCGTCGGAATCAAACATGGCCGTTTGCAGCGCCACGCTGATCGCCGACGGAGCCGCCACGTAAATCGTTTGCCAGCGGATGGTGCGGCCGTTTTCCGGAAACCCGGCGTAGCTCGGCAGCGCGAACTGCTGGCTCGCCTGGTTCGCCGAGGGCGATTCGTCGTTGAAGGCGAGCGCCACGTCTCCTGGAAAAATCGAGTACGGCGGATTCTGCGCATTATAATTCGGCATATTTATCTCCGAGTAGCTAGAGGTTCGAGGTGAGGGCTGGAAATTAGAACGTAGTGATTAGCAGCTCAGGGCGAGTGGTTCGCGAGCATCAATCTGCGCCGTCATTCTGAGCGAAGCGAAGAATCTCTCTTCGTGGAAATGCCAAGAACAAAGAGAGATTTTTCGGGCCACAAAGCGGCCCTCAGAATGGCGTCCGATTTTTTTCTCGCAAGATGTAGAAGCTAGCAATTAGAACGGGTAGTAATTCGCGTCGAGTACTAATGATTTGCAAGCGATGAAACGTTACTTGGCGAAAAATCGGGTTTTGCAGTTGTAGCGCCGAGCTTCAGCTCGGCATGCCGCGCGCATCGCAGAAGCTCTGGAAGATGATGCCAGCTTGCCGCCGGCGTGCGTTCGCCGTTCGCGCACTTTTCGAGGATAACGAAAACGTTTTTACGCGAAGTCAAAAAACTTTGCAAGTCATTGTTGGTGTAAAGAAAAATAATCCAAGGTGATTTCGGCGGTCCTCGCGAATTCAGTCCGGTTTGGTCTTATGGGGATCCGCAACGGCGAAACGGCGCGTCATGTCGCAGCCAAAGATTGCCGTAGAACAGCAAGATCGGCACCCATGCACGGTTACTCGCCACGCCTAAGTGTTGCAAAAACCATCTACTTCCCCGCATCGGCGGCGGGCAGGAGCCTTTCGCAGAGCCGGCGTCCCGCCGGCTCTTTCTGGTCGGCGGATGCCGAGCGCCTGCTAGCTCCGCAGCGGTGAGGGTGGCGCGGCAGGTTAGTTATCCGGACTTGGCTGTGGCGCGGGCGAGGCTTGATCGTTCTGGTTATCCGGCGCCGAATCCGGCGCGGGCCGCAGCGTGAAGCTCACTCCGGCGGCTGCGTTTTCATCCACGGTCCGCTGCAAATCGAGTTGTGCTGGATCGATGCTGTTCTCGCCGCCATACGTCGTGACGTAATGAAGTTTGCCGTCTTCCATCCAGTAGCTCGAAACCGCGTAACTCGATCCATCCTTCAGATAGAGCACCGCAGCCGGGCCGGTATTTTCGTCGCCGCTCTGCCCGGCGTTCGATGCCGCGTTCGCACCTTGATCCGAAGCTCCGCCGTTAGCCACGGCGCTATCCGGCGGGTTCTGCCAAACCTGCGGATAAACTTCCGGCTCGTTCCCGGACTGGTCCGGCTGCGGCTGAATGGTGTCGTCGCCGTAATTCATCGGCGCTCCGCCATAATATCCGCCGCCGTAACCGAAGCCATCGCAACCCCAAAACGGATCGCAGCCCCCTCCAAATCCATAGCCGCCGTATCCGGACCCGAAGAAAAACGGACCCCCGAAAAATCCGAAACCAAATCCAGGTCCGCAGAAGCCCGAATAGAATCCGGAAAAGCATCCGCCAAACGGCGAGATGAATATCGGTTGGTCGACAAAAAAGAATCGCCGGCGGTGCACCGGCCCAATGTGAGGCGGCAACGGAAGTCCGCCGATCTGCGGCCTCGCGACCGTGCCGCCGAAACCCGGGCGCGAAAGCGGCTGAGTCCCCGGTCCAGTCCTTACAGGCGATGTGAACGGGCGCGACACCAAGAAGTTGTTGCGCGCCGCGGGTGGCGTGGCTGGACGAGTCGCAGCCATGTTAGTTGACGCAACACCACGCGTGCTTGCAGGCGGTTGCCATCGAATGCCGCCGGATTGAAATCTTGCTCCCGACGCGCGCGACGCAGTTCCATATCCCGAAAGCGAGCCGCCCCAGACTTGCGATCCCGTTGCGTTGCCCTTGGAGGAAGCGGCTGAAGTCGACGTGGACCTACTCGCTGCAGGGCGATTTGCCGCAGCCGCCGTCGTCGCTGCCGTATTCGAATGCCCGCCGCCGAAGACGCCGCTCCACCAATGTCCGCCGCCGCTCGAATGACTACCGTTCGATGAGGACGCACCCACGCCAGCGCCGCGCGGAGCCGAACTGCCGCCCACGCGACCGCCGCCAAAATGCCCTCCCCCGCCGAAATGTCCGCCGCCTCCCGCATGTGATCCGCCTCCTCCGCCGCCGCCGTGCGAACCGCCGCCGCCCATCCCGCCGCGCTGTGCAAATGCGGGCTGCGGAGCGAGCGCAATTGCCGCCGCGGCAAAAAAGGTAAGCGCCATCATCAGAAATTTGGAGCTTTTCATGGGTGGCTCCCGTTGCGCCAATTCAGGATGGCCAGAACGCGAGCGGGAGGAAAGGGAAGATGAGCCTATACAAGCCACTGCCTTGAATCCGCTTTGTAAACCGTATCTGTTGGGGAGCGCCATACTCTCGGGCCTCCAACCAACCGGGCTGAGAATCGCTATGCCGATTGTACCTTATACGACGCGCCCCAAGATCGTTTGGTTGCAAGAATTAGAGGTTAGAAGTTAGAGGCCAGAGATTAGAGATTGGAAGTAGCCATTGCCGCAACCCCGGCCTCGATACCTGGCACGCCCAAACTTCTAACCTCCAATCTCTAACTTCTAACTCGTTTGGTTCGGAATTGCGTGCTCGCTACCGGCGCCCTGGAAAACGAGCCTCCGTCATTCTGAGCGCCGGCGTCTGGCGCGAAGAATCTCCCTTCATATGATGACCGAAGAGAGATTCTTCGTCGCACAAACCGCTCCTCAGAATGACGGCCGAAATAAGCTTCTCAACAAGCTGCTAACTTTCTAATCTCCAATCTCTAATTTCTAGCCCTATACTGTTCCGGCCTTGATTCCATTCCTACATCTCGGTCCGCTGACCATTCCGGTTTACGGCTTGATGATCGCCTGCGCGATGCTGGCGGCGTTCTTCCTCTTGCGCGCGGACCTGAAGCGCCGGGGCTTTGGACCCGATTCAGAGGCCGACGCGGAAGCGCTCATCGCAGTTCCCTGCCTTGCGGGGATCATCGGTGCGAAGCTCTACCACGTCTTCGAATCCCCGCGCGAGCTTTTCGCCGACCCGTACCACCAGATCTTCAGCCAATACGGATTCGCCTGGTTCGGCGGATTGCTGGCGGGATTCGCGGCGTTTTTGTTGCTGGCGCGCAGCATCGCGAAGCGCACCTCAAAAGCCGGAAGAACGGTTTCGATACTCGAGTTCCTCGACGTGGGCTCGCCAGCCGCCGCGCTCGGTTATGGCATCGGACGCATCGGCTGCCTGCTTTCGGGCGACGGCGATTACGGCATCCCTACTTCCCTGCCGTGGGGAATGAGTTTCCCGCACGGCCTGGTGCCAACCACGCAGCGCGTGCATCCCACCCCGATTTACGAGCTGATCGTCGCGTGCGTCATCGCCTGGCTGCTCTGGTGCCTCGGCGCTCGCACCGTGCGTTCCGAGCGATTCAACTCCGGTCAGGACAAGCTCCGCGAGCAATCCGCGGAGGATGCAACGCCCGGAAAGAGGAAGAACTCCGGCGGCTCTCGCGGGGCAGGAGCGGCCAGCCGCGACGCAAAAATGCGGGGAGCATCCGCCGTGGCAGCCCTGTCCGCGCCGCCTGGCTCTACGCAACGTTCACAAACCGGTGATGCGGCTCCGCCTGCCATGCAATCGCCGGCCTACGGCCAGGTTTTCGCGGCCTATCTCGTGCTGACCGGCATTGCACGGTTTCTCGTCGAATTTATTCGCATCAATCCGCGCTCGTTTTTCGGCATGTCCAACGCGCAAGCCGCCAGCGTCGCTTCCGTGATCGTCGGCGTCATTTTGTGGTGGAAGTTATCGCGCGCAACTCCGGACCGCGTCTCCCGCGCCAAAACCTAGCTGCTTGTTGAAAAATCACTTCGGCCGTCATTCTGAGCGAAGCGAAGAATCTGTCTTCGTGAGAATGCCAAGAAAAAGAGAGATTCTTCGGGCCACAGAACGGCCCTCAGAATGACGCGCGGCTTCCTTCAACATGCAGCTAGAACGCCGCGTTCGCATCCCAAAGGATGTGACACATAATTGTTCGCTTCCGCGCGCGCTGCGCCTTGCGGATTCACCGCCCCTTTCCCTTTGCTTTCAACGCGCGAACCGCACGCGAGGTCCGGGGCAGCGATCCCGGCTTGCCGCCAAATGCCGAAAGGCCATTCCGCGTGCCGGCTCCCATCGATGGAAACGACGGTCTCGTTGATGCTCTCGCATCGACCGAACTCTCCCGGCCTAAAGCCGCTCTTTCCATCGAGAGAACGCCCGTTATCTGCGCATCTGCCCTCAGAAGTTTGCCGCTGCGCCGCACCATGATTCCATCCATCTCCGTTTCCAGCAGTCTCATATTTACGCCGCGCATTCCGAGCATTCTCACTCCGCCCTCGACAACCGGAAGCCACAAGCAGCCTCCGGAAAGCGCAACAGCCACAAGCAGGCTCCCGCCGCAAGCTTCCGCGAAGGGGATCAATTCGTAGCCGCGTCCATCGGGAAGAAACTCGGACGCGAGAATGATATCGAAACGGCTGGCTTCGAGCAGACGTCTTGCGTCGGCCAGTAAATCGGCCCTCTCGAATACCCAGCCTCGTCCACCAAGCCGGCCAAGCGTTGCGCGGGTGCTCGGAAGCACCAGACCAACGACCAGAATTCGCATTGATTGAGCGCACATCTGTCCCTCTCTCTCAGGGAATGCGCTCGAGATTGCCGCGGAGACTCGATCCGGGCTGGACGCACGACGCTGCGGCGGCGCACGCGTCGATCCGCACCTGCCGGGCATCGAGCGAAAACTGTCGCGAGTGGCGTTCAGCGCTTGCGCGTCGCGTCCCGCAAAAAGCCTTGGCCGTCCAGTCCCATTGCGGCGCAGCGCGAAAGCAAATCGCCCGTTCCCGGCGAGGTGCGGACAACACTCCGGCATTCCCCGCTCAACGTATCGGACAATGCCGGTTGAAACTTTAGATACAATGACCCCTTCCAGCTAGTGCCCGCAAAATAGCCCTTTTCAGCGCCGGAATGCAATTCGGAACATTACGGAATCCCGCGCTTCGGACTTTGCGTAGCGCCCGCCCGCACTTCACTGTATTTCATGCTTTTTCTTACTTGACAAGGCATTAACGCAGAAGTAATGTCCCTCATTGTTATCGTCTGTTTCAGAATGAAACAGGCCCGGAAGCAGAACGTTTTGCTTGTGGGTCTTCTCGCAGGATTTCAAATCTCGCACCACAGGCTACCGCCGCGCGAATGAGCCAAAAAAAAGAGTCCCCAGCGTCCACGATTACGCATGTGTCTGACTGCGAAGCCCAATCCGATTCCTCAAGCGGCGGGATTCACGTCGTCCCGGTTCGCGCACGTCCCATTCCGATCGCGGCACCCGGTTTGCTGAGCTTCGCACGTCCGCCTCTGGAGAGTGCGAGCCACCATGCGAACCACAATCTCGATGAAGACAAGCTGAAAAAGCACGAAGCGATGCTCGAGCAAGCCGAAGAGATCGCCAATATCGGACGCTTCGACTACGACGTTCGGGATGGCTCGCTGACCTGCTCCGCGCGCCTCCTCCGCATGCTGCAACTGGATTCCGCGGCGAGTGTCCTGTCCGCTCGCCAGGTGTGGGAGATCGTTCATCCCGAAGATACGGCTCGCGTCCAGGAGGAAATCGGCAGCGCCGCCGCCCAGCGACGGCCGCTCGATGCGGAATGCCGCTGCATTCTCACCGATGGCAGCATCCGTACGCTCCGCGCCCGCGCCGCGCCGCTGATGGATGACGAGGGCGGCGTGATTCGCTTCGCTGGCGTCGCGCAGGATATTACCAGCCGAAAAATCACGGAACAGGAATTGCACCGCCTTTCGCAGCAATTGATGCAGCTTCGAGACGACGAGCAGCGGCGCATGGCCCGGCAGCTTCACGAGACTGCCGCGCAAACCCTCGCCGCCCTGAAGATGACTCTCAAGCGCGTCGAGGAATCGCTGCCCGCGCGCGACGACGTGGCGCACGCGCTCTTGCGCTCCGCCGCCATTCTTACCGACGACACCAGCCGCGAAATTCGCACCCTGGCCTACGTGATGCACCCGCCGATGCTCGACGCCTCCGGCCTGCCGTCGGCGCTGCGATGGTTCGTCGAAGGATTTGCCAAGCGGAGCGGAATCTCGGCGACGCTCTCGATCGCCGACGATTTCGGCCGGTCGTCGCGCGCCGTCGAAACGACGATATTTCGCATCGTCCAGGAAGCTCTCGCCAACGTTCACCGCCATTCGGGCAGCCGCACGGCTGAAGTTCGCCTGGCGCGCGCGGCCCGAACGATCCGCCTGGAAATCGAAGACCAGGGCTGCGGCATGAAATGCGATTTGCCCGCATTGCACGATCCGGCGCTGCTCGGGGTTGGAATCGCCGGCATCCGGGAGCGCGTGAAGCAATTGGCGGGTTCGCTCGACATCGTGACCGCGCCGAAGTCCGGCACAACCATCCGGGTGATCCTGCCGGCGGATTGATCCGTGAGTGCTCAGGGGGTGAGATAACGTCGTACGAGACCGCGGCGCTAGGTCGCCGCGTCGGGCCCCAGCCGGCGTCTTTGCCGCGATTTGCAGGAGGAGCAAGGCTCAAACATGCCACCCTAAAGGGTGGCGCTACAAAAACCGTCGCTGTTGTAGCGCCGGGCTTCAGCCCGGCATCTTGCGATTCGTCATAGTGCGAGGCGGTGTCACCGGAATGGGCTTGTGATGCGACCGGTTTTGCGTAGCGCTTACCGGCTGCGGAAAAACGGGCCGTCGTTATTCTTAGCCATTCGGCTTCGGGATAGAACGCCGCGAAGAATCTCTCTTCATGAGGCCAACACAAGAGAGATTCTTCGGGCCACAAAACGGTACTTGATTGTATGACGCATGGGATCGAGGAGGCATAACGACATGGCCAAGGAAGCCGTTGCGGTCAAGGAATCCGCCGCCAAGGACTCCCCAGCGGGAAAAGCCTACCGCGTCCTGATCGCCGACGATCACCCGGTGGTTCGCCGCGGCTTGCGGCAGATTCTTGAAGCGCAGCCCGGCATCGAGGTTTGCGGCGAGGTATCGAACGGCAAGGAAGCCATCGAGCGCGTAAAGCAGGACAAGCCAAATCTAATCGTGCTCGATCTGACCATGCCGGAACTCGACGGGCTCGAAGCCACGCACAAGCTTCGCGAGGAATGTCCCGAAACCGACATTCTGATCATGACCATGCACTTCGCCGAGGAATTGGCTCGCGATTTAATACGTTCCGGCGCGCGAGGCTACATCCTGAAAACCGACGCCGACGTCGAACTCATCGCCGCCATCCATCGCATCCGCGAGCGCGGAACTTTTTTCACCTCGCAGCTTGCCGATACCATGACCGAATGTTTCGTCCGCGACCCGGTCGAAGTCGGCCCAATTGCCGGCGCGCCGCTCACTCCCCGCGAAGTGCAAATCGTCGAGCTCCTCGCCCGCGGCAAAAGCAATAAAGAAGTCGCCTCGCAGCTCGGCGTTTCCACCCGCACGATCGAAAGCCACCGCACTCACATCATGCGCAAAATGAAGTTCGGCAGTTTGAGCGAACTCGTCCGCTTCGCCATCCGCAACAGCCTCATCGATTTGTAGCCAACTCGACGAGCGCAAGGCGGCAGCCACGAAACGGAAGGGCGAATAAGGCCGGGTCACGAGACGGAAGGGCGGAGCCACAAAGGAAGAATCTGCCAGGGGAACTTGCCGGCGATGCGGACCTTCCGATTCGCGGTTCGCATCGCCGGGGAAACTCGCGCGTCGCGAGGTTACACTTTCTTGGCGATTTTGCGGCGGCCGCGGCGCTTAGTGGGCGGCTGGGCGGGCGGTTCACCGATGAGTTCGGCGGACCAGATGGACGTGACGAACTTCTTCAACCCGTGGTTATCGAAATCAATCGTGGTGCGGTCGTTATTCGATTCCGTGACGACTCCCATGCCATATTGATCGTGACGAATTGCCTGCCCTTCAACGAGTGTCTGCACCACGTCCTCCTTGGATTATGACGGCCAATCGAAAATGGAAAGTCGAAAAACCGATAGCGTGTTGAAAAATCAACGGGTCATTCTGAGGGCCGTTTTCTAGCCCGAAGAATCTCTCTTTTTCTTGGCACTCAGGAAGAGAGATTCTTCGCTTCGCCCAGAATGACGACCAAAATAACCTTTGTCAGAAGCGGAGAATCACGCTTCGGAATCGCCCTTCGATTTCTTACGCCGGTGCGAAAATCGGGACAGCTCTGGCCCAAAGGGCGAGCCGATCGTCGCGATCCGTTCGCCCTCCGGTTCAAACGCCCGATAATTGCAGGCGTTCGGTTCAGTTGTTATGCGTTTTCAGACGGGTTTAGAGGCCAGTAACGCGCTCGGCCTGAAGTCCCTTCGGTCCCTGCTTTACTTCAAACTCCACCGCCTGCCCTTCGTTGAGGCTCTTGTACCCCTCAGCTTCGATCGCCGAAAAGTGCACGAAAACATCCTCGCCGGACTGGCGTTGAATGAACCCATAGCCCTTAGCCGCGTTGAACCACTTGACTGTACCTTGCTCTCTGCTCACTTCTGGTGCTCCTAAATTATTCACAAGATGGCTGTTAACCATCCGGAAAGCTATTTGGTGCTTTGGTCCGCCTCTCCCCGTCACAAAAAAAGGCCGCAGGACGTTTGTCCGGCAGCCTCCTTGCACGCGATAAGCAACTCAAGCAACAAACGCAACTACATAGTACCAGAGATTTAACGCGTTCGCAATAGGCGTAAGTATGGAGTTTATACATAATTCCTTCTTGCAAACTGCAAGCGCCTTTTGTACTCTTGCGGCATGGCAAAGAAAAACAAAGCTGCCGTTTCCCTCGGTCGGCGTGGCGGACGGGCAACCGCCGAACGCGGTCCTGACTACTTCCGAAAGATTCAGGCCATGCGTAAAGAACGCAAGGGCGGCAGACCGCCAAAACAATAAATGGCCTCCTACTACTTCAGTTTCAAATGTGAAACATGCGGAAATATTGCTGTGGCCACAATAGGAATAGGCGCGGAGCGACAAGATGAACTCTTCGCCGATGATGCGACCTTCGACGCTTCGTGTAAGAACGGCCATGAGTCTATCTATTTCCTTGCGCAGGTAATTGAGGTTCATCGGAAACTGACGCCGCTTGAACGTAAAGCGTATCCAGAAGCTCTCGGCGATGACAGGTTTGTAGATATTGAATAGACGCGCACGCGCTGCATTTGGTCTGCTTGATTGCAGGCGTGCCGCTACAGACCAAAACAACGTCTCCACATTCACCGCAGAAATACGCTTGCAATTGATGATTCGCAGGCAAGCCAAGTTTTCGCAGGTCGTTCCTCATGTCGGCTATCATCGCCGTTGCCTTGTCTAATCGAGGCTCAACGCTCACTTATGTCTCCCGGCGGCCCTTCGCTCAAGAAAATTGCAGCGAGCGCGTGAGCCAGCCTGTAGTAGATAAAATGCGGCGGGACGTTCGGCGCGAAGCTCTTGTAGAACCGCAGCGCCAAACACATCGCCGTTTTTCCTGCCTTTCTTGCGAATAGACAGAGAAATCCGTAGGCGAGATATGCGAAAAGAACGATACGCCGAATTCCGGCGAATGACATGGCGCGGACGTTCTCAAGGTCAAAGACTTGTTTTACCAGCCGAGTGCCTTCTTCGATTCCCCATCTCTTGAAGTACGCGATTATGAGATTCGAGATAGCGGCGAGATTCGGTGCTGCGCTGTTTGTCAAAAGCATTAGCGGAGTCTTGTGATTGCGAACCTTTACCACGATCAATCGGCGCATCACGCCATCCGCCGGAAAAGTGATTCGCGCTGAACCGTATCGGAAAACAAAAGGATATTCGCGGCCCTTTACCACGCTGTGCCACGTTCCCATGTGTGGGGTCTCAACCTTCGCGGCAATGTCAGAAGTAAGAGCCGGAATCCCATCTTCTCCTAAAACCTTGCGCCGTCCAGTTTGGCGAACGCAATAGGTCAATCCCGCACGTTCCAAAATTTCGATGTAGCTCGCACCATCATATCCACGATCAAGAACCCATACGCATTTCTTGCCTGTATGCGCTGCCACTTTCTTGATCGCGCTTTCGACAACATCCGCTTGGCTCTTGTACCCCGGCGCATTCTGCGAAAACGGCTCAAGCCATAGCGGGAAGTGTCGGCGCTCGCCGTCAATCGCTTCGATATTCAGAAGCCAATAGCCGTAGGCTTTTTCCTTGCGCGTGTCATCCCAAATCCCGCAGAGCCATTCCTGTTTTTCGGCGTATTCCTTGCGAATATCTGAAAAATCCAGCGCGATAACTGCATCTTGAACGAAAGGCTCTACAGCTTGCAGATAGTGCTCGAGCATGGCCGCTTCGTCGATATTGCGATTCACAAGATTGCGAGACAGCCGCATTTCGGTTGTAATTAGTTCCGCCTCTTCCCCGAGCGAACGCCCGATCTCCGAAAGCATCGTACTGCGCCCTACCGAAATGCCGAATATCATGTCCCGCACGTACCCTGTCATTGGCTTGCTCAGGCCCTCCGAAAGCATTTCCATAAACCTTGACAGCATCTTCGATGGCTTCATTTTCCGCCTCTCTTTCGTAAGGCAGAATACAACAACCGCTTGCTGTTTGTCAATCGCAAGATGTAGTGGGTACCATCTCCCTAACAACAAGCGGTTGTAGTTAACGCGCTCTTGATAAGGCCACGCTGAAAGGAATATATTCTTCAGCATGGCCCCTGCCATAGGGCAAAGACGGACACGGCGCGAATTGTTTACCCGTTGCAGCAAGTGACCCTGCCATAGGTCACAAAGCGGACAAAGATTCTGTCCACTTCGTTGCAATTCTGGCCCTGCCATAGGCCAGAAACGAAGTGGCCGTCGTACCTGTCGGTGCTCGCTCGCAGCCTTGCCGTTTTGATGTAGCACGCGCGTGCTGCGCAAATAGGTCTGCGGGCGGGTACTTCCTCTCTCAAGAGCACGCTTTTCCACGTCAATCCTCATTCTCTGGATTATCAAATTCAAGTTGCACCTTAAATGTCGAAGTGCCGTTGTATTTGAGCAATGTTTGTAGGACAGACTTCAACTCTGCAAGCGTCTTCTCTTCTTGAGAGCCGCCTTTAATCCAGTCGTGCGTCACATCGTTTGAGCATGCGCGCGGGATTCTTTGCCAATTCTTTAACGGAAAAGACTGAATCGCTCCGCATCCTTCGGTCTGGCAAACAAACCGTAAAGACCTTATGTCGCTAAGATCAAAAAGCAGCTTGGTTTCTTGGGCCACGCCCTATCTCCTTATTACTAAAAGGCTTGCTAATGCGCTCTTATTATACTAGAGGCGGTTGCAGTTTTTGTATAAACTCCATGCGTAAGTCCAACCGCGCTAACGTACCCGTCGAGGCGGCGTATAGGAGCCTCTACGGAACGGCTGCAAGCAAGGCGGTTATCGAGGCGTTGTCGCCGAAGGTTTCGCTGACGTGCACGAAGCGGTCCATGTTTCCGGGCCCAAACACGAAACTCCCACCTAGCTGAAATGGATCCTTCCCCGTCTTGTGCTGGCCATGACCGCGGGAACGGGCTCGCTTGCGGGCTGCGGCATTATCGCGGCGCACCAGATGGAGCAGCGATGCGCTGCCGAGTCCCGCGGCGCGGTAAGCGATTCGTCCCTCGTCGATCAGCAGCGGGAACGTGATGCGCTCTTCCTTGCGGAAGGCCTTCGCGTATCGCCGGTCGCCAAGACCGATCGCGGCCAGTTGCGCACCCTTTTCGCGAAATTCCTGTTCGTGCTCGCGCAACTGCGCGATGTGCTCGCGGCAGAAGATTCAGCCATAATGCCGAAGAAATACGATGACCGCCGGCTGGTGGCGCCACAGCGAGCCCAGCCGAACCGGCTCGCCGTCGGAATCCGGAAGCACGATCTCAGCCAGCCGCGAACTCAGCGTTTCTTCCATGATAATTTTCCAGCACGCGCAAAACGCACCGAGCCGCCCGCCGGAACTTAGCCAGGCAGCGCGAAGCCTCCATAAAAGACCTTTTGCAGCACAACGCCGCCGAAGATGGCGATGCCGATGCTCAAAAGCGTTCCGATCAGAAAATATTCGGCAAACCGCTCGTCCTTGAACTCCGGATAGCGGGCGATCGATTTCGCCGCGATGATCAGCCCAACCGTCGCGGGCGAGTGCAGAAGAAGAGCCGTCAGCACCAGGAATCGTT
This sequence comes from Candidatus Acidiferrales bacterium, assembly GCA_050747005.1. GTDB lineage: Bacteria > Acidobacteriota > Terriglobia > Acidiferrales > UBA7541 > Palsa-295. The sequence goes on from JBOGNE010000008.1 coordinate 60,128, forward strand.
CGAGCCACCCGATGTACATCCCGGCATTGTTCAGTTGCGACCGCGATTCCTGCGTTTGCGAATCGCCCGCACGCGCGTGGCCCATCATCGGCCGGGTGAGAAACCGGATCAGGTATCCGCCCGCAAAAATCACGCCGGCGTACACCACGAAAAGCAGAAGCACGCGCTCGTCAACTCTTCGCAGAGCGCCCAGCACGGGCCGCAATTCGGCCAGGGGTGCGCGAACGATCAGCGCCGCGGCCAGCGCGACCGTGATGAAATGCAACACCTGATCGCCGAGAAACGACCGCGCGCCGTTTCCGGTAATTTTCGCGCGCGCGAGGTTGATTTTGCAAAAGTCGATGAGCAGGTGAACCAGCGTGAGGCCAAACACGACGAAATAAAACCGGAGCGAAGCAGCAACGTGCGGCACAAAGAAGCCAGCGATAACGATGGCGCTCGCGTAGAGAACCACGCCGTGCTCCAGATATCCGGACACCTGGCCCTCGCATTTTCGCCGCACCAGGCGGGAGGTTTGAAACACGAAATCGGAAAGCAGGTGGGCGAGATAAAGGGCCAAAAAGCCCCGTGAGAGCATTTGTATGTTTTCGTACAAGACTTACCTTTTGGGACGAAATCGTACAAATCAGAAAATAGTCTCGTCTAGCAAGGCCCGCATGCCTTCCACGGTCTGCTCGAGCTGCCAGAAGCAAGCCCGTTTTAGATTTCGCGATATCGTGGAAGGATCGATATCCAGCCGCCTGGCGGCGCTTTCCATCCGGCGCGTAGCCCGGTACGCCGCGATCGCCTCCCACTGCTTCCGCGTGATTTGCAGAACCAGCGTGTCGTGCAGACCATAAATCAAATTCGCGGCGGAATCAAACGCTCGATTGTCCGACCGGAAGGACGTTAGTATGTCGAAATGGAATGTCCCGCTTCGCTTGGCGTTCTCGATGGCCTTGCGCGCCAACTGGAAGGCCCGTCCACCCAGGCGGTTCACCGGCGGCCGAATGGGCCCGGCGACCTTTCCGAATCCGATCCCGATGCGGAGCTGCAATGGTTGCAGCCTAACTCGCAGGTCCAGAACCGCTTCGGGGACCCGCAGAGGATCCGCAAGAATCGTCTGGAATTCATCCCCGGCGGTCACCGAGTACGGCAGCCGGATCAGCCCGCGCTTCCGGTGATCGCGCGAGGCCGCGGCCAGCCGCTTGCCCAGCAGCGCGCGAAGCCGGGGGCGCGAGCTGGATCGAACGACGTCCGCAATCAGTACCGCGTGCATTTCGGTTCTCATGTACGTTTTCGTCCCAATTCTACATACTTGTATGTTTACGTACAAGTCATTTTAATTGGGCAACGCCCGAATCGGCAACTCCCGTAGCCGGGAACGCCGGCGCACGCAGGGAATCGCGACGGAATGTGAATTTGACGGCGCGGGTAGTTTGCGGGCGCGCGGGTTTTGCGCGCCGCTACTTGCGTGCGAACTTCTTGTTCTTCGTTGCCGGCGGGAGCAGGCCGTAGACGTCGACGGCGCGGCGCCCGCCGGCGTACACGCGCCCGTTGACGATTGTCGGGATGGTGAACCGCACGGCGGCGCTGGCGCGATCGCGCGCGCTATTTTGCTCGCTCGAATAAAGCTCGCGCCCGACGTTCATGGCGTCGTAGGCGTGCAGCACGGATGGCACGTCCTTCAGTTGCCAGCCATGAGATGCGGCAATCCACACGATGCCATTCGCGAATCCATCCGCGGATACCGCCGGAGTCGCACCCGGATACGGAAACTTCGTCTTGCCGCGAGCGGCCGGCTGGCTCGACAGCCGCCCATTCCGCACCAGAAAATCCTTCAGCACATCATCGCTGAACGTGACGTACACATGCTGGTTCCAGTAAGCGGGCGCGGCGAAAAGGCCTCCAGCCGATGCCGGCAGTGTTTGCACCGCGTGGCTGTCGCTCCCTTCGTGGAAGCGGCCCATCTTGTCCCGGTCGATCACATACACGACGCCTTCCTTGCCCGCCGTAATCAGCAAGTGCGGATGCGCACCGGGCTGGTCTGGAAGCAGCAGCACGCCGCCCGAGCCGAGATCGAGATCGATGTCGTTCAAATGTTTTTGATTGTAAGGCGTGAAATAGTCCATCGCCGAAAGGCCGCGCGGGCTCAGATTTAATTTTACGACGCTGTCACCGTAGTCCCGCCCGCCGGACGCCGCGTCGAATTTCCCGTTGCCGACGTTGATGAACACGTTTCCGGCATTATCCGCCGCGATCCCAGTATCCGACTGCCAGATGCCTCCTTGCTGATCGTCCGGCGAAGTATTGAAGACGGCCACCTGGCGCAGCGACTGCGCGTCGTAGGCCATCACCCATCCGTGATAGCGGCCGCAGTCGCACGACGACGCCCACGCGATATAGACGTTGCCATTTGCCAGCAGCAATCCGCTGCGCTGATTCTGGCGGTGCGCATCAAAATCCACCGGCCCTAGCGAGCTTTTCACCGACGCGTGAATCTCGACCGGCCCGCCGAATTTCTCCGCGCCTGAAATCACATCGAGCGCGTGCAGCCGCTGCACGTATTTCGGATGCCCAGCGCTTCCCGGCTCGCGGGTCCGCGCGAGGACGTACAGCGTTCCGGTGGTGCGGTCGATTACCGGCGTTGATGTGATTCCCACTTCCGGCGCGATGAGCGGGCAATTCAGGTCCGCGTCGGGAACCGGCGTCACGCCGCGCGCACGATTCAGAAAACTCGCCTGCCAGAGAGGCGCGGCCGTCTGGCCATCGGCGTCAAACGCGTAAACGCTATCGTGTTCCGTCGCGACGAACAGCACGTTGTGCAGCCCTTTGCCGCGAATGCCCAACTGCGGAAGATACAGCGGCTGAGCGTACACATCGCCGTCCACGCGCAGCGTGAAAAGCTTGCCGAATTGACGAGCGTTCACGTTTTGCGGCGTCAGCCAGAGCTCGTTCATGTTCGCGCCGGTGCGCGCATTGTCGAATTGCGACGTAGTCACCTGCGCGTGGACTGTCCCCGGAACCAGCAAGTAGACCAGACCCAAAAGCACGGCGAAAGCGATCCGCTGATTTGTATCCCTCATTTGCACCCTGAAAAACCGCGGCCTTTGGTCTGGATGCCTGTGGCCGGTTCCTGAATATAATAAACCAAGGAGATACGCCGTCGGGCCGGCATCGCAGCATTTTCTTTATCACTGTTCCCCGTCCAGGAAGATTTGATGCCAGGCCATCCTCTGCGGGTGCATGTCGGGAGTGTCATGCGTGAAGGTTTTGTAGCGCCGCACTTCAGGGCGGCACGTTTTGCGACGGCACGATGTTTGGCTGGCCGCATCGCGATGCGCGGCGAAGATGCCAGGCCCTTCGTCATTCCTCTCAGCGGAAGCTGAAGCGCGGCACGCCACGCTGACCCCTTCGCGACGGCTCAGGGCAAGAGAGTAGCGAGACAACATATTTTTCCGCAGCCTATCCATCTCCAGAAATTCACATAAATATTCGCAAAAGCGGAATTGTTTCGTGGCGAAAACCTCAGAACTCTCAAATCGCAGCCCGCTGGCATTGCAGAATAAGCGAGTTAGCGAATGCTTTTCTCTGAAATTAGTTTGGTAGCCAATGTGCATGAACTGGCGGCAGTGATTGATTAGGTTTCTGGCAGCTACCTTCACCACTTCAAGGTAGTGCGACCGCTCGCACGTGACTGGCCGGGAGCCTATTAATTTGTTGTTGAATACACATTAAAACCGGCAGCCCGAACGTAAATTCGTGCGGAGCGATGATCCTGCCGATTGTTCAGTTGTCAGTTTATCTCGATTGAACGGCCGCTTGGTCCTTCGGGTGGGGTTCTGATCGGCGAGTAAATTTGCATGGGGGTGGCTAGGATGAGGAATTTCCGTGTAGCTCTGAGTGCATTTGCGTTTTTGTTTGCGGTAATGCTGATGCCGACGCTTACCAACGCGCAGACCAGCAACGGCACGCTGGTAGGCACTGTCACAGATCAATCCGGCGCTGCGGTGCCAAACGCGAAAGTGAAAGCGTTGAGCCCGCAGTACGGTCAGTCATACGAGGCCACGACGGATTCCGCCGGCACTTACCGTATGGACGGTCTGCAACCCGGCACGTATTCAGTCACGTTCAGCGCGTCCGGTTTCGCGGACCTCCAGGTGGGGCAGGTGATCATGCGCGGCTCCGTGACGACAACCGTAGACGGCAAGCTCCAGTTAGGCGTTGTTAACAAAACCATCGTCGTCGAAGCCTCCGCCGCGCAGACGATCGATACGCAATCCGGTCAGCTTGGAGAGAGCCTGGGCAAGGAAGAAGTGGAGAATCTGCCATACATAGGCACCAATCCTGCTGAATTGGCGCAGACTCTGCCGGGGGTGCAGGATATTCCGGCCGGTGGCAGCGCAAGCCAGGGCTTTACGAACGGGTTCGGCTATTCGGTCAATGGGACTCGTCCTCGCGCGAACAATTTCCTCATCGATGGCGTCGATGACAACGATTACAGCATTTCCGGGCAGGCTTACCAGCCAACCAATGTCGGCGCAGTTCAGGAATTTACGATCCTCACAAACTCCTACAGTGCGGAATTCGGACGCGGCGGCGGTTCGGTCGGAAACTACATATTCAAGAGCGGCACCAACAGCTACCATGGCCAGGCTTGGGAGATCGCAAACAACTCCGCATTCGGGACCGATCCGGCGCAAAACAAGATTGCCGGACTTACAAAGCCTCTTTTTATTGAGAACCAGTTCGGCTTCGATGTTGGGGGTCCCGTTGTCAAAGACAAGCTGTTCTTTTTTGCCAGCCTCCAGTGGGATCGCATTCGGCAACGCGGCACGGGTCCGTCAAATGAATTCCTGCCAACTGCGGCCGGTGTGGCCACGCTTCAATCCTTGCTACCCAATCCAAACGTCCAGTTGCTTCTAAGCTCTTTGGGAGGCCTGACTGCGCCCGAGGTTGCGAGCGGAGCTCAAGCGGGTACTGGTCTCTTCAGCCCGACGTGTCCAGCTCTGGGCGGCGGGCGTCCCTGCGTTAAGAGCGGCTTATTTCAACTGGGCGGAGTGCCAGAAGCGTCAAATGATCGGCAACAATACTACCGCGCGGACTGGCATATCGGTCCGAGCGACGTGCTTTCGGCAGGTTACATTCGCGACGACAGCGCATTGTCGCCGGACTTTTTTGCCAATGCTATCAACCTTCCGCAGTTCGAAACTTTGCAGGGCGGTCCTTCGCAGCTTTTCCACGCGCAGTGGGTTCATACTATCTCGAGTCGCCTGGTGAACGAGCTGCGCGCTTCGTACACGAATATCAATTTCGCGTTTGCTCAAACCCCGAAGACTCTGGCTGGCCCTCTCGCCAACATTCCTGAAATCGACTTCGGCTCGGATGTCGGCTATCCCTCATTGGGGGTAGGTTCTGGATTTCCTCAGGGAAGGGGCCACAAGACAATTCAGGGACAGGAAGCCATGTCCTACAGTGCCGGACGCCACACCCTGAAATTCGGCGCGGACATTACGCACCTGACTGTTAGAGACGAAATCCCATTCAACTCTCGCGGAGATATCTCCTACGCACTCGGAGGAGGATTCAGCTCGCTAGGAAATTTCGTTGATGACTTTACGGGTCAGGGCGGTTCGGTTTCTAAGGTGTTCGGAAGCCCTCTGGTGACCCCGAGCCTTACGATTTATGCGCCTTATGTCCAGGACACGTGGCGCGTGAAGAACAATCTCACGCTCGATCTCGGACTTCGATATGAGTATTGGGGCACGGTCGAGAATTCTCTCAAATTTCCTGCGATCAATTATGCGCTCGGGTTCGGAATTCCCGGATCATCGTTCCCCGGCGCGTTCGCTTTCAAGCAGCAGCCCGATCGCAAGAACTTCGGTCCGCGGCTGGGCATAGCCTACACGCCGCATTGGGGCCAGCGGATCTTTGGAGAAGATAAGACGGTTATTCGCGCCGGCTACGGCGTCTTCTACGACGGCCTCTTTACGAACATCGTGGATAACACGGCGGCCTCAGCGCCAAACGTGACCGGCGGCACCGTCACGGGCGGCGCGGGACGCGGTGCGGCAAACACCTCCGCCCTTCTGGCGGCCATAACGCCGGTTGCCAATCCCTTCACCACAGTCGATACCATCGCGAACAATCTAAAAAGCCCCATGACCCAGCAGTGGAATTTCGATATTCAGCGCGAGCTACCGTCCAAGTTTATCGTTACCGCCGCTTACGTCGGTACCCGCGGCCAGAACTTGTACGTGAACCAGGATTTCAATCCGACGGTGAACTTTGGACCCCGCTTGAACCCGAACTTTGGAGATATCCTGGTGCGTTCAAATGCGGGCCATTCGAATTACAATTCCGCACAGCTCGAAGTGGAACGCCGGTTGAATACGGCCTTCACAGTGCGGGGCGCGTACACGTACTCTAAGTTTCTCGATACGGGTTCCGAGGTCTTCGTATCTACAGGTGGCAGCTCGGTAGCTCAAGATGTCTTCAACCAGGCTGCCGAATACGGACCTTCGGCCTTCGACCGTCGTCATCGGTTTAACATCTCGTATGTTTGGGATATGCCCTATTCAGGGCGCAACTGGCTTACGAAGGCGCTCACCGATCGCTGGCAGTGGTCCTCGATTGCAACCCTTGAAACCGGAACGCCGGACACCGTTTTCGACGGCTTTGACGTAAACGGCGATGGCCGCACGAACGATCGTCCAAATATCGGAAACAAGTCGGTGCCCCTCGACACCAACGGTATTGATGGGGTGCAGCTCGGCCTAACTGCCACACCTGGAACCTTTTTTGGGTTGACCCAGGACTGCCTCGGTAATACATCGCTCTGTTTCCCGGGTCCTGCCAGCAGCTTCCACTTCCTGATTCCAGCGGGAGGCAACGGAACTGTGGGACGAAACTCGCTCTACGGTCCGGGTCAAGTCTTTTGGGACACCAGCATCGAGCGGCGATTCCCCATTACCGAAAGGCAGTCTTTGATGTTTAGAGCAGAGTTCTTTAACGTTCTAAACCACGGCAACCTGTACACGCCAACGTATGACCTGCTGAGTCCTAATTTTAACGATCCAGCCGCGTTCATTAACTCAGGATCAAGCGCGGGGGACGCATCGGGCGGCCGCTCAATCAAGTTCTGGCTGAGGTACGAATTCTAGTTCAGCCAGGGTGAACGGCATCAACGAAAGGCCTCCGGAATCGCAAGATTCCGGAGGCTTTTGCTTTTGGCTGGATGTAACAAGCGGCAGCGTGCCACTACCCCCATCCGCGTCCGAAACGGTTTGCCGTTGTAGCGCCACCCTTCAGGGTGGCATAGGTGCACACCTGGTTCGTTTGCGTGGACTGCAAATGCCGGTCTGAAGCCCGGCGCTACACAACCCGCATCCGCGCCCGAACTGGTTTGCCGTTGTAGCGCCACCCTTCAGGGTGGCATGGGTGCACACCTGGTTCGTTTGCGTGGACTGCACGTGCCGGTCTGAAGCCCGGCGCTACAACCCGCATCCGCGCCCGAAGCGGTTTGCTGTTGTAGCGCCACCCTTCAGGGTGGCATGGGTGCACACCTGGTTCGTTTGCGTGGACTGCACGTGCCGGTCTGAAGCCCGGCGCTACACAACCCGCATCCGCGCCCGAAGCGGTTTGCCGTTGTAGCGCCACCCTTCAGGGTGGCATGGGTGCGCAACCCGCAATCGCCCGTCGCCGGGCAATCTCTCTAGCGGCCAGTACCGCAGTACTAAGGCCCCGGCTAAACTAGCGTACTGGGTAAATGTGCCTTCCCCTCTACAGACACTTTGCAGGCCTGCCGCTAAGATTGCCTTGCTGGAAAGAGATACGCGCCGCGTACCGGCGCTCATGTAGCGCCGCCCTTCAGGGCGGCAAGGTTTTACGCGCTGAGTGACCGATGATCGCAAGAATGTCGGGCTAAAGCCCGGCGCTACAAGATGGCACGCAAGGGCAAGGGGTTGAAGACGGCATGAGTGACGCAATCCATTCCTCGATTACCGGCGCGCAGTTGGCAGCCAGCGATGCCGCGCTTCAAGCGGCCGGCATGGGTCGCGATTTCGCCGACGAATTGGCGCGGGAGTTCGGCGTCGCCCACTTCTGCGGCGCCACCGGCGCCGAAATTCCGGCCGAATTGCCGGGCAACGCCACGTGCGAGGAATCCGCGGGTGCCGCGACAAATTCTCCCGACATCGAAGCGATGCTAGCCGCGTCCGCTCTGGCCGCCTACGCTTACGCCGCCGGCGAAGAGTTCGACGACCAGAATATGATTGCCGCGCCAGTCGAAGCGCGCGATGCGCCGGAATCCGAAATCGCGGAGAACGACGCTGCTGAAGCCGAAGACGCCGCGTTCGATTCAGCCGCCATCGAAGCGGCTCTTTCCGAGAACGCCCTCGCCGCCTACGCTGCAACCGCCGGCGCGCAAGCAACGCAAACTCAAGATCAACGAGACGATCCCGCCGCAATCGACGCGCCTTCGGAATCGTCCTGCGTCAGCGCACCGGAACCGGAATCCATCGCCGGCGGCGATTACACTGCGCCCGTCATTCCGAGCGAAGCGAAGAATCTCTCTTCGTTCGAATGCGGCGGCAAGAGAGATTCTTCGGGCCAAACACCGGCCCTCGGAATGACGAACGAGCATTTGTCTTCGGATTGCGAGGCCGCGGAAGCGGCCGTTGCCGAAGCCGCCGTCTGCTCTGAGGCGGCCAATGGCAAATCGGAAGGCGAAGAAGACCCGGAAATTCAGATCGATGCCCAGATCGAGGCCGTCGAATTCGATGCCGCCGCGATCGAGACCGTGCTCGCGGATCCGGCTCTGAATGGCTCGGCCTCCTGGTCGATCGAGGAAATGAACGCGCAGGCAGTCGTCGCAACCGCGGATGAAACCGCTATCGAAGACGTGGCTCGCGCGCTTTCCGATGGCAGCTCTGGTTCGCTTTCGATCGGCAGCGCCGAGGCCATCGCGGCGGCAGCGGAAGCGATTCAATCCACGGAATGCGCGTCCGTCGTTGTCGAACGTGAGGCCGCGGCTCGCGATTCCGATGCGCCGCGTTGCGGCGATGCAGAGGCCGCCGAGCCGCCCGCAGCCGCCCAGCAAACCGAGGAACGCCGGCAACGCCGCCGCGCACTGATTTCCGCGCCGATTCGCGTGCGCGGCGTGGACGTCACCAGGAACGGTCCCGACGAAATCTCGACCACCATCGACGTGTCTCGATCCGGCATTCTCTTCGTTTCCGATTGCCCGGATTATTGCGCGGGCATGGAAGTAGCCGTCACGTTCCCGTACAGCGACGCGCCCGGCGCGATTCGCACCGAGCAAGAAGGCCGCGTCGCGCGAATCGTTGAGATGGCCGATGGCCGGCGCGCCGTCGCGGTCGCGCTGGGCGTGGGAATCGGCGAGCACTTGGTTGACGCCTCCGGGCGCAAATTCGCGGATGTGACGGTTCGAGCGCAGGCAAATGTCGACGGGCGCGAAACCAAGCGGCCGCTGGTGGTGGCCGTCGACTCGAACGGCGCGCTTCGCGAATCCATGAAGGCTTACCTGCAAAGCGAAGGCTACGACGTAATGGCGCTGAATAACGGTTTGGACGCTCGCGAAATCCTGGACATGCTTGCGCCCGCGCTGATCGTTGCGGAAATCGAAGGCGAAGACATGCCGGGCTACGATCTCTGCGCGCACGTAAAGGCGACTCGCTCGCTGCGGCACATTCCCGTGGTGCTCACCACCAGTTCGGCGTACCCCAGCGATTATTCGAACGCGCACAAGATGGGCGCCGTCGTTTGCATGGCCAAGCCTTTCAAGTTGGAACGCCTCGGCCACGTCGCAGGATTGCTAGCGCCGGTTCCGAACGCGAAGTGCGATCCGGCAGCGGCTCCGCGCAAAGCCGACCCCAGCCACAAGGCCTGCTCCGCGCCCCATCACGGCGCCGGACCCGGCGCGCAATCGAAAAAGGTGTACGACGAATCGACGTCGCCCCGCCGCAAGCTCCGCTTCCCTTCCTTCCGCTAGCCTCCGCACCCCGTAGGGGCCCCCTGCTGCGCAGAGATCGTACGAGCACGGCAACCGTGCCCGTCGCCAGTGCCAGCGCCTGCGAAATAATTCCAGGCTCATGCGTCCGCTGCCCGCCTTTGTAGCGCCGGGCTTCAGCCCGGCATCCTGCTCTTTTCCTCCTGCACGAGCCGCATACCTTCGTTCGAGCAGCGCGCCTGCCGTTGGAGCGGCGATTAGCGCGCTCGGCCGGCCGCCCTGAAGGGCGGCGCTACACAAGCGACCTAAAGCGCAGCGGCCAAAATGGTGCGAGGTGACGCAGAGCAATCCCGCAGCCAGCCTGTCCCGGCGTACAGTAACGCCCCGGACGCACGCGGCGGCACCATCACGCTTGGCCGCCGTCCAGCCGATACAATGGGTGTATGAGCGAAGGTCCAGCTTCGCCCGGCAAGCCGGGATTAGCGATTCGTGCGGCCCAGCCGCCTGCGAAACTCGCTGCGCCGGTAACTCGCGCGGTTGCGCCCGATCTCGGCGTTACCGGCGCGCGCCCGATGATCAAGTGTCCGAAGTGCGGCGCCAGCGCGCGCGACGTGGCGCGATTCTGCCAGCGCTGCCACATGACGCTGCGCTACCAGTGTCCGGCGTGCAAACACGAACAGCGCACCGGCGGCAAGTGCGAAAAATGCGGCGTCAATTTTCTGAAGTACATCGCCGCCGTGGTCGCGCCCAAGGAATCGGCGGCCGACGCCTTCCACGAACGCGGCGACCGCAACATCGCTCTCGCCAAAAATTTGATCGCGCTTCCCTTCACCGCGTTTCCGTTGCTCCGTTCGCTGTTCACCTCGCGCGACCGCAAGAAGCGCACGTGAGCCGTGACCATGCCTGAAACGCCGCAAAACGAAATGGCGAGGCGCGCTCGACAGAAGCCACGAATGCGCCGCACTCATACGCACAAACCGCGAGCGTTTCGTTCGAGTTGCATGCCGCCCTGAAGGGCGGCGCTACACAAGCAACCCGAAACAGACCCCGTGTGCCTTTGTAGCGCCGGGCTTCAGCCCGGCAGTTTGTGACTTTGGCATTTGAAAGGGAGGCTCGGAAGGCGGGGCTTCAACCCCGCCGCAACGGATGCAAATGACGAAGGGCTTTAGCCGCTGAAGCTCGACCCAAACGTCATTACAAAATGGCAGAAACACTCACATGATAACCAATCCATCGCAGCAAGCCGCAACGCAGACCGGCGCGATCGCGTGCCCAAAATGCGGCCACACAAATACCAATAGCGCGTCGTTCTGCACGCAGTGCCATTACGTCCTGATTCGTCGCTGTCCGAATTGCTGGCACGAACAGCGCGAAGGGCTACGGTGCGAAAAGTGCGGAACGAATTTTGCGCTTTATGGGGAGTTGAAAATCGAGGAATCGATGGCGGAGGAAAATCGTTTGTGGTGGGCTAACTTCTGGGCGGGAGTTTCGGTGTACGTCCAAGTGCTGCTGCTGCCGTTCATGACCGTCGGCGGATTGCTCCGTTCCCTGCTTCTCCGCATCATCTCAACCCGCCTGTCGAACCGCTAGTCTCTCGACGCGGATAATTCGTTTTCAAGGGGACGAAATGGTGACCGTACCGCTCCGCCCTCCGTATACCATCTTGAAGTGACGCAAAAAAGTTCGCCCGAGCAATGCATTATGAGTTTGCCCCCCGGCTTTCAAATCTACTCCGGCAAGAGCTCCATTCATTCCCGCACCTCGAAAAGCCGTGTATATTGAACCAATAATGGCAGCCTGGCATAATACTGTACGGTAGTCCAGCATCAATTGCACTGCAACATCCAGGAATTTCCGGTAGTGTCCTAAGACTGTGTTGGTGTGCGACGGTTTCGAGCGGTCACTTCTTGTCAGTGGGCGTGATTGGATTCGGTCTTAGTTGCCCGAATTGGGTCTCGTACTTCTTAATGGAATCAATGAGGGCATCGCGAAGATTCCGAGCGAATTCTGGGTTTGTGACAACGCAGAGCCTCGGAACGACGAAGCTTTCAACTGCTCGGACTTCTGTAGCTTCTGTCGTGACCTCTTTAGGGGATGCCTCGGCGAAGTAAATTCTTACGTCGTGAAAACCCATCGTAAGACTAGCAACGTTGGCGTACAAACTCGGGATACCCTCCGTCCGTATTGGGTTACCTGATTTCTTCTCTTGCTCTGCTGCCATTGATTTCTCCTATCAAATGAAAAGTCGCGACTTGGTCATTGTTGGAAGCGGCGACAACGGCCGTGAAATATGCGGCTCCGACTGCTTCCTCCACAGACCCAGAACGTTCTAGCGGTCCAATCGTCTGTTCGAAGGTGACAAGGTTGCTTTCATCCGCATTCGTTGGGAAGTTAACTCTCCCATATCCCGTAAGCAAGGCATCATAATTGGTGGTGAAATCGGGAAAATTCGGCCAATTCACCTTTGTAGCCCGATCGTATATCGGTATATTGACTTGAACTGCCGCCCTCTCGGAGCGTTTCTCTTCCTCTTCGAAGTTGGGAACGGCAAGGGAATCAGTTGAAAGCCCCTCGTCAACGAAAGGCGTGCCACTAACCCAATCGACCAATTGGCCGAAGGGCACAAACCGGACCACCAATGCCACATCAAGAGCTGCGGCCAATCTCTTTAGTGTGCGAATTGTAGGTTTGCCATACCATTCAGATTCGAGGCGGGAAATGGCGTTTTGGTTCATGCCAACCATCTCGGCTAATTTCTCTTGGCTCAAGTTCTGCTCATCGCGAATTGCCCTAAGCTGGAAGGCGATAGTCTTATCTAGGTGCGAAGAAACAAATTGAGCGCGCGCCTCTCTACCTCTTCGCAAGCGACGGATCAGGCTCATCTTCGAATTCAAATTCGTGCGTTCGTGCCTCTTTCCGCTCAATTTCTCCCATCCGAACTCTAGCAATTCCTTTGCCATGTACATCATTGCGGACCTTCTTGTCTGTTCCGTGTAAGAACGTGTACGATCTAAAAAATCCGCCAGGGCCGAAGTAGCCGTAAAATCGATACCTGACCTTGCCAACCCTAAACCTAACCTCTGAAATTCCGTCCTCTAACTTCTCAAAGTGCGGACGTTTCCACAGATGAATTGGGGAGTGTTGCAGGTATCCAATCGCGTCTCTGGCCCCATCTTTGGCTTCGTCTGACAGGCCATCAAACCAGTCCTGAGCGAGACGGTTACCAAGCGGCGTCTCGTATCCTCGGAACGACCAATTCCAAGCACCTCTGAGATCAGGCATATTCTACCACAAATTTGGTATATATCAATAAAAATATACGATTCCATTTGACAACACATCAATTTTGATATAGACTCTTCATAACTGTATGAAAAACAAAGGCCAGCGCGACAACCGGGGTCCGATTGAAACGCTGGCTTCTTTTCTTCTCGGGCGTGAGGGATGGTCCCGTGACTGCTTTCTGGAAGCCGCTCACCGGGGGTTCGATTCCCCCCACGTCCAACCAAAGTTAGAATCACTCCCCGCAAGCGGCTCGAACCGCTCACGGGGAATGTCCTCGGGTATGAGCCAAGGACAGGGTTGGAAACCCGCTGTCATTTTGGCTCTGAGTCCGGGAGAAAGCAAGAGCCAAAGTGATGACTTGCCACAATTGCCAAGCTCAATGCAGCAAATTCGGTAAAGATCGGAAGGGTTATCGGCGTTTCCGTTGCGCGACGACGCGGCTCACAAACGCGTTTTCAAAGAAGTGGGGCAATCTCAAGGCGGCTCTCGCGCTGTACTTCGCATATTATAATTTCTGCCGCGTCCACATGCCGTTGAGAGTTACCCCGGCCATGCAATCGGGCCTTACAGATCATGTTTGGACGCTTGGTGAATTGATAACGAACGGAGGAAACTAGTATGGAGCCACCGAAAACTACTCAATGCCCTCTGTGTCATGGTAGTGGACAGCGGGACGGAAAGACTTGCGATCAGTGCTATGGAACGGGCCAAATTCCTGTCCATAAGGAAGCTGCGGAGTAGACCAACGCAGAGTTAGGCCACTACCGAATTTCCCATTGCCTCTCACGGATGAAAATACCGGGCGGGCGGAAACAATTGGGTGCGGCCGAGTTCGCGGCCGATGGCACGTTTGACTTCGCGCATCCAGTAGTCGAATGTGCCTTCGGCTACGCCAACCAGCCCGATCGCGCGGCGGTATTCGATGCTGTGCAGAAAATAAATCTCAAATAGCTTGAGGCGGCCCTTCCATTCCGGACGACGCAGCGCCTGCCGCCCGATGCGCTCGAAATCAGCGACGTACTCCGAGGCCCTCCCGCGGCTCGGCCGCCATTGATACCCTGACGATGGCAAGTCCAAATCAATCGCGCGAATCTGGCCCGTCGTTTCCTCGAGCCACTCGCACAGGCCGCGATAACGCCCGTAACATGCGTCGAAGATTTCCGCAGCCTTCATGATTCACCTCATGCGAAGCGGTTTTGTAAACTCACGGTAGGGACGCTCCTTGCTGCGCCCTGCTTATGCTAGCGATTCGGGGTTTGCAGCCACGTCCCACCAAAATTTGCGAGCCCGAAGAGAGATGCTTCGCGAAGCTCAGCATGACGACGCGCGGCGCGGCTCGCGTAGCGCCGCCCTTCAGGGCGGCATGCCGAGCTAAAGAGCGTGTGCGGCAATTCGAAATCCGTGAGCTCAGCGGCTAAAACCGCATTGAATCCTTGACATTCACGGCGGCGTTGAAACCCCGCCCTTCCAAAATCGCCCAGCGCAATGGAACCGCGTGCGATCTCCGGATACGGCGGACGATCGCGCACGCGATCCACGCGCAGCATCACACTCAATTCCGATCCGACGGTTCCGACGCCGGCGGCAGGAGCGACGACGCGACGTCCCACGCTTCCGTTCCGTTGGCCATCTCCTGCTCCACGGCGTCCAGACACACATCGAAACATTCGCGCCATCCGGCCATGTATCCGCGAGCGTATTCTTCGGCCAGCCGCTGCCGCTCGCGGTACGTCCGCTGCATCTGAAACACTTCGGTGCGTTCGATCGACGGCGTTTGCAATGCGGCGCGCAGCCGGTAAGCAAATTCACGCAGCACGCGCACGATCCAATGCAGCGGCGCCGGATAGTAGACGCCCACGCGGCGCCGCGGCTCGTACCACGCCATCTGCCAGCCGCGCGGAACGATTCCTCCATGGCTCACTTCCCTTCGCAATTTCAACCGCGACGTTCGATTCATGAGCGCTTCACCTCCGGTCCCGTGCCAACGGCCAGCTCGCGCCGAATCGCCTCTTCGCGTTCCGCGCGAAGCAAGGCGTAGCGCCGCCGCTCCGCGAAATCGGCCCAAAGCTGCTTGCCAAGCGGATTTCCCGGCAGCACATCGGGAGTATGCGCACAATCCCGCGAAGATGTCTCAGTGGGATTGTGTGGACTATTTTCTTGACGGAAATTATTGGTCCGGCCGATTTTCTTAGGGTCGTGCTTTTGACTTTGCATTTGGTTTTGCACTGAACGGAAAGGGGTGGAGGTTGTTTTTTCTATTTCTGCTTCTACAGATGAACTACCTATCCGGTCCGCAAATCCTTCGTGCGAAACGTTTTGACTCCGATCCGCACCACAATTCCGCGGACCACCCCACGCGGATCTGCGTACACCCCCCGCAAATCCGCGGGGTGGCTGTGAATATTTTTTTGCCTTCGTGATCCGAACGATCACGCCGCCCGGCGCGGCCTCCGTTTCAACGTAGCCGTGTTTTCGCAGAATCCCCATCCAACGCTCGAGCGTCCGGCAATTGAATCCTGTTTCTTCTTCGATCTCGCGATAGCTGATCGCAGCGCCTCCCAGCACCCAGCCCACGGCGCCCGATTGATGCGTCTGCCGCAGAATCAGCCAGCCATAGAGCCACACGGCCGAGCCCATGCGCTCGTAGTGCCGCGCTTCGAACAGCACGCCCCGCAACCCCGCGTTGTAATTCTTCTCTCGCATCGCTTTTCGGAGAAGGCTCGGGCTTCACCGCGATTTCAACTCTCCGTCGTAAATCATTTTCGAAGGGCGGGGTTTCAACTCCGCCGTCAATCCCGGCAATTCAATGCGGCTTTAGCGGCTCAGGGTCCGTCGCGCGTTCTTCACACTCTTTAGCCCTCGAGCGGGTCCCGGCGCTGAAGATTCTGTAGGGGCAGGGCATCCGCGCCCCTACCGCAACAAGAACGATTTTCGCCGCGACTTTCTGACGTCTCACCCGCTTTCAACATTTCCCGCAGTACGGGATACGCACTTCCGCGTAGCCGCTGGGCTCTCGATCGCAGACGCGTAGTCGCACAACTTCCTCCGTGGGACGGCGCTTTCGGCAGAACCCGCACAACGGCTTTCCGTAGGAATCCACATAGGGCGACTCCTCCCTCCGCGCATTCCTCTCTTTTCTTGCGAAATAGCACGCGCGCCGTTTTTCGCGATCGCGAACCTGGTTTTTCGGGTCGGCGCGCCACTGTCGCATGTATTCCCGGTTGTACTGCCTGCGGTCGAGTTCGGACGCCTCGGAAGGGTGAACCAATTCCCGGGGAGGTTGTCGGCGCGGCACCTGCTCGCGCGGGATGGCCGCATCGCGAATTTCCGCTTTCGGGGAGTCCTCGCCCGGAAGCGACCCGGCGCTTGGAATCGACCCGTCCTCCGGAGCTCCGCCCGGTCCCGGAGAAACGCTCGCGAGAGCGCTTTCAAAACTCAGTTGCGGTGCTGGATTCACGGCCGCCGCGCTTGCCATCGTTGCCTCCTTGATTGCAAACTGCCGCTTGAGTTTTCAGGCCACATCCACATCCACTTTCGGATTCACTCCCAAATCAAAAGGCGATCGTGAATAATCCGCCGTACTAGCAGTCCTGGCGTACTGTCAGAGTACTATTGCGTTAATACTATCTGGTGCTACTATCCGCGCGCTGCTCGCTTCCCTCCTATCCTGGGAGCCATCAAACAGGGAGTTTCATCCATGCGTGTATCGCGTCCTGCGATCGGGTATTTAGTGACATCATCAAAAGCCGGGCTCGAAAGTTTTGAACTGATGCGCCTGAGCCGCGTCGCCAATCTGCGCAAGGAGCTTCGCGAAGTCGTAAAGGACTGGGTCGAATCCGAAGTCGAAGCCCGCATCGCCCGGTTCATTCTCGAAGAGCGCCGCGCGCAGGACGGCGACCGCGTGGCAGCTGCGTCGCGAAGTGCACTGCCGCAATCGACGGGTTGTTTCCCGCTATACGGCTTGTTGCCGGCGGGCGATCTCGAGTTGTTCAGCGCGCCAACGCAGGAAGAGCAGCCCGCCAGTTCTCGGTGGGGTCGAGCACGGCCCCTGCTCCCGCCGGCGGTTCCTTCTAGGGCGCCCGGCGTGCAAATGAAATTGTTTGCCGAGCCGCTGCCGCGGAAACAGGCGTCGCATCTTTTGCCCTCGCCAGCCCGTCTTCCCGCAGCGAACGTGATTCGCTTGAAACTTCCGCGGCCGGCAGATCGCGGAGCGATTCCCGCGCGATCCGAGGCCGAGCGAGCGCATGCGGCCATTTCGCCAGCCCAAGCTGCGCGTTCGCTCGCGCTGGCGGCGCTCGAGCACAAGCCACCCGAAATTCGCCAGTCGGAACCCTTCGCTACGCTTCTGCGCGGCCCGCAATGCCGTCCTGTCATGACCACGAGCGTTCCGGTGCGGGCCGTCCGGCGCGCTCGGCTCATCGGCGACTCTTCGCGTGCGCATGAGTCAGACAGGGTGATTCCACCCCGGTTCGACGCGACACAAGACTCGTGGCCGCCTTGCATCGCCCGCACACCTCTCGCTTGCGTTCCCAGACGAGGGGTGCCGCTTCGAAGCGAGTCTTTCTCCGGCGGTCTCGCGGCCTTTGCCTCTCCATCGCAGGGGTTGGTGTTGCCGAGTCGCGTGCGCATTTCAATCGTGCTGGCTGGTCCGCAATGGTTCGTCGGCCGTCCCGTGTTGGTTGTGCCGCGCGTTGCGCGTATGCGGTCCGAGGCCTGGTGGTGGTTGCCCTGTTCGTTGGCCGAAGTGATTTCACGAGAGCCATTGAACGCGGCAGCTTCGCGATTGGCACCCTGCTCGCCAAATTGTGAAATCGCCGTGCCTCGCCTGGAAGACCGCGCCATCTTCATCGCGCCCCCCGCTCGCAGCCGAGTAATTTCCGCTTCATCGCGCGTCCGTTCGCAGTGCGGTCGGAAATCTTATGCCAGCCCCCGATTCGGTTTCGCCGTGGTGCGAAGAATCTGGCGACGCGATATCGCCAACACCCGATGTTCTGAAACTTGGCCTCGAATCGAGTGTGCAAGCCATGCTCGGCTGCTTGCCGCGAACAGGCCGGGCCCGCGCGCCCGGCAGTTCGAACTTTTCGCCGAAGGAAGCAAAACGCCCGCCCCGCCGTCGTCTCGGCCCGTGCCTTGCCCTGTCCCCTGCAACCGACAATTCACCGTAATCGTCGAGCGTCGGCGGATGACCAACGAAATCGCACCAGCGCAAGCGCCGCCTGAAATCGACATTGAGAATCGATTCAGCTTGCGTATTCGTACATCCGTCACACGTTGGCAGATTGTTTCCGCGCCAACAAGGCGTCCGTTGCAAAGTCGTCTGCACTGTCGGAGAGAAATCCACGTGGAAGCAAATCCCACCGCCCGAGTCTCATCCGCTCTCATCTGATTGATCGCCGCCTTTTCGCACGCTCTCGCCCGTCGCTCATACATGCTCACTCGCCCATCCATCCTCGCTTCGCTCCGATCTGCGTCGCCAGCGTTCCGGCCTCCTCCAACGCCGGCACATAGTATTCATTGCGGGGAGGGAATGGCGTTTTCGGGGATTATGTAGAGAGGCGCGCAAGATCATCACGCAAAGCCGAAACGTGAAACCGCGATCAGTTCGATCGACGGTGCGTTTGCAGCATGGACAAAATACAGCAAGCGACGACGGACTTGCCGAAGACGGGCAGCTTTCTCAGGCCTTCAAACCAAAGATGCACGGCGAATCGTAAAGGTGCCAAGACCATCGTTCTAGAATCTCGCGCAAAGCATTCGAGGAGGGACATGCAAGAAAGAAAACCGATCAGCCGCAAAACACAGATCATTTGACCAAACAAATGCAACCAGGCGCGGGATCGAATGTTTCAATCGAGTGACGCGCGAGTCGAACCGGCGCGAAGGTGAATATCTTGCGCAATTGTTCGGAGCGAGCTTGATGGTTTCGATGCCAACGACGTGGGCCGCTAGTGTCGCGTAACCGAAGAAAGTGACACAGGGATGCGTTTCCTCGGGTTGGTGTAAGTCCAGCGAAAGGACTGGGCGGTGCGGTTGTACTGGCGGATGTAGGTCGCGATTTTGTGCACCAGGTCCGGGACCGAATGGAAGACGCCGCGGCGGATGCAGTCGCGGGTGATCATCCCCAGCCAGATCTCACCTGGTTCAACCAGGAGGCATAGGTAGGGGTGAAGTGAAAATGCACGTTCGGGTGTAGCTTCTGCCAAGCGCGCACCAGCGAAGTTTTATGCACCGCCAGATTGTCCAGGATGACGTGGACGGTTTTCCTCCGCTTACCCGCAACGGCTTGATTCAGGAACTGCACGAACTCCACGCTGGTATGGCGCGGCGCGCAACGTCCGAGCACTTTCCCACTCGGCAGCTCCAAGGCCGCGAACAAAGAAACCGTGCCATGACGGACA
>JBOGNE010000009.1:0-3384 GCA_050747005.1 Candidatus Acidiferrales bacterium
ATGCCGGTCGATGTATATCAGCGAGGGTTGTCCGGGTTCTTCATGAACCACGTGGGCGTCCCAGATCTTTTCAAAGAGCGTGCGAGGAGCCATACGGTTGGTTGTCTCACTTGGGGTAGGTTGCCCCCGGTGCGCATCAGCAGAAAAATCGCTGCCGCCACGTGCCATTGTAACAATTCCGTCGCGCCCGCGCCATTGAAGCTGCCAATTGGTACTGGAATTCGCCAGGACTGCGGCTTCACTTCAGCTTCGCGTACTCGGACTTCGCGGCGATCAGGACCGGAATGCTCGAGTCGGCGTCCTTCCATAGTCGAAAGAAGTTCTGATAGGCGGCGCGGGATCGAACGGTATCGCCCTGGATCGCGTACGCCCGACCGAGTTGAAGGCGCGCCAATGCTCCGAGGGGGCAATTTACGGCGATCCCGCGGTGGTCCAGGAACTTTTGGAACTCCGCTGTCGCCTCCTTGCCCCCATGCAGCAACAAGTAAACCTGGCCGCGAATGTACACGGGATATAGCGACCCTCCGACCTCGAACTGGGGCAGCGGCGTGCCCAGTTCGTATTGTGCCGTGGTCTGGAGATATTCGAGAGCCTTTGCCGGATTCTTGCGTTTAATTTCGATCGAGGCATGAATGGCCGGCAACCAATAGCGATTTATAGCCGTGTTGAGGGGAAATTGCTGCGCTAAATCGCGCGCCATGCGTTCCGCCCGGGCGACGTCCCCAATGCGCGCGAATGCGAGAGCCGCGAGAACGCTAACATCCCGCGTGGGGGCTTCGACGAGCGCGGAAGCGATTTCCTGCCGAGAGCGCGAGGCGTTGTCGAACTCGGCTTCGCGCAGGGCGGCGTCCATCTGCCAAGCCGCCGCAGTTTCCTTCGAATCACTGCCTTTAGCGGAGTCGATGGCGCGTTGGGAGAGTCTACGGGCACTCGCCAGCAGCCCATGGTATGCTGCGGTATCGGACTCGAACGAAAGAAGCAGGTCTTCCCCGGGTTTGCCAGTAGCCACGTCAACTTGCCGCTGCATCTCAGCGGTGTCGTCCGCAAGGAAGGCCGCTCCATAGCGATTTCCATGCAGAAATGGGTTGTTAACTTTGTGCGCCACCGCTTGCTTGTACGTGAGGCTCGCTTCCTCGAGTTGATCGGCAGCCGGGTAGAGGCCCACGAGGTTGGTGTAGGCCGCTGCGCTGCCGGGGTTCAAGCGGAGATCCTCAAGACTCGCGCTGATCGCCTTTCCGTATTGTCCTAAATAGGCGTAAGCGACGCCCAAATTGCCGAACGGTTCGCCGTTGCGCGGATAGGTCTGCGTCCACAGTTCGTAAACCTGGACGGCCTTTTCAAGTTCGCCGGTGGCGAGCAGATAATAGGAAGCCGAAATGCGAAACTTCTCTCTCTCGCTCACCTTATTGCGCAAGTCATAAGACTTCTGCAGGTTCGCAGTGGCCAGACCTGGCTCTCTGAGATTGGAGTACGAAATTCCCAGGGCTTCGTAAGCGGCAGCAAAATTAGGATCGAGTTCGATGGCGCGGTTGAAGAAAGGAATCGCCGCCGCACTGCCTTTCTCCTGCAGGGTTTTAACCCCTACGGAGAGGGCCTTCAAGGCTTCGAGAGAAGGCGTGGTGGCTTGATCGAGGGGAGCGTCGAACTTTTCGACCGTGCTGAGCGACTCACCGAGCTTCTCCCGAAGATTGGTCGCCGCTTGGTCCAGGGCTTTTAGGATGTGTTCCTTGTTTTCCGCCGTCACCTGTTCCTGTACGAGGACATCACCAGTTTTGCAATTGGTGGCATCCAGGCCGATCACATACTGACTGCCCAGGCTCGCAATCGAACCTGAAATATAGGCTTTACCGCCAGCGCGCTGGCAGAGATCACTTGCCACGTCGGGCGTCAGCCGGGTGTCCAACGGCTTGGCCATCAACCTGAGAGTGGCGCGAGTTCTTGCATACGAGAGAATGTTAAGGAATGGAGACTGCGCTAACTGCACGGAAATCGCCTGCTTCAAGGTGTCGTCGAAGACGGGGTCACCGGTTGCATTGGTGAAATCAGCCAGCACAAGCGTGTCATCCTCGGATAGCCCCGGCGTATGGTAGAAATACAAGTACCCGCCCGCGGCAAGCGCCACGATCGCTATGGCAGTCGCGACAATCTTCCAGCGCTTTCGAAAGGGTGATGTGGCCCTCACCTCCGTCGTTGGAAGCGATCGCAGCGAATCCGAGTCGCGCTTCAGTCGCTGCAAGTCAGTCCGGACGTCAGCGGCATTCTGATAGCGCAGCTTGCGGTCTTTTTCCAGCGCCTTGTTGATGATTCTTTCCAGCTCCGGAAGCACAGTAGAGTTCAGCCTTGACGCAGGAATCGGCGATCGATTTAAAATCGCGTCGTGAACAACGGCGGCAGTGTTGCCTTGGAATGCCATCCGCCCCGTCGCCATCTCATAGAGCACCGCACCGAACGAGAACAAATCCGTGCGTGCGTCCAACTCTTCCCCTCGCGCCTGCTCCGGCGACATATACGCGATGGTGCCCACAGCGCTGCCAGGGCTTGTGAGCATCTCTTCCGACGTCGCCGTGGGCATCGCGGAAAGCCCGACGCCTCCGCCGCCCGCACCGAGCTTCGCCAAGCCAAAATCGAGAATCTTTGCCCCTCCTCGCTTGGTCACAAAAATATTTGCAGGCTTGATGTCGCGGTGGACGATGCCTTTCTCGTGCGCCGCGTGCAGCGCGTCCGCAATTTCTACGCCTAATTCCAAGGCCTGGTCCATGGGAAGCGGCCTGCCACCGATCGTATGCTTGAGCGTGTGCCCCTCGATCAGTTCCATGGAGATGAAGAGTCGCCCACCATCTTCGGCAATTTCGTAGATCGTGCAGATGTTCGGATGGTTTAGTGCGGAAGCAGCACGTGCCTCGCGCCGAAGGCGTTCGAGGGCCTGTAGGTCTTTCGCTATGTCTTCAGGAAGGAACTTCAGGGCAACGCGGCGACCGAGGCTCAGGTCTTCCGCTTCGCAGACCACACCCATTCCGCCGCCGCCGAGTTTTCCCAACAAGCGGTAATGTGAGATGGTCCGGCCGGCGATCAGCGGGGAATCGGGCACTTTCCGCGCATCTTACGCCTGCGAACCTAACGCAGGCAATAGTTATCCGGTTTGTCCGGTCGCACAGAGGGTGCCGCGCCGTTGTGGTTTGTCAACGGTGGGGATTTTGATTTCAGGCTGATTAGCCGGGTCCCGCGAAAGCCTGCGGCGACGCCCCTTCGTGGATCAAATGCCGGTCGATGTATATCAGCGAGGGTTGTCCGGGTTCTTCATGAACCACGTGGGCGTCCCAGATCTTTTCAAAGAGCGTGCGAGGAGCCATACGGTTGGTTGTCTCACTTGGGGTAGGTTGCCCC
>JBOGNE010000010.1:0-87330 GCA_050747005.1 Candidatus Acidiferrales bacterium
GTTACCGGCCGCAATTTTACTTTCGGACCACGGACGTGACGGGCGATGTGAAGCTGCCGGCGGGAGTGGAGATGGTGATGCCGGGAGACAACATATCGGTAGAGATATCGCTGATCACGCCGGTGGCTCTTGAGAAGGGGCTGCGGTTTGCGATCCGCGAAGGCGGCCACACGGTGGGAGCCGGCGCCGTCGCCGAGATCATCGAGTAACCCATGGCCAACGGAGAAAAAATTCGGATTCGTTTGAAGGCTTACGATCACCGCATTCTCGATCAATCGACGAAAGAGATTGTCGACACGGCAAAGCGCACCGGCGCGGACGTCGCGGGTCCGATTCCTCTGCCGACGGTCATCAACCGTTGGACCGTGCTGCGGTCGCCGCACGTGGACAAGAAATCGCGCGAGCAATTTGAAATGCGCACGCACAAGCGGCTGATCGATATCCTCGAACCCACGCCCGACACGGTGGACGCACTGATGAAGCTCGATCTTCCGCCCGGCGTGGACGTCGAGATCAAGGCTTTCGGGCGCGAGCATACGACGAAGTAAGGGCAACGAAGTAAGGGCGACGAAGCAAGAGCGGCCAAGTAACTGGGTCCTGGCCGGGACCGGCAGGGAAAACGAAAAGGAAAGAGCGAACGAAATGGCTGTCAACGGAATACTCGGAATCAAGCTGGGCATGACGCAAGTCTTCGCCGAAGACGGCACGGCCGTGCCATGCACGGTGCTGCAGGCCGGTCCATGCGTGGTGGTGCAGCGGCGCACCAAAGACAAAGACGGTTACGACGCCGTGCAACTCGGCCTCGTGGAATTCATCAAGCCGCAGCGGGTGACCAAGGCGCTTACGGGGCACTTCAAGAAAGCTGGCGTCGCCCCGATGCGATATATGGGTGAAATGCGCCTGGAAGATTCAAAGGACGAAACGAAAGCCGGAGATCGCGTCCTGGTGGACGGTTTCAAAATCGGCGAGTTCGTGGATGTTACGGGAATCAGCAAGGGCAAAGGATTCGCGGGCGGCGTCAAGCGATGGCACTATCGCGGCGGCGACGCGTCGCACGGTTCGATGTTTCACCGCGCACCAGGCGGGATCGGTGCGAGTTCGTTCCCTTCGCGCGTCTGGAAGGGCCAGCATTTCCCGGGGCACATGGGCCACGAGCGCGTCACCTCGCAGAGTTTGCGCGTCGTGAGGATTGACTTGGACGAGAACCTGTTGCTGGTGCGCGGCGCGGTGCCGGGGCCGGCGGGAAGCTACATTTTTATTCGTAAGGCCAAGCGCGGCCGATAACTCGGTCCCAAAGTTTGATAACGAGGCGACGATGCCGGTTGTGGACGTAAAAAGTCTGGATGGAAAGACGGTCGGGCAGATTGAGCTGGCTGACGATGTGTTTGGCGCAAAGGTCAACCCGCACTTGCTGCACGAAGCCGTGCGGCATTACCTCGCGGGCGAACGCGCCGGAACGCACAAGACCAAGGACAAGAGCGAAGTAAGCGGCTCGGGTAAGAAACTCTGGAAGCAGAAGGGTACTGGCCGGGCGCGCGTTGGGTCAATTCGTTCCCCGCTCTGGCGGCATGGGGGTACAGTCCATGGTCCGACGCCCCGAAGCTACGCCTACGCGTTGCCAAAGAAAATGATTCTGGGCGCGCTACGCTCGGCGCTTTCTGCGAAGCTGGCGGACGAAAAACTGACGATTGTCGAGGAATGGAAGCTGGAATCACACAAGACCAAGACGTTCCGCGAAGCGCTCGACAAATTCGAGGGCAACACGCGCACGATTCTACTGGTGGAAAACGGCGCGAACCTGAATCTCGAGCGAGCCAGCCGCAATCTGGACGGCGTAACGCTGATTGCTTCGACGGCGATCGATCCGTACCACCTGTTGCGGCACGACCATCTGATGCTTTCGCGCGAAGCGGCGGCGAGGCTAAGCCGCTCGCTGTCGGCGGAGAAGTTGGAACCGCCCGTGCAGATCGAGCCGGCCCAAGAGGCGTCCGAGAAGCGGACGGAAGAAAAGCACGTTACGGCAAAGCACGCGCCGGCCAAGCATGCCGCGAAGAAAGCCGCGGCGCACAAGCCCGCGCCCAAAAAGCACGCAGCCGCGAAGAAACATAAGCCGAAGGCGAAGCCCAAAGGGAAAAAGGAATAGGACATGGCGACCAGGCTTTACCAGGTTATTCGGCGTCCAATCATCACCGAGAAGGGACTCGGCGTAAAGGAAACGCAGCATACGGTCGTGTTTGAGGTCGCCCAGGACGCCACCAAGTCGGAGATCAAGGAAGCGGTGCAGCGAGTATTCAAAGTGAGAGTCGATCACGTCCGTACCGCGAATTTCCACGGCAAGTTTCGCCGCCGCGGTCGCGCCGAAGGGCATCGCCGCGATTGGAAGAAAGCGTACGTGCGGCTGGCGGAAGGCGAAAAGATGATCGAGTACGCCGAGAATCTGTAGTCCCGGCGAGGCCCGAAAGCGGCGGCGCTTTCGCGAAGGCAAGAGGCAACGATGGCACTGAAAACATTCAAACCGTACACACCATCACGGCGCTTTCTGACGATGCTCGACAAGAGCGAGATCACCAAGCAATCGCCGGAAAAGTCGCTGACGGAATCGAAGAAGCGCACTGGCGGCCGCAATTCGCACGGCGAGGTCACGTCCTGGCATCGCGGCGGCGGCCACGCGCGGCGGTATCGCGCGATCGATTTTCGGCGCGATAAGACGGGCATTCCGGCGAAGGTAGCGGCGATCGAATACGACCCGAACCGGTCATCGCGCATCGCTTTGCTGCACTACGCGGACGGCGAGAAGCGCTACATCCTGCAGCCCGTTGGACTGGAAGTCGGCATGACCATACAGAACGGCGAAGGCGCCGATATCCTTCCGGGAAACGCCCTAAAGTTTCGGCATATTCCCCCCGGAACGATGGTTCACAACCTCGAGCTCCATCCGGGAAAAGGCGGACAAGTGGTTCGCGCGGCCGGCGGAGCGGCGCAGCTTTTGAGCAAGGAAGGCGATGTGGCGCTGGTGAAGCTGCCGTCGGGCGAAACGCGCAAATTCAGCGTGGATTGCATGGCCACCGTCGGCCAGCTTGGCAATTTGGATCATGAGAATGTGACTTACGGGAAGGCGGGACGCACGCGCTGGCATGGCAAGCGTCCCACGGTTCGCGGCGTGGCCATGAACCCGGTGGACCATCCGCACGGCGGCGGTGAAGGCCGCGTGAAGGGCAACCACCCGCAAACTCCCTGGGGATTTCCGACTCTGGGCGCGAAGACGCGAAAGAAGCGTCCGAGCGACCGGCTGATCGTCGAACGGCGCAAGCCGTAGTCAAGTCATGATGTGATGCGGAGCAGCAAAAATTAATGAACCCGGCGCGGCGGGGAATCGAGAGTCTTATGACAGCCACACGATCGTCTCGGCGTGCATCACGGCGCGCGGCGCGTCCGCGGAAAGCGGTTTCGCGGCGTGCGGCGAAGCCGGCGGTGAAAACCGCTTCAAAGCTTGTACCGCCCCCGCAGGTGCTGTTCCGATTGTGCCGCGCAGGATGGGCCGTAATCGTTGAGAAGGCGCCGCACGCGGCAGGAACGCGGTTTGTTTGTCCGTTCTGCCCGCTTTCGCATCGCGTTCCGGGTCCGGTCCGCGGGTTCCGCAAGGTTCGCCGCGCGCAGTACATCAAATTGCGCCGCGTGGAGGAATAGGGAAGACCGATGCCTCGCTCACTGAAAAAAGGGCCGTTCATCGACGACCATCTGCGCGTAAAGGTGGAAGCCTTGAACGGGCGTAACGAAAAGAAAGTCATCAAGACGTGGTCGCGCCGTTCGACGATCCTGCCCGAGATGGTGGGCCATACGATCGCCGTGCATAACGGCAAAAAATTTATCCCGGTGTACTGCACCGAGCAGATGGTAGGACACAAACTCGGCGAGTTCGCTCCCACGCGCACCTTCAAGGGGCACGCCGTAAAAGCGGCGCTCGAGAGGGCCGCGGCGGCGGCAGGGGTTCCCGCTGCGCCGGCAGCCGGAGCCGCTCCGGTGCCAAAGGCGTAGACGATGGCGACGGCAATGCAAGCTCCGGGTCAGATCGCGGGAATGGCAAACACCCGATTCGTTCGCGTCTCGCCGCAAAAGGCGCGGCTGGTGATAGACCTGATCCGCGGGCGGCGCGCTGAAGAAGCGCTGCAAACGCTGCGGTTCACGAAAAAGCGTGTTGCCAAGGACGTGGAAAAGACTTTGCGCAGCGCGATCGCCAACGCCGAACGCAAGGCGGAAGATTCCGGCGAATCGCTCGACGTGGACGCGCTCTTCGTCACGCGCTGCTTCGTCAACGAAGGGCCGCGCTGGAAGCGCATGCGTCCCGCTCCGATGGGTCGCGGCTTCCGCTACCAGAAACGCACAAGCCATATCGTTGTGGAAGTATCCGAGCATCAGCGGGCCGCGCAGGATCGAATTGCGGCGGCTGCCGAAGAAGCGCGGGCGTCGAAAGGCGTGAAGGGCGCGGTGCGCAAGGCCCGCAAAGCAATCGAAAAGCGCGCGAAAGAAGCGCAGAAAAAGAAGAAGTAGGAGGGCGGTTTGGGGCAGAAAACACATCCGTACGGGTTTCGGCTGGGATACAACAAGGGTTGGAGGTCGCGCTGGTTCGCCAAGCGCGACTATGCCGACCTGCTGCACGAAGACGTCGCTCTGCGAAAGCAATTGAAGGACCGGCTGAAGTCCGCGGGCATCAGCGGGATTGACGTCGAACGGGCCGCCAACAAACTTGTGATCCGAATCTACACGGCTCGCCCCGGAATCATTATTGGGCGCAAAGGCTCGGAAATCGACAAGCTGAAGAACGAAGTGCAGAAGCGCACCAAGCGCGAGGTGCATATCGATATTCAGGAAGTGCATCGCCCCGAATTGGACGCGCAACTCGTGGCGGAGTCGATTGCGCTGCAGCTTGAAAAACGCGTGGCGTTCCGGCGGGCGATGCGCAAAGCAGTTGATTCAGCGCTTCGTTTTGGATGCAAGGGAATCAAGGTTCGCGTGGCAGGGCGGTTGAATGGCGCGGAAATCGCGCGCAAGGAATGGTACCTGCAGGGGCGACTGCCGCTGCAAACGCTGCGCGCGGACATCGATTTCGGTACCGCCGAAGCGCACACCACGTACGGCGTGATTGGCGTGAAGTGCTGGGTATTTCAGGGCGAGAAGGTTCCGCAGCGCGGTAAGCCCGGAACCACCGCGGAAATATAGCGAGAGTCCGCGTCAGAGGGTAAAGGTCAGACATTATGTTGATGCCGAAAAAAGTGAAGTACCGCAAGCAGCAGCGCGGGCGGCGCACTGGAAAAGCCTGGCGCGGCGGCTCGCTGGCGTTTGGCGAATACGGGCTGAAGGCGCTCGAGCCGGCTTGGATTACCGACCGGCAAATCGAAGCGGCCCGCGTGGCGATTACGCGGTTCATCAAGCGCGGCGGAAAATTGTGGATTCGAATTTTTCCGGACAAGCCTTTCACCAAGAAGCCGGCCGAAACCCGCATGGGCAAGGGCAAAGGACCGCCGGAGCATTGGGTGGCCGTGGTGAAGCCGGGCCGCGTAATGTTCGAGATGGCGGGCGTGGATTTGGCGACGGCCACTGAAGCGATGAAGCTTGCCTCGCACAAGCTGCCCATTTTGACGAAGTTCGTAACGCGCGTGGAGGAGCTCTAATGGCGCGGCGGAATGCTGAAAAGTTCAGCGACCTGGGCAAAAGCGAGCTCGAACTGCACGAACGCGAGCTTGCCGAGCAGATTTTCCGTCTCCGCTTCCAGCTTTCGACGGGGCAGGCGGAAGGCTTGAAAAAGTTGCGGGAAGCGAAGAAGGATCTGGCGCGCGTGAAGACGATGTTGCGCGCGGCCGAATTGAGGAACGCGTAATGGCCAACGAACAGACAGCCCCTCCCGAAAACGTTCGCGAGCGAGGGGCCCGGCAGGAACTGACAGGCGTGGTAACCAGCGCCAAGATGCAGAAGACGATTGTAGTGAAGATCATCCGCGCGACCCAGCATCCGCTCTATCACCGGGTGGTGCGGTCAGCGAAAAAGTATTACGCCCACGATGAGTCCGGAGAAGCGCGCCTCGGCGATACGGTGCGCATCGTTTCCACACGCCCGTTATCGAAGCTGAAGCGCTGGCGTTTGAAAGAAGTGGTGATGCGCTCGACGCGCGTTGCGTGAGCGGGAAGTAGCACTCAGGGAGCACGATCATGGTTCAGATGAGGACGTGGCTGACGGTGGCCGATAATTCCGGAGCGCGCCAGATCACTTGTATTCTTCCGCTTGGCGGAGATGCAGGGCTGACCGCCGGACTTGGCGACGTTATAACCGCTGCCGTGAAGGAAGCGCAACCGGACAGCCAGGTTAAGAAGGGCAAAGTGGTGCGCGCGGTGGTGGTGCGTACCCGTAAAGAACAGCGGCGGAAAGACGGCACCTATATCCGCTTTGACGACAACGCAGCCGTGCTGATTAACGACGCAAACGAACCGATCGGGACCCGCGTTTTCGGGCCAGTAGCCCGCGAGCTTCGCGAAAAGAAGTTCACCAAGATTATCTCGCTCGCTCCGGAAGTGTGGTAACGATGAGAGAACCCAAGGAAAAAGCGCTGCGGATGAGCATTCGGCACGGCGACACGGTGAAAGTGATGGCCGGCCGGTCGAAGGGCAAGACGGGCAAAGTGCTGTCGGTGGATCTGGCTAAGCACCGCATCACGGTCGAGCACGTGAATATGATCAAGCGGCACACGCGCCCGAACCCGTCGAAAAATGTCAAGGGCGGCATTCTTGAGAAGGAAGGCACCATTCACGTCTCGAATGTGATGCTCGTTTGTCCGGGATGCGGCAAGCACACCCGCGCCGGGCACGCCACGCTCCCCGACGGGACTAAGACGCGCACTTGCCGTCGTTGCAATACGACGTTCGAGAATTAGGATTGAGATTCAGGCCAAGAACCAAGTGAACGAACGAGACGAAGTACGCGAACAAGAGGGTATCGAGGAAAATGGCTAGCCGTCTGCATGAGAAGTACCGCAAGGATGCCGTTCCGGCGCTCTCGAAGCGCTTTGGATATACGAACACGATGGCCGTGCCTCGCGTTGCCAAGGTGACGATCAATATCGGCCTGGGCGAAGCGAGCGCCAACGTCAAGCTGCTCGATACGGCCGCGCAGGAGCTTGGACAGATCGCGGGACAGAAGGCCGTCATCACGCGCGCGAAGAAGTCCATCGCGAATTTCAAGATCCGCAAGGGCATGCCCATCGGTTGCATGGTTACGTTGCGCGGCGAGCGCATGTACGAATTTCTCGACCGGCTGGCCGCGATCGTGCTGCCCCGCGTGCGCGATTTCAAAGGTCTGGCGCCCAACTCGTTCGACGGCCGCGGGAACTACACAATCGGCCTGAAGGATCAACTGGTTTTCCCGGAGATCGATTACACCCGGGTGGACAAGATTAAAGGCATGAACGTCACTATTACCACGACGGCCCGAAGCGACGAAGAAGGACGCGAGCTGCTCAAGCTGCTCGGCGTGCCTTTCCGGGCTCAGGGCGGGGCGTAAGGAGAGCATCCAGAATGGCGCGCACAAGCCAATTCGCAAAGACGCGGCGGAAACTGAAGTACAAAATACGCCAGAGAAACCGCTGCCGTATCTGCGGCCGGGCTCGCGGATTTCTGCGCAAGTTTGAGATGTGCCGCATCTGTTTCCGCGGCCTCGCGCTCAAGGGAGAAATTCCCGGCGTCGTGAAGGCCAGCTGGTAAGGAAAAATTGAATGACCACCGATCCGATTGCCGATCTTTTGACGCGAATTCGCAACGCCTCGCGAGCCAAGCATCCGCGCGTGGACCTGCCATCTTCGAAACTGAAAGTGGAAGTCGCGCGCATCCTGAAGGACGAAGGTTACGTCGCGAATTACAAGGTAGTGGAAGAGCAGAAGGGCAAGAAGACGCTGCGCGTTTTCCTGCGGTACACGCCGGACCGCCGCAGCGTGATCACCGACCTCAAGCGCGTGTCGCGTCCCGGTTCGCGGCGCTACGTCGGAAAGACGGATATTCGCCAGGTTGTCGGCGGGATGGGAATTTGCATCATCTCCACGCCGCGCGGCTTGATGACCGGACAGGCTGCTCGCAAACATGGCGTTGGCGGCGAATTGATGTGCGAAGTCTGGTAGCACAAACCCAGTTGATCATGAGGACTTGAGAAAGCTATGTCGCGAATTGGAAACAAGCTGATTCCAGTGCCGTCGGGCGTCAAGGTTGCAATCAACGACGCCGCCGTGGAAGTGCAAGGCCCCAAGGGCAAAATGCACGTGCCGCTACCGCGCGGAATTCACTTCGAGCAGAAAGACGGCACGCTCGTGGCCAAGCGCGACGGGGAAGAATTCCGCGCGTTGCATGGACTTGCGCGCGCGCTCGTGGCCAACGCAGTAACCGGCGTGACCACTGGATTCAAGAAGGATCTCGACATTGTTGGCGTCGGGTACCGCGCGGAAGTGAAAGGCAAGAACGTGGTTCTGGCGCTCGGATACTCGCATCCAATCGAGTTCCCGATTCCGGAAGGAATCCAGATCGCGGTCGAGAAGCAAACGCACATGACGGTTGCCGGAGCGAACAAGAATCAGGTGGGCCAGGTAGCCGCGAACCTTCGCGCTCTTCGTCCGCCCGACCCGTACAAGCAGAAGGGTGTACGTATCACCGGCGAGCGGCTCAAGAAGAAGGCCGGCAAGGCCGGCGCGAAGTCGGCGGCGTAATCCGGAAGGAGAACCAGCGTGGCAGCACCCGTACGAAGATTATCGCGCGAGGAGCACCGGCGGAGAATTCACCGCCGCATGCGCAAGAAAGTCGCGGGCACCGCGGAACGGCCTCGCCTGGCCGTGCATCGCTCGACGAAGCATATTCGAGCGCAGGTGATTGACGACGGGACGAATCGCACGCTCGTCTCCGCGAGCTCGCTCGACGCGGAAGTTCGCAAGATTATCAAGGGCGGAGGCAACATCGCCGCCGCCAAGGTTGTCGGCAAGATGATTGCCCAGCGAGCGCGCGCCAAGGGCGTTGATAAAGTCGTTTACGACCGCGGCGGATACCAATATCACGGCCGCGTGCAAGCGCTTGCCGAAGCGGCCCGGGAGGCGGGCCTGCAGTTCTGAAAACCATGCCGAAACAAGAGCTCAAAGATACTCTTTCCGTTCGCCGCCACCTGGATACGAATATGTCGAACTTGAAAGACCAGGTGGTTTCGATCAACCGCGTCACCAAAGTCGTGAAGGGCGGCAAGAACCTCAGTTTTTCGGCGCTCGTGGTGGTGGGCGATCAAAACGGCCACGCCGGCTTCGGAATGGGCAAAGCCCGCGAAGTTCCCATGGCGATTCGAAAGGCCATCGAGCAAGCCAAGAAAAACATGGTGAAGCTGAACCTGAAAGGTTCCACGATTCCTCACCAGGTGCTCGGACGTTACGGCTCGGGGCAAGTTCTGCTCAAGCCCGCCCCGGAAGGCACGGGCTTGATCGCCGGCGGCCCGGTGCGAGCGGTGATGGAAGTAGCGGGCATTCAGAATGTGCTGACGAAGTCTCTCGGCACATCGAACCCGCACAACGTGATCAAGGCTACCTTCGACGCTCTACTTCATTTGAAGGATGCGGCGAAGGTTGCGGAATCCCGCGGCAAGGGAGCGGAAGAAGCGGCGGTTGTGTAGTCGCCGCGACAACCAGACCATGACCAAGAAAAAATCGGAAACGCTGAAAATCAAGTGGGTCCGCAGCTTCATTGGCTGCCCCCGCGATATGCGCCAGACCATTCGCGGCCTCGGCTTCCGCCGCATGCAGCAAGTAATCGAGCATCCCGACACGCCCACGATTCGCGGCATGATCGCGAAAGTGCACCACCTTGTGGAGATTGAGAGCTAGCGATGGCCGTCAAACCGACTTTATCGAATTTGAAGCCGCCGCGCGGCTCGCGTCATCGCAAGGTGCGCGTGGGACGCGGCATGGGCTCGAAGATGGGAAAGACTTCTGGCGCTGGCAATAAGGGCCAGCAATCCCGTCGCGGCTATTCGCGGCGTCCGGGTTTTGAAGGCGGCCAGATGCCGTTGCACCGCCGGATTCCGAAGCGCGGCTTTTCCAGCCCGTTTCCGAAAACCTACGCAGTCGTTAATGTGGACACGCTCAACGCGTTTGCTGCGGGTGAAACCGTGACGCCGGAAGCTTTGCTCGGCCACGGCATCGTTCGCGCGAAGCGTGACGGCGTGAAGATTCTTGGCAATGGCGAACTGGCGGTTTCATTGACGGTTCGCGCGCACGCTTTCAGCAAATCGGCGCACGAAAAGATTACAAATGCCGGAGGGAAGGCCGAAGTTATAGCATGAGGAAACTGGTCGAGGCATTCCGGAATATCTTCAGCACCCCGGACCTGCGGAACCGCGTTCTGTTCACGCTGGCGATTCTGGGTGTGTACCGTCTCGGCGCGTTTATTCCCACGCCCGGAATCAACACGGAATTACTCGAGCAGCTCTTCAACCAGAACCAGGGGTCGGTCCTCGGCATGATCGACCTCTTCAGCGGCGGCAACTTCCGCCGGCTGACCATCTTCGCTCTGGGCATCATGCCGTACATTACAGCGGCAATTATTTTGGAACTGATGGTGGTGGTCTGGCCGTATCTCGAGCGGTTGCAGAAGGAAGGCGATCTCGGTCGCCGGAAGATCACCCAGTATACGCGCTACTTGACGATCATTTTGAGCGTCTTCCAGTCGTTCACCATCGCTCTCACGCTGCAGCGTGAAAGCCTCTCTGGGCAATCGCTTGTGTATCATCCGGGGGTTCGCTTCACGATGATGACGATCCTGACTCTTACCACCGGATCGGCATTCATCATGTGGCTCGGCGAACAAATCAGCGACCGCGGCATCGGCAACGGAATGTCGCTGATTATCTTCGCGGGCATCGTTGTGGGATTACCGCGCGCCGTGAGCGACCTGTGGGATAAAGCCAGGACGCAGCAGTGGGGCTCGTTCACCCCGATCGCGTTGATCGCGCTCATTGTGCTGATGGCGGCCGTGGTGGCGTTCATCGTCTTCGTGGAAAGTGGACAGCGCCGCATCCCGGTGCAGTACGCCAAGCGCGTAATGGGCCGAAAAGTGATGGGCGGGCAGATGACCTACCTGCCGCTGCGGGTGAATTCCGGCGGTGTGATTCCGCCGATTTTCGCGAGTTCGCTGCTGACGTTCCCGCAGACGCTCGGCTTAATGATGAAGAATCGTTCGCCGTTCTTCGAGAAATTTGCGAGGCAGATTAGCTGGGGCGAGCCGCTGTACACGCTAATCTATGTCATCCTGATCGTATTTTTCGCATTTTTTTACGTCGGCATCATTTTTAATCCGACGGAACTTGCCGACAACATGCGCAAATATGGCGGATTTATTCCCGGAATTCGTCCGGGCCGCAATACGTCGGAACACATTAACCGCATTCTGACGCGCTTGACGTTCGTCGGCGGAGCGTACCTGGCCGTGGTGTGCCTGCTCCCGGAATGGCTGATCTCCGGCATTCACCTGCAGCATATGCCCGGCGCTCTCGGGACGTGGTTCGACAATCATATGTGGCGCTTCGTGCTCGATGGCCTGGGCGTGCAATTCTACTTCGGCGGCACTTCGTTGCTGATCGTGGTCGGCGTGGCCATGGACACCGTGCAGCAGCTTGAAGCGCAGTTGGTGATGCGGAATTATGACGGCTTTGTCAGGAAGGGCCGGGTACGGAGCCGGCGTTGATGCCGGCCTGCGGGCGGTGAAGATGTCGCTCAACCGGGCGTTAATTTTTCTTGGTCCTCCTGGCGCTGGCAAGGGGACGCAGTCCAAGCGGCTTGCCGCCGTGTTCCGCGTGCCGCATCTTTCCACCGGCGACATGCTGCGCGATGCCGTCGTTCGTGGCACGGAACTCGGCCGCATGGCGGCGCCGATGATGGAACGCGGCGAGCTCGTTCCCGAT
Organism: Candidatus Acidiferrales bacterium; assembly: GCA_050747005.1. Taxonomy (GTDB): domain Bacteria; phylum Acidobacteriota; class Terriglobia; order Acidiferrales; family UBA7541; genus Palsa-295. The sequence goes on from JBOGNE010000010.1 coordinate 11,965, forward strand.
GGCATCGTGATGGGAATGGTCGAAGAGAGGATTGCCCTGCCGGATTGCGCCGGCGGATTCATCTTCGACGGGTTTCCGCGAACCATCCCGCAGGCCGAGCATCTGGATCGCATCCTGGCTCGGCTCGGATACGGCAAGCCGCTGGTCGTCGAGTTTCACGTCAGCGCCGAAACGCTATTGCGGCGCGTAGCGGGACGTTGGACCTGTAGCGTCGGCGGCGAAACGTATAACGTGTACGAACGGCCGCCGAAGGTGGCCGGCATTTGCGATAACGATGGCGGCAAGCTGGTCCAGCGCGCCGACGATCGCGCCGAGATCGTCAGGGAACGCATGGCGGCCTACGAGCGTCAGACCAAGCCGCTGGCCGACTATTACCGGGACCACGGCGTGCTTCAGGTGATCGACGGTGCCGCGCAGGTGGAAGACGTGCATCGCGAATTGCTCGGCATCGTGAGCCGGACGGACGACAAGCGCGATGGTCATCTGTAAATCGCCGGCAGAGCTCGAGAAGATGCATCGCGCGGGGCTGCTTGTCTGGGGCGCGCTCGACGAGATGCGGACCATGGTCCGGCCCGGAATCTCGACGAAGGATTTGGACGACTTCGCCGAAACGTATACCCGGCGGAATCACGCAAGTCCGGCATTCAAGGGATATCGCGGATATCCGAGTTCGGTTTGCACGTCGGTGAACCAGGAAATCGTGCATGGGATTCCTTCGGCGGCCAAGCGGCTCCGCGATGGCGATATCCTGTCGATGGATTTCGGTGTCGAGCTCGAGGGCTACTACGCGGATGCCGCGCTGACGGTTCCTGTGGGCAAGATTGCCGGCGAACGCGAAAAGTTGCTGCGCGTCACGCGCGAATCGCTCGAACGGGCGATCGAGAAAGTCAGGACTGGGAATCGCCTCGGCGATATTTCCTCGGCCGTACAGCAATGGGTCGAGAAGAATGGGTTCTCGGTGGTGCGCGAGTTCGTCGGACATGGAATTGGAACGCGCATGCACGAAGATCCGCAGCTTCCGAACTACGGAACAGCGGGACAGGGTGCCCGGTTGCAGGATGGCATGGTTCTGGCGATCGAGCCCATGGTGAATTCGGGTGGCGCGGCCGTGCGGGTTCTCGAAGACGAGTGGACCGCGGTCACAGCGGACGGCAGCGATTCGGCGCATTTCGAGCACACCGTGGCCGTCACGGCGAACGGTCCGTGGATTCTGACGCGGCCCAAGGAAGCGACTGGGCCCGTTTGGTAGAGGCGGATGCATTCGGTGAAATTCAAGACAGGGGCAAATGGCTAGATCGAGACGACCGGAACCGGAAAAAAAGAAGCCCAACGAAAATAGCGGGAAAGAAGACGCTATCGAGGTGATGGCCACGGTTGTCGAGCCGCTTCCCAATGCCATGTTTCGCGTCGAGCTCGAGAACAAGCATCAAGTCCTCGCGCACATTTCGGGAAAAATGCGGAAGAATTTCATTCGCATCCTCCCGGGTGACCGTGTCGCGGTCGAGCTTTCCCCATACGACCTGACGCGCGGCCGCATCGTTTACAGGTACAAGTAGCGCGTCGCTTCGGCGACGCCGGGATGTCGCGACACGGAAAGAAACGGAGTGGAGAATGAAAGTTCGGGCCTCGGTAAAAAAGATTTGCATGAAATGCAAGATCGTCCATCGGCGCGGCGTGGTGCGCGTGATTTGCACCAATCCAAAGCATCGCCAGCGCCAGGGTTAGGGAGAATAATATGGCACGTATCGCGGGTGTGGATCTTCCGCCAAACAAGCGGCTGTGGATTGGGTTGACGGCCATTTACGGCATCGGCCATCAACGCGCCAAATCGCTCTCGGAAAAGGCCAAAGTCGATCACACCAAGAAGATCAAGGACCTTACGGAAGAGGAAGTCACTCGCATCCGCGCAGCCATCGAATCCGAAGGCCGCGTCGAAGGCGATCTCCGCAAGGAAATGCAGATGAACATCCGCCGATTGATCGAAATTCAGGCCTACCGGGGTACGCGCCATCGCCGGAATCTTCCGGTTCGCGGCCAACGTACGCACACCAATGCGCGTACCCGGAAAGGTCCGCGGAAGGGCGCAGTCGCCACCAAGAAAAAAGTGATGGCCCGCAAGTAGAGTCTAGGGTCTTGTAGCGCCGGGCTTCAGCCCGGCACGCCGCCCGCAAGTACGGTGTAGTCGATTCTTCGAGGTCAGCAGGTATTGACGAGGAGATAAGAACTTGGCCAAGGAACCTAAGGACGCCGCCGCAGCTCCGGCAGCCACTGCGAAACCGACCAAGCGGAAGAAGGAATTCCGCAAGAAGAAAGAAAAGCGCGTGGTGCCTCACGGAGTCGTCTGCATCCACGCGACGTTCAATAACACCATGGTCACGCTGACCGATCCCGACGGCCGGACGGTGAGCTGGGCCACCTCCGGTTCGGTCGGCTTCAAAGGCTCGCGCAAAGGCACTCCGTACGCCGCGCAGCAAGCGGCCATGACGGCGGCGGGAGTGGCGCGCGATCAGTATGGAATGAAGTCGGTGGACGTGCGCGTCAAGGGACCCGGCGCGGGACGTGAGTCCGCGGTTCGCGCGCTGGCGTCCTCGGGGTTGCATATTAACGCCATCAAGGACGTCACGCCCGTGCCGCACAACGGCTGCCGCCCGCCCAAGCGCCGGCGCGTCTGACGGTCGGTAAAGTTTTTGCAAGGAAGCAAAAGGAGAGAAGCACTTGGCAAGACATCGTGAAGCAGTTTGCCGGCTGTGCCGACGGGAAGGGCAAAAACTCTTCTTGAAAGGTCTCCGGTGTTTTACGGAAAAATGCGCCATCGAGAAGCGTAACTTTCCGCCCGGCCAGCACGGGCAAGCCCGGCGGCCGAAGATGGTCGGCTATGGCGTGCAATTGCGCGAAAAGCAGAAGGTGAAGCGCACCTATGGTCTGCTCGAGCGGCAATTCCGGAATTATTTCGAGAAGGCCGAGCGCACCAAGGGCCCGACGGGCGCAAACCTGATGGTAACGCTCGAGCGCCGTCTCGACAACGTGGTGTACCGCATCGGGCTTGGCGGATCGCGCGCGCAAGCGCGCCAGCTCGTCCTGCACGGGCACATCCGCGTCAAGGGGCAGAAGGTCAACATCCCCAGCTACCTCGTGCAGATTGGCGATGAGGTCGCGCTCAAGGAAAAGATGCACCAGAACGCTATGGTGATGGAAGCGCGCAACCTGGCGAACACCCAGGGCGTCGCGCCGTGGCTCGATATCGACCGCGAAAATTTCAAAGCGCGCGTCGTGGCTCTGCCGCGCCGCGAAGACGTCCAGACGCCGCCGATGAACGAACAGCTCATCGTCGAGCTCTATTCGAAGTAACGCTCAGGATTTAGTTGCATTGATTAGATGGATGGTCCGCCGCGGGCGGGCCGGGAGGAATGTAAAGATGTGGAAAGGCTTTCAGAAACCAAAGCGGTTGGCCGCAGAACCCGAGTCACTGACGGACAAGTACGGAAAGTTTTCCGCGCAGCCTTTTGAGCGCGGTTGGGGAACCACGGTTGGAAACGCGCTGCGGCGCGCCTTGCTGAGTTCCATCGAAGGCGCCGCGATTACGGCCGTGAGAATCGAGGGCGTGCTGCACGAGTTTTCGCCCATTCCCGGCGTTGTCGAGGATGCCACCGACATCATCCTCAACCTCAAACAGGTTCCGCTCAAGCTGAATACGGACCAGTCCAAGACGATAACCATCACTGTCGATACGCCAGGGCCGGTCACTTCCGCCAAGCTCGAGGAAGACGCCGACATCGCCGTGCTCGACAAGAACATTTATCTCGCCACGGTCAGCGAGGGCGGCAAACTCGAACTCGAGTTGCGCATTAAGAATGGCCGCGGCTACGTCGCCGCCGATCGCAATTTCGACGAGGATCTGCCGATCGGTTACATTCCCATCGACTCGATCCACTCGCCGGTCCGCAAGGTGAATTACGCCGTGGAAGCCGCGCGCCTCGGGCAGATGACCGATTACGAGAAGCTCACGCTCGAAGTCTGGACGAACGCCGCGATCACGCCGCAGGACGCCATCGGCTTGGCCTCGAAGCTCGTCAAGGACCACATGAGCATCTTCATCAACTTCGAAGAGCAGCCGGACCTGCCCGAAGAAGCTCCTGAAAACTATAGCGATCCGCGTCTGGAATATCTGGACCGCTCGGTCGAGGAACTCGAACTTTCCGTGCGCTCCTACAACTGCCTGAAGAACGCCAACATTCAAAACCTCCGCGAACTCGTTCAGAAGACCGAGTCCGAAATGCTCAAGACCAAAAATTTCGGCCGGAAATCGCTGAATGAGATCAAGGACATCCTGGTAAAGATGGGCCTGGCTCTCGGAATGAAGTTTGACGAGCACGGCCGCATCATCTGGCCGCCGCTCCCTAGCCAGACGGCTCCTCCGCCGCCCGAAGGAGATGCATCGGCCCTCTAGGCCGCGGACCAAACCATGAGACACCTCATATCGGGTCACAAACTCGGCAAGCAACCCGCGCATCGCCGCGCCGTGTTGCGTAATCTCGTCACGAACCTGATCGAGAAGGAGCGCATCCAGACCACGGTGCTCCGCGCTAAAGCGGCTCGCCCGCTTGCCGAGCGCATGATCACGCTTGGCAAGCGCGATTCGCTCCACGCGCGAAGGCAGGCGGCGGCGTTCCTCATGACTCCCGGCGCGACTCAGAAACTCTTCAGCGATCTCGCGCCCCGCTTTTCCGATCGTCCCGGCGGCTATACCCGCATCATCCGCTCTGGCTGGAGAATCGGCGACGGAGCGGAACTCGCCATTCTGGAATTCATCGGTTCGAACCTGAAGAAGAAAGAAAAGAAGACCAGGAAGCGGCAAACCGAGGGAGCTCCGGAAGGAGAAAAAGAGGCGGCAGCACGGAAGTAAGCTCCCGCAGTCCGGATCGAAAATGAATCATAAAAAAGGGCCCGCCCCGAGCGGGCTCTTTTTTTTGATTCTCCGCGCGCGTCGAGCCATGGGCTGAGCCGCGGCAACGGCTCAGCCGATTATTACTACTGTTCGCGGAGCAGTTGCGCCGGATCGATGTGCAGCGCCCGTCTCACGGGGCTGGCAACAGCGAGCGACCCGGTGAGCAGCATCGTAAATACAACAGCGACGAGCACAAATGGATCGTGCGCCGACGCCTGGTAGACGACCGCTGAAAGTACCCGGCTCGTGGCCAGGCCGAGCAGAATCCCAACGGCCGACCCACTGGCGATCAGGATCAGCATACGGCCGAGCGCGGCAGAGAGAATCTGCTTCGCCTGAGCGCCGAGCGCAACACGAATACTCAGCTCGCGCAGTCGCTTGCTGACTGTGTACGACGCAAGTCCGAAGGTTCCGGCGATTGAGAGCAGGAGTCCGAAAGCGCCAAAGAGGCCGAGGGCGACTGTAGCCACCTGGGATGGAAAGAACGACAGTCCAAGCTGGCTGTTCCAGGCGCTGGATTCCCGTATAGGAACGGCCGGGTCAAAATCGCGGATCAGCTTGCGAACGCCGGCCACCATATCGTCCGGGTCGCGCCGCGTGCGGACGATGAGCGATGTTTTAGTAGTATTAGGTTCCTGGGAGATGGGGAAGAACGCTACCTCTTGCGGATCTTCAGTGAGCGAAAGGTATTTTCCATCTGCCACTATGCCCACGATCTGGATCGACACACCGGAGCCGCTTCTGAAATAGCGGCCGACGGCTTGGTCGGAGTGAAAGAGGTGCCGGGCGAACTGCTGATTCACAACGGCAACAGGCGGCGTCTTCGCCGTGTCCGCAAAGCTTACATCGCGTCCCTCGAGCAGTGGCGTTCCAGAGGCGGTGAAATATCCAGGTGAGACGTCGTAGTCAAAGGTGTCAAATGCTTCGTTGGAGGGTCTGAAATCGGTAGTTTGTTGAGAGAAGACAGAAGAAGTAGACACGTCGAGGGAGAGGGGCGTGGCATTCGCGTAACCTGCGGCTTCCGCTCCGGGAAGCTGCGATACCCTTTCCAGCAGTTGGCGCTGGAAATGAGCGGCGGCCGCGGTCGAATAGCCAGCCTCGCTCAGATTGAATTTGGTCAGGATAGCATTCTTCGGATTGAAACCCAGGTTCATGGTCAGAGACTTACTCAGGCCGCGCAGCGAGACAAAGGCAGCCGTGACCGTGACGCAGCAGAGCGCGATTTGTGCCGCCAGCAGCAGGTCGCGAAGCGCCCAGCGGCGTCCTGCAGAAGACTGGCTGCTGCCGCCCTTGATGGCATCGTTAGGATCGGCCTTGAATATCTGTCGCAGCGGCATCAGCCCGAACAGAACGCCGGCGAGCACAGAGATCAGCAACGCAATCAGGATCAGCGATGGCTGCGGCGTCACGAAGAACCTCATTGGGTATTCCGTGGGTGGGTGCCAGCTAGTCAGGCCGGTGAGGGCGAGCCACGCTAACTCGCAGGCGCACGCGCCGCCGAGGATCGAAATCACCACGGCCTCGACAAGGATTTGGCGAAGGATGCGCCAGCGGCTCGACCCGATGGCCATACGGATGGCGATCTCGCGGGTGCGGTCCGCCGTGCGCGCCGCGAACAGGCCGCCGAGATTGGCGCAAGCGGCGAGCAACACAATAGCGGCCAGCCCCATCACCCCGGCCAGAAAACCGCGGGCTGGCGCGCCAAAAAAGTCGCCCATCAAGCCAGGACGAGTCAACTTGAATGCCAGCCCTTCCTCTTCCTTCGGGTACTGCCGCCGCATGCGCGCAGCAATCGCGTTCAATTCAGCCCGCACTTGGGGCAGCATCGCGCCGTCCTTGATGCGCACGATCGAATAGACATGCCAATTGCTTCGCTGCTCAAGCCAGGCGACTCCATCCAACGATTCTTCATTCTCCATGGGAACGAAAACATCGGGCTGCAAAAATTTTTCGGTTCCGTAGAAGCCTTCCGGAGTAACGCCGACGATTGTGTACGGATGCTTGTCAACGCGGACTGTCTTTCCCACGATGTTGGGATCCCCGCCAAAATCACTCTTCCATGCCGGCCAGGAAAGCACGGCAGCCTCCGACGCTCCGGGATGATCGTCATCGGCCCGCTGCAGCAGGCGCCCGAGGAAGGGCTTGATGGCGACGACCTCAAAGTATTCGCCGCTCACTTCGTATCCCCAAACAGGCCGGGTGGTGCCGTTGGCTTTCAGACCAAAAACTTGCGGGGTAAAAGCGGCAACAGCGGAAAACACAGTATTGTCATCGCGCACATCGCGTATTTCCGGATAGGAAAAGATCGGATAGGTCTGGCTGGTGCGCGCGAGCGTCATCACCCGGTCTGCATGAGGCACATCCAGAGGCCTCAGGATCAATGCCTGCACGACGCCGAAAACGATGACGTTGGCGGCGATACCGAGCGCCAGCGTGAGGATCGCCGTCGCAGCAAAGCCGGGAGAGCGGCGTATCTGGCGAAGGGCAAATCGCAGATCCTGCAGCAGGTTGGTCATGGTTAGCGTCCCGGAGCGGCGTAGCTACTTCGCACCCCGCAAGCCTCAGTTCACGTGCAGGAGCAATTCCAAAGCCAGCCTTGCCGCGATGCAAGTTCATGAAGATGAAGCATATTACCCAAACCAGGGCCATTTCGCGAGAATGGCCCAGTGTCCGGTTTCATTCGCGGGTGTCCATTCGCGAACATGCCGACCTAGCACTTGCCACACGTAGCGCTTAGCTCTGCTTTCAGAAACAAGGAAGGATGCTTCAGCGCGTATTCGAATTGCCGGTCTCTTGCGAGTTTGTTGCCTGGCTCAATCTCCGCTCACGCGCGTCACCCAGCAGCACGACGAGCCCCGCTATGACTTGTGCTGCCGCACCGCCGACCGTGTCCAGCATTACATCCGCCACTGCGGGCGTTCGCCCCGGAACGAAGCGCTGATGAAATTCGTCGAGCGACGCATATCCAGCCACGAGCGCGATGGCAATAAAGGCCCATGTGAGACGAACGCCATGCCGGCCCGCGCGGATCGAGCGCAGAATCAAAAGGCTCAAAATGAAATACTCGGTGAAGTGGCCGCATTTGCGGATGACGTGATGCATCGTCAAAAGCGTTGCAGACGAGGCGCGCGGGAACAACCAATGCAGAATCGGAATGATGATGCTGCCGGTGTTCGCGGAAGTGAACAGGTGGGTCGAGAAAATCGAAATTACGGCGGCCCAGGCGAGCGTCGGCCACCATCTTGAAAGCCAGCGCATTTAGAGGGTGCGCTTCCCGCCGGCGCGAACCCAGGAGAAAAAAGAAGTGGTTGCCTCTCCGCGCGTCGTCATTCGAGCCGGTAATTCGGCGCTTCGCGCGTGATGATCACGTCGTGCACGTGGCTTTCCCGCAGTCCCGCTTGCGAAATTCGGATAAACTTACTTTTCTCCTGCAGCTCTACGAGATTCGCGGCGCCGGCATAACCCATGCCGCTGCGCAGCCCGCCGACAAGCTGTTCGACCAGCGCGGAGAGCGAACCCTTGTACGGCACCTGCCCCTCGATGCCTTCCGGCACCGATTTTCCCCTCGGTGCGTCTTCCTGCGCGTAGCGGTCGGCCGAGCCCGCTTCCATCGCGCCGATCGATCCCATGCCGCGATACGATTTGAACGTCCGCCCCTGGTAAAGGATCGTTTCACCGGGCGATTCTTCCGTGCCCGCAAATAGGCTCCCGATCATAACCACGGCGGCGCCAGCCGCAATGGCTTTCGTGATATCTCCTGAAAATTTAATTCCGCCATCCGCTATCAGTGGCACGCCCGAGCCTTTTGCGGCGCGCGCGCATTCGATAATCGCCGTAATCTGCGGCACCCCGGCGCCCGTGACGACGCGCGTCGTGCAAATCGATCCCGGCCCGATGCCGACTTTTAACCCATCGATTCCGAGGCCGATCAAATCGCGCGTGCCCTCCGCCGTTGCCACGTTTCCTGCTAGCACTTGCATCTCCGGCAATCTTCGCTTAATTTCGCGAATCGCGTCCATCACGCGCGTCGTGTGCCCGTGCGCGGTGTCGATCGCCACCACGTCAACGCTTTCTTTCGCCAGTTCCTCAGCTCTCTCGAGATAGTCCCCCGTCGCTCCGATCGCTGCGCCAACGCGCAATCGTCCGTGGTCATCTTTTGTCGCAACTGGAAACTCGATTTTTTTCTGGATGTCTTTGACGGTAATCAGCCCCTTCAGATTGAAATCCTTGTCGACCACCAGCAGCTTTTCGATTCGATGCTTCTGCAAAATCTTCTCGGCTTCTTCGAGCGTGGTTCCCACGGGAACCGTCACCAGATTATCCTTGGTCATCACGGCGCTCACCGGCTGGTCGAGGTTGCGCTCGAAGCGCAGGTCGCGGTTCGTCATGATTCCCACCAGCCGCTGGCCGCGCGTCACTGGGAGTCCCGAAACTTTGTATTTCGTCATGATTTCCAGCGCCTGGCGAACCGATATCTCCGGTGCGATCGTCACCGGATCAACGATCATCCCGCTTTCCGAGCGCTTCACTTTGTCCACTTCTTCGGCTTGGCGCTCGATGGTCATGTTGCGATGGATGAATCCGATCCCGCCCTGCCGCGCGATTGCAATCGCCAGGCGCGAATCCGTAACCGTATCCATCGCCGCCGCAACGATGGGAATATTCAGCGCAATTTTGCGCGCCACGTACGTGCGCGTGTCCGCTTGTCCAGGTAGTATCGACGACTTGCCCGGCAGCAGCAGCACGTCGTCGAACGTCAGTCCTTCGGGAATTGCCGCATCAACAACCATTCATTCTCCTACTGGCGCCAGACGCGCTTATAAACGGCAAAGCCCAGCAGAACTCGCCGGGCTGCGGAAGGATTTCCTTGTAACAAATTTCATCCATGTGTAATCGCTCATTCTAGGCGCGCCGCGAGATGAAATCAAGCGACGATGGCCGCACTGCGGTCATGTTAGAATTTGTCATTCCAATCTAGGAGGATTGCCATGCGAAACGATGACCTTGCCAACTCACCCTCCTTTCGTTCGAAGCAGTAAACGCCGGAAGGGATATCCCTCGGAAACACAGGTGAAGCGCGGTACGCGAGTGGTTCACTGCGAAAAGGAGCTCGTGGAAAAGCTCGGCCGGAACGATCCGTGTCCCTGCGGTTCTGGGCGGAAATTTCAAGCGTTGTTGCCTCCAAACCAATCGCTACGATGGCAGCAATCGCGCCTATTTCTTTTAGAGAATAGGCGCTCTTTCCATAGGGCAGCCAATCGGCTGTCCTATGGAAGAACCTTCCTTGATTCCTCGCGAAGGCGCTTCGGCAAAGCGCGCCCGAGCAAACGAGCGCCTTGCGCTCGATTCCATCAATCCATACGATAGATTGCGATGGACTTTATCCCTCTTCGGGCGATTCGAAATCCCCATGTAATGACCATCGCGGCGAATTTCTGGCCGCGCAAATTTCCGCGTCTCGGCCGGAGCGTGCCTCGATTGTTTGAGATCGAACCCGGCACGCAAGTGCGTGGCGAATGCCATTGGCAGCAGAATTCGCGCGAGCATCCGGCGATCGTCTTGCTGCACGGTCTTGAGGGATCGAGCGACTCGAGCTACATGCTCGGCACTGCGGAAAAGGCATGGTTCGCTGGTTTCAGCGTCATTCGCTTGAATCAGCGAAATTGCGGCGGCACCGAGAAACTCACTCCAACGCTGTATCACTCCGGCCTGAGCGGCGATGTGGGTGCCGTTATTCGCGAGTTGATCGAGCAGGATCGGCTTCCGGAAGTATCTGCCGCGGGATTCTCCATGGGTGGCAATCTCGTCCTGAAAATGGCGGGCGAAATGGGTGATTCCGCGCCGCCCCAGCTTACGTCAATCGTTGCCGTGGCGCCGGCGCTGGATCTCGCGGCATGCGCCGACGCGCTCGACGAGCGCCGGAATTTTCTCTACCAGCGCCATTTCGTCGCGCGCCTCAAGCGCCGTATGAAACACAAAGCTCGTTTGTTCCCGGACCGGTATCCGGCGGCCAAACTGAAAGGCCTTGCGCGCGTGCGATCCGTGCGCGAATTTGACGATGTGATCACTGCAAAATTCTGTGGATTTCGTAACGCGGACGACTATTACGCGCAAGCAAGCGCGAAGCACGTTGTCGCGCAAATCCGCTGCCCCACTTTGATTCTGACGGCGCAAGATGATCCGTTCGTTCCGCATGAATCGTTCGATATTCCCGCGATTCGCGAGAATCCCTGCATCCAGTTGGTGGCCGTCCGCCACGGCGGCCATTGCGCGTTTATCGCAGCGGAGCGCGCGGAAAGATTCTGGGCCGAGGCGCGCATCGTCGAATTTTGTGCAAGACATTCAAAAATCAGTGGCTGATAGATTTGACTACTAACGATGAACTGTCGACACTTTCGACTCTGAACTGTTGACTGTAAACTGCTTTCACGCAATCGGTGTTTCGAGCGACGGTGCAAATCCCGGCGTCAAGAGATGCGCCGCGCCGGATTCCGCGATCGCCATGTCGTCTTCGCATCGCAAGCCATACTCGCCCACGACGTAAATTCCGGGCTCATCCGAGAACGTCATGCCCGGCTTGAGAATCGTGCGATTTCCTCGAACCAGATAGGGACTTTCGTGCTCGTCCATTCCAATACCGTGGCCCAGTCGATGCGTAAAGTATTTGTAGCCCGGCCCGAAACCCGCATCGATGATCGCCTTTCGCGCGGCATCATCCACCGAACCGCATTCATGCCCGGCCACAGCGGCGGCGAGCGCGGCATCCTGCGCGTGACGTACGATTTCGAATGCGCGGGCCAGCTTGTCCGAAGGTCTTCCAAGCGCGCTAGTGCGCGTCACATCGGAGTGATAGCCCTCCAAAATCGTTCCGCCGTCAATCAGCACTCCCATTCCTTCGCGAAGCGTTTGCTCCTCGGCGGTTCCGTGAGGCAAAGCCGCGGACGGGCCGAATAGGACCAGCGCTTCGCCCGGAAGTCCCATCTTCGCAAAACCTCCCGTAACGAGGTTCGCGACGTCGCGCTGAGTCAGTCCTTCGCGCAGCGACGCGAAAGTGGCCTTGTATACATCGAAAGTCGCGGAGCAGGCCAGCCGCATCAATTCCAGTTCGTGCTCGCTTTTCTGCGCTCGGCACCCCACCGTCACGGGATCGCCGCTTGCGTATTCAAGCGATGGCGCCGCGCGGCGCAGTCCATCGAAGAAAACGTAGCGCGTCGTTTCCTCAATTCCCACGCGACCGGTGCGAATCCCGCGCTCCGAAAGCCATTTCGACGCGACAGCGTACGGCGTTTCGTCTTCCTGCCAGATGCGAATCTCAATCGGCCACGGAAGTTTTTCACGCAGGCGACCCTCTTCAAATGCCGCGCTGATCAAAACGGGATCGCCCTTGCGCGGAACCAGCAGCGCCAAAATGCGCTCGCTTGGCCACCACTCAATCCCGGTGTAATAGGCCAGCGTCGTCCCCGGCGTGACGTACAAAGCCTCGAAGCCAGGCTTCGTGTCTGTCATAAATTGCTGTGCCTTGGCGACACGCCCCTGGAACTCCTCGCGGCGAATCGGCTCCACACGATCCCCTAGCGGTTTTAGGTTTTCAAACGCGGGCGGCAGCGGTGCTTGTTGTTTTGGCTGCTGATTACCTGCGCCCGGTGCCGGGAGCGCATGTGCGAAAGAAGCGGCCGCCAGGCCGCCTCCTGCAACCGACGCTGTCTTGATTAGTTCACGACGCGATAATTTCATTCGTTGCTCCTGCGAATCAATACAAGGTGGGAAACCAGACGCCATCAGCGCGATTCGCGCCTGCCATCCTAGTCAACTCGCGGAGCCCGCGCAAGGCACCGAGAGCGAGTCTTTGTGGAGAACGTTTTCACCGAAGAAGAAAGCAGGAAGAGAGCGGTGGATCGGGCCTGCCCGTTGCGTTCGAAAATACACGCATCACTACTGCTGCTGCACCGCGGGAATTGTGTTCGGCATCACCGTGACGGTCACGGGCTGCTGAAGTTGAAAATCGAGCTTCGATTCCGGGGGAATTCGCACTTGCTTTCCCTTGGTCGCCCCTTGATAGACGGCCCCTCCACCTGCGCCGACGGCGGTCCCGATGGCCGCTCCCTCGCCCCCGCCCGCAATCGCACCTATCAACGCTCCCAATACCGCCCCGCCCCCAACTTTCTTCGCCGTGTTCTTTCCTCGCGAGCTGCCTTCCGTCGAATAGGTGTTGCTCACCAGCGGATACGAACGCCCCTGAAATTCCAGTTTCACTAACTGGAGAGCCAGTTCGCTGTGGCCTTTTATGCGCCCTGCCGAACTGGCGCTCGCGAGACGCACGTAGACGTCCGCGCCTTTCGGCACGACGACTTGATCGCCAACCACGATCGGCGCTTCCAGCGATGCGTGGAATATCTCGCCGGCGTGATTCACCGACGAATCCACGCTGTCAATCATGCGAATCGTCAGCGTGGTGCTCGCCGCCACTTGCACTTGAGTCGGCTGTGGCGGAGGAGGTGGTGGTGGCTGCGGCAGCGAATTCGCAACAGGTGCAGGTTCGGCCGGCTCGAGCGGTGGCGCCTCGGGCTGTGGCTCAGGCGGTGCCGGCCTGTCCACCACCATTTGCGATGGTGCGTTTAGAGCAGGCTTATGGACGCGAACTTTGCGCGTGCGTTCGGGTTTCGAAGCGGGCTTGAGCGTTGGTGGCGGCGTCGAAATCGCAGATGATGCCGGCTGGGCTTCGGCCGGCTCGACCTGTGCTGTTTCAACCGACATTTGATCGTTCACTTTCGCGACGCCCTGGGTCTGCACTGCAATCTTGTACGCATCGAAACGAGCCGTGTCGCTCGTCACCGTTCCGCTGATCGTCACCAGACCCTTGGCCGAAGTCACCTGCAAGTCTGAATTCTTCAATTGAGGATCGGAAAACATCTGCGATTTGATATTGGTGACGATGGCTGCATCGTTCGGACCCTTCGCGCAGCCCGCCGCCAGTACCATCGCAAGCACGGCGATTGGAATCACGAAACTCTGTCGCATTCTTTCTCCTTCAACGCCTGTCGGTGTCTTGGTTCCGCCTGCGGGAGTCGCCAGTCTACTACGATGCATCGCGGCCATTAAGGGCTGTCTCCGGGCGAAGGTCCCTCGAAGATAACGCCCGCCGGGTTCTCCGCCGAACGCATTTTTGTTGAAGTGTGCCACGAAACTTTCTTTTGGGCCGTGTGTTTCATCCATAGCGCCGAAAGCGGGGTTTTCGGCTTCGGAATCTCTAAGTCTTCAGCCAAGGAGAATCGCAATGCGGAAGCTCAAAATTCTGCCAGTCGTGGTGTGCCTGTTTTCGATGATCGTCATCGCGGGTTGTAGCAGTAGCGGTACAAGTTCCACGCAGTCCGGCCAGCAGATGGGCTCTGTGTTCACGATCGGCACAGACGCGCCACTGCCGAGCGTCGTATCCTGCGAAATTACTGTGACGGGAGTGACGATTCACAACGGTTCCACGAACGTCAGCGTCCTCTCGCAGCCGCAGATAGTTGACTTCGCTAAGCTCAGCGGGTTGCATCAACTCCTGGACCTTAATGCCGTACCCACGGGAACCTACACCTCGGCGACAGTCACTGTTTCGACGCCCGTCATCGGTTTCATCGACACGACTAAAAACCCTCCGGCCATCAACACGATCGATGGCACGCTTACGGAGTCCTCCGCGACTGTAAATTTTGCACAGCCTTTTGTCATGAATGACAACGATCTCGTCGGTTTGCGCATGGAATTCGACATTCGCAAGTCTCTCCAGGTCGATGGAAACGGCCAAGTGACGGGCATCGTCAATCCCACGTTCGATCTGCGCTTGCTCGCCTCCGATGATTCCAACGTCACAATTGACGACTTCCACGGCGGCGTTCTCGGCGTCACCGGCGACAACACCTTCCAGATTCAGGGCCCTCACGGCCGCCACTGGACTGTCGAGACTGATAACAACACCGTTCTCGACGATCCTGACGATCCCATCAGCTCCTTCACGACGAACACGATCGTTTCCGTCTCGGGTAAGCTCGACCCGGTAACCCATAACATCGATGCGAATGAAGTCGAGGTTGTTTCGGACGACGGCTTTTTCCTCGGCGGATTGCTGACCAGTGTCCGCCCGCCATCTGGACCCGCAACCCAAACCGATCTGTACGTTCGTGCGGAATTGCCTGACATCACCGGAATCTCGGACGGCCAAATCACGACCCTCGGCCTGAACGGCTCCGAAAAATACAGGATCGGCAACATCAACCTGCCGCTGACAACTCTCCTCTTCAACAATTCAGCGATGACTCCTGGACAGCGAGTCGATTTCGGGGGCAAGCTTGTCACGGCCAACGGCGCCGACACCTTGACTGTCCATCGCGTTGTGTTGCGCCGCCAGGGCCAGGCCGGTTCGTGGGTCGTCGGCAGCACGATCGTCCAGTCGGGAAACTCCGGCAGTTTTCAGCTGAATGACGATTGGACGGCCGGAGTGCTTCTGCCAAGTCCGCTCACGGTTCTTACCACCGGCGAAACGAACTTCATCAACCTGAGCGGCCTCTCGGGCTTGTCCGGATCGCAGGCGATTCCGTTGCGCGTCGTTGGCTTCGTCCTGATCGATCCGCAGACCTGGAAGCCGGTTCTTGTCGCGCGATCTGTCGAGCAGTTGAACGAATAATTATCGGCCACCACGATAAACCTCCGCCGTTTTGCTTCCGACGAAGCAGGACGGCGGATTTCCTTTGATGCGTTATTGCAAAGTGCAAGATTGAGTTGCGAGGGTTGCGGCGTTCCGCCTGCCTGCGGCAACTGCGCTGAAGATTTCGTCTATTCGGAGCGAACTGCCAGAATATCGGTTCCTTTTTTCTCGACCTCTATCGCAACGGGCGGCCGCACGGCTGCGCCGGCTACGATTTGCCCGCGCACCAATCCGCTTGGCACTTGCACGTAGTTCAGCAGATCAAATAGTGAACGATTGCACGGGTCTGCCACCAAAGGATGGTCCGTCTGAAAATTGTAGTCGCGTGCGATTTCCTCCGGTTGCGCCATGTATTGCAGTTCGCACGTGCCGTAAGGCTCTCGCGTTGAAAATGCCCAGTATTCTCCGTTCGGCAGATGCACCACGATCGCCTGCGTTTCAACATCGGTCGATGGATTCCGGAACACAAATCGCTTTGAAGACCATGCTTTTGCGAGCTCATTTGTCGTGGCGATTTTGCCCGGCCCCACGGGCAAGATCTCCGGAAGCGCAGGTGACGCGGGCTCGGCCGTGGCAACAGCCCTTACAGGCGCCATCGCGGCGACTGTTGGCGCTGGCTTCTCGGTTCCGGTATCGCGATGCATCCAATAGATGCCGGTGCCTAGCACCAGCGCTCCAATCACTCCGGCAATCATCCAGGCCAAGGACTTTTTATTAGCTCTTTTCGTCCCGGGATATGGCGGCGAATTATGCTGAGCGGCGCTCGCCGTCTTTGGCGCAGGCACGCCGGGAATTTGCGGCGGCTGCGGTTTGAACGGATCGAGTTTTTTGTCGTCCGGCATGCTGGCTGGGCTCAACCTGCGAATCATTAGGTTGAAACGAGTGCAAAGAAATTGCAAGAAAGTATCATCCGCTCGTGTTTACGCTTTCGAAAGTGGCGACAGCCACTCGCAAAACGAGCCAGCGAAAGGTCGAGAGGAGTTGTGCGGCGGGCCGCCAACTTTAGGGTTTGCCAAAGACACGAAGATTTTGTGGTTGCGGTTTTACTCGACGTGTATCGTTCTGTTCCCGTCAGAGATTCTTTAACATCTGAAGTTTTCGCGAATTTATTTCTTCAGGTTATTCATCTGAATGCCGCGCGGTTTCGCGGACGACGTCACGCGAGCCGCTGAACGGGGAGGGAATGATGGGCGACATATTCGTGGAGATTCGCGAGCATCAGCAGCAATTCGAACATGCGATCGCGCTGCTCCGGGTTCGGATCATCAGCCCCTTCCTCGAGATTTTTAACGACGGCAAGAGCGTCCGCGAGCAGCCACTCAAGACTGGCGGGATCGATCGGCGTGCCTTGGCGGCAGGAATCGAGCGACTCATCAGTCCGCGCGAAGGCCTCGTCGAGAAAATGATCGAGGCACAATTGTTCGCTTGCAAGGCCTTGCGGGATCAATGATTTGCAGCCCGCCCTGCGGCAGTTCGTGAAACCAGGGGAGTCCATCGCGCACCCCAACAGCCCCGAAGGCGGTCAGCCTCGGGGAGAGTGGGCAAAGCCTAGCACATTTTTCACGTGCGCGCGGAAGTGTGCGATAAAGCGCAATACTCGCTTGGGTGCTGGGAATCGAGGCAGCCGAAGGCTCGATTTATTAGTGCAGCAACGGCAGCATGGACCTTGCAGCAAATTGATCGAGGATTGGCGGGCTGAAGTGACGAAAAGAGAGATTCTTCGCCTCAGAATGACGACCGCCGGGTATGCAATGGCATTTGACGACGGCAGGCAAGTTACGGCTGAGCTAGGCGGCGGCTCCGTGGCACTTTTTGTATTTCTTGCCGGAGCCGCAGGGGCAGGGATCGTTGCGGCCGACTTTTGCCGCGGCTCGAACGGGTTTAGGAGCTTCGGCCTGGGCTGCCGGTCCGGTTTGAAACTGCAAGTTTTTCTGCTGTTGCCGCTGGCGCTGTTCGATTTGCTTTGCTTCTTCTTCCGGCCGCGCGGGCTGCATGAGGAACAGGAAACGGACCGCTTCGGTGTCGATGCGGTCCAGCATGTCTTCAAACAGGATGAACGCTTCTTTCTTGAATTCGACGAGAGGGTCTTTCTGGCCGTACCCGCGAAGGCCGATGCCTTCCTTCAGGTGGTCGAGAGTCAGCAAGTGGTCCTTCCACTGCGCGTCGACGATATCGAGAAGGATGTGGCGTTCGAGCCAGCGGAGCGTTTGCGCGGAAAAGAGCGCTTCTTTTTCCTCGTAACGCGCCTTGGCTTTGTCGATCAGATCCTGGATCAGTTGATCGTGATTCAGATTGGTTATATCGATGTCGACGGTCTTGAGATCGAACCCAAACTGGTTGAGCACTTCATTCCCGAATTGCGTGGCGTTCCATTGCGTCGGATGCTGTTCGCGAGGGCAGTGGTTCTGCACCAGCCACGCGGCAATCGATTCGGCGCGATCGATGACGAACTCTTTCTGGTCGCGGCCTTCGAGAAATGAGCGGCGCAGCGAATAAATCGTCTCGCGCTGCTTGTTCATCACGTCGTCGTATTCGAGCAGGTGCTTGCGGGCCTCGAAGTTCTGCGCCTCGACGGCCTTTTGCGCGTTCTCGATGCGTTTGCTGATCAACCGCGATTCGATGGGGACTCCTTCGGTCATGCCCAGCCGGTACATCAGCGCCTTCACCCGATCGCCGCCGAAGATGCGCAGCAAGTCGTCTTCAAGCGAAAGGAAGAAACGCGAAGAACCGGGATCGCCCTGGCGGCCGGCGCGGCCTCGCAATTGATTGTCAATGCGCCGGGCTTCGTGGCGCTCGGTGCCCAGGATATGCAGCCCGCCGAGCGCGATCACTTCGTCATGTTCCGTCTTGCACTGCCCGGCGTATTGATCGTAAAGCGGTTTCCATTGGTCGAGCGGCACCTGAAAAATTTTGCCTTCCTGCTGGAAGAGCACCATCGGCTGCGACGCCGCGGACGAAGCCCCATTGCCACTGGCCGAGCCATTGCCAGACGCTGCGTCCGCTTGCCCCGTGGTTTCCGTGCCTGGAACCGCGCCAATCACCGCCGGCGCGGACGAATAGGGCATCGCCAGCTTGTTTTTCAAGCAGTATTCGCGCGCCATCGCTTCCGGATTTCCGCCGAGCAGAATGTCCGTTCCGCGCCCGGCCATGTTGGTCGAAACGGTGACCGCGCCCTTGCGCCCGGCCTGCGCGATCACTTTCGCCTCGCGCTCGTGCTGTTTCGCGTTCAACACCTGATGCGGAATTTCCGCTTTTCGCAACAGCTCGGCGATTTTTTCGGATTTCTCAATCGAAATGCTGCCGATAAGGACCGGCTGGCCGCTCTCGTAATACTGGCGGACACCCGCCGCGCGGCTCCCGTCTTCTTGAACGATTCCTTCCACGGCCGCCTGGAATTTTTCGGAATCCGTCCTGTAGACCACGTCCGGATTCTCGATTCTGATCAGGTCTTTGTTGGTGGGAATAATCACCACGTCGAGGCCATAAATTTTCTGAAATTCAGCCGCTTCGGTTTCCGCGGTTCCGGTCATTCCGGAAAGCTTTTTGTACATGCGAAAATAATTCTGAAAGGTGATGGTAGCGAGCGTCTGATTTTCGCGCTCGATCTTCACGCCTTCTTTCGCTTCGACGGCCTGATGCAAACCATCCGACCAGCGGCGTCCGGGCATCTGCCGGCCCGTGAATTCGTCGACGATCACGACTTCGCCGTCCTTCACGACGTAATCGACGTCCTTCTGAAATAGCGCATGCGCGCGCAGCCCCTGGTAGACGTGATGGATGATCTCCATGTGCGCCGGATCGTAGAGGTTGCCGAGGTTCAGCAACCGCTCGCATTTCGAGACGCCTTCTTCAGTGAGCGTGGCGGTGCGATGCTTTTCGTCGAGGGTGTAGTCGATTTCCTGAATCAGCTTGGGGACGATTTTGTCGATGCGGTAATACTTGTCGGTGGATTCCTCGGCGGGGCCGGAAATAATCAGCGGGGTGCGGGCTTCGTCGATCAAGATGGAGTCCACTTCGTCGACGATTCCGAAATGGTGCTCGCGCTGCACGCAGTCTTTCAGGTCGTACTTCATGTTGTCGCGGAGGTAGTCGAAGCCGAATTCGTTGTTGGTGCCGTAGGTGATGTCCGCGGCGTAGGCGGCGCGGCGCTGCACATCGTCGAGATCGTGGACGATCACGCCCACGGCCAGGCCCAGAATTTTGTAAATTGGGCCCATCCATTCGGCGTCGCGGCGGGCCAGGTAATCGTTCACGGTGACGATGTGAACCCCCTTGCCGGTGAGCGCGTTCAAATAAGCAGGGAGGGTGGCAACCAGCGTCTTTCCTTCGCCGGTTTTCATTTCGGCGATGCGTCCCTGATGCAGAACCAGGCCGCCGACAAGTTGCACGTCAAAATGCCGCATTCCGAGCGTGCGCCGCCCGGCCTCGCGGACGGATGCAAAGGCCGGAGCAATCATCGGTTCGAGCGCTTCCTGGAGCTTCTTGCGGTAGTCGGGATCGTCGTTTTCGATGCCCTGAAGGCGCTCGGCGACTTCGGCTTTTAGCGTAGCGGTGCGCGCGGTGAGCTCGGCATCGGTGAGCTTCATCAGCTCGGGCTCGAGCGAATTGATATCGGCGACGACCGGCTGGATGCGCTTGACGTCGCGCTCGTGCTTGGTCCCGATAAATACCGCTACAAAATCGTCAATAAGCTTTTCTGCGTCCATGTGCTATGGGTGGTGGCCTCTGCAATGTGGAAAGGGCGATAGCTCTTCTTATCGTTGTGAAGTCAGCGAGCCGTCCGTCTTGTCCCGGCGCTCCGTATGAAGAGAGATTCTTCGCTTCGCTCAGAATGACGGTCACAATGAGCGCGCTCGCAGTAATCTATTGTAGCCGTTGGTGGAGTTTCGTGCAAAGAGTGGGACTGGCTGGTAGTGTCTCAGTTTGACTTTAGGTCGGCGGACATAGCTTCCCGCGTCGGCCAACTGGCTGATTTTGAGCAGGTGCCGTCCTTGAGGTGGTTCGGCATTTCCGCGCGCTTAATTGGGGCGGTGCAAATCATTGTAAATTGACCGTCCATGACAGTTTCTTCTAATTGCCGCTGAGGATGCGTAGGACAGAACAATCTCTTGTCGTCGTATACGAGGCCTTGAATTTGGCGCATGTGCGAAATGCTATGACAACAGGACTATTTCTTCAAGGTTCCAAACGTGATCCGCTAGTCCGGCCTGCATTGCTGGCGTAACTCTCAGCGTCTCGTGAACCCGCGCGAAGTTGTAATGCATGAAGTGGATTGCGACCATCGCGGCGTGGTTCTCCACTTTCTTTGAGAATGCATTCGTCAGTCGCGTAAATCTCCGCATCCCCATCCTCATCGTAGGGTTCTGGCGCTCCACGAAGCTAGTCGAAATATGGTTCGGATCGGGATTCGCGGTTATCGCTATCGGCTTGCATTCGATCACCTCTGCCGGGCTGTACCGCGAATCATCAGGTGCGGCAGACCCGTAAATCTTCACCAACATCGCATAGTCAATAGCGGAGCCGAAAGCGTCTTCAACCGCGTTCAAATAGACCCGGTGGCCGTCCGTTGTTAGCTGGACGCGATTCTTGAGGCGGAACGCCAAGTCCTGCATAAATTCGTAAGCGATTGCGCCATCCCGCGAACCAACGCGATAGCTGACGCAAAGCTTGGAATCCGCATCGAGCGCCGTCCACGTCCAAACATCCCCCATCCCTGAGCCTGTTTCTCAGGCGTTACGTTCTTAGCCTTTGCGCCCACGAAAGCCCAGATTTCGTCGCACTGAACGCGCCGCGCTTGGATATTGAGAACGTTCTGAGGGTGATATTCGGCGCACGCGATTCCGAGATCGACAAGCAGTTTCGTGACGGTGTTGATCGAAGCATCGGCAAGGCGGCTTGCGGCACGAAGGCTGTTGCCTTCAACCAAGTATCCCAGAATCTGTGTTCGCTTCTCAAGTGAAAGGCGATTCATACTGAACATTATGCTTGACGATTTTGTTTTGTCAAGAGGCATTTTACATATTTCTAGAAATATGTAAAATAGATATTGACAGAACGCGTGGCGATCATTACAATCGGCTCAATTATGGCTTTCGAGGTTGTTCACAAGGACGGATCCCTCGAACGGCTTGAGAGAGACGCTAAATACACCGGCGGCTATTCACCTCCCATAGTGAAGGCGTTTCGCAAGCGGATGTGGGTTATTCGGAACGCGGCTGATGAGCGTGATTTACGGGAGAGCAAGGCAACCCGTTTTGAAAAACTCAAAGGTGAAAGAGAACACCAATACTCGATGCGATTAAACGATCAATGGAGGCTGATCATCGAAATTGAGGGAAAGGGAGCCAACAAGATATTGGCTGTGATCGGCATTGAAGACTACCACTAGGAAAGGAGGGAAATAACGATGCTGGACATTCGAGAAGCAGCTGAGGCGTTCCCTCCGGGAGAAATTCTTAAGGATGAACTTGAGGCTCGCGGTTGGACGCAAGATACACTCGCGGAGATTACTGGCATTCCGGGTTCGGTGATCAGCAACATCGTAAACGGGAAGCGAGCGATCTCGGTAGAAATCGCATCCAGTTTGGCGTCCGCGCTTGGCACGTCTGCGCAGCTTTGGATGAATCTCGAAACCTCATACCAACTATGGATGGAGACTCGCGCCGATGACAAGATAGCGCGGAAAGCATTGCTCTACAGCCTCGCCCCGATAAACGAACTCATTAAGCGAGGCTGGATAGAAGCTACGAAGAATCTTGATGACCTTGAACAGAGGCTTCTGGCGTTCCTTGAAAGACAAAGCGTCGATGAGCCATCGCAATTAGTTTTTGCGGCAAAGCGGTCTACCGAGAAGGCCAATCCTTCTCAAGTTGCTTGGGTTTATCGAGCAAAGAAGCTTGCGCGCGGCATTAGGGTTGGGAAATTCTCGGATGAATCATTCGCTAGAGCACTGAAGATTCTAAGAGAGTTTCTAAAAAACGCTGAGGACCTTCGAGAGATACCAAAGGTGCTTGCCGAGGCTGGTATCCGGCTGGTTCTCATTGAAGGACTGCCAAAGGGACGGATTGACGGTGCGACATTCTGGCTCGAAGACGGACCTGTGATCGTTATGTCCATGAGATACGATCGCCTTGACTACTTCTGGTTTATCCTCATGCATGAGTTGGGCCACATAGCAAACCGTGATGCCGTGGGCGCGGCACCTATTCTCGACGTGAACTTAGTCGGGGATGACGCCATCCCGTTCGAGGACAAGTCGGAAGTAGAAAAACGTGCAGACATGTTTGCAGAAAACTTTCTCATCGAACGGCGGGAGATAGACAATTTTATTGCCCGCGTCGCGCCACTCTACTCCAAGGTGAAAATCAAGAAATTCGCAGCTCGCATCGGTGTTCACCCTGCCATTGTTCTTGGCAGACTACAATTTCGTAAGGAAGTTGACTGGTCGCACAGCAGGGAAATGTTAGTGAAAGCAAGGGACATTCTCATTCTAGGTGTGCTCACGGATGGTTGGGGCCATACCCCTCCGACACTATAGGAGATTCAGCAAATGAGCTTAATCGAACAGAATCAGCGAATTGTTAAGGCGTATCGAGAAGCTGGACGGTCGTGGCCAGCGACTGCGGTTGACATTGCGCGATGGGCTATCGCTAGACGGTTATGGGCCGTCCAACCGGGGAAAATTGTCCGGCAATGCGCTGATCAAATCGCCGAGGCGATGCGCCAAGAGTACATTACTGACCCACAGGGCCGAAAGGTCCGAGTCAAGCATGTGGCTCCCTATAACGAAAAGGGCCAGATGTCTCTTAAGTGGGATGACATGCGATCCGCCGCGCGCGAACACATGGAGACGGCGTTTGCGTATAAGCGGCAACTGATTTTCTCGGACTGTCGTCAGCTAAAACTAGAGATAGACAGTTACAATCAGAATTTCAACACGGGCCGTCCGATACAGGGAATTTTTGATTTTACGAACGATTTAATTGAGGACGAATTGGACCTCGGCGGGTCTAGGAGCGCCGCTTAGCCCAACGAGCACGTGCAGCCTTGCGTGCTATTTCAGACCGCTTTTGTATCGGAAGTTTTCTTGCGCGTGCCTTTCCGCCCTTTAGGCCACCGGCACGGCCCTTGTGGGTTGGCTGCCTCTTTGATTCGCTAATTGTATCGTCCATCTCGCCAGTAGCAATATCCACGATCATTTTTGCGAGTTGATTCGGGTCGCGTGGTCGCTTCGGCATATCCACAGTATGCCACAGGCAGGCAAGCCCAAAACCCCGGAGCCTCAGTCAAACTGAGACACTACCGACGGGCTCAGCCGAATGGTATGCCAAACTATTTGAATCAAATCTTCATAGGATTGGCCTGCGCCTGCGGCTACGTCTCTGAGAATCGAGCCAACCAGGCTTCCCAAGAAATCCCACCGTAGAGCCGAACAAAGTAGCGCTCGACAGCCCTTTGATCCGACGGAAAGGTTGCGGGAGTGGCGGTTCTGCTGAAGACGGGCAGTGCGACGCCACCATCGAGCAGCTTTGGAAATATATGCCGACGACCGAGAGCAAAGAGAAAGAGATTGCCGGAGTGGAGGTGAATCCCGCGGGGCTGCTGCCGCGCGACACCGCGTATTACACGTACATGGGGCAGGTGACGGCTTCGCCGTGCACGGAGGGCGTCAAGTGGTTCGTGCTGAAAACTCCGATGGAAATCTCGGCCGAAGAGATCAAGGCGTTCGCCAAGGTTTATCCGCACGATGTGCGGCCGGTTCAGCCGCTCAACGGGCGCGTGGTGGAGGAAAGCCGGTAACGCGAAATCCCCGTTGATTGGAAGGTCAGTTGGTTTTGTTCTTCGTCCTGGCAGCGATCAGGAACCGTATGTCTCAATCATTGGCTTCTGATTCAGAGAAGGCGTTAGCGTACTTCTTGGCAAGGAATGCCAGCTTGACCCTGAGTTCTTCCTGATCGTCCTTGATGATGGCCTCAAGCAAAGTCAGCAGCTCGTCGATCGTTTTAGGATCTTTTTCGGCAGAAATCTTTAAGCAAAGTCTCTGCAGGAGACCAACGTCATACATGATTGCCACCCCTCAAGAATAAAGTAACTTTTTTACAGGAAAGAGCGAGCGCGAAGCTATACAGGAGATCATGTATAAAATTGAACAGCGGCTCTAGACCACATTCGGACTTCAACTCCATTCTTAGCTGGTAATGGATTGCCCGAACGACAAGCGGCGACATTCGCGTTCGCATGATGAGGACCGCGAGTTGGTCGCGTGTGGTTGTGCCGGAGACAAACGGGTGCGTCAATCCGGTACTAGGCTCGGTACTCGACGCCCCTAAAATACTGGAAAGGCTGGATTTCGCGTTTCCGGGCGCTGTGTGACGTTTAGTAGCAGATTTCGGCCCAGATTCGACAGCGTTGGAGGCGTCAATGAAATTGCTCGTTGCTACAGCCGTTATGTGCCTGCTAGCCAGCGTTCCCGTGTACGCGCATCAGGAGCAGGATCAAAACAAGCCGCAGCGATAGATCCAGGGCCGACCAGCCGAAAAAGCCGGACGAATCCCAAGAAGCCAGCGGAACGGAATCGACGGCCACAAGAGCAACAGCCTCCCAGGCAGCAAGAGCAGCCGAAGACTCAATCGAAGGAACAGCAGAAGTCATACCAAAACCAACAGCAGCAGCAAAACCGGCAGGAAGAACAGCGTAACCAGCAGCCGCAGGAACGCCAGCAGCAAGGACGGCAGCAAGATCAGCAGCGCGCGCAGCAATCGCAGCGCAATGCCGACAACCGTGGCGGCGAGCGGCGCATCCCCGATGACCGCTTTCGCTCGAAGTTCGGACGCGAGCACAGGTTCCACATCGAGCGCAACGACAACCGGCGATTCGTGTACGGCGGCTACAACTTTGAATATACGGAAGGCTGGCCGCCGCAATGGGGCTACGGCGACGACCTATATATCGAAGAAATCAACGGGCAGTATTACCTGTGCGACTACGAACATCCGGGCATTCAGCTTATCGTCATCGTGGTGGAGTAAGTGCGGACAAGCTCAAACGAATCGCGCGACGTTGTGGCCCCGGGCTTCGGCCCGGCATCTTGATCCCGATCGTCTGATATCGGCGAACGGTGCCGCCCTGACCCTTCGCGGATGCTCAGGGCAAGCGGGCGGCGCTACACTTGCCGGTCCTGCCATCGCGTTCTATGATGAATAGACACTGAATTATTTCGAGCGCGTCGTGTTGAGCGCGTCCGTTTCAGCGCGTCGTACTCATCGACTACAGGGAAGGAACAGATGGCCAGCCCCAGCGAAGCAGCAATCATCGAGGCACTGCGCGGCGTGATGGATCCCGAGACGCACAAGGATATCGTCGCGCTGCAAATGGTGAAGAACGTTCAGATAAATGAGGGAGCGGTGTCGCTTGTCATTCGTTCTCCGACTGCGGCGGGTGGAATCGCGCGCGCGACGACTGAAAAAGAAATCCGGGCTGCGGTGGCTGCGGTGCCGGGAGTTCGCGGCGTCGAATTGAAATTCGAGTCCGCGACTGGAGCGCCAGAAGGCCGGCGGCTTCAAGACAAAGCTCCCATCGGCGGCGTGAAGAATCTCGTGGCCGTGGCCAGCGGCAAAGGCGGAGTGGGGAAGACCACCGTCGCCGTAAATCTGGCCATAGCACTGAAAAATATGGGCTCGACCGTCGGGCTAATGGACGCCGACGTGTATGGCCCGAACGTTCCTCTAATGCTGGGATCCACCGATCAGCCGCGGGCGCTGGACGAGCGCACGATCATCCCGGTGGAAGCCTACGGGCTGAAAATGATTTCCATGGGGCTGCTGAATCCGGGCGATAAGCCGCTGGTGTGGCGCGGGCCGATGCTTCACAGCGTGATGCAGCAATTTCTGCGCAGCGTGCGCTGGGGGGAACTCGATTACCTGATCGTGGACCTGCCGCCGGGCACGGGTGACGTACAGCTTTCGCTGATTCAGTCCGTGTCCGTTACGGGCGCGGTGCTGGTCACTACGCCTTCCATCGTGGCGCTGGCCGACGTGCGCAAGGCCATCGAAATGTTCCGCCAGGTGAATGTGGAAATTCTCGGCGTAGTCGAGAACATGAGCTATTTTTCGTGCCCGCATTGCAATGGCCGCATCGACGTGTTTGGTCACGGCGAAGGCGAACGCATGGCGCGGATGTTCGGCGTGCCATTTCTCGGCGAAATCGAAATCGATCCGCAGATTCGCATCGGCGGGGATACGGGGAAGCCGGTCGCGTCGCTCGGCGAAGCCGCGCCGGGAAGCAAGAGCATGTACGCGATGGCTCGCAACGTCGCGGCGCGGCTCGCCGTCGTCAACCAGGCTGCTGGCGCGCCGGTTGTGCAAATCGTTTGAGTCTGCGCTGCATCGCGCCCTCCAGGCAGCGTCCCTATGAATTTCCTCTGCCAAATTCAAAGGCGAATCGTCCGCTCGCTCTGATCGAAACTGCGTGCGAGCAGAAATCGCCGTAAGTTATTGAAAATAAAGACTCGCGCATGTCTCTGGTCGAAACTGAAATGCCTGCTTGCACCAAGCGCGTTTAAGCCATTCGCCTTGTCAGCGCATCATGCGTATGTTACTTTTTTGTTTATTTCGTGCGCGGCGGAAGCTTCTGTATGTGCGTATGTGCTGCATGCCGCCCTGAAGGGCGGCGCTACATGCATTTTTTCGCCGCTTGCGTAGCTTAGCGGCAGAGCGGCCGGAAAAATATTTGTCGCACGCACTCTTAAGTTCTGAAATCCAAGGAGCGGCAAATTGATTCGCAGTTATCGCGGGCGGATGCCGCAAATCGCCGCTACCGCCTACGTCGATCCGCAGGCCGTGGTGATCGGAGACGTCACGCTCGGGGAACACACGAGCGTATGGCCGTGCGTGGTGATTCGCGGCGACGTGCATTACATACGGATCGGTGCGCGCACCAACGTTCAGGACGGCTCGGTGCTGCACGTGATGCGCGACGAGCATCCGCTGATTCTGGGCGACGACGTCACCGTGGGACACGGCGTGGTGCTGCACGGCTGCACCATCGAATCGCGATGCCTGATCGGCATGGGCAGCATCATTTTGAATGGCGCGAAAATCGGGACTGGCTCGATTGTTGCCGCTGGAACGCTGGTTCCCGAAGGCGCGGAAGTCCCGCCTGGCAGCCTGTTCATGGGGCATCCGGGAAAATTCCGCCGGTCGCTCGGACCCGCGGACCAGGAATCGATCGATCACTACGCCCAGCGGTACGTCGAGTACAAGGAGATTTACCGCGCGGAGGCCGCGAAGTGAACGAGCGCAAACAGTTCCGCGCCATCAAAGGGACACGCGATATCCTTCCGCCGGATTCGGCGCTGTGGAATTGGTTCGAGCAGACCGCGCGCGAAGTCCTCGAGTCGTACAATTTCCGCGAAATCCGTGTGCCAATTTTTGAGCAGGTGGAATTGTTTGCACGCTCGATTGGCGAGGAAACCGATGTAGTTGCCAAGGAAATGTACTCATTCCCTGACCACGGTCTCCTGGAACTCGAGTGGCGACTCGATGAGGTCCGTCACAGTGGGCATGCGGGTCCGCGAACCGGAGCCGCTGAGCAGTTTAGGGAGCACACTCAGGCTCTGATTGCGGGAATCAAGAGTGCGGTTCAGAGCGGCCGCATTTCAGATACGGCTGAAAACCAACGTATTCTTCAAACCCTCGAGCAGGGCCTCGACGGCATACAACCGTCGATCCCGCCCGCCGGGATGGGAATTAGCAAATTCGAAGCGAACTTCTTGATGATACAGAATGCGGCCTGGAATCTCAGATTGGGAGATCGCGTAACGTTGCGGCCGGAGGCGACGGCGAGTGTGGTTCGGGCGTACATCGAACATGGGATGCACATGCTGCCGGGGAATGTGAAGCTTTACTGCATCGGACCGATGTTCCGGCGGGAGCGGCCGCAAAAGGGGCGCTACCGGCAGTTCTACCAGATTGACGCGGAAGTGCTGGGGCAATCCGACGCGCCGGCGATTGACGCCGAAGTGATCGAGATGCTGCTGGTGTTTTTCAATCGCGTGGGGCTGACCCGCACGAAGCTTTACGTGAACTCGATTGGCGACAAAGAATGCCGCCCGAAATACGTCGAGAAGCTGCGTGAAGAATTGCGCAAAGTGAAAGACCAACTCGGGGCGGATTCGCAGCGGCGGATCGAAACGAACCCGCTGCGCGTATTAGATTCGAAGTTGCCTGAAGAGCAGCCGATCATCGAGAAATTGCCGCGAATTTCCGAGTATTTGTGCGAGCCGTGCCGCGAGCATTTTGCCAAGCTGAAGGAAGAGCTAAATCTTCGCGGCATCGCGTATGAAGAAAATTGGCGGCTGGTTCGCGGGCTCGATTACTACATGCGGACGACATTTGAAGTGACGGCGGAAGGGCTCGGCTCGCAGAACGCGGTATGCGGCGGCGGGCGCTACGACGGGCTGGTGGAACTTCTCGGAGGGCCGCCGACGAAGGGCATTGGTTTCGCGATTGGAAGCGATCGCGCGATTCTTTCTATCCAGGAAAGGGCCACCCAGGAAGGGGCGATTCAGAAAGGCGGTACCACGTCCAAGTTGCGAGGCCTCGATGTATACGTCGCGTGGATGGGGCGTGCGACGTATCCCGCAGCCGTGGCGATAGCGCGCAAGCTTCGCACTGCCGGGCTTGGTGTCGAACTGCCTCCCGAGGAAATGAAATTCAAGAAATCGCTCGGGCTGGCGGACAAACTTGGAGCGCGCTACGCGCTGATTCTCGGCGAAGACGAAGTTGCGTCCGGCACATTCACGCTCAAGCGGCTGGTCGACGCGGAGCAGAAAAAGCTACCGGAATTCGAATTGCTGGAATATTTGGAGTCGGAACGACGAGGTTCTCGCACGTAGGCGCACCGGATTGCGGGAATTTGAAGAGAGATTCTTCGTCGCGCTCAGAATGACGACGAAAACCATTTTCTCGGTGGGAGGCATGCGCTGATTATTGGCAAGATCGGGGCAGGTTGCGACCGGATGCCGCCCTGAAGGGCGGCGCTACAAAAGTGCGCGGACGTTATGCCTGAGATCAGAATACGCGCAAAGCGACATTCTCTTCTCGACCATGGGAGTGAGGTAGTCTTATCGGACCTAGCATCGTGCGCGTGAAATAATGTTGCGTAAGCAGGGCGCAGCAAGCAGCGCGCAGCAAGCAGCGCCCCTACAATGGACTGCACGACCTGCACGACCGGCATTGTTGAATCTTACTTCCGGGCCCTCCGACAGCTGAAGGAATGAAAGAAGGGGACTGACACTTGCTTGATACTCTTGGGGATTTGAAGCGGACAAAGTATTGTGGGGCGCTGCGAGCGAGCGACGCCGACACGAACGTGGTGTTGATGGGCTGGGTGCACCGGCGGCGCGACCTAGGCCAATTGATTTTCATCGATTTGCGCGACCGCGCCGGAATCGCGCAGATCGTTTTCAACAAGGAACTGAATCCGGAAGCGCACGCGAGGGCCGAAGAACTGCGGTCGGAATTCGTGGTCGCCGTGGAAGGGCGGGTGGTTCAAAGGCAGAAAGCGAATCCGGAAATCGCAACAGGCGAAGTGGAAATTGCCGCCACGAAGCTGCATGTCCTGAACAACTCGAAGACTCCGCCATTTCAGATCGAAGACGAAGTGACTGCGAGCGAAGAAACGCGGCTGCGCTATCGATACCTCGACCTGCGCCGCCCGCGCCCGCATCGCAACATCGAATTGCGTCACCGCGTGTTCTTCGAAATTCGCAAAACGCTCGACGAAATGGGCTTCTTCGAGATCGAGACTCCGATTCTCACGCGTTCGACGCCGGAAGGCGCGCGCGACTGCCTGGTTCCGAGCCGCGTGCATCACGGGCAATTCTACGCACTGCCGCAATCGCCACAAATTTTCAAGCAGATATTGATGATTTCCGGCATGGACCGCTACTTCCAGCTTTGCAAATGTTTTCGCGATGAAGATTTCCGCGCCGACCGGCAACTCGAATTCACGCAGCTCGATCTGGAGATGTCGTTTCCGCGGCAGGAGGATATTTTTGACGTCATCGAGCGTGTGATGGAGCGGACGCTGGCCGTCGTTGGATTGCAGGCGAAGCGTCCTTTCCGACATCTCGATTACAATGAGGCGCTGCGGCGTTACGGCTCGGACAAGCCTGACTTGCGATTCGGCATGGAGCTGAACAACGTGACGCAATTTTTCGAGGCGGCGCGCGAGAAACTGCAGATCCAGGGAAATGTGCAAGCGGTGGTCGCGCCGGGAGCGGCAGCGTGGTCGCGCAAGCAACTCGACGAGCTTGCGGAACATGCGAAGTCGGCCGGCGCGCGCGGGGTTTACACGATTAAGGTGACCGCCGAGGGGATTGCATCGGGTCTCGAGAAAACGCTGGGAATCGAAGCAATCAGAGAATTGGCCGATACGGTCGGCGGAAAGCCTGGCGACTTGATTGTGGCTGTCGCAGCGAAAGAACAGATTCAGCACCACGATACTTCGCTTGGCGTGGCGGGCAACGTTCGCTTGTACCTCGGCGACAAACTAAATTCGATCGATCGGAGCAAGTGGGAATTTGCGTGGATTACGGGCTTTGCGCTGTTCGAATGGAGCGAGACGGAAAAGCGATGGGCGAGCGCGCAGCACCCGTTCACGGGAATCGTCGAAGAAGACCTCGACAAGCTCGAGACCGCGCCATGGGAATGCCGGTCGAAGGGCTACGACCTGGTGCTGAATGGCGTGGAGCTGGGCTCGGGAAGCATTCGAATTCATCGCCAGGATGTTCAGGCGCGGATGTTCAAGGCGCTGGGCTTGACCGATGAACAGGCGCGGCAGCGGTTTGGATTTTTTCTCGATGCGCTCACTTATGGGACGCCGCCGCACGGCGGCATCGCGCTGGGCCTCGACCGCGTGGTGATGCTACTGGCCGGCGAAAAATCGATTCGCGATGTGATCGCGTTCCCGAAGACGACCGCAGCGGTGGACCTGATGGCGGAGTCGCCTTCCGAGGTTGGCACCGACCAGTTGGATGATTTGGGAATTGCAGTAAAGCCCTTTCTTTTGAAATTCCCATGCGATTGTGGCGGCGAATGGAAGGTTTTCTACGAACAACGATTTACGGGCATGATGCAGGGGAGTCCTGAAGTCAAGTGTCCGGAGACCGGAGCAGTCAAGTCGCTCACACCAGTTGGGTATGGGCAATGGGTCGAATGGCACCGCGCAGGGAATTCCGCTACGTGGACAGTTAAGGAGCACTAGCCGAGAGCACTAGCTGATGTCGGAGCTAAAGCTCCGACCCCCTGAAAACCGTTATGAGCCGAATCAGAATACTTCCGGAAAATGTGGCGAATAAGATTGCGGCGGGCGAGGTGGTGGAGCGACCTGCGTCGGTGGTGAAAGAGCTGCTCGAAAACGCGCTGGATGCTGGGGCGCGATCGATTCGCATCGAGGCGGAATCCGGGGGCAAGCGGCTGATACGGATCAGCGACGACGGCAGCGGGATGAATCAGGACGACGCGCTGCTGGCTTTCGAGCGCCACGCCACGTCAAAACTGCGCACGGCGGACGATCTGCTGTCGATTGCGACGCTGGGATTTCGCGGCGAAGCGCTGCCTTCGATCGCGGCAATTTCACGGCTGGTTCTGGAGACGCGCGCGCAGGAAGACGACCAGGGAACTCGCATCGAATTCGCGGGCGGGAAACTCATCAGCGTGAAACCCGCAGGACTGCCGGCGGGAACATCGATCGGCGTCAGCGATATTTTTTACTGCGTTCCGGCGCGGCGCAAATTTCTGAAGTCGGAGACGACCGAACTGGGGCACATTGCTTCGCTGGTGACGCATTACGCGCTCGCGCATCCAGACAAGCAATTCCTGCTGAAAACTCCGTCGCAGGAGATCTTGAATTGCGCGCCGGTCGAGAAGCTTTCCGAACGCGTGTATCAGGTATTCGGGCGAGCGGCGCTTGAGGAATTGATGGAGATTCCGCCGACCGAAGCGCCGGTGCGGAGCGCGATCACCGAGCCGCAACTCGACGCGGAAGAACATGCGGCGTCGGTGCGGATTACGGGATTCACGTCGCGCCCCGAGGTGCAGCGGTCAAATCGCAACGGAATTTATGTATTTGTGAATCGCCGGCTGGTGCGCGACCGGCTGCTGCTGCATGCGATCGGCGAAGCGTACCGCAACATCACGCCGCCTGGAGTTTTTCCGGTGGTGCTGCTGTTCCTCGATCTGGCGTGCGAGGAAGTAGACGTGAACGTTCATCCGGCAAAAATTGAGGTGCGATTCCGGCATCCGCAGTTCGTTCACGATTTCACTCGAGACGCACTGCGCCAGGCGCTGTCGGTTGCGCGGCCGATTCCAGGATTTCCGGCAGCGCGCGCGGCGGCGGCGATTCCAGGCGGCGCCGCGCCGGCACAGGGGCCGTCGGCTGCGGCGTCCGCGTTTGCGGCCACGGCGGGGTCAACAAATGAATTTCTCGGGCCGCCGCGAGCCGTGATTCCGACGTCGCTTGGATCGAGCGCAGGCGTTGCGGAAGGGTTCGAACTGACGGGCGCGCCGGATGTGCCGATTCCGCAGCGGCTGCAGTTCGAACAGGGAACGCCGCTGGATCTTTCGCAGCAGCCACAGCGATGCGGAGCGGCGAACGAAACGATGGATGCGCGCGCTTCGGGCGGAGCGCTGCCGAGCCCGGAGACGATTGCGGATTTGAAACCGCTGGGGCAGGTGAGCAGCAGCTTCATCGTCGCGGTGAACGGCGAAGGACTTTGGATCATCGACCAGCACGTGGCGCACGAGCGCGTGCTATTCGAGCAGCATCTGCGCGCGCGGCGCGCGGGCGAGCTTGGCGGGCAGAGAGTGCTGGCGCCGCTGATCGTGGAATTGAATCCGCGGCAGCTTGCAACGTTCGAACAAATTGGCGAGGAGCTTCGCGCCAACGGATTTGAAGTTGAAATGATGGGCGAACGCAGCGTCGCGGTCCAAGCCGCTCCGGCGGGAATTGCCAGCGCCGACGCGGAAAAGCTGCTGTATGAAATTCTCGACGGGATCGCGCGCGAGAACCAGGCGATTTCGATCGATTCGCTGCAATCGAAAATCGCGGCATCGACGTCGTGCCACGCGGCGATCAAGGTCAACACGCCGCTCGATGCGACGAAGATGGAATGGCTGCTCGGCGAACTCGCGAAAACAGAATATCCGATGAGCTGCCCGCACGGACGTCCCGTGGTCTTGCGATATTCGGTGCGCGAAATCGAGCGGGCGTTCAAACGGATCTAACGCCGCTGCAATACAGACTCAAGAGAGATTCTTCGCTTCGCTCAGAATGACGACATTTCCCACCAAGAGACGCACCGTAAGTGACGGGGAGCGACGCTGCAAAGATTAATCATTGCGATTGATGGGCCGGTGGGATCGGGAAAGAGCACGCTGGCGCGGCGCGTGGCCGAGATGATGGGCTACGTGTATATCGATACGGGAGCGATGTATCGCGCGGTGGCGCTGAAGGCGGCGCGGTGCGGCGTGCCGTTCGATGCGGCCGACCAACTGGAAGCACTTGCGCGCGACACGAGAGTCGATTTGCGGGCGCAAGACGGCAAGCAGCAGGTGATGCTCGATGGCGAAGATGTGACGTCGGCGATCCGCACGCCGGACGTGGCGCAGGCGGCGTCAAAAATCGCCGTAATTCCGGGCGTGCGGCACGTGCTCGTTTCCGAGCAGCGGCGGGCGGGCGGGGAAGGCGGCGTGGTGATGGAAGGGCGCGACATCGGCAGCGTGGTGTTTCCTGATGCGGAGCTGAAGATTTTTCTCACGGCGTCGCCGGAAGTGCGCGCCGAGCGCCGCTGGCACGAACATCAGCAGAAGGACGAAGCCATTGATTTGGCGCGGACGCTCGAGGAAATTCACGAGCGCGACCGGCGTGACCGCGAGAGGCACGCTTCGCCGCTAGTGCGGGCGGTTGACGCCGTGGTGGTGGACAGCACGGCGATGGAAGCGGAGGAAACGGCGCGCCTCGTGGTGATGTTGGCTCGAGGGCGCGAAACGCAATTGCCCGCCGCAAGTCAGTCGTAAATCAAGTTGGTCTTGGAAGTTGCATACGCAGGGCGCAGCAAGCAGCGCCCCTACAATGATGGAACGTTGCGGCTGAAGGCGTCCACGAGGGATTGAAGCAGACATCGCGAGCTACGCTGGGCTGGACATCGACGAGAGGAACTCCGCGTTGGTTTTCGTTTTCGAGAGGCGGCCGAGCAGAAGTTCCATGGCTTCGACGGTCGAAAGCGGACTGAGCACTTTACGCAGCACCCAGATGCGATTGAGCTCGTCGGCGGGAAGCAGGAGCTCGTCCTTGCGGGTTCCGGAGCGATTGATGTCGATGGTGGGAAACACGCGCTTATCCACGAGACGGCGATCGAGATTGATTTCCATGTTGCCGGTGCCCTTGAATTCCTCGAAGATGACGTCGTCCATGCGGCTGCCGGTGTCGATGAGCGCGGTGGCCATGATGGTAAGCGAGCCGCCCTCTTCGATGTTGCGGGCGGCGGCGAAGAAACGGCGGGGACGCTGCAAGGCGTTCGCGTCAATACCGCCGGAGAGAACTTTGCCGGATGGCGGCGTGACGGCGTTGTAAGCGCGCCCGAGACGGGTAAGCGAGTCGAGCAGAATCACGACATCGCGCTTGTGCTCGACCAGGCGCTTGGCCTTTTCGAGAACCATTTCGGCGACCTGAATGTGGCGTTGGGGCGGCTCGTCGAATGTCGAGCTGATAACTTCGCCCTTGACCGTGCGCTGCATGTCGGTGACTTCTTCGGGGCGCTCGTCGATCAGCAACACGATCAGCGCGATTTCCGGCTGGTTCGCCGTGATGGAGTTGGCGATGGATTGCAGCATCATGGTCTTGCCGGTGCGCGGCGGCGCGACGATCAAGCCGCGCTGGCCCTTGCCAACGGGGCAGAGCATATCAAGCACGCGGCCGGTGAGATTTTCCTTGGTGGTTTCCAGGCGAATGCGGTCCTGCGGGTAGAGCGGCGTCAGATTGTCGAAAAAGATCTTGTTTCGCGCGACCTCGGGATCCTCGAAATTGACGGCTTCGACTTTGATGAGCGCGAAGTAGCGCTCGCCGTCTTTCGGCGGCCGGACCTGGCCGGAGACGGTGTCACCGGTGCGGAGGTCGAACTTGCGGATCTGCGACGGCGAGACGTAGATGTCGTCGGGTCCGGGAAGGTAGTTGTATTCGGGCGCTCGGAGGAAGCCAAAACCGTCCGGGAGGCACTCGAGAACGCCTTCGGAGAAGATCAATCCGTTCTTCTCGGTTTGCGCGCGAAGGATCTGGAAGATCAGCTCTTGCTTGCGCATTCCCGAAGCGCCGGGAATATTCAATTCCTTGGCAATTTTCGCCAGGTCGGTGATGTTCTTGTCTTTCAGTTCTGCAAGGCTAATGCTCATCGAATTACTTCCTTCTCAAGCCTGAACTCAGGCGCGATTTTAAATTGATTGGACCACGGGCAGACGCAAACCCAAACCAGCCACTGCGTCGAAAAAATCCGAACGGGTTATAAACAGATATTGTGATCCTTCGGCCGCGGACCGAGCTTTCTCAGCAGGGTGATGGAGAACCGAAGGGAATCAATTGGTTAATTCATCCTGGGCGACGTCCGCGTCGAACTTGGGTTCGACTTCGGCAACCGGCGGGTGGCCGGATATCGGCAGCGGATGCTCGAGCGCGATCTGCAGGACCTCATCCATGGATTCGACGAAATGAATCGACATCTGCGCTTGAATCTCGGGCGGAATATCCGCCAGATCTTTTTCATTGTCCTTGGGCATGATCACGGTGCGAAGGCCTAGGCGGTGAGCCGCCAGCAGCTTTTCCTTGACGCCACCGATGGGAAGCACCTTGCCACGCAGGGTGATTTCACCGGTCATGGCCACGTCGCAACGGACCGGGATGCGCGTGAGCGCGCTGACGATGGAAGTGCAAATCGTGATGCCGGCGGACGGACCGTCTTTCGGAATGGCGCCTTCGGGAACGTGCATGTGAATATCGATGTGACGGTAGAAATCCTTCGGCAAATTGAACAAATGCGCGCGCGAGCGGATGTAGCTCATGCCGGCTTGCGCCGATTCCTGCATCACGTCGCCGAGCTTTCCGGTAAGTGTGAGGCGGCCTTTGCCTTGCATCAGCGTGGTTTCGGTGGAAAGCACTTCGCCGCCGACTTCGGTCCAGGCCAGGCCGACGGTCAGGCCGATTTCATTTTTCTTCTCAGCAAAGAAATCACGAAACTTCACGATGCCGAGATATTCGCCAACGTTGGCAGGGGCGACGTCGAGCGAAAAGCTCTTGCCGTTTTCGACGACCTTGCGCGCGACTTTGCGACAGATGTTGGCCAGTTCGCGATTGAGGTTGCGAACGCCGGCCTCGCGCGTGTAATGGCGAATGATGTCTTTGACGGCGTCATCGGAGAATTTTACATTGTCCTTGGTGAGGCCGGTAGCTTCGAGCTGCTTGGGCACCAGGAAGCGCTGCGCGATCTGATGCTTTTCCTGCTCGGTGTAGCCCGGGATGCGCAGGACTTCCATGCGGTCCTGCAGCGGCTGCGGGATGGTGTGCAGGACGTTGGCCGTGCAAACGAACATCACTTTCGAGAGATCGTATTCGACGTCCAGATAATGGTCGGTGAAGGCGTGATTGAGCTCGGGATCGAGCACTTCCATCAGCGCCGCCGAGGGATCGCCGCGAAAGTCCGTGGACATCTTGTCCACTTCGTCGAGCACGAAGACGGGGTTGACGGTGCCGGCTTTGCGCATCATCTGAATGATTTGGCCGGGCAGAGCGCCGATATAGGTGCGGCGGTGGCCGCGAATTTCCGCTTCGTCACGCACCCCGCCGAGCGAAACGCGAACGAAATTGCGTCCGGTGGCGCGACCGATGGACATGGCGAGCGAAGTCTTGCCGACTCCCGGAGGCCCGAGGAAGCAGAGAATCGAGCCCTTGGGATTTTTCACGAGTTGCCGGACGGCGAGATACTCGAGAATTCGCTCCTTGATTTTTTCGAGGCCGTAGTGATCTTCGGTGAGAATCTGTTCGGCGCGCTTGATGTCGCGAATTTCTTTCGATCTTTTCTTCCACGGCACGGCGAGCAGCCAATCGAGATAATTGCGCGAGACGGTGGATTCGGCCGACATCGGCGGCATCATTTCGAGGCGCTTCAGCTCCTGCAGGGCCTTTTCCTGCGGCCCTTCGGGCATGCCGGAAGTTTCGATTTTTTTCTTGAGCTGTTCGAGCTCGTTGGCTTCGCCGCGCCCGAGTTCCTTCTGGATGGCCTTCAATTTTTCGTTGAGGTAATACTCTTTCTGGGCCCGCTCCATCTGGCGCTTCACGCGGGTATTGATGGAGCGATCGACATTGAGCTTTTCGATTTCAACTTCGAGAATGTCGGCGATGCGATTGAGCCTTTCGAGAGGCTCGAAAAGTTCAAGGAGTTCCTGCTTTTCCTCGACGGGAATCTGAAGGTTGGCGGCGATGGCGTCGGAAAGCTTGCCGGGATCCTCGACGCGCACGGCGGCGATCATGGTGTCGTAATTCAAGCTTTGCGAAAGCTTGACGTACTGCTCGAAAAAATTGGTGACGCGCGTGGTGGCTTGCTCCATCTGGGGCCCGGATTCGATCTTCACGGGCATCAGGCGGATGGTGGCGCGGAAGAAGCCTTCTTCGGAGGTGATTTGGGCGATCTTGGCGCGCTCGGTGCCTTCGACGAGGACTTTGATGTTGCCGTCGGGGAGCTTTACGCTCTGAACGATATTCGCGAGAGTTCCGACCTGATAGATTTCCTCGGGCTTGGGATCGTCCACCGAGGCGTCGTGCTGGGTGACGAGAAATATCTTTTTGTCGCCAGCGAGCGCCTCTTCGAGCGCTCGAACCGACGCTTCACGGCCCACGATGAACGGGTGCATCATCTCCGGAAAGATGACCATCTCCCGCACGGGCATCATCGGCACGCGCTTTACTTCGAGTTTTTCCCGAGTGAACATCGAATTCCTTTGTGGCGCGGGCGATTAACCGGCCTTTTCGAGCAGGCTCCAGTTGATTTCGCGACCCCTGACCATATCGGCGGTCACGACGAAGTCGCGAAGCTTCCGCTGCGCGGGCAAGTGGTACATCATTTCAAGCATCAGATCTTCGAGGATCATCCGCAAGCCGCGAGCGCCCACTTTGCGCTGCAAGGCAAGTTCGGCGACCGTTTCAAGCGCATCGTCGGTGAAACGCAGGCGGACGTTTTCGAATTCAAAAAGCCGCTGATACTGACGGACCAGGGCATTCTTCGGTTCCGTCAGGATGCGAACCAGCGCAGCTTTGTCGAGATCGCTGAGCACGCCCACGACCGGCAAGCGTCCCACAAATTCCGGGATCAGCCCGTAACGAATCAAGTCGGTGGGCTGCGCCTGTTCCAGCATTTCGATATTGCGGCGGCTGGCCGTGGTGGGCGGCACATCGGTGGCGTGAAAGCCCATGGATTTCTGGCCCACGCGCCGCTCGATAATTTTTTCGAGGCCCACGAAAGCGCCGCCGCAGATGAACAGGATGTTGGTGGTGTCCACGGGCGTAAATTCCTGGTGCGGGTGCTTCCGGCCGCCCTGCGGAGGAACGTTGGCTACCGTGCCTTCGAGAATTTTCAGCAACGCCTGCTGAACGCCTTCGCCGGAAACGTCGCGCGTAATCGAAGGGTTCTCGTCCTTCTTCGAAATCTTGTCGATCTCGTCGATGTAAATGATGCCTTGCTGCGCCCGCTGGACGTCGCCATCGGCGGCTTGCAGCAGCTTCAAAATAATATTTTCGACGTCTTCACCGACGTAGCCAGCCTCGGTCAACGTGGTGGCATCGACGATCGCGAAGGGAACATCGAGCATCCGCGATAAGGTCTGTGCCAGGAGCGTCTTGCCGGTGCCCGTGGGGCCGATCAACATGATGTTCGACTTCGTTAGCTCGACGTCGCCTGGCTGGCGATTCAGGAAAATCCGCTTGTAGTGGTTGTACACCGCCACGGCCAGTTTCTTTTTCGTCTTGTCCTGGCCGATCACGTAGCCATCGAGAAACGACTTGATCTCCGGCGGCCGCGGCAAACGGCGGTTAATCGGATTAGCTTGCTCGCGCTTCTCGTCCTCGAGGATCTGCTGGCAAACGCCCACGCACTCGTTACAAATGTAGGAGCGCGGGTACTCCGAGGGAGAGCTGATGAGCTTCTCCACTTGTTCCTGCGTCTTATGACAGAAGGAACAGCGCAACGGCTCTTCTGGGGTGAACCGTTTCACCTATTTTGCCCCCTCCCGAAGAAAACCCGACGTGCAGTAAAACTAACTCTAATTGTAGGACCGAATTGAAACTGACGGGTGGAAATCATCGCTCTGGCTACTAACCCTTTGGAACGCCGATCGTGCCGATCTGAATCACAAGTAAGCGTTTTGCAGACCGCCTTGAAATCCGCGATACGCTTGCTTCCCATATTTGTCCATGCCGGTTCATCGGGTGGGAAGGGCGCTAGCGGTGTTTGCTGATGATTTCATCAACGATGCCATAGACCTTTGCCTGCTCCGCCGTCATGATGAAATCGCGTTCCACGTCGCGCTCAATTTTTTCCAGAGGCTGGCCGCAGTGATGGGCGAGAAGCTTGTTGAGCGCCTCGCGCGTACGAATGATTTCCTTCGCGTGGATATCAATGTCAGTGGCCTGCCCGGAAAGGCCGGACATCCACGGCTGGTGAATCAAGACCCGTGAGTTGGGCAGCGCGTAACGCTTTTTGGGCGTGCCGGCGGCAAGCAGTACAGCAGCAATGGATGCGGACTGGCCGATGCAATAGGTGACGACGTCTGGCCGCACGAACTGCATCGTGTCGTAAATCGCCATGCCGGCGGAAATCGAGCCGCCCGGCGAATTGATGTACACGGAGATGTCTTTTTCCGGGTCTTCGGAGGCCAGGAAGAGCAACTGAGCGGTGACGAGGTTGGCCACGTGGTCGTCAATCGGCGTGCCGATGAAGATGATGTGGTCCTTCAGGAGCCGGGAATAAATGTCGTAGGCGCGTTCGCCGCGGTTCGTCTGTTCGACGACCATGGGAACGAGGGTTGTTGCACGCGGAGCCGCGTCGTCAGTTTGTCTCATCTGGAATTTTTGTGCGCGCTGAGGAACCCGAACCAGAAATTACTTTTCACCTTTGGCTGTCGTCTCGATTCGGGCCGAACGGTAGAGCCACTCGATCGTGTTGTCACTTCGCAACTTCGATTTCATCCTATCGAGCGCTCCCTGCTTTGTCAAGCGAGCCCGAATCGCGATTGCCGATTCGCCACTGCGTTCCGCCAGCTTCGCAATCTCCTTTTCGATGTCTTGGTCGGTTGCTTCAATTTTCTCCGCGGTTGCGATGCGATCGAGCAGAAGCTCGGCCTTCACATCGTCCACGGCACGTTCCTGCTGCCGCTTTCTAAGGGATACCCAATCAACGTTGACGGCGCGCGGGTCAACTCCCTGCGCCGCGAGCGACCGCACCACGCGTTCGAGCCGGATATCCAT
This sequence comes from Candidatus Acidiferrales bacterium, assembly GCA_050747005.1. Lineage (GTDB taxonomy): Bacteria > Acidobacteriota > Terriglobia > Acidiferrales > UBA7541 > Palsa-295. The sequence continues at coordinate 53,163 of JBOGNE010000010.1, forward strand.
CTGATTCTCGACGAGCGCTTCGGGGACGGGGAAATCGTGACGCTTTACGAGCACTTCGAGAATTTTCTCCCGCGCCTGGGCCATCTGTTGCTGCTCTTTTGCGGCTTCGAGGTTCTCGCGTACTTTCGCTCGCATTTCGGCGAGTGTCGAAACACCGCCCGCTTCGCCCGCGGCGTCCTTGGCGAATTCGTCGTTCAGCTCGGGCAGCTTCTTTTCCTTGATGCCCTGGACTTCGACCGTGTAGTCGTAGGTCTTCCCGGCGAGTTTCTGGTCGGGATAATCTTCCGGATACTTCGACCGGAACTTTTTCGATTCGCCTTGGGAAGCGCCGCGCAGATTTTCCGTGAAACTTTCGAGAGTTTCTTCCGCGCCGACGTGACAGAGAATATTGTCGGCCTGAACGGGCTCGCCGCCGCCCACGGGCACACCGATGAGCTTCATGAGAACGAAGTCGCCGTCCTTGGCCGCACGGCCTTCCGCGGGCACGAAGGTTGCGGCGCGCTCGCGGATTTCTTCGATGGCGGCGTCGACTTGCGCGTCGCCCGCTTCGAGCGCGTCCACCTGGACTTCGAGATTCTTGTAATCGCCAAGATCGAATTCAGGAAGCACTTCGAAGATGGCGCGAAATTTCAGCGGCTCACCGTCGTGAAAATGGACGTTGTCTACCGCCGGCCGGCTGACGGGAGTTAATTTCTTTTCGTCGAGAGCCTTTTCGAGATATTCGGGCACGAGAGATTGCAATACCTCGCCCTGAATATCGTCGGCGAAGCGGCGCCGGATCAAGGTGACAGGCGCCTTGCCGGGACGGAAACCAGGAATGCGGGCTACTCGCGCCAGATCGCGCGCAACTTTTTCGGTTGCTTTCTGCACATTCTCGGCGGGAATTTCCAGCTCGAGCTCACGCTTGCATGTTATCTCAGTCATTGGAATTTTTCAGGAAACGGACACGCTGGCATTGCGTTTCTTCATTCCGCCTTTTGCCGGATCAGAACCCGAGAAGGAGGGCAGGGAAGCACAGCCAGCCTGCACTGCAAGTGAAGTACGAGTATAGGGAATCTGGGGGAGTCCGTCAATCGCGCTGCGCGGTAAAACCGTCTATTCGGATCAGGAGACGCGAAGGGAGCAGATGATGATATGGATGGTTGTTCCGGCCCGCTGCGACCGAAATATGGTGCGGGAGAGAGGACTCGAACCTCCAAGGCCTTACGGCCAGCGGCTCCTAAGGCCGCCGCGTCTGCCAGTTCCGCCACTCCCGCAGCCCCGCAGCGTTAGCGGATTATAACATCGCGTGTATCGCCTGTATCGGGTGTGATGCGGTCCATCGAGCGAAGAGTCCGAAGCGGGCAAGAACAGCGGCCCGAAGTTCCCAAAATAGCTTGCTCGCAACTTCCTGTTTTGCTAGTCTTCCGCACCAACTGGGTTCCTTGCCGCCCGCCCTGGAGGTCGTTCATGCCGCATTGCACCAAGTGTGGGACTGCTGTCGGAGACAACGTGGCTTTTTGCCCGAGCTGCGGAGCGCCGCAGGCAATGAACGCGCCGGTAGCGGCGATGTCCGGGCCGGTTGCGGGGAGTTCCGGGCTTTCAGAAAACGTTGCGGGAACGCTTTGCTACGTGCTCGGCTGGATAACGGGATTGGTGTTCTACCTGATCGACAAGCGCCCGTTCGTGCGCTTTCATGCCGCTCAGTCCATCGTGGTGTTCGGAGGACTGCACATACTGTTAATTATCGTGGGCATGGTGTTCGGGGTTGGATTCATGGTTGGCGGCTGGGGATTTGCGTCGCTTGGGTTCGCCCTCTACCACGTTATCCAACTGGTGGCCCTGGTTTTGTGGATTCTGTGCATGGTCAAGGCGCACCAAGGGGAACGGTTCCGGGTTCCGATGGCCGCCGATCTGGCCGACAAGATATTCGGCAAAGCATAGAGCCAAGACTGTATAGCGCACGCCACTTTTGCGCCGCGGGCTTCGTTGCGCTCGCGGCGTTGCCTCTTGACATTACGATTCCGAGCATCCATCTTAATTAACTTTGCTTGTGCGAGGTTTACTCTCGCACGCGGCAATCCGGGGAGGAACGTGCGAGTCCGGGTCTGCTTCCACGACAAATGCTTCGACGGCGCGTCATCCGCCGCCATCTTTTCGCGGTTTTATCGCGAACGGATCAATCCGGACGCGCAATTCCTGTACACGGGGATGACGCACAAGGCTTCTCAGCCGTTCGAGGATGGGATGTTCGATGGCGATGAAAACGCCATCGTGGATTTCAAGTATTCGAGTTCGCCCAGGCTTACCTGGTGGTTCGACCATCATCAGAGCGCGTTCCTGAAGCCCGAGGATGCGGAACAATTCCGGCGGGACCAATCCGGACGGAAGTTTTACGATCCGAGCTACAAATCCTGCACGAAATTTATGGCGACGATCGCGTCGGAAAAATTTGGATTTGACGCGCGCCCTCTGGCGGAATTAATCCACTGGGGCGACATCATCGATGGCGCTCAGTTCGCATCGGCGGAAGTTGCCGTGGGGCTGACCGAGCCTGCCACGCAACTCGCGCTGGTGATCGAAGCGGCGCCGGAGCCTGATCTGGTTCCGAAGCTCGTGCCGGAACTGGCGGTTCGCTCGCTGCGAGGGATGATCGAACTGCCGATCGTCCAGAAACATCTGGGACCGCTGATCGAGAGGCACCGGCGGTCCATGGATATTCTTCGCGAGAGGATGGATTCGCGCGACGGCGTGATCTATTTTGACGTGAGCGATCTCGATCTCGAGGGCTACAACAAATTCATTCCGTATTATTTGTGTCCCGATGCGGTGTATTCGGTGGGCGTGAGCGCTTCTCCGACGCGCGCAAAAATCTCGGTCGGAACGAATCCGTGGAAAGAAGCCCCCAACGAAGTGAACCTTGCGGCCCTGTGCGAAAAATATGGCGGCGGGGGACACGCGCGCGTCGCGGCCATTTCATTGGGGCCTGGCGACCTGGTTCGCGCGCGGCAGGTGGCGAAGGAAATCGCGGCGACGCTGCGGCGCTGATCGCGGTCGGCGATTTGCGAACCGAGCGCGACGCGAGCGGAACAATCTTCGCGCGTGTTACAATTTATAGTCTTTTGCTGGGCCGCTAGCTCAATGGTAGAGCAGCTGACTCTTAATCAGCGGGTTGCAGGTTCGAGTCCTGCGCGGCTCACCACTTCTTTTCCAATCATTGCAAATACTTAGGTGCTTTCGTGGGGATGGTATCTGCCGTCGATTGCGTGGCTGGTGTCCAAATAGTGTCCATGCGCTCCCGTTCTCGGTCGATGAAGTCAGGCGAGAGGTCCGCGTACCGCTGTGTCATTTTGATGTCCTTGTGGCCTAGAATCTTCGCCAGCGTGTACAGGTTCCCGCCGCTCATCATGTAGTGGCTGGCGAACGTGTGCCGGAGGTCGTGAAACCGGAAGTTTGTAATGCTGGCGTCGGTCAACACCCGTCCGAAGGCTCCCTTCACGTCGGCCATTGGCACGACCTTGCCGTCGCGATCATAGCTCGGGAAAACAAGCTCGGAATTCTCGATCCGCAGCCGATGCTCTGAAAGCTCATGTAGGAGAATCCGGTCAACCGGCACGCGGCGCGGTTCTCCATTCTTCGTGTCAGTCAGGAGAATGTGCCGCTTCTCCCAATTGATCTGTTCCCATCGCAGACCGAGAATTTCGCCCTTACGCATTCCCGTGTGTAGAGCTGTCAACACGGCGGTATGAAGATACTGCCAGAATTTCTTCGCGTTTGCTTTGAGCTTGGCGTCTGAGTTTTTCGCGATCCGCACCTGAATAGCCGTGAGCAGCGTTTCGATTTCGCTCATTTCGAGATACCGCATTCGACGCTGTTCCTTGAACGCCTTGAGGCCAGGTCCGCCGCGCGCAGGGTTGAGTCCAACAAGCCCCGCGTCAATGGCGACGTTGAACATGTGCCGAAGAAGCGCGATTTCTCGATTTACCGTGCTTGGCTTGACGCTAGCGAGGCGTGCCTTCCGGTATTCAATCACGCGAGCGCGTTTCACTTTCGACAACCGAGACGCGCCGAAGTATTCGGTCAGGTTCTTCATGAGTCGGCCTTCGCGTTCGTAGCTCTCTTTATGCACGCTCACTGTTTCGAGGTATTTTTCTGAGTAGTCTTTGAACGTCGGAGCCGCGTTGGGGTCAACGTAAGTTTCGCGTTTCTTCGCGAGGTCAATTTCGGCCAGCGCAGATTTCGCGTCATCATGACTGCCGCAGAGCTTGCGCCGCCGCTCGCCTTCTGGGGTGTAATAATCGAGCCACCAACGGCCCTTGCGGTCCTGAAACATGCAGCGGGTTCTTCGTCGCGCCTTCCGCTCGACTGTCTGAGTTTTGGTTTCCATTTTTCGTCTCTCCATTTTACGAATCGACAAATCATGTCGGCCCCGAACCTACTTCGGCTCGGCATTCTCCGCACGCTTTGCATTCAGCCCCACAGCGCCACTACACGGAGTTGCGCGGTCGGAATCATCGCATGGCCTACCAAAAGCTCCTGCGATTCCTTCCTCTGCAGCTCCGCCATAGCCCACCTCCCGGTCAAAGCCGACTTCCAGGATGCGAGTTGCCTTCACGATTGGAGATTTCTTTTGCCGGTTGGCAAAACGCTCGGCGCGATCGCGATCGATATAGACGCGGCCAAACTTTTCGCCGTCGTGATAATAGACGGTTACTTGCCAATGACGATGTTTGCGGCGGTTTGGTTCTGTGGAGGATTCTCCGATGATTTCACTGGCCTGGATTGCGCCGTTCGATTCCGTGATCGCCGAAATCTCTACCGTTCCAGTCAGCGCAGCGCGGGCCAGCCGTGCTTTGTCGCACCCCGACAGGAACGATTTCAGGTCGATTTCTTGGTTGTTGCTAGGGCGAGCCTCGGCCTTTTTCCAAAGCCTAAGTTTTTGGTAGCAGTCTCGGCAACAGCCGCAAGAGCCATACGTTAGGTTTTTCTTGTGGCAGTGAATGCATCCGTGTTTCTGAAACACTTTCTTCCACGCGAGATGTTCCGGAAGGGTTTGCAACCGCCTAATCTCGGTGCTGGCCGCCTTTTCATCAAAAAACGGTCGGAAAGTGAAGTCCTCGCGGCAGTTCTCCGTGACGACCCCCGCTTTCGTGTTTCGCCCCCGCTTTCGTGTTTCACTTGCGACCAGCTTTCCATCAACAACAACCTGTCCGGCATCGAGCTGCATACGTCGCTCGTTTCGCAGTTGGGAGGCGACCGCGCGTAGGAGTTCGGTGCGGTTTTCGATAAGCCAGCGAGCTACGTTTGCGGCATCTCGATCACGCTGCACTTCAAGTTGTTTGGCGCGCACTTCTTTTTCTAGGTTGCTCGCTTGGCCGAGCCGCGAGAGTTCAAATCCTTGCAAGCCTTCATCCGAACAAGACAGCAAATACAACAGCGGAACATTCCCTTGCTCTGGCGTGGGATTGGTCCTTATGGCGGTCACAGGGTCACGCAGTTCGACTGCCTGAGTTTCGTTTTCCATTTTTCCTTCCCTCCATTGTTTGGAACCACAAAACGCACCCGGGCCGTTCCGGGTCAACAACCGACTGAGAGACCTTCGGTAAGCACTCTTGGAAACTCCGCGCAGAACTTACGAAAAGCTATCCGCCACGCGTTTTTGTGTGAACTGCTGCGAATCCGGTAAACTCGCCGCCGCCGCAGTTCGGGACAAGCCACAACAAGCTGATAGAGTTTCATGCCCTTGCCTCTTTTCCTTGTTTCGCTGCCCTGCTGTTGAATTTCGCAAGTTCTTTCCAGCCCTGATTGCAGACGGCTTACTTGACGATGAGTGAAACGGTCCGCGTGGGTTTCGTATGCGCAATGACATTCGAGCAATACGCATCTGGATCGAGGTCGAGACGTTGCGCAAGGCGCTTGACGATTTCTTTCCATGACGGACTGCGGCGAATATTTTCTTTCACCTCCGCGATGTGGATGCCAGATTGAACCGCCGCGCCGGAGTCGAGGCGCGCGAGAAGGTCTCGCTCGATTGCTTCGGTTTCATCCCTGAGAAGTTCCAAGGTGTTTCGAACGATTACAAAATGGGAGAGTTCGGCCTGGGTGATTTTTTCTACTGCGGGAATCGGTTGCGGGAAGGGAACCACGTGTGAAATGCTGTGCGAAGCTGCCATGGGAGCTTACTCTCCTTTGTCGGTCAGGGCTGCTGTGCAGTTGATCGCTGCGCGGCAGTCCGTTTTTGTTTCTGGTGTAATTGTCCTATCGCAAGGACAATTTGTCAAGTCCTTTCTACGGAATTAGTTACTACGCGAAATGAGCCTATTTTCGGGTGTATCCGCAGGGACAGCGATTACTCGGAGAGAAACGGTGTGCATGGTAGCGCGGGCATCGCGGGTAAATTCTGGGGCGACCGCCAGTATGCGGCACATGCAAAGTTCGCTGCTTTTTAGGGATTCGCGCCCAGCGTGTTAGTGAGATCGCTGACGCGAATGCCGAGCGCTCGCTTTTCGGGACCGACTTCCATCGTTTCTTTGCTAGCTGCACAGCGGCTTTATTTTTCGTCGGCATTTTAGGAATCTTAAACTAAATTGTTTGAGAATCGTGAAAAAAAGCACCGCTCGGCGTTCCTAACCCGCCGCCAGGAAATCTTCTAGACCTGCCAGTGGAACTTTCCATCTAGGCGATCAATGGCTTCGTCAACCTCTTTGGGAGTTTTGCCGTACTTTTCAGCGACAATCGCAACCCATTTCTCGTTCAGGGATCGCCTTGGAGCGGAAGCTGCGTCTCGTTTGGTCAGGTTGCGGAAGTCAGACCTAGCCTCCCTCAGTACGATCTCATCAAGGCTTGACATGTCGGCGAGTTCTTTTTCTGCTTTCAGGCGAGCGTGGTACTCATCGCGCCACGCCAGAAAACACGAGAGAAAAAACGTAGCGACAGCGATTCCCGCATAAGCCCACAACGGTATCAACCTTCCAGTGGCCTGCCACACAAGAAGTATGACCACCAGAGTGCCGCCTGTTAAATTCACTTTGAAATGACTCCACACGCGCCGCCGGAATTGCAACGCATCCTGCATCCATCTCTGCATCCATCCCTCCGAGCGTCAAGTGGGATGGATAGTCCTGAATTTAGGTACGTCAGTCAAAGGAATAAATCGAGTTCTCTGCGTGCCCTGATTTCGTTCCTTCGCCGCCAAATCCGCTTGCAGCAAAATTTACAGATGAAAGTTGTTTTCTGTGTCGCTGCATCGGGACGCGGAATCGGATTGCGCCCGCATACCCTGCATGGCAGAACGCCCGGAATCGCTAACGGGCTTGTCCGCAAAGCAATTTGAGCACTCGCCATGAATCTCCTGTTTTAAGCCGTTTTCCCGCATCGAAAGCGGCTGGTAAGGGGTAACCACGAGAGAGGTCAAAATCGCGTTTCTAAGTTCTTTGTATTGTTGCCACAACAGAGGGGTTTTTCTTACGCTAGGACCGAGCGACGACGATACGCGCGCTGATATACAGAATTGGCTTGTTTGCGCGCCGCTTCATCACGGTATTTCGGCGGCCTTCCGCCTTTGCGAGTGCGACGCTCCGCGCGGTCTGCGGTCGCCGCTTGCCCATCGCGGCAGAGTTCGGAGCACCATTCCCCGCGTTCGCCACGGCGAGTGTAGCGAACGCATCCCAGGATCGCGCCGCATTTATCACACGCTTCATCCGCACAAATCCCGCGTTCTTCGCGCAACTGTGCCTGTTGTTCGGGAGTGAGTTTCATATTTTTGGTTGGTCCTTTTGGCTCTAATTCTGCGTTAAGATTGGCCGCCCGATTGCGTGGGCGGAGGGAAAATGTCAAAAAAAGAACAATTCGCTACCATCGAATCAGTGACCGCATATGCGGCAGGGTTTTGTGCCTTGGCTGTCGTATATTGCGAACTACAGATACTTTCGCGGCTGCTCGATGAAAAGGGGATCGTTTCCCTCGCCGAGTGCGAAAGCAAGAAGCCTATCGCGCAAGAAGAGTTCCAGGAGGTGGTAAACTCGATGAAGAAAATCGTGCGTTCCAAAATGTTAACCAATCCTCAAAAGCATCCGAATTAAGACGCTTAATAAATCGAATCCAGCATCCAAGTGCACTATGCGGACTTTTCTCCCGCCGCCTTGATAAGCGTGACGATTTCGCCGATTGGCCAGACGTGATCGGAGACGCCCGCTTCCATTGCCGGGGTGACGCGGAGCGTTTGGTGGAGCGCGACCGCGTGCTGCAAATCTTCGACTTTCTTTTAGAAGCCATTGGTCAACCTTGTTTTTGGGATTCCAAAACTACGGCAGATACGCAGCCCTTCTTACGCTTGCGCCGAGACCTGAAGCGCTGCTGGGAAGCTTCGAGGCAATCATCTGCGCGATGTTTTCAATGTGCGGAGCGAGTACCGTGGTAGCGCTTGGCCCATCGATATAGTTCGGCAGGTTAAACGTTACATGCACGTTTGGCGATCCTGTACCTTTCGCGCTTCCTATCGGGCCTTGACCGACAAACGGATTCGTGGCCGGATTCCCAAGGAAAGGCTCGTTCGGATTGGTGTTGTTCCGCTCTTGATTCAAGATGGCGAGTTGCTGCCAGGTTAGCCGCCCGGTAATCGCGTTGGCGTAGAACGAAGTATTGGACGGCAATCCGTACTGCGAAAACGTGTTGCCGCTTTGCGAGAAGCCTGTTCCCAAAGTGCTGGCGATGGAGCCATTCGAGGCAAACGAAAAGTTTTCCGATGGCGGAGCGATGTAGTGCTGATTCGACATCGCGCGTGTAACGCTGTGGGCAAAGTTCCCGCCAAATATGCCGGAAATCAGTCCGCCGATTCCGCCCGCAATTCCGCCTACGATTCCGCCAATAACGTTGCCGATACCCGGAACGATAGTCCCGATTTCCGCGCCGAGCGCCGCACCCGATCCCGCTCCGCCCAATAGCCCTTGGAACGCTCCGCCTACTCCACCATTGGAATTGTTGGCAGAGGAAAGCGCCGAGTAGAGTCCAAACGCTCCACCGCCAATTCCTAGCAGGCTGCCGAAACCAAAACCGCCGCCGCTCGAACTTCCCGAGCCGCTCGAACTTCCGCTGCTTGACCCTCCAGGATTGAAAAGCTGCCCGAGTAAGCCGTTTCCCGCACCAATACCGCTAACAGAAAACCCCGGAGCGACTCCGCCGCCGCCGATGTTTACAACGCCAGCGTTGACATTCATCGTGGCGACGTTCGATTGACCCGCACCGTTGCCGAGGTCGATTTTGTTTCCAAAAAATGGTGCCGTCGCTGCACTGACAATCTTGTGCCAGAAACTTCCCGAAGATGTGCTGGAAGCGGTCGCACCTCCCGGAGCAGTCTTTTTACCGCTGAAAATATCCGATAGCGATTGAAGTTCCTCGGCGACTGCCGTGTCAAATCGCTTCTTGAGCGGCGCGAGCGCGAAGCCTTCGAAAATACTGGCGAGTTTCTTGCCGACATTCTTGTCGCCCGAAACGAGCGCATCAAAAAGGCTGTCAGCTTGCCGCTCGTATTTTTCAAATTCTTCTTCTCGTATCTTCGCGATTTGATCGGAAGTGATTTGCTGCTGTAAGACGATGGCTTCGTTCAACTGTTCCTGCGAGATTTGCTTGAAGCCGAGTTCGCGCTGGAAATTCGCAACGTCGATCTGATACTCCGCCATCGCGCGGTCTACACCATTCTTGATCGAAGCGAGTTGAGCCTCTTGCGCTTTCGCGGTTAGCGAGTCAATTAAGTTTTCTCCCGCTACGCTGTTTCCCGTTGGACCAAGAATGCCGGCGAGATAGTCAGTCGTACTCGAACCTGAATACGCGCCGAGATAGGGAGCTTCCCCGCCCGTGAATAGCTGCCCTTTGCGTCGCGGGATGGGATGGAAGGTTCCTACCTGCTGCTCGCGGAAGGATTGCGCTAGGTCGCGATTGATTTGCGCGCGAATTTTTTCCAGGTCAACCGCATTCTTGAGCGCCGTAACCTGCCGTGCAAGTTGAAGAGCTTGTTGCCCGTGGCTTTTGGAAACGGCCTCGGAATAGTTCGTTTCCGCTTCTTGAAGTTCAAACGCCAGCTTCCCGCCATCTTTGATGATTTCGGCATGTTTGAGGTCCGCTGTGTTTTTCGCAATCGTTGCGGCGGCAGCGGCTGGATCGGTAGCAGGAATTCCCGGCCCGTTGCTGTCGTTGGCACCGAAAGTTAGCGCAGCGACGCCAGTTGGTCCGCTAAAACTTCTTAAAATATCTTTCCCGAACTCTTTCCCGAGCTGGCCGGGATTCCTGATCGCAAACAGCGTGACGGACGCCAGCGCGCCTTCCACACGCAGCTTGAGTGCTTCGTAGGCACGGCTGAGAGCGTCTACGGATTCTTTGTCTTTGATGAGGCTCTGAATTTGGGAATCCGAAATTACGATCCCGCTGTCTTGGATTTCCTTCAAGACTTGAGACAGCGACTTCCCTTCAAGCGCTGCTTGATTGATGATGTCGGCAAGAACCTTCCCGCGCGTTCCGAGTGCCGCGAGCGCTGTATCGGAGCGCAGCGCTGGATCGGGAATCCCCGCTAGTGCCGTAGCGAAGTCAACCAAAACTTGTTGCGACGATTTGACGCTTCCGTTCGTGTTGGTCAGCGAAACGTTGAGTGAATCGAGAATGCGTACCAGATATTGCGAGCCGGACTTTCCGCCTCCGCCCAACGATTCGCCAATCTGTGCTTGCATTCTCGCAAACGCCTGCGAAACGGTATTGGCGTCAAGGCCCATCTCTTTTGCCAACTCGTTAAAGACTTGAACCTGCGAAGTTGATAGGCCCGTTTGCGCAGCAGTGTTTTCAATCGACTGCGCGAGTTCGATCATGTGGTGCGCGGAAACTACACCCGCTACGCCAAGCGCCGCAATGACGGTTGTTAGGCCGCCAACTGCAAGCACAGCAGGATTGATTGACCCTGCGATAGTAGACAGTCCACCAGTAAACCCTCCAAATATTCCGCCGCTACTGCCTCCGACTGTTCCACTCGCTTGCGCCGAGTAATAACTCACATCGCGAAGCGTGCGCACCGCCGCACCCGCTGCACCGCCAAAAATGCGGTCAACAATCGAGTCCGCAACGCGCTCGATCCCTAGAGTGGTTTGCGTGGAAACTTGATTGAGCGCTGAGGCTGTGCCAAGGGTAAGTCCGCCTGTACCTTTCAGCGTGGAGGCTTGGCGCTCGCGTTCGAGCGTAGCGGCTTTTAGGTTTGAGAGTTCTTGTTTGGTGAGTTCATTCCGAGTGCGTAGCCCGGCAATTTCCTTGTCCAGAATAGTGACTAGGCTTTGCCGCGAGGCAGCAACTTCCTTATCCGCGCTCAATCCACTCGAAAGGCTCGCGCGGATTTGTGCCGCCATGCGCCGCCAGTCATCGGCAATACCGTCGGAAACAGACTTCGCCTGTGAACGGATTTGCTGCAAGGCAGGCTGCACTGCGCCTTGCAGTTCCGGCTGCGAAATCTTGAATACAATGATTGGTCCGGGTATGGAACCCATTGTTGTTATTCCTTTGAAAGCGTTGAAATTGGTGCTTCTGAGCTGCGTTTTATTGCTGCCAGTTCTCGATATTTGTCCGCCGTCTCATCTAGAAACCGAGCAGCGGTTTCAAAATCCTCGCGCGCGATTGCCGCGATGACTTTTTCCTTCAAAGTCGCCAGCTCGATGCCGATTTTTTGGAGTTCACGAACATAACCGGCCAGAGTCGCAAGAGAAAGCGCTTTCCCCGGAATCGATTCGAGTGCTTCGCTTCGTTTGCGAAAAAGGCTCATCGGGCCGACTCCAACATCTGCTTGCGGGCGGCTTCGGCATTGGCGTGCAGTGCTGAAATGTTGAAGGTCATGAACTCTGGCGCGATTCGGCTGATAAATGGGCGAATGCGCGGTTTTATCTCCGGCAGCCCTTCGCTCCGCAACGACGAATTACCGAGAAGGCTTTCTTCCTCGTTAGCGACCTGGACAATTTGCTCTACGATCTCGGGAATTTTACGCAGCGACACTTCCCAAAACTTCGCGGCCAAGTCAGAAGCCTCTTGTACAAGCTTGTATTGCGCGGCTAAGAGTTTTTGACGTGCTGGATGCGCTTCGATCTTCGACTCAACGGCGTCACGAATTTCGTTCGCCTTCGCGAGTTCCGCTTCGATTTTCGCGAGTTCCGCTTCTAGGCTGGCGATTTGGCTGTGATCGTTGAGGACGCTTTTCGACGCGTTTTGATGAACATTAAACGCAGCGGGCGCTCGCAGGAGTTGCGCATTGTGGTTTTCGAGCGAAGCCAAAGCGTCTGCGAGTTGAGAGCGGATCATGTTCAATATGTGCTCCGCTTCGGAAACATCCCGTTGCGCCGCCGCAAGTTCTTCAGTCAATGTCGCCGGTTTTTTAGCTTCCGCCGCTTCCGCCGCCTGAAGTTGTTGCCGTAGTTCTTCAACTTTGGTTGCCATTTTTCTTTTCTCCTTTTTCGAATCCCTTCTAAAGCCTTCCGAGCACGAGCGCCCGCAAAAGCGCATTGCCGCGCTGCTGTTCTAGGCCGCGCGCGAGGCCTGCGAAATCCAAAAATTGTGCGCGAGCAAAAGAATCCAAAATGCCGTGCCGAAACGCGACGTACTCACTGTCAAAACTATCGACCTGCGCGAGGTGAAAGCGCAGCCTATCGCCTCGTTCTAGTCCATCAGCCGCGATCCTTAAATCGCGATACGCGCGGCCGCGAATCGAGTTCACGCGGTCCACGCGCCGAGCCGAAAACATTGCGCGTAAATGTTGGGCCGCGACGCCATGCGCGAGGCGACAATCCGCGCAGATGTGCCGCGCAGCCGTTCCGCATCCGAAGGATTCGCCAAAGCCACAAGCGCAACGGAACACGAGGCCATCCACTCCGCAGAAAAAACACCACCCTCCCGCAGTTCCCGCGCGCGAGGCGTTGCGAGCGTGCCCTTCTGCGTTCGCAATTGTTTGAACGAAATCACTCGGATCGTTCGTCGTTGTGTTCATGAGTTTCGTTGGTCTCCTTTCGTAGAATCCGTTTAACTTCGTAAATGCCGTCCAGAAAATCGCGAACGGCAATCTCCGCGTTCGCGCTGAAGGCATTGCAATCCGCCGCGAGTGTTTCGCTGGCCTTGAAAATAAAACCCGAGCGTTTTCCTTCGTACAGCGGAAGCACATCGGTCAAGGTCTGACCGCGAGCAATAAGAAACGCGGCGCAATACAAATCGCTCACAACGCATCCGCCGCCTGGAATGGCACTCGGCACCCGCCATGACCTGAAAGTCATCGCAGGCCGCCCGGACGTTTCCAGATTCGCGGATCGGTCAAAAGATTCTGCGGCACCGCATCACTAACCTTCACGCCGTTGACGGTCAGGAAACAGCCCGAGGCGTCCCACTCTGGGGAATTTGCTAGCACAAGAGCGCCCGCCGCGCTGTTTGCTAAATCGTCGTGGCCGTTCGGAGCGTGATCGATCGATTCCGCGCCACTGCGAGACGCGCGCCGTTCAAGTCCGATAAGTTGTGAAATTAAGCGCGGGTTATCAAGCAGAAACGCGCGCCGCGAATTCAGCATCGGAAGCAATTCGATGTATAGCTCGGAACGAGTTTTCTCCGATGGCTTGTAAACGATTCCGCCATTTCTGAAATGCTCACGCGGCCATTCCCCGGCATAGCGGTCGCCGGTAACTTCTGAAATTCCATACGCTTTCAGAGTTGCGACGTACTCACGAACTGTATTTTCGGGCGAGAAAGGCGGTTTGGTCTCTCGCAGAACATCGAGCACAACTTTTCCCGTCAACTTGACGCGGTGTGCGATGGCGAGCGTCATCGAATCGGAGCTGCCGCCGCTTGGATCGACAAAACCAAAATACCGAACCCCCTCAGCGCGAGACATTTCGACAATGCCCTTTACCAGACACGCATCGATCACTTCGCGCGAAACGAACGCATCACAATCTGAGCGAAATTCAGCGCCGTACTCAGCAGCCGCAGAAATCGGATCGGCTTCATACGCGGCTGCGATGATGGATTGATCTAACTTCGAATTCATCGAACGAGAATCGGCTTTCCAAAACAGCGCCGATGCATCGTCCTTGCCGTAGAAGGATTTGAATGCATCCCACAACGGGCCGCGTCGCGCGTGCGGCGACGAAAGAGAAAGCAGCATCGCGCCGGGAATAGTCGCGAGCGCCGGACGTTCCGCTGCGATGATTTCGGCGGCTGGCTCCGCGCTTTGCTCATCCCCCAGGAAAAACGAAATTTCATCGTTCACACATGCGACACAAGAATATCCACGAATCGTTCGGAATGACGCCGTGTGTATTTCGATCACTACCCGATTTGAGAATTCAATCGACTCCCTGAGTTCGCGAGTTACCATGCGCGAAAACATTTCAATGTCTCGAACGAACGCTCTCACGTATCGCAAAATTGTGCGTGCTTGCTTCCTGTCGGCGGCCACGACCATCACGGTCCCAACTTCGCCCGGCGCGAGGAATGCGGTGTAATCGCGGAAAAACGCTAAGTAGACCGCAATGGTGGCAGCAATCAGAGACTTGCCCGCGCGCCGCCCGCAACAGAGCCATGCTTCACGGCACGGCTTATCGGGCGCTGCACTTCTCCCCGTGTGTTTCCTGTAGGTCGCAAGCTGTTCTGGCGTCATCGGCAACGCGAAAAGCGCCGCGAGAAATACACGCCAGGTATTCCATGAGTTCCCGCGAAACCACGGCTGGAAAAGATGCTTGTCGGCCATCGCGTCGAGGATGGAGATTGACGTGTGCTTTTTCACGGCTTCACCGTTGAGTCATCTGATTCCGTTTGTTCGGTCACATCCTCCGCGCGAGACCGCAGATATTGTTCAAGCGTCGGCGTGACGTTCTTGGCTCTTCGTTCGAGGCCGAGCGAAACGGCATTTAATCGCGTCGCATTTATGAAAGTTCCTAGAATTGAAAGCAGCGCGTGCGGACGGCCAGACTTCCGATTGATTAGTCCCTCGGTCGCGATGTATTGCCCGGCCAGCGACAACACCAAAAGGCAGGTTCTTTGCGCCGCAATGACCGTCCGGATATTCGCGCTGATTTCGGATTCGCCTCCGAAGTCCGCGATGATCTGTCTCACCAAGGAATCGACTTCGCGGTTTATCGCCTCAGCGTTCGGAATGCCGTCAGGCACGCGCCCGTCACGCTGCACACTAGCAGTCTGGCAGCCGTGCTTCAGCGCTGGCTTGCCGTCCCGAGAATCGTTGAAAGCCACGATGTTATTTTTTCGGGCCTCGCGCGCTTTGGGACTGATTCCGTCGCCTTTCTTGGGCTTATCCGACACTGCGTACCTCCGGGGTGTGCTCGTATCGCGCGAGGAACGCCGCAAGCGCGCTCTCGGGAATCAAAACGATATGTTTGGTCAAACCGCCCGCTGGAACGCGCCGATGCCGAATCTGGGGCAACCAGCGATAAAGTGTCGCCCGCGACACCCCGACTATCAGGGCCGCCTCTTGCATCCGAAAATGCCGCTCTACAAGCGTGCCGATGGACACTGGCGCGGACACCGAAGCAAAACGGCCCGTTTTTGTTGGCTTTTTCATCGCTTTTTCATCAAAAGGCATACTTCATGAGCAGGTTTCAGCTACCCAAACAGTAAAAAAGCGGCCCCGTATTGCGAGCCGCTCGACGACAATGTAAGAATTGCCGAGTATTTTTTACATATTCAGACGCGCGTTAAGACGCAGGGACTATTTCATCGTTCGGATTCTCGAAGGGTTTAAGGGTTCAAGAACAGCTAGCTAACCAGCTGTCTGATTCTGAATCAAACTGCTTCCTTTCGCTTCACGAGCTTCATGATTCAGTGCTTCTTCTCTACGTGTCGGTTTTTGCACTAGTGACTGCACCACTGACTGCACCACTAGAGGTGAAACCATTGCACCACTAGAGGTGAAACCATTGCACCGCTGTGGTGCATTTAGTTCACCTCTGGTTCCGTTCGGCAACCGCTCGCGCATGCTCGATCAATTCTTTACTGCATGGCTTTTCACGAAGTTGTTTCGCTGTCGGGCATCCTGTCCCGTAGATATCCTCCACCAAGAAATACCTCTCACTGAACTGTTCTTCCGAAAATCCGACAATCGTATAAACCGACGAGTACTGCCCCTTGCGACCGCGCGTTTTGTGGAACAGCCCCCAACAATCGCAGATAACTCGAATTGCGTGAATTGCTGTGTGGCGCGTTACCGCGCTACCATCCTGAATTTGGTTGAGCGAAATCTCCTCCACGCGATGATCCCACCCGATTGTTTTGCGAAGCATGAACAAGAAAACGCTCCGCATCCCGTGCGGAATCGCCTGTTCCGCGAGAACGAAATCGAAAAACCAATTCGGAACCGGGGATGAATTCGGGAGAAAAATCGTCCGCTGGTATTTTTTGCATTTTGCGGTCCCGTTCTCCAATTCCATCATTTTTGACTCGACACTTACTTGCGCAGCTTCGGGCCTTTGGCATTTTGCGAATCGCAAACCGTGGGACTGCCGTTCAATTCGGAAAGCGCCTTCGCTAAAGCCTTATCAATTCGCGCACGGTGGGAAATCGCTGACGCGAGAGCGGATCGGAAATCATTGATGATTAACGCACTCGGATTTTTCTTCACTTCGATCTGCCTGATACGTTCGCGCGTCACGCCGCCGCGAAAGAATTGCCCAACAGCATCGAGCGAAACGCCCGCGAGGCGACGTTCCGCACGGAGCGAAGTCACGATAGCCGCCGTGGAGGATTCGATTCCAGAATTGCCCCATTCATCACGAAACCGCTGCTTACTCGGCCCCAGTGCTGAACAGGCGAACAATTAATTCTGTAGATCAGGGGATTCCGCGATTCGACGTGAGCATAACCACGTTTCCTGAGAGCCTTCGCGCGGGCGCTGGTGATCCAAACAGTTTTCCCGAAACCAAGCAGCAACCGCACAGTATTTCCGGCCATAGTTGTCCAAATCCCTTAGCGGTCAAAGACCGTCCGCCGTGAGGCGTCTTACAGATGCGATTCTATCCGGTTGCGATCCTATGTCAACCGTGTTAGAGTTACTAACAGGAGCATTTTTATGATACTAAATGGAGGCCACGTGAGGCTAGACATTCCGCCTCTTACCGAGGATGAATTATTATTCGTACTGCGCGTCCTGAACCTGCGGCTGGACAATCGCAGCATAAGCATATCCAGCACGGCTAGCTTGGACCGCATGGCGGTGCGAATGCAAAAGAAGCTATGCCGGGGCAAATTGTTGGGCGCTACGGAAACAGACGACAAGAAAACCAGACACATCGTTTCAGACTGGAGGGACGCTCGCGAATCTCTCTCTTGGGTAATCGACAATAGCCGCTCTAAAGATGGTTTTTTCTTGCATCTCCCGCCGATTGGCTTACCGGCGAGGCATACAACCATCTGGATTCGAAATCCCACTGACCTGATGAATTGGCTCCTAGCGCGCGCCATCGGAAACAGACAGCATCTCCGCTTTGTAAAGTGCGTGCGGTGCAAGAAGTTTGGGTTACGCAAGAGAGGCAGAAAAGACAGCGTATATTGCTCGCATTCGTGTCAGTTGGCAGCTAACAAAGAACAACTCGCTACACGTTCGGAAACACCTGAACATGAGATCGTTCCGCCACCTGGAACGCTTGAACGGCAGCGCCAGCTTTCGAGGCGCGCGAAGTATTGACGAATTACAGTTTGCATTTTAGGATTCGCAAACCGGCGCGGACGCAACGAAATCTGTTACAGTGTCCAAGCGGGTGTCCATTGGACCAAGATTTTTGTGCTGTGCGAATTGCGAGCGCGCGGCTCAAGTGATTGAGCAAGCAGAACGCGCCGGACGAATTGGACAGCGAAAGCGCGACTCTTAATCAGCGGGTTGGAGGTTCGAGTCCTCCGCGGCTCACCACTTCTCCTCCATAACTATCCGTACCACAATCAGTTGACCCTACCGGCCTCGTTCGAGGCCGGACTCGACTTGGGAACATCTGGGAACAAAACTCCTGCGACTCGCTCGACCGCACGCCGCTGCGAGTCAGGAATTGCATGCATGTAGGTATTGAGCGTTGTTTCCAGGTCAGAGTGGCCGAGAATTGCCTGCGCTGTCTTTACCGACTCGCCCACCTCGCCCAGCAACGTCGCGTTGGTATGCCGGAAGGAATGCCACGAAATCCTAGGCAGCCCGATGTGGTCGCACGTTGGTGCGAGCACGCGGTTGTAAAGGTTCTTCGGACTAAGTGGCGTTCCCTTCGTTGTGCAAAAGACGAGGTCTTCCGGCCCCATTCGCTCACAGCCGAGTTTGTGTGCTGCAAGAGCCTCTCGCAGGGAAGTACTCATCGGAACAACGCGCCGACTGCTTCTCGTCTTAGGTGTCCCGAATCTTCCATTGGAGAAGGTCTCCGCGACTTCGATGGAGCCTCGTAAGAAGTCGATCCTCTTCCATCGGAGCGCCAGAATCTCTCCAATCCTCATGCCCGTGAGCACGGCTACGACTACGATTGTGTGGCACGGTTCTTTAAGGGTGGCGAGAAGTGTTCGGACCTGCACAAGCGACAAGAGCTTCCGTTCCCGTTGAGGTTCTCGCTCGCCGATTTGAATCGCCCTTGCAGCATTGATTTCAAGATACCCATACTCCACGGCCGCTTGGAGCACCTTGGCCAACGTGGTGCGAATTCCATGGATGGTAGAGCTTGAGTATCCTTTGCCCTTGCGTTCGAGCAGAAACTGCTGAACAACCTGGCGACTCACATCGCAGAGACGATGTGATCCGAGAGCCGGAAGCACATGCTTATCGAGTTGAAAGTTGTAGTAGCTGGCGCTACCAGGTTTCAGGGCGAGCGACGCACCAGCCTGCCAATGCTCTCTCGCAAACTTTTCAAGAGTCATCATAGGCCGAGCACGATGCCGCCCTTGGTTGATTTCAGAAACCCGCTTCTGAAGTAGCGAGCGGGCCTCACGCCGCGAGAGTTCGGTGATTGAGCCGAGTACCACGGTACGCTGTGTGCGGTTCAGCGTTCCATCTTCTCGGATCACGTCTTCCCTCCAGCGTGCCACCCAAACTTTGGTGCGTTTACCCCGAATAAATAAACTGCCGTCTTGATAACGCGGGCGTGCCATAGTGTCCTTTCCGTTGGCTCGTCCGCATTTCCTTGCGTCGGGCACGAGTGTACTCGCGTTTTGCGGCATAGGGCTATCCTTTTGCGGAATACTTGGTTTGTGGGTCAGGCGGCTCTGAAGTTGCTCTTCTGATTCTGAACCCAAGTGAGCACTTCATGCTTGTGAAAACGCCAGTATTTGCCGAGGCGATAGCCTGGGAGCCGCTCGGTAGACCGTTTGCGCGTTCGTCCATAGACCCAGGACACAGGGACCTGCAATAGGTCCGCTACTTCGTGAACAGTCAGCAGGTGGTTTTGGTTCAGTACTTCTCCCACTGTGGCCGCGTGTAGTGGCGCGGCATGGAGTGGAGGTTGCAATTCGTTTGCGGGTACGCCCGTTGCGCGATGTTCGGGAGTTGGCGAGATGTCATTGCCGGGTGCGTTTTCTGAATTTGTATCTGCTGCAAGGCTCAAGCCATGCTGCCGTGAATGTGGCGCTGGGTTCTTGCGCGCTCCGAATTGGATATGGCGGGACATTTAGAATTTCCTGACCGTCTCCATGGTGGAATTCACTTCAAGTTGCGCTTCGTTGGTGGTTTCTGAGTGTTTCTCAAGCCATGCTTTGAACTCGCGGTCTTTGTCGAAGATGCGATTCAGAGCCGCAGTCACTACGTATGAGGGTGTGGCTTCAAGGAATTGTGCGTAGCGTTGCAGTTTGAATTTGAACTCCGCAGAGACGCGGAGTTGCAGGGATTCATTCTTGGACTGTTTCGGTGGTGCTTTCAGGATAGGCACGGCTCGTCTCCTCTGTTCAGTGAAGTTGTAATGGATGATGCAGTGCAAGATCGTTGGTTGGGTTGTTCCAGACGCGGCCAAGACGAAGCACGCAGAATGTGTGACAGGGCGGGAGCGACCCCACGACCTTTTGGGCGGCTGAAGGCCGCGCAAGGTGGGGTCGCTCCCGCCCTAATTGCACTTCCTGGCCGCGTCGTGGTTTGTGCCTTTGGTTGATGCATCTGGTTTATTTTTCCGAGACTTCCTCTTGTCCTTCGCCGAAAACTGGGCCGACAGGTGAACTGAAAGTATCGTTCGAGTGCGTCTTCACCCTTCTTTCCGTTTCGCTGCGCGTTCTTCTCTTCGGATTGGCTTCGAATAGAGTCGCTTGGCCATCGACCAATTCTGTTTCGAAGCTCGCTTTTCGTTGAGGCGCGAGATCGCGAAATTGGTTTCGGACCATGCCGTCGGAAACCTGCGCGTCTCTCCACGCCGGGTATCTTTCCTGGCAGGGATGCTTGCCGAATCGCTGCGTGAATTCGTTCAAGTGTTCGATGTCATCATTTGAAAACAGGGCATACTTCTTCAACTCCCATGCTTTGCGCAATCGGAAGTAACGCAGTATCTCTTCGCCGGGATCGATCTTCGGAGCGCGGTCTACCACAGCGAGAAAGGTTTTTCGGGCGGTTTCGAAATGAGTAGGGCGGGTGGCTACGTAGCGCATGCAGACGTTCGCAAGCACTCCGAAGAGGCTCCCGTAGGCCGAGAGATGACTCTCGAAGCTCGCCAGAGTCTCCCAACCCGGATCGATGAACGTGAAGTTCACCGCCGCACGAGGAATGCAGGAATCAGGCCGGAAGAACATGGGAAACTTGTCCACGAAATAACGTTCGGTCAGATCCTTGCGGATAGCCCCAGTGTAGCGCTTAGCAGGCAAAAGCTGTTTCGGGATGCTCAGTTGCCCGCAGAAGTAATGGAGCTTTGCTGGCTCGGTTTCGAGATAGTCGTAGTCGAGATGCGCGAGAACGAAATCCAGAATGGCAAGACGGGCGCGGATATGCTCAGGCGCATGCTCTCGGCGGTTGCGGAGATGCTCGTGTCCAATGGCCCGGTAGACCCGGCGAGAAAAAAGGTGATACACGCGCCCGTTTCGGAGTAGTAGCCGGGCGGTGGCATGACACTTGCCGAGAACTTTCTGTGTGAACGCCACGCTCCTATCGCCGCTCTTAGCTCCTGTGAATTGCAGGAACTGTCGGGTCGAGAAATAACCGGAGTGCGTAGCGACTAGATACAGAAAATGGGTTTCGTCTTCGGTGTAGCCGAGGGCTTGTAGATTTTCGAGGCTGGCTTCGGGGAATTGCATCGCTTAAAGGCTCAGAATGGCCGTGGTGATCTCTCTCTCATCGCGCACGCGGCGAAGTCCGCCTGCTTCCTCGGGACGCGCGTAGATTTCAAAACCCGCACGCGCCTTCTCCGCGAGATGCTGTGCATGGTAGTGGCCGGTAGCCAGCTCGAGGTCAACTCGGGCACGGTCACCGTCTTGGGTTTCATATTCGATTCGCATGTCGGGCAGGCTGACCTTGCCCTGCACGGTCGAAAGGTGCAGTTCTTTTGCAAAGGCTCGCTTGCGCTGTGCTATATCTTCAACCTTGCGAGCCTGAGCTTCGCCGAGTTTCCGGTAGAGCTTCTCCTTCAACTCGTAATCAAGTGTGACCCGTAGGACCTTGCCGCCTTTCCGCTCGATCTCATCGGCTGCCTTGTGATAGAGGCGATACAGATCGGCGTCGTGGGCGGCTTCCTTGGGCTTCACAAAGCCTTGATAGATCGTTTGCCCGTCTGATACGAAACCTTGCCGGAGGATGAGGTGTTGGCCTCTCTTGGTTAAGGTGAGCACTTGACGGGAGTCCTTTTTCAGGACGTTTGTTCCTCGCAGCACGACTAGCCCTTGGCGCACCAAAGCGCGGACTTCGCTGTCCATGCGGGAGCGGTCGTCGTCATAAGTGAATTCGGCCAAGTCGCTCGTGGCTACGACTCGAAATTTGCCGACCTCCGAGAGGGTATGAATTTCGGAATCACGCAGAGAATAATTCCTGTCCCGATCCGTATAGTTGCTTCGACCGCGCTGAGACAGGATTGCTTGGATGCGTTCTTCACGGGCCAGCGGCGGGCGTTCTCTATCTGAACGTGCCCGTCGTTCGCGGGCGAGGCTATCGGTCCGTACTTCCTGCCGGTGGATGTCTTGGAGCTTCGTCCGAGCGTTCCAATCGGATGAGGAACTGCGGCCTACATCGCGGCCGGAACTAAAATCAGAATCGCGAAAGTCGTCAATCTCGAATCCGTCAAAGCCTCGCGACATACAGGGTCAACTCCATCGCATAGGACGTGCGCGTCGATCTCTTCTCCGAGTGGCCGCCGCTATGCGTTCGAAGACATCTGTTCGTACCGAATTCATATGAAACTCATCGCCCGTTCCGAGGGTTTCAACGTCAGCAGGCACATGTCGTCTCAATCTCCGAAGTGGGACGGCTCCGATGAGCGCGCGAGAAATTACCGGCGAGAATTCCCCTCATCTCTATAGAGGGGATTTCTTGAGGAGGTGTCTCCGGGTTCCTATCAACTGGTCGGCTCTGGGCGGAAAACTCTCAAAGCATGGAACTTCTAAGCGAACATCCTGTCCACCTCGGCCAGAATGTCGTCCTTTTCGTGGTACGTAACGCGTAGCCTTACTGCCAAAATGTCCCTCAACCGAAGTGCCCGAAAATACGGAAACGTGGTGATGGTTTCCCACAAAGATATGAGCCGTGATTTCTTCTTTTGCTCGCGTTCGGCGACTATAATTCTTTCGATATACTGGGACGGGTCGGTTTTTAGCGCATCCCGGATCGCGCGCAAGGCCTTGCTATAGTGCAGCCGGGCCGCATGATTCGACATGACTACATCGTAGGAGATGTCATCCCACGAACGGCCTTCCATTCGCCCCCAAATGATCGCCCGTGTTTTCCTGTCACACATGCCCAGGACCTGCTTCAAGACGAGCTTGGTCTCAATTCTAGCTTCAACGCTCATTGTTTCGTCGAGGCGGAGATCATTTTCCAGTGCTGCTTGCAGCCTGACCTCGTTCCGCCGCTCATCAGAGATTCTACGCAAGAAGGCGCGGTAGAGGTAAGCGCGCATGTCTCGGATGGGAGGAATCTGTGCGGCTTCCTTCGCACGAACCACTTCCGAGACCGCTGCAGCGGCCTCTTCCAAAAGGTTCATGGCAACGCATGGATCGCCGATGAAGTTCTCGGCATAGGCCAGAGCTTGCGGAGCAATCTCCTGAGCGACGGTAAGGACGCATGGACCAATAGGCCTGCCGAGGTGGTCAACGGCGTTCAAGAGAGCATGTTGAGTTCGAGGCACGGTAGCCATGTGTCTCCCCTTTTTGGTCTCGGTTAAGCAGCCTTGCGAGGTATGTTGCGAGACGAGTCCATTCTCAATTAAGGCAGCACCCTAGATCTATAGAACGCAAACGGGAAGAAAAGGTTTCCTGTCAGACCGTCGGATGTCGGTACCAGCGGCCCATCCAGCGTGGCTCTTCGCTGCATCCGCCTTCCATTCGCGAATTGTAGACTCTTACGAAATTTTAATACATTCCTTACTTCTTCCTTAGGCGTTCTGACCCATCGTCAGCAGCGCGCTGATATGTGCGCGCCCTGGACACTCGGAGGACGAATCCACGGAAGATCTCGTAAGAGCGATGACGGTGTTCATAATTATCGCGAGTCTTGGCCTTGTGTTCACGCTGTACGTCTTGATCGAGTTCTCCTGCGAGTTGGCGCGAACGAAAAAGACGCGCCAGAGTTTCCTAGCCGAGAGGATGAAGAAATACACCCAGACTTTTCTTGCCAAGGAAGTTTCGAGGCGTGTTGCGACTCCGGGGGCGCGCGATCCTCGTTCGGGAAACCGCGTGCGCTGAGCGGCAAGGTACGGGAGGGATTGATGCGCGACACTGTCGTGGAGGCTGGAACGGAATCGAAGGGCTGGAGGATTTCCATGCCGAAGTTCCTATCGTGGCATAAGTGCCATTTTGGTTTCTGCGTTTGTCTTTTGATATTTTCACAATGCTCATGTTTCGCGCAAAGTAGCAGCCAAACCTCTCGCCAACAGGCGAGCGCCGCGGATCAGCAAGTGCCGCCCGCGATTCAGAAGCAGCTTGACGCGATGAAAAGACGCATCGATGAGCTCGAAGCGGAACTGAAAAATAGCAAGGCACAAGAACAGCCAACCGCGGCCGTCGGGGAAGTTCCTGCAAAACCAATCGAATCCGAACGGATTATTACAACCGTTTCGGGAGGGCCAACCGCGTCCATGGAGGGCAACGAACATCTCGATCGCAAATCGGCCGAGGTAACCCCGCGATCTTTGGCGCTGCCACAGCAGGTTTCGATGCTTGGTAGCAAACGTGAGTCTTCCTCGCTTGAGCCTGCGCAGATGACTGCTGCCGTTTTACCGCCAGACGTGGCCAAGCCCGAGAAAAAACAGGTATCGGAGCCGTTCGCGTTCGCGGACTTCACGTGGCTAAACGGCAACAGCCGCGAGAAGGACACGCCGCTCGATACCAAACTTTTCACGCCCGAATTCAGAGCCGATACATCCTATATCTACGATTTCAACCATCCCAAGGACGACACGCTCGTCGGTTCATCGGAAAGCGGGCGGACGCAGGAGATCCAGCTTCAACAATTGGGAATCGGCGGAGATTTCCACTACGACAATGTTCGCGGCAGACTGATGACGCAGTTCGGTATGTATTCAACGATGACGCCACGCAACGATGCCAGCCCCGCTCGCGGCCAATGGGATCTCGCGGATGCCTACCGGTATCTTTCGGAAGCGTATGGCGGCTACCACTTTAATGTGATGCATGGAATCAACGTCGATGCGGGCATCTTCATGTCGTATATCGGGCTGTTCAGCTACTACAACTATGACAACTGGGCTTATCAGCCGTCGTACGTTTCTTCGAACACGCCCTGGTTCTTCAATGGTGTGCGGGTGCAGATTTTTCCGACCGAGCACCTGAAGATTGAGCCGTGGTTCATCAATGGATGGCAATCGTATGGCCGGTTCAACGGCAGACCAGGCCTTGGGATGCAGGTCTTGTGGCGACCGAATGGGTGGCTTTCGATACTCTCGAACGACTACGGAGTAGGTCAAGACACGTTGGGCGCCCCGGGCCGCACACGTATGCATACGGACGACAGCATCGAGGTCAAGTATTACGACAACCCGGGAATTTTTTTTGACAAGGCCGCATTTTCTTTGACCGGCGATGCGGGATGTGAAAGCGGTGGGGGAGTGAGTTGCTACGGCAATCGCAAAGGCGGTCCCAAGCAGAGTTTCCTGGGCTTCATGCTCTACAACCGCTTCTGGTTCGATAAGGATCGCTACGGTCTGACGTTTGGCGGCGGGAAGATCAATAATCCAGGGCGTTATCTAGTTCTGTTGCCGCCGATCAATGGTGCCACAGCGACTTCAGGCACGCCCTACTTCACGGAGAATCCTGGAGATTCGTTCAAAGCGTGGGATGTGTCGGAGACATTCGATTACATGCCAAGCCAGTATGTGACGTTCCGCTGGGAATTCGATCATCGCGCTGCGAATGTGCCATATTTCGCTGGTCCTGGCGGCGTTACGCCGCCGGGGGGCAATACTGGTGCGCCTGGCTCTGTCGTGCCGGGCTTTACGCCGGACCTACGCAAAACGGAGAACCGGATCAATCTGGGGCTGCTCGTCAAATTCTAGTTAGGACAAGCTATGAGCAGGCAGGCGACATAGGCAGGCGCAACTTATGAAGGACGCAATTTTCATCGTAGCGACGTTGATCTTCTTCGCGGTGGGGGTCGTCTATGTCCGGGCCTGTGAGCGGCTAAAGTAGAGCGGGAGCTTCATGTTCAATCAGATTGCGCTAATCATTATTTGTGTGTTGCTGTTTGGATATCTGTTGACGGCCTTGCTCTGGCCGGAAAAGTTCTAGCTATGACGGCAAACGGGTGGTTCCAAATCGGGCTTTTTCTCCTGATCATTTTCGCGCTCACGAAGCCAATGGGCGTTTTTATGGCTCGTGTGTTCGACGGCGAGAAAACGTTTCTCGACCCGGTGGCGCGTCCCGTGGAGCGCTTGATTTACCGTCTCACCGGAGTCGACGAAACAAACGAAATGCGTTGGACGGAATACGCTATCGCGATGCTGCTGTTCAGCGCCGTATCAATGGTTCTGCTGTATTTGATCATGCGCGTGCAGCGGTGGTTGCCGCTGAATCCGCAGGATCTCCCGGCTGTCGGCCCCGATCTCGCGTTCAACACCGCGGCGTCGTTCACAACGAATACGAACTGGCAGAACTACTCGGGCGAGACGACCATGAGCTACCTCACGCAGATGGCCGGGCTGGCTTATCACAACTTTGTATCCGCCGCGGTGGGAATCGCCCTGGCCGTGGCGTTCATTCGGGGAATCGCGCGGCGGGAGAAGGAAACGATCGGGAATTTCTGGGTGGATCTGACGCGGACAATTTTGTGGGTTTTGCTGCCAGTCTGCCTCGTAGTCTCGCTGTTCTTGGTTTCGCAAGGCGTAATTCAGAATTTCAAGCCGTATGCCAGCGCGCGGCTTGTCGATCCGGAAATGGTGACGGTTACAGGCGTGGAAGGCAAAACGCTCTCGGAAGTGGTCAGCACGCAGACGATCCCCGGCGGGCCCGTCGCTTCGCAGGAAGCCATTAAAATGTTCGGCACAAACGGCGGCGGATTCTTCAACGCTAACAGTGCGCATCCTTTCGAAAATCCCACGCCGTTGACGGATTTTGTGCAGCTCATCCTGATTTTCGCCATCCCGGCTGGACTCACCTACACGCTGGGCCGAATGACGGGCTCGCAACAGCACGGCTGGGCGATTTGGGGAGCAATGGCAGTGTTATTTCTCGTGGGTGTATCTGTGGCCTACTGGGCTGAGGCGCGCGGGAATCCTCTTTTTCATGGCGTAACGCATACGGCCAGCGCCTCACAGCCGGGCGGGAACATGGAAGGCAAGGAAGTCCGTTTCGGCATTGCCGACTCAGCGCTCTTCGCGACTGTCACTACGGACGCAAGCTGCGGAGCGGTCAACGGCGTGCACGATTCGTTCACGCCGCTCGGAGGAATGATTCCTCTTACGAATATCTTGCTCGGAGAGGTCGTATTTGGCGGCGTTGGCGCGGGTCTCTACGGGATGCTCGTCTTCGTAATCTTGGCCGTTTTCATCGCAGGCTTGATGGTCGGACGAACGCCCGAGTACCTCGGCAAAAAAATAGAAGCCTACGACGTGAAGATGGCTATGCTCACTATTCTCATTTTCTGCTTGGTGGTGCTCGTCTTTACGGCTATCTCGGTCGTCTCGCGCTTTGGCACGTCGTCCATCTCGAATCCTGGGCCGCATGGCCTGTCGCAAATTTTGTACGCATACGCCTCGACGGCGGGGAATAACGGGTCGGCATTTGCCGGGCTGAACGGAAATACGCCTTGGTACAACGTCAGTCTCGGTTTCAACGCGTTGCTGGGTCGGTTTTTTATGATCATCCCGATACTGGCTATCGCAGGGAATCTCGCGCGAAAGAAAATTGTGCCCCAATCGGCCGGAACGTTTCCCGTCACAACTCCTCTGTTCGCGTTGCTGCTAGTCGGCGTCGTCGTGATTGTCAGTGCATTAACTTTCTTCCCCGTGCTGAGTCTGGGTCCGATTCTGGAGCACCTACTGATGCAAGCAGGGAAGCTTTTCTAAAACTATGGCGAAGTCCTCAAAACTCGCGGCAACGTCATTCGCGGACCCAGCGATTCTCCGTCGCGCCGTCGTCGAATCTTTCCGGAAGCTCGACCCGCGAAACATGATTCGCAACCCCGTGATGTTTGTCGTCGAAGTAGGGGCAGTCCTCACGTCCGTGGAATTGATATGCAATGCATTGCTGGCGAGCAGAAGCGTCATCCGTCACGATGCAGGTTTTGGGTTTAGTTTGCAGATCACGTTATGGCTTTGGTTTACCGTGCTCTTTGCGAACTTCGCCGAAGCAATGGCGGAGGGCCGGGGCAAAGCACAAGCGGAGACTCTTCGCAAAGCCCGCGCCGAGACTTCGGCGCGGCGTTTGAGGTCAGACGGTGCCGAAGAAATCGTCTCGGGATCAAAGTTGCAGTCTGGCGATGTTGTTCGAATTTCAGCCGGAGAGATGATTCCTGGCGATGGCGAAATTATTGAAGGCATCGCCTCGGTCGATGAATCTGCGATCACGGGAGAATCAGCGCCCGTGATACGTGAATCGGGCGGTGACCGGTCGGCTGTCACGGGCGGCACGCGGGTCCTCTCCGACGAAATCACCGTGCGAATCACCGCAAATCCGGGTGAAACGTTCCTCGACCGCATGATTAAACTTGTGGAAGGGGCGGAGCGGCAGAAAACGCCGAATGAAATCGCGCTGAATATTCTTCTCGCCGGGCTGACGCTGCTCTTTCTGCTGGCCGTCGTCACGCTCCAACCGTTTGCGATCTACTCAGGCGCCCCGCAAAACCTTTTCGTCCTTGTGGCTCTGCTCGTCTGCCTGATTCCCACGACGATTGGCGGCTTGCTCTCGGCAATCGGAATTGCCGGAATGGATCGTTTGTTGCGGCGGAACGTTCTGGCGATGTCTGGGCGGGCGGTTGAAGCCGCAGGTGATGTGGACATCCTGCTGCTCGATAAGACGGGCACGATCACACTCGGCAATCGCGCCGCGACGCAATTCCTCTCCTCGCCGGGCGTCACGGAAAAGGACCTGGCCGATGCCGCACAGCTTTCTTCACTCGCGGATGAGACGCCAGAGGGGCGATCCATCGTTGTGTTTGCCAAGGAAAACTACGGGCTGCGCGGACACGATTTGTCTGCTCACGAGACGAACTTCATCCCGTTTTCAGCGCAGACGCGGATGTCCGGCGTGGACCTCGATAGACGCGAAATCCGCAAGGGCGCGCCTGAGGCAATTGCCCGCTACGTGGCCGAGCGCGGCAACCGAATTCCCCGCGAAGTCCAGCAACAGGTCGAGACGATTTCGAATTCGGGCGGAACGCCACTGCTCGTCGCAGAGAACCGGCGCGTCCTTGGCGTCGTGTCTCTCACCGACATTGTGAAAGGTGGGATGCGCGAACGGTTCGAGCATCTTCGGACGATGGGGATTCGCACGATGATGATTACCGGCGACAACCCTCTGACCGCCGCCGCTATTGCGCGACAGGCTGGTGTGGATGACTTTCTTGCCCAGGCCCGGCCGGAGGACAAGATGGCCCTGATCCGTCGCGAACAAGCGAATGGGAGACTTGTCGCGATGACGGGGGATGGCACAAATGACGCACCCGCACTGGCTCAGGCTGACGTCGGCGTGGCCATGAATACGGGTACCCAAGCGGCGAAAGAGGCCGGGAACATGGTGGACCTCGATTCGAATCCCACGAAGTTGATTGAGATTGTCGAGATCGGAAAGCAACTTTTAATCACGCGCGGCGCGCTGACGACATTTTCGGTGGCCAACGATGTGGCGAAATATTTCGCCATTATTCCGGCAATGTTTGCAGCAGCGTTTCCGCAGCTTGGCTTGCTCAACATCATGCATCTTGCGACGCCGCAATCCGCCATCCTTTCCGCTGTGATTTTCAACGCGCTGATCATCGTTGTTCTGATCCCGCTGGCGCTGCGCGGCGTGCGTTACCGCCCGCTCGGCGCTGCGGCGCTACTGCGGCGAAATTTACTGATTTATGGACTTGGCGGGATCGTCGCGCCGTTTCTCGGGATCAAATTGCTTGATGTTGTGATTCGATTTTTGCATCTCATCTAGGGGAAGCGGAATGAAGCAGCAACTCAAAATTGCCTTTTGGATGACGATTGTGACGACGATCCTTTGTGGACTAATTTATCCCCTTATCGTCACGGCTCTCGCGCATGGACTTTTTCCGGCGCAGGCAAATGGAGAACTCATCCACAGGAACGGCGTGGTAATTGGTTCAAGGCTCATCGGCCAGCCATTTTCCTCGCTTGGATATTTTTATTCGCGGCCGTCGGCTGCGGGCAACGGATATGACGGACTGGCCTCCGGCGGGTCGAATCTCGGGCCAACGAACCGGCAATTGATTGAGCGAGTGCAAAAGGACGTGAAGAAACTACAAGCCGAGAATCGGGGGTTTCCAGTTCCGGTGGATCTCGTCACTGCATCCGGCTCAGGTCTGGACCCGGACATTACTCCCGCGGCGGCGGAATTTCAGATTCCGCGCGTGGCACGTGAGCGACGTATGAGCGAGGAACAAGTGCGGGCGCTCGTCTTCAAGCACACCAAGGGCCGTCAATTCGGCATTCTAGGCGAACCCCGCGTGAATGTACTGGAGTTGAATCTCGATCTGAACGCCTCGGACCCGATGCACTACGCAGATTCCACTTCCCCTCCCGTACGCGTATCCGGTGGCTCGAAGCGGTAACCCACCCACGGTTCGGTGAGAATAAATTTCGGGTGAGTAGGGTCGGCCTCGATCTTTTTGCGCAATTGATTGATGGTAACGCGAAGATATCCGGGTTCGTCTCCGTAATCCGGCCCCCAAACCGATTGCAACAGGCGACGATGCGTCAGCGGTTTCCCCTGATTGACAACCAACTGACGAAGTAACTCGAGCTCCTTGGGAGTGAGATGAACTTCGCGGCCACGAACTTTCACGCGTCGGGCGTCGAAATCAACGCTCAGCTCCTTCGACAGAATCGCGGGAACTTTGTCTTGCGGCGAAGTCCGGCGAAGCGCGGCACGAATGCGCGCGAGAAGCTCCTGCATCCCGAAGGGTTTGACGACGTAGTCATCCGCACCTGCGTCGAGCGCGAGCACCTTGTCGCGCTCCGAATTGCGAACCGTGAGCATGATAATGGGCACGTTCGAGTTCCTGCGAATCTCGCGGCAGGTTTCGAGGCCGTCCATGCCGGGCATATTTACATCGAGCAGGACAATATCTGGCGGCTTGGCGCGGAAGATATTTAGAGCTTCCTCTCCGTCGCGAGCCTCGAAAATCGTATAGCCTTCCGCCGTTAGCGTGGTACGCATGACGCGGCGAAGTTGCGGCGCGTCGTCCACTATAAGGATTTTCGCTGAAGTCATCGGCGGCTGGCCGCTTCACGAACAATCGGTAAGTTAAAAGAGAAAACCGAACCATGTCCCAGCTGGCTGGTCACGCTGATCGAGCCGCCGTGCGCTTCGACAATTGCCTTAGCGATGGGCAAGCCCATGCCCGTTCCTTGCACAAGATATCGTTGATTTTTCCCTCGATAGAACTTATCGAAAATCATTCCTCGTTCCAGCTCGTCAATGCCCGGCCCTTGGTCGGCGACGCTAATCAGAATCGAATCACCATTCAGCTCGGCGCTGATGATAACAGGGCGTTCCTTCGGCGAATAGAGATTCGCATTTTCGATCAACTGCACCAGCACTTCCTTTGCGCGGCTCAGGTCCGCTCGAACTGGGGGAACTCCCAGCGCGATTTCAACGCGAACTTCGCGCGAACCGAGCGCGTTACGACAGTGGGTGAGGGCAGTTTCGATCAACTGCTGAACCGGCACGGCGCTCACGTTCAACTCGAATTCGCCAGCTTCAAGGAGCGCCATTTCAGAGGCTTCTTCGACGAGATGATTCAGGCGGTCACATTCTTCGTTGATGATGCTGAGGAGTTCGTGCTGCTGCGCCGGGTTCGGGTTTCTGTCGGAGAGCAAGCTTGTGGCCGAAGCCTTAATGGAGGTCAGCGGGGTGCGGAAATCGTGTGTGATGGAGTCGAGCAGCGCCGATTTCAGTCGCTCACTCTGGCGATCCGCCTCGATCCTGCTTAATTGCTCAACGGCCCGGGCCCTCTCGATGGCGATACCAATCAGTGTCCCCATGGCTTCGAGCGTCTGCCGGGAAAGCGGCGAACCGGAGATTCCCAGACTACCCACGGGCCGCAAGCCCAGACGAATCGGAGCAAAACAAAAGCCTCCAGCAGTGTCGATGAAAGGCTCATCCCGGCTGAACGCCGTTCGCATCCCGTCTTCGTCCAGATGCGCCGTGCCAAAGCCGGAACGATAGAATTTCTGCTTGTCGGCCAGGAAGAGCGCTGCAGCACCTGCTTCGAAGGACTCGACAATGTGGTTGGGAATCGCGTTGAGCAACTGGATAACGTTTCCTTCTCCCAGAAGCTTCTGGCTGAGCGCATAGAGTTTTTCGATTTCTCTCCTTCGCTGATTGGCGGCCTGGGCTTCTTTGCGGATTCGCCCGGATAGCTGGCTGCCGACAATGGCAGTGACAAGGAAAGCGAAGAGTGCGACCCAGTTTTGTGGGTCCGCGATAGTAAAAGTGCCAACCGGCGGAAGAAAGTAATAGTTGAACGCCAGCACCGCGACGAGAGCCATAAAGGCTGAGACAGCCATTCCCCAAACGGCCGAAACTGCTAGAATCGCCATGAGAAACGAAAGCGCGACGGTGGTTTGATTTACGTGGAGAATACCTCGATAAAACATGGTGATGCCGACTACAATCGCCAAGGCTGCTGCGAATCGGATCCCACGTTTTGAGATGATAGTTGGCACCCGGGGGCGATTCTAGCGCAATCGGGAGCCTCTAAGGTCAGGAGACATCCGCTTTGCCGAAGAAACCAGAAGAATGGCTGGAAGTCGCCTCTCCTCCGCAAAAGACGAAGGGGATTTTTAAGCTTTTCCTTGGATATGCGCCGGGAGTCGGAAAAACCTACAGCATGTTGAGCGAGGCGATCCGCCGCCAGAGTCGCGGCGAAGATGTGGCGATTGGCGTGGTCGAAAGCCACGGCAGGAAAACCATCGAAGAGCTTGCGGCGCAGATCCGGAACATTCCTCGCCGGAAAATCGAATACAAGGGAACACTGTTCGAAGAAATGGATGTAGATGCGATTGTCGCACGCAAGCCGCAGGTGGTGCTAGTGGATGAGCTCGCGCATACCAACATCCCTGGAAGCAAGCATCGCAAGCGATATGAAGACGTACAGGAAATCCTTGGGGCGAAAATCGATGTGCTTTCCACGCTAAACATTCAGCACATCGAAAGCATTGCGCCTCTGGTGCGTAACATCACCGGAATTATCGTGCGCGAGACCGTCCCTGACTGGGTGCCGCTGACCGCCAACGAAACCGTGATGGTGGACCTGACGCCAGAAGCACTGCAAAACCGCATGCGGCGCGGAGATGTGTACATGTCCGAGAAGGTAGAGCAGGCACTTGGAAACTTTTTTCGCCGCGGCAATTTGATCGCGCTGCGCGAACTGGCCCTGCGGCAGGTAGCCGAGCAAGTCGACCGCAGCCTGGAATCCTATATGACGGACAAAGATATTCAGAAAAACTGGGCAGTGCGCGACCGCATTGCCGTATGCGTCAGCTCCAGTCCCGCCGCGCAGTATCTTATCGCCCGCGCCGCGCGTATGGCCCGCCGGCTAGATGCCGAGTTGTACGTGATTCATGTGGATACCGGTGCAAGTGGAGCTGAGGCAATCGACAAATCACTCGCAGCGAATCTGCAATTCGCCGAAAGCCTGGGCGCGAAAGTAATTCGTTCTGAGGGCCGGAGCGTAGCGGATGCGGTGGCGCGGGTTGTCCGCGAGAAGCACATTACTCAGGTAATCTTTGGCCGCTCTGCCGTGAAAGGATGGAAGAAATACCTCTATTTATCCTCCGCCCATCGTTTCCTGCGCGAATCTCCTGAAGTGGACGTTCACATCGTTACGCAAGAAAAGGACTGACAGCCGCACAGATGATGGAATCTAACGTCTACATCATTGCAGGTCCAAACGGCGTCGGCAAGACGACGTTCGCGCGTGAATTTCTGCCGAATTATGCAGATTGCAGGAATTTCGTAAATGCGGACCTAATCGCGCAAGGCATGTCACCCTTTTCGCCGGAAGCTGCAGCTTTTCGGGCTGGGAGATTGATGCTCCAAGAAATCGATCTGCTTGTGCGGCGACGCGTTGACTTCGGCTTCGAAACGACTCTTGCGGGCCGGGGCCACCTGAACCTGATTCGTCATCTCAAGAGTCGGGGCTATGAGGCGCATTTCTTCTTTCTTTGGGTACCGACTGTCGAGCTGGCCCTTTCGAGAGTGAGAGGGCGGGTTTTGGAAGGCGGCCATGATGTACCCGAAGTCGTTGTCCGTCGCCGGTTTGACCGCTCGATTAGGAACTTCCTCAGCCACTATCGCCGCTTGGCAGATTCTTGGACTCTATTTGACAACTCGGAGGCAACTCCCGTCGTCATCG
>JBOGNE010000011.1:0-25165 GCA_050747005.1 Candidatus Acidiferrales bacterium
TCGCAAACTCGTGGTGTCTCTTGACAAAGCCGACAACGTCATAGAGGGTGCCGCACCCTTCGCGTTTCTGTCTCTTGCGAAGGGTGCGGATTTTCACGATTCCTTTTGCCTACAACCTTTGGCCGCCACCAATCCCCGTCACCCTCTCGAATTTTCTCCACAGCTCCGGTCGCTTGCATCGCGCCGGACGCCGCGCTAGTTTGGCCATTTGGAGATTTGAAACTGAAACCGGTTGCCAACGATCGAGCGACTCGTGCCATCCGCACGCAACGCGAGCCGCGAAATCGCTACTGGAAGCTCCGCATGCCGGGGCGCGAAGACGCCAGTTTTTCGCTTCCAACCGGCACAATTTCTAATCGGCACAACAGGGATTAGAAACGCCGGTAACTTACAGAAAACAAAGGAGAGCGATGCAGTATAATCGAGAAAAAATCTGGGGTTCCAAGGTGACAATTTAGCGGAAATCTCGCATCGCCCAGCGCTATCCAGGTGAATAAAAAACGCGGAGTGGCGCAACTCTTGGCTTCGATCGCCGAACGTCAGCGCCAGCCGTTGCGCTCGCGCAGCGACGTGATGTGCGCAACGTGGTGCCGTCCGTGCCATCCGTAGATCGAAAGAGCTTTATCGAGAGTCATCAACCCGCTTTCCGGGTGGCGCAGCTTCTTCCGCCAATCGGACGGCGCGAGCGAATGCAGCAGCACCAACCATCGCTGATGCAGACTTTCGAGCAGCGCGAGTGACGGCTCGATCGCCGCATTCTTCGAATCGGCGAGGTCGGCCCAGCGCGCTTCGTTGTACGGCTTGATGGTGGGCTCTTCCTCGGTGAGCGCGAGCTTGAACCGCACGAACGCGTTCATGTGGCTGTCGGGCAGGTGATTCGCCACCTGGCGGACGGTCCATCCGCCAGGACGGTACGGCGTGTCGAGTTGCTTGTCGTCCAGACCCGTGACCGCGCGTTTCAAAGCAGTGGGAGTTTCGGCGATTGCGTTGATAAGCTCGCGCCGCTGCTGTTCCGTGAGCGAATCGCGAAGCTCGGGCTTTCCGATCGGGTATCGCAGATCAGCATCCATAATTTTTCTCCGGTGCTTTGCGCTTTGAGTCAATGCGCTTCGTCCGCAACCGGAGAATCGGATGCGCAAACTTCAACCGAGATTCACAGAATCCGGCCGAGGGAAGGTGAAGATCAGGCGTGGCTGTCCTTGTATTCTTCATGCCAGGCCATCTGAACGGCTTCGAGCTTGCCTTCATTCGACAGTTTCGGATCGCCGGTGAATCCCGGAAGTTCGGTGGCCCATTTATGCAGATCGGTGAAGCGCACAGTGAGCGGATCGACATCCGGAAACTTTTCCGCGAGCTGAATGCCAATTTCTTCGGGGTCGTCCCAATCAAAACTGTTCGGCACGATGTCCTCTTTTCCGTTTATTCGATTGCCGCGCGGGCCTCAGAACGATCAGGGAGAACTCAATGTTCCGCTTCCTTCGCATAATTCTTGTTCCACGACGGGATTTCGACGACGACGTCCTTGGTTCCATCCGGCACGCACTGGCATCCCAGGCGAGATTTCGGCGTCACGCCCGGAGCTTCGTCAAGCTGATCGAGTTCGGCGTCGGTCGCTTCGTTGCAGGAATCGAGCCCTTCGTGAACGATCACGTGGCAGGTCGAGCAGGCGCACACGCCGCCGCAGGCGTGGTCGAGCCCCATCTGGAAACCTTGCGAGATATCCAGAATGCTTCCAGGCAAACCGTCGTGCCCGTAGGGAACTTTTTCGGGATCCACTTCGATGGTTTTGCCGTCCCGGACGAACGTGATCTTGTACTTCTTTTCCGCCGGCGTGAATACAGTTTCTTCAATATATGGATTCTTGCCGCCCATCCTGCTTCCTCCTCCCCTACACGTCCTCGAGCCGCTTGCCCTGCAGCGCGGACTGCAACGTGCTGTTCATCAGCATCTCAGCCAGGTGCGTCGTGGCTTCGTTCAGCCCGTCAATTTCATCGCGGATCAATTTGTAATCGGTTCCCGCCATCGCGACACGCAGCCGCGCCATCGATTCCTGGATTTCGGCGCTCTCTTCGGCCGAAAGTTCGTGCGCGCGAGGATCTCCCAGCGTCTTGATCGTGGCCTGCAAGATTGTTTCGGCTTCGTTGCGCGCTTCGATCAGTTGGCGTTCGGAGATATCCTGTTCGGCGAATTCGAGCGACTCTTCGAGCATGCGCTCGATTTCGTTGTCCGAAAGGCCATAGCTCGGCTGCACTTCGACCGTTTGCTGCTCGTTCGTTCTCAAATCGCGCGCGGCGACTTGCAAAATGCCGTTCGCGTCGATCAGGAATTTTACTTCGACGCGAGCGAGCCCAGCGGGGCCCGGCGCGACCTTCAACTGAAACCGTGAGAGGGAGCGGCAATCTTTGGCCAGTTCGCGTTCTCCTTGAAGCACGTGGACGTCAATCGCAGTTTGCTTCTCCACGCCGGTGGTAAACATTTCCTGGGCGCTGGCGGGAATGGTCGAATTCCGCGGAATAATTTTTGCCACCACGCCGCCCATCGTCTCGATGCCGAGTGACAGCGGCGTCACGTCGAGCAGCAGCATCGTTTTGACGCCAGATTCGAGAATGTCCGCCTGGACGGCCGCGCCAAGCGCGACCACCTGATCGGGATCGAGATCGCAATGTGGCGGGCGATTGAAATAGTCGCCAACGGTTTTCCTGACCAGAGGAATGCGAGTGGAACCGCCGACCAAAACAACCTCTTCGATATCCGCGGGCGCGAACTTCGCGTCCGCCAGCGCCATTTTTACGGGCGCCATGGTGCGCGCAACGATTGGCTGTATCAGGCTTTCGAATTCCGCTCGCGCGATCGTGCGAACGTACATTCCTTTCGCGCCGAGCGGGAATTGAACGACGGTTTCGTCCGCGGCGGAAAGTTCGTGCTTCACGCGGATGAGCTCTTTGCGCAACTCCTGAACCGCTTCGCCGCAGCGGTCGAGCTCGATACCGGACTGAGCGTGGATTTCCTTTCGCGCCAGATCTAAGAGAGCGTTATCGATATCGTCGCCGCCAAGGTGCGTGTCGCCATTGGTTGAAAGAACCTGATAGATGTCGCCTTCGCCGGTTGCGACCAATTTCAAGATCGAGATGTCGAACGTCCCGCCGCCAAAATCGTAAACGGCAACGCGCCCGCGCTTCTGCTTGTGCAAACCGTAGGCAAGCGCCGCGGCGGTGGGTTCATTCACGAGGCGCAGAACATCGAGGCCGGCGATTCGTCCGGCGTCTTTCGTCGCCTGGCGCTGCGCGTCATTGAAATACGCCGGAACCGTGATGACCGCGCGATCGACGGACTCCTTAAAATGATTCTCAGCCCAGGATTTTAATTCGCGGAGGATGTAAGCGGAAATTTCCGGGGGCGTAAACACTCTTTCACCGAGCCGCACGCGGATCACGTTGCCGCCATCGGCCTCAATTCGGAACGGAAATATCTTCAGCTCGTCCTGCACGTCGGCCACACCGCGGCCCATCAGGCGCTTCACTGAATAGATCGTGCTGGCGGGATGGGTGAGCAGCCTGCGGCGCGCCGGCTCACCGACGATAACTTTGCCGTCCGAATCCACGCTGACGACCGATGGGCACAGCGGCGAATCGTACGAGCCGCGAATACACTTCGGTTCACCCGTTTGCTGATCCATATAAGCGATCAGGCTGAAAGTGGTTCCCAGGTCAATTCCGACAACGCGACTCATAATACGGGGCAACTCCCAATTTAGGCTTCCGCTAATTCTTTCTGCACGCCGGCGACAAGGTTGCGGATGTAGCTCCGGCGGTTCAAAACTTCGCTCATTCGCTCGAGCACGGCTTTCTTTGGGGTATCATCCGCCTTCGCATCGAGAGCCGCATCCCATTCGCGGCCGAGGCAGGCCAGCTCCGCATCCACTTCGTCAAGGGTCTGCTGAAAATTCTTCCCGGCAGCCGCGAGGCGTTCGCGCATATTCGCCGTATCGCCGCCTTCCGCTTTCGCTTCACGCAGTTCGTCGAGCGATTCGTTGAGCTCGAAAACTTCCTCGAGCAATTCGGGCGGCGCCTGCTGCTTGGTGGTCCCTTCTTTTCTGATTCCCAAATGCTCGAGCAAGTATTCGACGCGGGAGAGCGGATCGCGCAGCGTGCGGTACGCATCGTTCAACTCCGACGACCGCTCGAGAGAAAGATTTCGTTCATATTCGCCGGCCCGAACAAAGTTGTCCGGATGCAGCTTCCAACTCAGCTTGTGAAATTGTTCCTCGAATGCGGGAGCGTCCAAGTCGAGTTTTTGCGGCAAGCCAAAGAACGCGAAATAATCGGTTCCACGCGGCAGCGGTTGAATTTTTCCGCACGACGCGCAGAAATGGCCGCCGCGCACGAGCACTTTGCAGCTCCAGCATTGCGAGGCCGCGGTACGTTCGGCTTGTGCTTGCGTCACACTCATACGCTCAATCAAATGTCCGTATTGTCCTGCCTGCGGCAAGCGTCGAAGCCCCCGGAGGAGGAGGAAATGCAGTTTTGCAGCGAGCGGCGCGAGGGACGGAGCCGCCTGCGAAGCGCCCGATGATTCTCAGGCCGTGAACGAACTTCCGCAGCCACAACTGCGCGTGGCTTGCGGATTTTGAAAGACAAACCCTTGCTTGATCAAGTCTTCGTGGTAATCGAGCGTTGTATTCGCAAGGTAGAGATAGCTCTTCGGATCGACGAACAGCCGCGCGCCATTTTCCTCGAACACCTTGTCGCGATTCCGCGCTTCGGTATCAAGACGCATGGCATACGTGAGGCCGGAGCAGCCGCCGCCCTGCACGCCGACGCGAAGGCCGCCCGATTCCGCGGGCACGCCCTCTTTCGTCAAAAGCTCCCGGATTTTCGCCGCTGCTTTTTCACTGACGTGAATCATAAATATTCTCGAATATTCCCGTCATCCATTCGCGCACTCACAAAGCAACGCCGCCCACTTAAAAAGGCTGAGGGGAAAACATCTAGCGCGATCCGCTTGCCCTAAGTGCCTGCTACGTGTGAGTGCGGTATGCCAGGCTAAAGCCCGGCGCTACAACGGCAGGCAATTCGTCAATTCATCTCCCTTAGTGTCGCGCAGCAGCTTCGGCTGGCTTGGCTTCCGCTTCGCCTTGTTTTTTCTTCCAATCGGATAACGCAGCTTTAATCGCATCCTCGGCCAGAACCGAACAGTGAATTTTCACCGGGGGCAGCGCCAGTTCGCGGACGATGTCCGTGTTCTTGATGGAAAGTGCTTCCTCGACCGTCTTGCCCTTGACCCATTCGGTGGCGAGCGAAGAGCTCGCAATCGCCGATCCGCAGCCAAAGGTCTTGAACTTGGCCTCTTCGATGACCCGGGTTTCGGGGTTCACCTTCATCTGCAGCTTCATGACGTCGCCGCATTCCGGCGCGCCGACGAGGCCCGTGCCTACCGCTGGATCGTTCTTATCGAGCGAGCCAACGTTGCGGGGATTCTTGTAGTGCTCGACCACTTTATCTGAATAAGCCATGGCGATTGCTCCTTTGATCTTTTGATGCTCGAACCTGCGCTCGGCGATTCGTATTTATTCAGCTGCCGCCGTCCATTTCATCTTGCTTATATCCACGCCTTCTTTCGCCATCTCGTAAAGCGGCGAAAGCTCGCGCAAGCGCGTCACCGTCTCGATGACGCGATCGGCGACGTAGTCAACTTCTTCCTGCGTGTTGAAGCGGCCGATTCCGAATCGAATCGACGTGTGCGCCAGATCCTCGCCGACGCCAAGGGCTTTCAGGACGTAACTCGGCTCAAGCGTCGCCGAAGTACAAGCCGAACCGCTCGACACCGCGATGTCGTTGATGCCCATCAGCAGCGATTCGCCTTCGACGTAGGCAAAGCTGATATTGATGTTGTGCGGCAGGCGATGTTCCATCGAGCCGTTGATGAACGTCTCGTCCAGGCGGCTCATGATCGAGTCCTTCAACCGGTCGCGCAACTGGCTGAGATGTTTGGATTCCGTCGCCATTTCGTTCTGGCAAATCTCGCACGCCTTTCCGAGGCCGACGATTCCGGGAACGTTAAGCGTGCCGGAACGCATGCCGCGCTCGTGGCCGCCGCCATCAATGATCGCGGAAAGCTGCACGCGAGGATTTTTGCGTCGGACGTACAGCGCACCCACGCCCTTAGGCCCGTAAATCTTGTGTCCCGAAATCGACAGCAGATCGATTCCATCTTTCTGCACGTCAACCGGAATTTTCCCGACCGCCTGCACGCCGTCAACGTGGAAGAAAACGCCTTTTTCCTTGGCAATCTTGCCGATCTCCGCGACCGGCTGCACGACTCCGATCTCGTTGTTCGCGTACATGATCGAAATCAAAATCGTTTTGGGTGTGATCGCCCGGCGCAGATCGTCGAGGTCGATGCGGCCGTCCTTTTCGACCGGCAGGTACGTCACTTCATAGCCGTACTTCTCAAGGCGCTTGCAAGTATCGAGCGTCGCCTTATGCTCGGTGACCTGCGTGATGATGTGATTGCCCTTCTCGCGGTACATCTCCGCGACGCCTTTGATCGCGAGGTTGGTGGATTCGGTCGCGCCGCTGGTGAAAACGATCTCCTTCGGCGTGGCGTTGATCAGGCGGGCGATTTGCCCGCGTGCGTTTTCAACTGCTTCTTCGGCCACCCAGCCGAATTCGTGGTTGCGGCTCGCGGAATTGCCGAACTTTTCCTTAAAGTAGGGCATCATCGCTTCGAGGACGCGCGGATCAACCGGCGTGGTCGCGTGATTGTCCATATAAATTGGTAGTTTGATTGCCATTCCTTCTCTCTCCTGATTTAGACTCTCAACTCGACAACTTCGGATACCGGTGCGTCGTCCGTCATCTGCGAAATTCTTACCTTGGCCAGCACGTCCAATATGCTGTCGTTCACCCGGCGCAACGGTTCGCGGATCGAGCAAGTTGTAGTCACGTCGCACTCGCCGCGCGAGGTTACGCAGGACGTGATGAACAGCGGGCCTTCGATAGCGCGGATCGCGTCCAGGGCGCTAATGTCCTTTGCTGCGCGCGCCAGAGTGTAGCCTCCGCTCGATCCATGCCGCGCTGCCACGAGCCCTGCCTTCGCCAGCTTCTGCAGAACCTTGGCCATAAGGGGCGTCGAAATCCTGTAGACCTCGGCAATGTCGGCTGCGCTCGACGAGCCGTGCCCGTTGTGCATCGCGAGATGCTTCAACGCGATCAGGCCGTAGTCCGCCTTTTTCGATAGCTTCATCATTGCTCGGTATGCGACTGCCCCACATACAACCGCTCGATATACGACTGATTGAGTCGCATATACATCTTAGCTCTTACTAATGACTAAAGTCAAACAAAGCTCTTGCTCCCAAGCCCAACTGCCGCAACACCTTAAATTACGACCATTCTAGTCGTCTCCGTCAACGACTTTCATCCAACCGGCCAGGAAGGATACCCAAACGCGTCTTTGGAATACCGAACGGGGCGAGCTTACGGTGGAGGGATTCAAGCTGGCAACGAAGTTGAGCGGTGCCAACACCGAGCGTCTTGGAGATATTTTTGTGGCCGTCATCGTGGAAATTTTGAGTTAGAATGACGCACCGAATGGAAACTGA
This sequence comes from Candidatus Acidiferrales bacterium, assembly GCA_050747005.1. Lineage (GTDB taxonomy): Bacteria > Acidobacteriota > Terriglobia > Acidiferrales > UBA7541 > Palsa-295. Next base: position 7,604 of record JBOGNE010000011.1, read on the forward strand.
GCGCAGCAATTCCGTTATCGCGGTTTATCCGGGATCGTTCGACCCGGTTACGAACGGCCATCTCGACGTGATTGCGCGCGGAGCAAAAATCTTCGACCGCCTGATCGTTGCGGTGGCGCGAAACCTCGAGAAGGACCCGCTGTTCGCCGTAAAAGAGCGCGTCGAAATGCTCGAAGCCGTCACGTTCGATTGCAAGAATGTCGAGGTGGATGTATTCGACGGCCTGCTGATGGAATATGCCCGCGAGAAAGGCGCCCGAGTGGTCGTGCGCGGGATTCGCGCCATTTCCGACTACGAATACGAATTGCAAATGGCGATGATGAATCGCAAGATTGAGCCGCAGATCGAAACGGTTTTCATGCTGCCGGGCGAGGCGTACAGTTACTTGAGTTCGCGGATCGTGAAAGAGCTGGCTCGGCTGGGCGGGTCGGTAAAAGGACTCGTGCCGCCAATCGTGGAAGAGCGACTGCGCGCGAAAGTTGTTTAGATGCGCCGATGTAAAATAGCGCCAGAATCATTTTCAATCTCAAATCGAGGATATCCATGGAACCCGCCACAGGATTGAAGGAAGCCGTGCAACTTGCGGACCGCGTGAACCGCATCAGCGCGTCGCCTGTCGCCGTTATAATTCAGGAAGCAGACAAATATAAAGCGCGGGGCGTGGACGTGGTGGACTTCGGCCCCGGCGAGCCTGACTTTCCGACGCCCGAGCACATCAAGCGCGCCGCGATCAAGGCGCTCGATGAAAACCGCACGAAATATACGGCAACGCCGGGGATTGCGCCGCTGCGGCAGGCGATTTGCGATTGGCATGCCGCGCAGCTTGGGTCGGCCTACCAACCCGCGGAATGCGTCGTCAACACCGGGGGAAAACACGCAATCTTCAACACAGTTTGCGCGCTGATAAATTCAGGCGATGAGGTTGTAGTTCCGGCGCCCTACTGGGTGAGCTATCCGGACATCGTGAAGTACGCTGGAGGAACTCCCGTTTTTCTTTCGATGCGCGCCGAGGATGGATTCTGCCTGCGAGCCGCCGATCTTGAGAAGGCGATCACGCCGCGCACGCGCATGGTGATTGTGAATTCGCCGAGCAATCCCACCGGCGCCGTGATTCCGCGCGATGAGTTCGCCAAGATTCTCGAGGTCTGCAAGCAGCGCGGCGTTTGGCTGCTGTCCGATGAGTGCTACTCGCATTTTGTCTATGGCGACGCAAAGCCCTTTTCTGTCGCAAACCTGCCGGGGGCGAAAGACCGGCTGATTATCGCCGGCTCGCTGTCGAAAACATTTGCAATGACCGGCTGGCGCATGGGTTACGTTCTGGGTCCGCAGGAATTAGTCAGCGCCATCATAAAGCTTCAAAGCCAATCCACCTCGAATCCAACTTCGATCTCGCAATATGCCGCGCTGGAAGCGCTGCGCGGGCCGATGGACTCGGTTGCGGCGATGCTCGCGGAGTACGCGCGCCGACGCGAACGCATTCTCGCGGGCTTGCGCGCAATTTCCGGCATCACCTGCACATCGCCGCAAGGAGCGTTTTACGTGTTTCCTAAAGTGCTGGCGCATTGCAATCCGGCCATGCCCAACGATACGGCCGTTACCAAGCAACTGCTCGAACGCGAGCACGTCGCCGTCGTTCCAGGGGAGGCTTTCGGCGCGCCTGGTTATATTCGGATTTCGTACGCCACATCCATGGAGCGAATTGAAGAAGGCTTGCGGCGGCTCGCGCATTTCTTCGGTCAAAACAAGTGATCCTCTGCCCGGCCCGTCTGGAACCAATTTTCAGCGCGCGGCCTTGGGGCGCGCTGTCCCTTGCTCCATTTTTCCCCGAAAAAACGAATCTGCCGGAGCGAATCGGCGAAGCATGGATGACGGGCGAAGATTGCCGCTTCGCGAGCGGCCCGTTCGCCGGCGTGAAGCTCGGCGAGGCGTGGCCCTCCATGCCTCCCGAATGGACGGGCGCGTGCGTTAATCGAAACGAACGATTCCCCTTGCTTGTAAAATTTATTTTCGCTGAAGACAAACTTTCCGTGCAGGTCCACCCCGGCGATAAATACGCATCCCGTCACGAAGCTGCCGTCGGTGGGCGCGGCAAGACCGAAATGTGGTACGTGGTCGATGCGCAGCCTGGCACCGAGGTGATGGTTGGTCTGAAACCCGAAGTCACTGCCATGTCTTTTCGTCACGCGATCGCCGAGGGCTTGGCGGAGACATGCCTGGAACGCATCGCCGTGGTCCCGGGTGACGTTGTCTTCGTGCCGGCCGGCACGGCGCATACCATCTGCGGCGGGCTGGTGCTTTGCGAAATCCAGCAGCATTCGGACATCACTTATCGCGTGTACGATTACAACCGCCGCGACGCGCAAGGGCGGGCGCGCGATCTTCATATCGAGAAGGCGCTGGAAGTGATGCGATTCGGTAAACAGCTCGGGGGGAAAGTCGCGCCCGTTCAGGCCGAGCGTGGCGCTGTGACAGAAACATATTTTGCTTCGTGCCGATATTTTTCGACGGAGAAGTGGGAGTTTGCGGAACGCGCCGACGCAGTCACGTCACGCGAGCATTTCGAGCTGCTGATTTTTCTCGAAGGCAAAGGCGAAATCCGCTGGAACGGCGAGCGAATCGCGTTCGGTCCTGCGCAGGCATGGATGATTCCAGCCGCGCTAGGCGCGTATCGGCTCTTGCCAGAAAAGCGCACCTCGCTTTTGCGCACCTGCGTCCCAAGCGACTCTGAAGAATTCCCGCGCCGCATGGCGGAGCGAAACATCGCGAAAGAGGCTTGGTCGAAGTTGGTGCATCCGTGAAGAAATCCGCTGAAGCAAACGCCGGCAGAAAATCGCTGCCTGCATGCGCGGTTTTTCTGGCCGGCGGACGCGGAACACGATTCTGGCCGCGCAGCCGGATGCGCACGCCGAAACAGCTTCTCAATATCACGGGTGGGGACTCCATGCTGCGGGAAACAGCGGCGCGGCTTGGTCCGCTCTTTTCGCGCCAAAATCTCTGGGCCGTAACGAACGTCGAGCAAGCCGCCGCCGTGCGCCGGGAAATGCGCGGCGTGGCGGCATCACAAATTCTTGCAGAACCTGCGGGCCGTAATACCGCCGCTGCCATTGGCCTCGCCGCCGTTCATATCGCGCACGTCCACGGCGACGCGCTCATGGCTGTGCTTCCTTCGGATAGCCATATCGCGGACGCGGCTCGGTATCGCCGGCTGTTGCGGGCGGCGCTGGAATTGGCTCGCACGCCCGGGAATCTCGTCGTGCTGGGTATACCGCCTACGCGGCCTGAAACAGGATACGGTTACATCGAGCGCGGCGCGAAGATTACATCGCATCCTCTCGGCATCGCGGCGTATGCCGTGAGGCGATTCACGGAAAAGCCCGCGCTGCCGCTAGCGAAGCGGTACGTCGCGTCCGGCAAATTCCTCTGGAACGCTGGAATGTTCTTTTGGCGCGCGTCAACGTTTCTCGACAATTTGCGGCAATTTCTTCCCGAGACCCACGAAGCGCTACTTGAGTTGGCCCGAACGATCGGCACGTCGCGATACGCCGCCGCGTTGCGGAGGATTTATCCGCAGCTCGACAGTATCTCCGTTGATTACGCCGTGATGGAGCCTGCCAGCCTCCTTCCGGGAGCGCGACACGTTTTCGTAATTCCGGCGGAAGTTGGCTGGACCGACATCGGTTCGTGGGCCGCCGTGTACGAATTACTGGCGGCGAAGCGCGGCGCGAATGTTTCCGCCGGACCGTCGTTTGCACTTGATGCATCGGGGAATTATTTCTGGAGTCCCAAGAAGTTCGTTGCGGCTATCGGCGTACGCGATCTGATCGTCGTCGAAACAGACGACGCATTATTGATCTGCCGTGGCGACCGCTCGCAGGATGTGGGACAAATTGTGAAGTGGCTCGACGCTCGGAAACAGAAGCCACTCCTGTAGTGCACGTGCGGGAATTACAGATTCGGGGCTTCAGCGACTAAACAGCTTGCGGAAAAACGCACGGTTTGTCGTTCCGAGTTTCCGAAGGCGGCGAGGAACCTGCTGTTTTCCTGGCGTTTTGTAAAAAGCAGGTTCCTCGCTTCGCTCGGAATAGCAGGTAAAAAGACTTTTTCCGCAAGCTGTAAAGCCGTTTCGAACGTTGGCGTTTGCGGCGGGGTTGAAGCCCCGCCCTTCCAAAATGCCGAGCCGCCTTTCCGGCTACGATTCCATCGCTTATACTGCTGCATCGTGACGACGATTCAATTTGGGACCGACGGCTGGCGCGGCGTAATCGCCGAAGATTTTACGTACGAAAACGTCCGCATCGTTGCCCACGCGATCGGACGCTACGTGGTTCGCGCGGAAACTCCTGCGAACGGCATCCTCGTTGGCTACGACACGCGATTCGGCTCGGAGCGATTTGCGCGAGTGGCAGCGGAGGCTGTGGCGGCGACCGGCACGCCGGTCTGGCTAGCCACGGACGCATGCCCGACGCCGGCGATCTCTCTGCTGGTGAAGCTGCGCGGGGCTGCGGCGGGAATCCAAATTTCCGCGAGCCATAATCCATACCGCTGGAATGGCATTAAGCTCAAAGCAAGCTACGGCAGTTCGGCTTTGCCTGCGATCATCGCGCAAGTGGAATCCGAACTTGCGAAAGTCCTGCGCAATGGGGTGACGGTTCTTCCGCCGCGCAGCGATCTGATCCATTCGCTCGACGTTCGCGCGCCGTATCTCGAGACGCTTGCCGCGCTCGTCGATTGGGACCGGCTCCGCGACGCGAACTTTCGCTTCGTCGTCGATCCGATGCATGGCGCGGGACGCGGCCTGCTGCGCGATCTATTTCACCGCAACGGGATCGCGTGCGATGAAATCCGCGGTAATCGCGATCCTCTTTTCGGCGGCGTGAACCCGGAGCCGATCGAGCCGCATATCGAGGCGCTGCGCCGAGCGGTGGTCGATGGCAAATACGACGCCGGCTTTGCGCTCGATGGCGACGCCGACCGCGTCGGGGCGATCGATCGCGACGGCACGTTCGTCACACCGCACCAGATTTTCTCGATCCTGCTCTGGCATCTGGCAGGCACGCGCTGCCTGCCCGGCGACGTCGCCAAGACTTTTTCGACCACCAAGATGATTGACAAGATCGCCGCGAAATTCGGACGCAAAGTCTGGGAAACGCCCATCGGTTTCAAATACATCTGCGAGCGCATGCTCGAGAGCGACATTCTGCTCGGCGGCGAGGAGAGCGGCGGCATAGGCACGAAAATGTATCTGCCGGAGCGGGACGCCACGGTTAGCGCGCTTCTGCTGGCTGAAGTGATGGCTTGGCACGGGAAGCGGCTTGGCGAACTCGTCGCTATGCTGGAACGAGAATTTGGAGCGCATTGCTACGGGCGCACGGACCTGGTTCTCCGCAACGGACAAAAAGAGAAGGCCATCGAATATTTTTCGAGCGGTAAATTGAAGCGCTTGCTCGATTGGCCCATTTCGCGCCGCGAAAATACCGACGGAATCAAGCTCTATCTCGGCGAAATCGGATGGCTATTGGTGCGGGCGTCCGGGACGGAACGCATGCTGCGAATTTATTCGGAGACGTCCCGGCCGGAAACCACGCGGCGCGTCCTCGATGAGGTGTCGGTGCTCGTGAAACAACTCTGATCGTCACAATCTCGAAGCCCGATCGCGCTTGAGCGCATCTGATGGCGCGGAGGCACCGATGGAAGCAATCAATCTGCGAAAGAAGCTCGAGATGGTGGGGGGAATACTGGAGCCCGCGAATCATCGGCGAGCTGAACGATTCTTACGTGAAAGTCGTGAAATTGAAGGGCGAATTCATCTGGCATCATCACGAGCACGAAGACGAGCTTTTTCTCGTGGTGGCAGGACGTCTCAAGATGCGCTTCCGCGACCGAGACGTTGCCTCGAACCAGGCGAATTCATAATTGTATCGAAAGGCATCGAGCATCTTCCCGTCGCGGAGGAGGAAGTCCAAATTGTATTGTTCGAACCCAAGACCCGCTCAATACCGGCAACGTGCAAAATGAGCGTACCGTGGCACAATTGGAGCGCATCTAGTCCATCCGCCCGGCATTCGGGCAAGAAAGTAAAAAAATGAAGCGGCGGCTTTACACGCTCGACGTGTTCACCTCGAAAAAATTTGCCGGCAATCCGCTGGCGGTGATAACCGATGGAGACGGCCTTTCTCCGGCGACCATGCAGTCGATTGCGCGCGAGATGAATCTCTCGGAAACGGTTTTCGTGCAGCGGCCCACGAACAATCGCGCGCTCGCGCGTTTGCGGATTTTCACGACGACCGCGGAATTGCCGCTCGCGGGACATCCGGTCATCGGCACGTGGTTTCTTCTGGCCGAACTTGGCGTTGTGCCGGCGTCCGAAGGCAGCGTGCATATCCTGCAGCAGACCGGCGCCGGCATCCTGCCGGTGGAGTTCACTTTTCACGATGGGCGGCCGCAGCTTGTGACGATGACGCAGAAACCGGCCAAGTTCCTGGCGGCTCGCCTGAATCGCGCGGCGCTTGCCGCGGCGCTTGGACTGAAAGCTTCGGACTTCGATCCGATTCTTCCACTGGAATTCGTTTCGACCGGGATCCCGAATCTGATGCTGCCGCTACGCAGCCGCAACATCCTGACCAAAATTCAAGTAAATCCGCGGGCGCTGGCTCAAGCGCTCTCGCGCGGCGGAACGATGGCCTACTGCTTCGCGCCAGGTGGACGCGGAAAGATTTTCGCGCGCGGAATGCTGCCTTGGGGAATCGTCGAGGATCCTGCCACCGGCTCAGCGGCGGGTTCGCTTGGCACGTATCTCGTGCGGCATGAACGTCTTCGTCCCCAGGAAACTCTTATCATTATGCAGGGAGTTGAAATGAAGCGCCCAAGCGAGATTCGAGTAGAAGTGACCGAAGAACGCGGCCGGCTGGTGCCGAAGGTTAGCGGCTCGGCCGTTCGAATTTTCGAGGGCCATATCGAGGCGTAAAGCGAAGAACGAGTTTCAGGTTTCAGGCTCCAGAGATTTAAACGCGGCATCGAGGATGCCGTTGAGAAATGCCGGAGCTTCCGCCGAGGAAAATTTCTTCGCCAGCTCGAGCGCCTCGTCCATCACAACCTTGGGGGGAGCAGTACCCGAGCGAAGCTCGTAAATCGCCAGGCGCAGGATGTTGCGGTCCACCGCGGCGAGACGATCGAGCCGCCAATTTTCCGAAAGCTTTTCGACCAGCTTATCGCTTTTGTCCGCTTCCGCAACCGCGCCTTCGAACAACTGGCTGGCAAATTTCCGTGTGGAATCCGCCGCTCGCGCCGCTTTCCAGAAATTCCGTTCAATGCTGCCGGGCTTGGCTCGCGCCATGTCCCATTCGAAAAGCATCTGTAGGGCAAACTCGCGGGATTTCCGGCGAAGCGTCATGTTACCGGCGCCGCGTTCGGCGGGATTCCTCGCCGGATTTCTTCGGAGAATATCTGCGGGAAAATTGGGCCATTTCGATGGCACCGAGACCCGCCTCGAATCCCTTGTTGCCGCTTTTCAAGCCCGCGCGGTCGATGGCCTGTTCGAGGGTATCGCAAGTGAGCACGCAAAATGCGATGGGCACGCCGGTATCGAGCTGCGCAAGCTGGATTCCGCGCGCGGTTTCCGAGGCGACGTGATCGTAATGCGATGTCTCGCCGCGCAAAATGCACCCGATGCAGATCAGCGAATCGAAACGCCCAGTCGCGCCCAGCTTTTTCGCCGCAACGGGCAATTCGAACGATCCAGGCACGCGTACGATTTCGATTTGCTTCTCGTTTGCGCCCGCGCGTTCGAGCGCGTCCAGAGCGCCCGCCAGAAGGCGATCGGTGATGAAACTGTTGAACTGGCTGACGGCGATCCCGAAGCGCAGGCCTGCGGCATTTAGCGGGCCGCGGAAATTCGAGCGCTTGAGCTTTTCCGCCATGAATCAGCGCCCCTGAAACTTCGCCGGCCGCTTTTCGAGAAACGCGCGGGTGCCCTCGCGCATATCTTCGGTGGCGCAACAGAGGCCGAACAGCGTAGCTTCGAGGAACAAACCTTCTTCTTGCGGCATTTCCATGCCGTGCTCGATCGCTTCCATCGCGTACTTCACCGCCAAGGGGGCATTCGCGATGATTTTCTTCGCGATCTGTTCCGCAGCCGGCAGTAACTCCGGCTGTTCCATCACGCGATTCACCAAACCGATTCGGAGGGCTTCGTCGGCCCCGATCATTTCACCCGTGAGAATTAATTCGTGCGCTACACCCTTGCCGCACAACCGCGCCAGGCGTTGCGAACCGCCATAACCGGGAAGGATGCCGAGCTTCACTTCCGGCTGGCCGAGTTTTGCGTTGCGGCTGGCGATGCGAATGGTACACGCGAGAGCGAGTTCGCAACCGCCTCCGAGCGCGAAACCATTAATCGCGGCAATTGACGGCTTTCCGAGCGTCTCGAGACGATGGATAATCTCCTGTCCAAAAAGTGAAAAGTCCTTACCGTCCACGGGCGTGCGCTGCGCGAGCTCGTTGATGTCCGCGCCGGCAACGAACGCCTTTTCTCCGGAGCCCGTGAGCACCAGCACGCGAGCCGAAGCATCGCGGCGGACTGCGTTCAAAGCGTCGCCCAATTCCTCAATGGTCTTGCGGTTGAGCGCATTCAGAACATTGGGGCGGTTGAACGTGATTCGCGCAATCTGATCTTTCACTTCGAACAGCAGATTCTCATATCCCATTCGATGGTCATCTCTTTTCTGTGCTTCTGGTTTTTGTTGTTGATGATGTCCGACGCCGGGCTCACGGCAGTGATTCCACGATCACGGCAATCCCTTGTCCGCCGCCGATGCAGGCGCTCGCTACGCCATAGTGCGCGTTCCGGCGGCGCAATTCGAGCAGCAGCGTCAGCACCAAGCGCGTTCCGGTGGCCGCGAGCGGATGGCCCAGCGCAATAGCGCCGCCGTTCACATTGGTCTTCTCTCGATTGAGTCCCAGAACTTTCTCCACAGCAAGATACTGTGCTGCAAAGGCTTCGTTCACCTCGATAAGATCGATTTGCTCGAGTGTCAGGTTGGCTTGCGCAAGCGCTTTCTGAATCGCGGGAACCGGCCCAATGCCCATGATGCGCGGAGGCACTCCAGCCGTCGCCCACGAAACAATTCGCCCCAGCGGCTTCCAACCGCGCTCCCTCGCCGTTTTGGCATGCGTCACGACGACTGCCGCGGCTCCGTCCACGATCCCGCTGGCGTTTCCCGCGGTAACGATACCATCCTTGCGAAAGGCGGGAGGCAAGGACTCGAGCGTCTCCATGGTCGTGTCAGGGCGGCGATGGTCGTCTTCGCTCACCACGTCCGTCTTCCTGCTCTTCTTCACTTCCACGGGAACAATTTCTTCCTTCATCTTGCCGGCGCGAAAGGCCGCTTCCGCCGCTTGCTGGCTTCGCAGCGCGTACTCATCGGAGGCCTTGCGGGTGATGCCCTGCTCGGCCGCGAGATTCTCCGCCGTTTCAGACATGCTGAATCCGCAGTACGTGTCGTAAAGCCCGGACATCAGCGAGTCTTCCAGTTTTCCCTCGCCAAGCCGGAATCCCGTTCGCGCACCACGAATTACGTGCGGGCACTGCGACATGTTTTCCATGCCGCCTGCGAGAACCAGCTTGGCTTCACCGAGAAGAATTCGCTGCGCAGCCTGGGTGATCGATTCCATTCCCGACCCGCACAATCGATTTACCGTTACAGCCGGGGTTCCAACGGGCAAGTCGGCCTTCAGTCCTACGTGCCGCGCTCCGTAAAGGGCATCCGCGCTCGTCTGCATCACGTTGCCGAAGACCACATGATCGAATTCGGCGGGATCGGCACCGGCGCGGCGAATCGCCTCGCGGCTTGCCGCAGCGCCGAGATCGAGGGCGCTCGTTCGGTCGAACGCGCCGGTGTAGCGCGTCATCGGGGTGCGGGCGCCATGCACGATCACAACATCGGTTGGAAACATGATTTCCTTTCCACGATTCTAACTATTTTTCCACGATTCTAATGATTAAGGCGTGGCGAGCGCGAGCAGAGTGTTGCCGCCGCTTTGCCGGGCCTCCTCGAGTCCCGCTTCGGCACGGTTGATCCATTCAGTCACGCGGTCTTCGGTTTCATCTCCAGGCCGCCCTGTAGATTGAGCCACGACAGCGCTGATGGTCAAATCCTGTCCGCCCCACGAAGGACGGACGCTCGCCGCCACGGCTCGGAGCTTCTCCGCGATGGAATGCGCGTTCTCGATCGACGTCCCCGGCATGATGAACGCCAGCGATGACGCGGTATATTTCACGGTGATGTCCGTCTGGCGCACTCCCGCGGAAAGAGCGCGCGCCAGTTGTTCGATGTAATCCTCGACCGGCGCGTCTCCATGCGCCCGGAGAACCTCGCCCCCGCGGTCTATGCTTAAGATGATCAGCGAAAGAGGAGAATTTTGAACGCGCGAGCGATTCGATTCCACGAGCAGGCAATCGATGTAAGCACCGCGGCTCAACAGGCCGGTTTTCTCGTCCGCAACGGCCAGAGACCGGACCAGCGATCGCAGCCGCGTGTGATTCACGCTGAGCACAAGCTGGTCGCCCACGGCCTGCAGGAAAAAACTTTCGTTCGGCTTCCACTTCCGTTCGGCAACGTCGCCGATGAACAATGTTCCTCCGGGCGCCTGGGTTTCTTTGTCGGTAAGCACCACTCCGAGGGCCGACTCGGTCCCCAACTCCCGAAGCGCAGGGGAAGCCGCCGCGCGCAGCTCGATGCCGCCCAGCGCGTCCGGCGTGGTTTTCGAGAGCGTTTCCACGATCGCAGAGATCTGCGCGGGACTCGCGGGAACCATTCCCGCCGTGCAATGTTCCCCGGTTAATTGCGCTGCTTCACCGGCGTCGCCCACGGCAACGATGCAGCGCGCGACTCCGAGATGTTTACCGATCCCCGAAGCCGTGGTCGTCAGCACGTCGCGCGGCGTCGGCTGCCGGTACATCAGCCGATTGATCTCGGCGATGGCAGCGAGATCGCGATGCGTTTCAGCCGCTGATGCAACCGTCGCGGGAGCCGCCATCGGGGGTTCAGCCGGCGGAGGGGATGGCGCTACGGGGGCAGACTCGGCGGGAGCTGGCTTCGCTGTGGGCGGCTTTGGCGGCGCGCCCTTCGGCCACCAGCTCGCACGCTCGTACAGGGCCCGCAAGCGCTCGTTCTTCTCTTCTTCGCCGGGAAAGAGTTGTGCGATTCGTTCGAGGCGTTCCACCGCTTTCGATTGCAGCGAATATTGCAAAAAAATTTCCACCTGCACGATCAAGTCTTCCAACGCCTGCTGCGCGCGGACTTCTTCTGGAAGCTGAGACCCTTTCTGCTCCGCGCCGGAGCCGCTGAATCCCTCCGTGCGCGTGGATACGGTGGCGGCCTTCGCGGCGCGCGCGAGAATGTTCTGAAGGAAAGCTGGGTCCACTTTCCCTTCGAGCTTTCCGATCCGTTCGTGATTGCGGTAATCGTAAGGATCGATGTCCACCAGCTTGTCGAGAGCATCGCAAGTGTCCTTCATGCGGCCAGCCACTAGGTACAGATCGAATAGACGCATGAGCGCTTCGAAGTATTTCGTCTCGCGGTTCATTTCCTCGTAAAGCCGCGCGACTACTTCGGCCAACCGCAGCGAACCGGGGTGCGCCGAGGCCAGGCGTTCCACTTGCGACACGAGCTCCGGTTCTTTCCGGGCGAGCCGCATTTCGTCCTTTACCTTCACGACTAACGCCGCACCCTTCTCATCCTGCCCGCCGCGGAGATAGGCCCCCGCAACTTCGAAGAGTTTCGCGAACCCTTCCGGTTTTTGTTTCGAATACGCTTCGAAAGTCGTCCTGGCGTCGTCGAGGCGGCCCGCGCGCAGCAGAGCTTCGCCGTACAACGCCAAAAATGGAAGCTCCGTCTCGGTCCCCGCAATGGGATCGAGCAGACCTACGGCGCCTTCGGCATCGCCCTTGCGCAATTTCGCTTCGGCATAAAGAACCGCGCCATCGCGGTCATCCGGAGATAGTGCGTGGCCGCGTTCGAAATACTCGAGAGCTTCATCGAGCGCGCCCGTTGCTTGCGTCAACTGACCTGCTCGGACGTAGCTTCTCGCCGCCAGGTCGGAATGCCCCAGCCGTTCCGCCAGTTCACCGAGCGCCAAGTGCCGCGCTGGGTTCTCCGGATCGAGCAGCGCGATGCTCTCGTAGCAGGCCAGCGTTTCGATTTCGCGGTGCTGCTCCTGGTAAAGTACGGCGGCGGCTCCGAATTGTTCGATCGCTTCCCCGGCGCGGTTCTGCTTTTGTAACAACATGCCGTAGCGCATCAAGCGGTCCGGAGGCTGCGGAAGCGCGCGGAGGAACCGCTGGTAAATCGCCGCCGCCTTGGGAGCGTCGCCCGCTTCGACCAGCCGGTCGAACTGAGCGCCATAATATTGGGCCGCGGTTTCGGGTTCGTTAAGGCGAGTATAGAGGTCAGCAAGGGCCTGCAGCGCTTCCTGATTCGAGGGAGAATCGTCGAGGGCCGCCTGGTATTCGCTAACTGCCTCGCGAAGTTTGTTCTTCTCGAGACTGCGTCGCGCCCGTTCGAGATGTTTGTCGGTTTCTGTAGCCATAGGAGTGCGGTTTCCCGAATTGTCTGGCTCATTCTCGCCGAATCGGCTGGGCTATGCCTTCCTCCCTCACGTCCGGAGGAAGTCCGATCCCAGCGCGGCCGACGAAACAATTAATATATAACGGACCGCTCGCCGCCCTCAAAACGAAATTGCGGCTCCGTGCGCATACACTCTGGCCAATCGCGCACCGCAGCCTCAATAAGCGGCGTCAGCTCTCGATAGCTCGCTGGGAAGGTGCGTGACTCGTTCGCGCATCGACCGGAGCGAGAGTCCGCTCCGAACGAGCGCGGCAAACCCCAGGAAAATGAACGGGATATTGAGAGCCAGAAACGCGAGAATCGAAAATGGCGCTGCCACTGCCTTCTCGATTCCGAAAACGCTTAACCCAAGAATGCAAAAGAACCAGTAAGACCCCACATTCGCGGGGGCGTTTGGCAGCGAAACGCCGAGATTTATGATCACGAGAACCACGATTCCAACCAGAAACGATAAATGCATGCCGTAGGAAACCATGATCGCCCATAACCCCGCAGCCTGGCAAAGCGGCATCAGAAGCGAAAAAAACAGTGCCGGATAAAAGCTCGGAGCGGTTCCCATGGCGTGCAATCCAGTCAGCGCAGGCATCAGTTTTCCGGGCAGATGATGCGGCGCGGCCTTAAGCGATGGGCTTCTCGTCAATTTTACTTCCAGATAAAAGATCAACGCCACGACGATGCTCAGGAGCACAAGCGTAACCACCCCGAGAATATCCGCGGCTCTTTGGAAGGTGCGCGGCAAATCCACCACCAGCGAGACTACGCCGAGCGATGCCGCGGCAATTACCAGATCGATCATCCGTTCCACGCCAACCGACCCAAGCATTCGCCCGAACGTGATTCCCTCGGAATTAGACAGCAAATAGCTTCGCAGCAACTCGCCAGGACGCAGTGGAAATATCAGATTTGCGAACAGCCCGGCAAATATGGCTCGAATCGACCGCGTCAGCCGTACTTCTCCGAAGGGTTTGAGCAGGAATTTCCAGCGGACTGCCTGGACGAGATAGCTGAGAATGTCAAACCCCATCCCCAACAGCACCCATTTCCAGCTCACATTCTCCAGATCGTGCATTGCCCGCACGATATGGAAATCGTGGAGCACCCAGATGAGACACGCGATTGCAAGCCCGTAACCTAGAATGATGGGTACTCGCGATCTTTCTGGTGGTTCGGTTTGGAACAGGGTATTCAACGCGCCGGTTCCGGCAGAACGTGTGTGGCGGCTTCCTTCATTATTCTCACTGTGCTCGAAAAATCGAGTATCGCCGCGACTCCTTCTGGTTATTTTCCCCCGCAGGACCTGTCTCCGGCGAACCCAACGGTCAAATCATGCCGTTCGAATCTGGCGCGGAGCCAAGAACCAAAACTCGGTACAGCCTACGACATCGCCCTGCACGAGGCAATCCGAGACTGGAAACGCGGGGGTTCGTTGGATTTAACTGCCCAGGCATGCCGGACCTCGGGCCAGCAAGTCAAATCCGCCGCCGCTCTGTGATTTGATGTTGTGAAGCTCAGGTCCGGCCGCGAATTTGCCGCGTCAAGATATCTTGTAGCACGCTCGGCCGTTGCGGTCGCTAGGGTAGTGACGGGAGCGTTCGGACGTTGAAGTTCGTGTCCACCGCTGGCGTCGCACAGAACGAAGCGTCGGCCCCGCTGCAGAGATCATTCAACGCGACGCCAAAGTTCGGCGCGGTGGCGATGCCTACGAGCGGCTCAGCGTAGATCAGGTAATTCCGCCCCACCGGCAATCGTTGTATCGAGAAAGTTCCGTCGAATTGAGTTGTTGGCGGATTCGCCGCGCTGCAGCTCCATCCGCCCAGCGTTCCCGCGACCACCGCACCAGTGTCGGAATCGACGGCCACTACGTGCGCACCGAATATTCCCGTTATAAACTGGCCCGGCGCGGAAGATGGAAGTGCCGCCAAGGCAAACAGATTCGCGGGAATAATTCTTCCGCTGATTGTGCCAACGTTCACCGCATCCGAAGCGTTGGGATAGAGCACACGGATGCCCGTGCGATCGTCATCCGCAAGCGGGCCGTCTGGAGTTTGCGGCGTGGGCCGGTCGCCGAGGAACTGCCCGGGCGGCGGGGAAAACGGGAACATAATCGCGCGAATCACCGCGGAATGATCGAGTCCGAGCCAGTGCCCCAATTCATGCGTGAGAATGGATTCCAGATCGAACGCGCCCGCTCCCCGTGGCGTCGAAAGCGCCTGGGGCGTTGCGAAGGCCGCCTGTCCATCGTTGCGCACCAGCGTGTCGGCGTCCAAAATCTGTCCCGTGAAAGCGGCCGGGCCGCTGCTGCCCACGGAAACTCCGGGAGCGTTCGCCGAGATTACGCGCGTGAAAGCCAGCACCCCGAAAGTGAAGCCGGCGCTAGCCTGGTTGAAGCAGATCGTGTTCAGCCCATCGACGTTGGCGCCGGAATCGTTCGAGCAAGCGTCCGCAGCGCCCGTCCGTTCGAGCGGCGCGATTGCCCCCGGATTCGCCACTGCATTTAGAATCGTGCCGCTCACACCGGACCAAACCCCGAACGAATCGGTTATTACTTGCTCGATTTCATCCAACTGCGCGGCCGATCCAGTTGGAGCCACGGTGAGAATCGCGCCAGACGTGGGGATCGACGTGCTCCACCGGCGATTGAGCGGCGTGGCCAGCGAAAGATTCCAGCGGTTGGGCTGCGGGCATCCGCCGGATGCCGCGACCGTCGAGTCAATCGTGTAACCGCGCGCGATGGGCGCAAAGACGGTCGCGAACAACAGCAGGCATGCTGAAAAAGCTGCGCTGATTGTTCTCACGGCTGCCTCCCGGATCCACGACGAATCATCGCGTTCACACGCAGTCGAAAATCATCGAGCGGCACATTGCGCTCGCCGCCCGTTTCAAATTGCCGCGTCGCCGGATTAAACGTCGCGAGCACGGCGGTGTCCTGCATGATCCGCTCTTCACCGGTCCGCGGATCGCGCCGGATGCGAAACGTTCCTTGCATCCAGCTCACCACGGAATAATCGCCGCCCGAGGCCGGTTCGAGGAAGAGAACGACGTCTTCTCCCGCTCGAAATCGCGGCACCTCTGAAACGGTTGAAGTGAGTTCGCCGATCCTTCCTCCGAGTAGCCGCACGCTGATTTGTTCCGGTGGCGAACCTTTCCAAGCCTCCTCGACTGCAAACGATGTGAACGTCCATATCTCGCCACCATCCCAGGCGGTCGCGTTGGCGATACATTTGGCCCGGACGATCACCGGCGAAGCCTTGGTCATCTCGGCAATCGATAGCTGCATGAGCGAAGTCGCCGAGACGGCGCTGCACGCCGCGAGACAAAGCACGATGACCACGAGAAACCCATTTTGAATTGCATTTTTCATCATTGAACCTCCAGCATCCCAGTCGCTGCGGCGCGGTCGTTGTTGAGCGTTGTGATGAAGAGCGTGCGCAAGCCCGGCAAAGTCGCGCTCGAAATCCGCAGATCGAGCTCGATCGTATTGGGGAAGAGACCCGTAAGCGGTTTCGCCGCGACGGCAATATCGCTGCCGCCTGGGCCCGTGAACGCATAAGAGAACGACGCATCGAGCCCCGCGCCGTGAATGCACAGGCTCACCGGTTGCGTTCCCGATGTTGGACGCATGACTTCGATCGGAGACGCCGCGACGTCACAATTGTTTCCGTTCGTCAGCAATCCGATCGAATCGACAGTGATGGGCGACGATGCGGCGGCGGTCGTCGGCTCCGTCACGATGAAGTTCAGCCCTGTTGCCATGGGTTCCGAGGTGCTGAGCGAAACGATCTGCTGCGAAACATCGAATGGAACGATCACGAACGGCACGGGGTTTGAAAGCGCACCAGGGGAACCTGGATTCTGAACTTGAACCGTGAGCGTCGCCGCTGATTGGACGTCACTTGGATTCAGCGCCGTCGAGCAGGTGGTTGAAGACTGGCAAATCGTGTCCCGTACCACGCCGTCGATCAGCATAGTCGAGGCGGCGCTGCCATTTCCGGCTACGAAGTTCACTCCCTGGACCGTCAACGGAAAACCCTCCACCGCTCCGGCCATGACGCTCGAAGGCAGGATGACCTCGATCGCAGGCCCGTTCGTGACCGCGACCGTCGCGGACGAGGATTTCGTCGGATCCGCCAGGCTGGTTGCGATCACGGAAATTGCGTTCGGCGAAGGCGCAGTCGGCGGAGCGGTGTACGTGCCGTTCGTGTCCACCGAACCGCATGCATCGCCATCGCAGCCTTGCCCAGGTACAGCGCTCGCCACGCTCCACGTCACGGCCGCGTTGCCGCTTCCCGTTACTCGCGCGAAAAATTGGCGTTCGCTAGGCGACAAACCTGATGGCGTCACGAATGCATACGGCGGCGAAACGGCTACAGCAACGCCGCCCGACGTTCCTGTGACTTGAACGAGAGCATTTCCATTCTTCGAAGGATCCGCCACGCTCGTCGCGGTCAGCGTCACGGGATTCGCGCCCGGAACAGCCGCCGGCGCCAGATAATCCACGCTGCCGGTGACTGCAACCGCGGGCGTTACGCAGGGATTCGATCCTGTCAGACAAATTTCGCCGACTGTTGAACTGCCGTCGAGCAGTCCGTTGACGGTCCAGTTAACCGCGGTATTGGACGCGCTCGCCACCGTCGCCGTGAACGTTGCGCGTTGACTCACGCCTAGCGTGACGGAAGCGGGTGTTACGGTCACGCTGACAGAGGTCGTTAGCGTGACCGTTGCGGAAGCAGTCGCCGAACCAGCGTTCGCGTGAATCGTCACGGGATTCGTTCCTGGAAGGACGGCCGGAGCGGAATACAGCGCCGAATTTGCGCTGTCGTTAGCAAATTAAAATGTCCGGTTTTTGTAGCAAGTGATCTGTCCGGTTTAGGTTAATCATTCGCCGCCGCTGTGGCTGTGGGAAAGTGGGAATCCCGCCGGTGTTGCGGGATTCCCAAGC
>JBOGNE010000012.1:0-101280 GCA_050747005.1 Candidatus Acidiferrales bacterium
TACGCGACGCGGCGCGCGCGGCGATCGAACAGACGAACGGCTTCGGGCATATCCTGAATCTCGGCCACGGGATTCTGCCGATGACGCCGGTGGCCAACGCGAAAGCGTTCGTAAACGCCGGCCAGACTGCTCCCATTGCCGTTCGAGCGAAAACCGGACGTGCGGAATAGCCATGGCGAACGCAGCGACCCACAACACGAATGGTTTTCGAGCCAGCGATCTTTCCGATGCGACGCTCGAAAAATATAACCGGCCGGGTCCCCGCTACACGAGCTATCCGACCGCCCCAGTGTGGAAAGACGATTTTGGGCCGGATGATTTCGAAAAGTATTCGGCCAAAGCGGAAGAACTGGCCAGGCCCGTCTCGCTTTACATGCACATTCCGTTCTGCGAAAGCTTGTGCCTTTTCTGCGCGTGTACCGTTTCGATTCAGAAAAACAAAAACGTCGCGGTTCCGTACCTCGAAGCGCTCAAGCGCGAAATCGATCACGTCGGAAGGCTGGTTTCAAAGGCCAGGCCGGTGATCCAGTTTCATTGGGGTGGCGGGACGCCGACGTATCTTTCGCCGGGGCAGATGGAAGATCTTTTTGGCCACACGCGCGAGCGATTTTCCATCGCGCTGGACGCGGAAATCGGAATCGAAGTAGATCCGCGAGTGACCAACCGCGCTCACCTCGAAACGCTGCGTCGCCTGGGATTCAACCGCTTGAGCATGGGCGTCCAGGACTTCGAACCGAAAGTTCAGGAGGCGATCCATCGCGTGCAGCCCTACGAGATGACGCGCGATTTGATCTCGGCGGCGCGACAACTCGGCTTTCGAAGCATCAACGTTGACTTGATTTACGGCCTGCCATACCAGACGGCCGATAGCTTCAAGGCCGCCATTGAGCGGACACTCACGCTAGCGCCCGACCGCGTCGCGATGTTCAGCTACGCCCACGTCCCGTGGCTGAAAAAACAGCAAGGCGCATTTGAAGAGCATTTGCCGGATGGCATGGAAAAGTTTCGGATTTTCCGCGTGGGTCTCGAGCAGTTTCTGGGCGCGGGATATCTTTACATCGGCATGGATCATTTTGCGCGGCCGGAAGACGAACTGGCCGTCGCGCAACGGGATCGCACGTTGCACCGAAATTTCCAGGGCTACACGACTAAAGCCGGCGCGGACCTTTATGGCATGGGCGTGAGCGCGATCAGTTCGATCGGGGAAGCCTACGCGCAGAATCGGCGCGAAGTTCCGGCGTACCAGGCGGGAGTTGATGAGCGCGGCATCGCAACCATGCGCGGTTACCGCCTTTCGCAGGACGATGTGATTCGCAGGGCCGTAATCGGCCGCCTGCTCTGCCACACCTTGATTCCAAAACGTGAGGTCGAGCGGGAATTTACGATTCGCTTCGACGAGTATTTTGCAGCCGAAATGCAGCGGCTTGAGGAGTTCCGCGACGAAGGGCTGGTCGAGCTTTCGTCCGATGAAATTCACGTCACGCCGCTCGGCCGCATTTTCATTCGCAATGTCGCGATGGCATTTGATTGCTACCTTCACGAGCAGGAGATGCACCGGCGGCCTCTCTTCTCCAAAACGCTCTGACCGTTCGAACGCCAATGCCCAGCGCGAAGAATGCGATTGTGATCGGCGGCGGAATTTCCGGCCTCGCGTGCGCATTCCGCTTGCAGCAGCAAGGAATCCCCGTGACATTGCTCGAAGGTTCCGATCGCGTGGGCGGGCTTGTCGGCACCGTCGAGCGCGGCGGCCATCTCTTCGAGTCCGGTCCGCAGAGCTTCCAGCGCAGCGATATTCTCGCCGAACTGGTGCGGCAGCTCGGAATCGAAGACCGCTTGCTGAAGGCGGACCCGCGCGCCCGACGGTTTATTTTACGAAACGGCCGGCTGCAAGGAATCCCGATGTCCCCTCAAGGGCTGATTTTGTCGTCCCTCCTCGGGCCTCGCTCGCGCTGGAAAGTGATTTCGGAAATGCTGCGCCGGACGAAACCGCCGGTGAAGGAAGAGTCGGTTGCCAATTTCGTGCGGCGGAAATTCGGATACGAGATTCTGGAGTACGTCGTCGCGCCATTCGTCTCGGGCGTGTACGCCGGTGATCCGGAGCGTTTGAGTTTGAGCGCGGCGTTTCCATCACTCGACGAATGGGAGCGCAAGCACGGCAGCGTGCTGCTAGGCGCGATGAAATCGAGGCCACCGAAACGCTCGCGGAAAGGACCTCCTCTCTTGTGTTCGTTCCGCGGCGGCATCGCTACGTTGCCTGAGGCAATCGGCGCCAAATTAGGCGCTCAAGTGAGAACGAACGCACGCGCCGTGTCCGTTGTGCGAAACGGCGTGCAGCTCGGCTCGGCATACAAAATCGGCTCAAACATCGAGGGTAACCAACATACGCTCGAAGCCGGCGCGATCGTGTTCGCCACTCCGGCGGACGCGGCAGGCAAACTCATCCGGCCTATTTCCCGGCTTCTCGGCGAATCGCTATCGGAAATCGAGTACGCGCCTGTCGCCGTCGTCGCTGCCGCGTACCGGCGGCAACAGATCGGGCAGCCGCTCGAGGGCTTCGGCGTCCTGATCCCGCGACGCGAAAAACTGCGCACTCTGGGAATCGTGTGGAACTCCTCTCTCTTTCCAGGGCAGGCGCCTGACGGAACGTTCGTGTTGACCAGCTTCGTTGGCGGCGCGACCGATCCGGAGATCGTGTCGAAGACCGAAGACGAAATCGCCGCAATCGTTCACGACGAAGCGGCGCGGACGCTGGGAATCACGGGTCCACCGGTCGAGACCGCCGCGTGGCGGCATTCAAAAGCGCTGCCGCAATACAACCTCGGACACTGGCGCATCGTAGAAGCCATCCGTGAAGAAGAACGCAAGCTTCCCGGACTCTTCTTCGTGGGAAATTACCTCGACGGGGCTTCGCTTGCGAAATGCGTTGAACAGGGATTCCGCACGGCCGAAGATGTGAAAACGTACATAAAATCCTCGCCCTGAGCGGAACTGCAAACGCACGGGGCCATCCATCCACCAATCAATCAAGCGATCACGAAGCAGCACGTATTTGCGGAATGGTGAAAGGGAACCGAGGAAACTCGCGTCACCAAATCCGGCAACGCTTCGGCTCCGGGCGGACCATCGCTGAATCCGCGCTGCAGGCAAACGCTTTCTGAAATTCCGGCATGTTTGCGAGCGGGCCGTTCGCCCGAAACTGGCCTAGCGGGTGCTCGTTGGAGTTAGCCATCAGGCGCGCGAATTCGGGCCGGATTTCGTCGATCCAGCTTTGTGCATAAGCGATAAAAAATCGCTGGTCGCCCGTGAATCCATCCACCATCGGCGCAGTCTTCCCAGCGAGCGATTTGTGGTACGCGGCGTAGGCCATTACGAGGCCGCCAAGGTCGGCGATACTCTCGCCTTCCTCGAGCTTACCGTTCTCGTGCAGCCCCGGTTCGACCTCGAATTCATCGAACTGTTTTGCAATGCACTCGCCGCGAGCTTCGAAGTTCTTCAAGTCTTCCGGCGTCCACCAATTCTTCAGATTTCCCTGCGCGTCGAATTTTGCTCCCTCGTCGTCGAAGCCGTGCGTCATTTCGTGGCCGATCGCTGCGCCAATCTCGCCGTAGTTGAGTGCGTCGTCGCGATTCGAATCGTAAAAGGGAGGCTGCAAAATGCCCGCAGGGAAAACAATCTCGTTCAGCGAAGGATTGTAATAGGCGTTCACGGTCGGCGGCGTCATGTCCCATTCGCCGCGATTCACCGGCTTGCCAATTTTTCCGAGGTCGTAGGCCACGGCGAATTCGCGGCCGCGCATCGCATTTTCAGCATACGGAACGCGCGCTACTTTGAATGCAGAATAGTCGCGCCAGTGGTTCGGATAGCCGACCTTAATCATGATCGCGTTCAGCTTTGCGATCGCTTTCTGGCGCGTGGCCGGCGTCATCCAGTCAATCGTTCGCAGATCGTCGCGCAGTGCGGCGATGATGTTTTCGACCATCTGGGTGGCTTTCGCCTTTGCTTCCGGAGGAAACGCTCGCTTGACGTAATACTGCCCGAGAGCTTCGCCAAGATTGCGGTCCGTGGCATCGACGCAGCGTCGCCAACGAGGCAGGATCTCTTTCGTGCCTGTGAGCGTACGATGGTAAAAATTGAAATCTTCATTCACGAATTGAGAAGAAAGCGACGGCGCCGCGGTATGCACCAGGTGCCAACGAAGATAAACCTTCCAATCCGCGAGCGGCAGCGAAGCGAGAGCGGAATCGGCGGCTTTGATGAAATCCGGCTGGCTGACGTTGAGGCTTGAAACCGAGGGAGAGCCTACTTCGCTGAAATAATCCGCCCAGCGGAAATGCGGCGTAATCTGCTCGAGCTGCGCGAGGTTCATCTTGTGGTACACGTTGTCGGGGTCGCGAAGCTCCACATCAGTCATCGAAGCCTTCGCGAGCGTGGTCTCGATTTCCATCACCGTCTTTGCTTCGGCCGCAGCCGTCGCATCATTATCACCGAGCAGCTTGAACATGTTCTCAACGTGCTGGATGTAAGCAGCGCGAAGCTGCTGCGATTTGGCGTCCTCACGCGTGTAGTAATCGCGGTCGGGCAGCCCGAGCCCGCCCTGATTGATCTCCGCAATCACCTGCGTGCTGTTCTTGTAATCCTGATTGGAATTGAAAGTGAAAAGAGCGTTCACACCCAGGCGCTGAAGGCGCGCAATTTCCGATTCCAGAGTTGCAATATCTTTGATGCCGGCAATCCGCTGCAATTCAGGATCGAGCGGCTTCGCGCCGGCCGCTTGCACGGCGCTTTCATTCATACAGCTTGCGTAAAAGTCGCCGATCTTCTGCCAATTCGAACCTGGCGCGGCATTCTTGTCTTTTGAGGCCTGTTCGAGAATCTGGTGCAAGGTTTCTTTGTTCGATTGTTCCAATTCCTCCGCTGGGCCCCACGATGGATATGCCGCCGGTATCGGATTGCGCTTGATCCAGCCGCCGCTCGCAAAGAGATAAAAATCCGTGCAGGGAGAAACGGAGCGGTCGAGATCGGAGAGATCGAGCCCAGGGCCCGAAGTATTTGCAGCCCGCCGAAGCGGCAAGAGCAAATCCGCGCAGCCAGCGGGTGCGAACGCCGCCGACCGAGCGGGAGTTCGCGTCGAATTCGAGGCTTGCGCGTTCGCTCGCGACGGAAGAAGCACAAAGGCAACAGCCAAAGCTATCAACAGGACGCGGCGCACCATCGGTTACACCTCAATGCGGCGCGGCCTTGACGCAAACCGACGCCGCCGATTTTTCGAGTAGTCGATAACAACTTCGCGGTTGCCGGCGTCTTCGCTACCAGATTTGGCAACGTCTTGCCTCGGGGCGAACCATTGGCGAGGTTGCGCTGCATGCGAACGCCTTGCGGAACTCCGGCATATTTGAAAGTGGCCCATTGGATCGGAAGTGGTCCAGCGGATGCGGATCCGTGTTGACGAGCAGGCGCACAAGCTCTGGGCGCGAGCTGCCTTCCCAAATCTGCGCCCACGCCAGGAAAAATCGCTGGTCCTCCGTGAAACCGTCAATCGGCGCAGGAGCCGGCCGGCCCTCGATCAGCTTCTGGAAAGCCTTGTACGCAATCGTTAAGCCTCCCAGGTCGGCGATGCTCTCGCCTTCTACCAGCTTGCCGTTCTCGTGCAGACCGGGTTCCGCTTCGAATTCGTCGAACTGATGGGCGATGCAATCGCCGCGCTCCTTGAAATTTTTTAAGTCGTCCGGAGTCCACCAGTTTTTCAAATTTCCCTGCGCATCGAACTTCGCGCCCTGGTCGTCGAATCCATGCGTCATTTCGTGGCCGATCACCGCGCCCATTCCGCCGTAATTCATGGCCTCATCGCGATTGGGGTCGTAGAATGGCGGCTGCAAAATACCCGCCGGGAAAACGATTTCGTTCATCAGCGGATTGTAGTAGGCGTTGACGGTCGGCGGCGTCATGCCCCATTGCGTTCGGTCCACCGGCTTGCCGATTTTTGCGACGTCGTACGCGAAAGCGAATTCGTCGCCGTGAGTCGCGTTTTCGACGTAGGGTCCGCGCGTCACGTGAAACGGTGAATAGTCGCGCCATTTATCCGGGTACCCGATCTTCAGGTCGATGGCAGCCAGCTTCTCGATCGCCTTTTGCCGAGTAGCCGGGCTCATCCAGTCGAGAGTTGAAATGTCCGTCCGCAGCGCGGCGACCAGATTTTTGACCATCTGCGTGGCTTTCACTTTCGCTTCAGGCGGAAAGGCGCGCTGGACGTAATATTGCCCAAGGGCCTCGCCGAGCTGCTGGTCGGTGGCCTGGACGCAGCGCCGCCAGCGCGGCAGCATTTCCTTTACGCCGGTCAGCGTGCGCCCGTAGAAATTGAAATTTTCTTCCACGAATTTCGCGGGAAGGCGAGGGGCGGCTGAGTGAATCAATTGCCAGCGAAGATACGTCTTCCAGGATGAGAGCGGCACGTTCGCGAGCGCCGAATCCACTTCCTTAAAGAAATCCGGTTGCGCGACGTTCATCGAGTCCACCCGCGGCGAGCCGGTTTCGGCAAAATATTCCTTCCAATCCAGGTGCGGCGTCAGGTCGCGAAGCTGCGCCAGCGTCATCTTGTGATAGACATTGTCCGGATTGCGGCGATCGACGCGGGTCATCGAAGCGTTCGCGAGCGAGGTTTCAATCTCCATGACGGTCTTGGCTTCAGCGGCGGCGGTGTCGCCGGAATCGCCGAGAAGCTTGAACATATTGGTGACGTGCTGGACGTATTCGTCGCGAAGCTGCTTCGATTTCGCGTCATCGCGCGTGTAATAATCGCGGTCGGGCAACCCCAGGCCGCCTTGCCCCACTGCGGCAATCACCTGCGTCGAATCCTTGAAGTCCTGCTGCGAACCAAAACCAAACACGGCGTCGGCGCCTTCCTGCTGCAAACGCGCGATTTCGGCCTGCAGGCTCGGCCGGTCGTGTATCGCGGCGATGCGGTCGAATTCGGCCTGCAGAGGTTTGGTGCCAGCGGCGTCGATGGCGGGCTCGTCCATGCAGCTTCCGTAGAAATCGCCGATCTTCTGCCAGTTCGAACCGGGTTTGGCTTTCTTGTCGGCGGCAGCTTCGTCGAGAATCTTGTGAAGCACGTCCTCATTCCGGTCCTTCAACTGATTGAACGATCCCCAGCGTGGATATGCCGGCGGAATCGGATGGCTCTTGATCCAGCCGCCATCGGCGAATTGGAAGAAGTTATCGCAGGGAGTGACGGAACGGTCGAGGTTCGCGAGATCGAATCCGTGAGCGGAAGATTCATCGGCATTGGCGGACGCAGCGAAACCGGCGCAGCCTCCTGCCGCCGAAGCCGCGAACGTCGCGACGGGGGCACGGTTCGAATCAAGCGATTGCGCGCCAGCACGAATTGGAATGGCGAGAAACACGATTGCAAGCAGCAGAAGCGAAAACTGTCGCATAGACGAGAATCCTCGATTCGCGGGTTTCGACAATGGAGTTCGCCGACCCGCTGAAATTTCCTGCGAATTAATTTAACAGGACTCCCTGATGAGGAACTCCCGCCAGCCCGCCCCAAGGCGGAGCTATTCTCCGTGCTCCTCGCGCACGTGTCAACCAAAAGCGCCGTGACCGATGAGACCAAGAAAGCGCCGCGACCTGCCAAAGTGAGGGCTATTGCTTGGTATCCAGCGGGTGCGTGGTTTTGTCGAAATATTCGTTTTGCAGCTTGAGGCTCTCCGAATCCGCTTTGACGGCCCGAATTGCGGCCACCAAATCGCCGATCCATGACTTCATGTCGAATTCGCCGAGCGCTTTCGTCGCTTTCGAGGCGTCGCCCGCGTAATGATTTGGGAATCGCGCGTACCACCAGATACCGGTGTACAAACTGTCCGGCAAATTCAGCCGGTGCTGATCGACGCCCGATTCGCTGGTCGCGCGGTCCATGTGGACCAGGTCAGGCCGCGAAACCATCGTGTGCGAGGTTTCTGTTTCGCCGGCATGCATGTCGTTTGGCGAAGTGACCGGAGGCCGGCCGGGACGATTGAGATCTTCCGGCAAGCCGAAAATATAGACGACATAATCGTGCCGCGAGGCGAGTTGCGTTTGCGCGAAATACGGCAGCAGGCTTTCGTTGCCGCCGTGACCGTTGGCGACGATCACTTTCTTGCATCCATTGCGAGCCATCTCGTCCGTCGTCTCCTGGAGAAGCTCGAGTTGCATTTTCGCGCTGTACGCGACCGTTCCCGGCTCGTGGCGAGCCTCGAAAATCTGGCCGAAGTAGTACGGCGGGAACACCACGGCATATTCCTGCCGTGCGGCATTAGTCGCCACGTAACGGATATTGATCAAATCGGTGCCCAGCGGCAGTTGCGGCCCGTGTTTCTCGATGATGCCGATGGGCAAGATGCACGTACTCTGGGCTTGCGCGATGGCTTTGATGAAATCGGGGCCAGTCAGATCTTCCCATTTTACGGCGAGCTGAGATTTTGCCTGCGTTTGCGCGAACGATGCAGCGGCTGCGACTGCGGTGCAAACGAACGCGAGGCACAGATTCGCCGGGAAATGGAATGCAGATTTTCGGGGCGGGCGGTGCTGAATGTTTCGTGGAATCATCGCAATCCTCCAGCGGAAGGTGCTCCGGCGGAGATTTAATCACTGCGACGAGGAACGCGCAACCTAATGGCGTTTCACTGGATGAAAAGGACGGCGCGGAGCGCGATGGCGATAAGCGCGTTAATGAGGCGTCCGCCCAAGCTCGGGCAACAGGTAGGGCGTAGCAATGGAATGCGGCAACTTCGCTATTCGGCGTTATCGATTTGCGCCCGTTGCAGCCGATCCGAGTAGTCGATGTAAATCGTTTTCCACTCGGTATAAAAATCAACCGCCGCTTCGCCCGATTCGCGATGGCCGTTGCCGGTGTTCTTGATGCCGCCGAATGGCAAATGCGTCTCGGCGCCGATGGTGGGCGCGTTGACGTAAACGATTCCGGTTTCGAGGTCGCGCTGCGCGAGAAACGCGTGGTTGATGTTGCGCGTGTAAATCGCCGCCGAGAGGCCGTAGCTGATGCCGTTGGCGATCTCGATTGCCTGCTCGACCGTGTCGAACGGAATCACGGAAACAACCGGCCCGAAAATTTCCTCCTTAGCCACGCGCATCTTGGGATCGCAATCGGTGAAAATCGTCGGCTCGTGGAACCACCCTCGCGCATACGCTCCGCCTTCGAGTCGATGGCCGCCGGCGGCAAGCTTCGCACCTTCCTTCTGGCCGATCTCGACGTAACTACGCACGGTCTTGAGTTGCTGCTCGCTGATCGATGGTCCCATATCGATGGCGGGATCGAGGCCATCGCCCACTCGCAGCGAACGCGCACGCGCCACGAATTTCTCAATGAACGCCGCGTAGATTTTCTTGTGTACCGCGACGCGACTCGCCGCGGTACAACGCTGGCCTGTCGTTCCGAAGCCACCCCAGATCGCCCCGTCGACAGCGAGGTCCAGGTTCGCGTCGTCCATCACGATGATGATGTTCTTGCCGCCCATCTCCAGATGGCATTTCTTGAATGACGGCGCGCACGCCTCGCTGACGATCCGGCCAACTTCGGTCGAGCCTGTAAAGCTGACCAGATTGATGTCCGGATTATTCAGCAGTGGAGCGCCAGCGCAGGGACCGTCGCCAAAGACGACGTTCAATACCCCCGGCGGCAGCCCTGCCTCATTGAGGACTTGCACGAGATTGTAAGTCGAAAGCGGCGTGTCTTCGGCGGGCTTGATGACCACCGTATTGCCGGTGACGAGCGCCGGCATCGCCTTCCACGATGGAATCGCCATTGGAAAATTCCACGGCGTGATCAGCGCGGCGACGCCGACCGGCGTGCGAACCGACATTGCGAATTTATTTGGCAGCTCGGAGGGCGTCGTCTGGCCGAACTGCCGCCGTCCTTCGCCGGCCATCAAATACGTCATGTCGATCGCTTCCTGCACGTCGCCGCGCGTTTCCGCCAGCACTTTGCCCATCTCGCGCGTCATCTCGCGCGCAAACTCTTCCTTGCGTTTCACCAAAATCTCGGCGGCGCGATAAAGAATTTCCGCGCGCTTGGGAGCAGGCGTGAGCCGCCATGTCTTGTATGCATTTTTCGCGGCAGCGACGGCGAGATTGACGTCTTCCGCATTCGAGGCAGGGAACGTGCCCACGAGTTCGCTGGTGTTCGCCGGATTGCGATCTTCGATGACCTTCCCGCTGCGGGATTCAACCCACTCCCCGTTGATGAAATTCTTGAAGCCTTTAGCAGCCGTTGCGGTGGCCATGCGTATTCCTCCGGTGAATTTGTTGCGAGCCGCTCGATTGTTCGCTATATGGCAGTTAGATGAGCCGGGAAAATTTACGATTCAAAGGTTAGCAAGCAGCGACCAGCCGCGTCAACGCGGACACGCGGCACTGGTTGCAGACTGGTGTGAGGCGGTCGAATAGAATCGAGTATGAATTATGTCCGGTGCGCCGTCAGAAAATCGCCGTGCTCTCGCAGATCAGCCACCAGACTTACTCTGAAGGCGGTAAATGAAACGAGCCTGCGCCGCGGAAGCGTGCTTGTAACCGAAGACGCAGGCTCGTTCACTTTTTACTTTCGTGTCCGAATCAGGCTTTTGCTGCCGATGCGAGCTGAGCGTGCATCTGTTTCATAAACTGGCGCATGGCAGCGAGATGACCAGGTGAACGGCTTTCGATCCAGGTCTCGTACCGTTGCGCGGCTTTCTCCATGTTCGCCAGGAATTGCTTATTCGCGAACTTTTCCCGAGCCTGAGGGACCATAGGCTTAGCGAGCTCCCAGACCCCGAAAAACTCGCCGCTGGTCTCAAAGAAGAGGCCCTCATGGAGCAGGCCGTAGTTGAGCAACGCGCACGCTTGCTCCCAATAGCTGAGAACCATCATCGCGAGCGCGCCATTTTCCGTTCCCGGCGCCGCGATTCGCATGGCGTCGTCGAAATTTTCCACGAAGTAGTTCTTGAAGAACCACTCGCGTCCCTGGCGAAGGCGCGCTTCGCGGCGCATTTCATAGACCTGCAGGTGCAATTGTGCTTGTTCGTGCGTCGGCTTTGTTTCCATGTTCCTTGTCTCCTTTTGTTTTTCTGATTCAACTGCGCTGAACTTCGACTTGCTCTTCCACTTCTTTTCTTGCGTCCTCCGCGATTTTCTGTCCTCATCCTCCCTGCCGTGCCGCTCGGCACGAACGGAAGGCCTCCGCGCTTTCGGGTACCCGGCACAGCAAGCGAGATTCATCGCTCAGAATGTCGCTGCGGCTTGAGTCGGCCAGTATGGTCTCGTGAGGTCAGCGAGGTGGCCGTCGGTGTACCGGTCGTGGTGGCGGACCCAGGCCATGGTGAAGGCTAGATGGTCTTCGTCGCGACCTTTGGGTACAAGGTCAAGGTAGCTGTAGGTTCCCACTCCCGCCTCGGTCCCCCGCGCGTAGCTGGAGTAGGTGTGGAAGATGTCGTTATTCTTGTCCTTGTAGAACACGCTGATTCCCGGCGCTTCCTCGCTCGGGAATTCCTGCAGGTCGAAGTTGTAGTACACTTTGCCGTTGGCCTTTTCCTCCTTCTTAAATGACACGTGGTAATCGTAGTTGAAGTCGCTGCCGTTAGAGGACACCCCCTTGAAGCGCCAGCCCATGCGCTTCTGGAACGCTTCAATCTTTGACAGAGGCGCCCGCGAAATCGCCAAGAACGCCACGTCGCGCTGCGCGAGATGCACGAGGGCGCCGTCCGTGTGGTCCATGAGGAAGGAGCAGCTCGGGCAACCCTCCTGCCACTCCGGACCGAACATAAAGTGGTACACGATCAATTGACTTCTGCCCTCGAAGAGGTCGGCGAGCGTGACTTTTCCGTTGGGGGCATCGAACGTATAATTCTTGTCAACTTTTACCCACGGCAGCTCTCGGCGCTCCGCGCTGACGGCATCCCGCAAATGAGTGAGTTCCTTTTCCTTCGCCAGAAGCTTCTTTCGAGCTACAAGCCATTCCGCCTCTGACACCACTCTTGGACTCTCTATCGTGCTCTTCGTCATAATCCATTCTCCTTTGATTTGGTTGCTGCAAAGTTTTTTGACGCGCCGGGCTTTGCGCGAAGCATCTTCACGCCGAGCGCGGCCAGCCCCCCGGTGGACGCGCTGGCGACAATCAAAGCCAAAGTTGCCGTGCACGCTGGACACATATTTTCTCCCTCTACGATGACGCGCGCCGCGAATGATGAGCCTCGGCTGCCTTGCGGACCCGCTCGTTGGTTTGGCCCCAGCCGGACGTCACGCCTTTCCGGTGCTCCTCCTGAATCAATCCCAGCGCCGCATGCTGGAACTTGATCAGCGTTCCGCCGTCGGCCTCACTCAAGCGGTACTGCACATTCGAGACGACCGGGTAGGACATGAACAACGGCCCGCTGATTTCGAGCAGCGTGGGCCGCTTGATGGCTTGCACGTTCCCCCAGAAATGGCCGTTGCCATCGCCCAGGTCGCGGTACCACCTTCCGCCTGGCCACGCCTCGATCTTCATGGGCATGGGCGTTCGATCGGCGACTTCATTTCCCGGCCCGAGTTGTTCGAGCAGCGCAGCGAAGGTTACATTCAGCGGCGCGCGGACGTGGATTTCCTGCGTAACGTTCAGAGTTAGATTCTCAATGCTTTGTGCTGTCGGAATCACGATTCCTCCTTGAATTCAAATCTGGTTCGACTTTCTTGATCGTAGCTTCGGCACGCTCCTTGATGCGATTCAACTGATGCCGCCAGTAGCGCTCGAATGTGCCCGCCCACTCGTGCAGCGGCCGGATCGCCGCGGCGTTGGTTCGATAGAGCTTTTGGCGGCCATCGCGGCGCACCTCGACTAAGCCAACGTTTCGCAAGACGCGGAGGTGTTTTGACACGGAGGGCTGCCCCAGGCCCAAAGTTGTCACGATATCTCCGACCGGGCGCTCCCGCAGGGCTAGATAGCTCAATATTTCCCGCCGGCGGGGCTCGGCGATCGCGTTGAAGGCGTCCGATGTTGTAGCTGCACGTGGCATACGCAGACATTACATTCCCATATAGGAATATGTCAAGCGCTATTTTTTAGTCACCCGACAGATGTCCCTGAGCCACGAGGGGATGAAGAAGCGGTCTTTAGGTTTGTAACAACTGACCGCTCAGTCCTATAAAGCCGACCCGATCGATTACTGGCGCGTTTTCGGGTGTAAGTTTTCTACAACCTAGGCGATGGAACCGCAGATGAGGCCGATGACGGGGTTTCGGGTGAATGCACTGCGGATGGCACCGGCGTGGAAGAGGGATTCGCTTTGGGAGCTGACGCGGGCGGTGGGATCGTTGACTGCGGCATGATCGGGCGCGGGGCGGAAACGCCGGCGATATCTGAACCGAGTCCCATTTTTTGCAGCGTTAGCGCATCCAGCTTGCCGGTGGATTGGAGGCCGTGCGTGGACTGGAATTTTTGAAGCGCTCCGACTGTGCTCGAATCCCATTTTCCGTTTGGCTGGCCTTGATAATAGCCGCCGCGCGAAAGCGAAGACTGGATCTCCGAGATTCGCTCGGGCGTGGGAGCTTTCTGTAGCCTCACGCGCGAATGGTTGCGCCGCCTGCGCGCTCTTCGTTTGTGAGATGACCTTTTGGACGAGGATTGCTGCGGCCCGCGTGCAGCGGAGGACGAGCTTGCCGAAACAGGCAGCACCGCGTAGCGATTCGGCGTGCGCCTTGCCGGGGATGAATGCCCGGGGCGTGCTGGCGGAATTCGGCGAGCTTCCGGACGCAGCACTTTGTGCGGGCGGACGCGTACGTAAGCGAGCTTCATGCCAGCTCTCGAATTGGGAGCGAGCATGCATGCCAGCGCGGCAAAGCAGAGCATTCCGATGATTCGAATCTGGTTCATCTCTCCCCGCCAATATCCCTGGCCGATGTATCCATTATGGACGTTTCCATGGACCGCTCAAGAAATCACCGGACGAACGGCGCGAATGAGGTAACTCCAGCGCGGACGCTTCAATTTATGGCAGCGCGGAGGAAAAGAGAGATTCCTCGGGCCACGCAGCAGCCCTCAGAAGACGCGCGCGGTTTCGAAGCGACGTCACGAGCTCAATCCAAAAGAAACGCGGCCTACTTCTGGGGCGGAGGGACGGTTCCCGCTAGGAACACGGTCAGCGGGCGGTCGTTGTTCCCTCGCCGCGCAATTTTGAACAGAACATCCTGTCCCTGTTGAAGCTTGGACATCTGCGCGCGGTAATCGGCGAGAGTGTTTATCGGGACATGGTTGATCTCGTTGATGACGTCGCCGCGATCGAAATAAATATCTTCCGCAAAGCTGGCAGGGTCGACCTCGGTAACGATCACGCCGGTTTGCTTGGACATGCCAAGCTTGTGCGCGAGATCGGGCGTCAATAGCTCCACGTGAAGTCCGAACTGGCTCGGCTCCTCGCCTTGATCGGGCTGATCCTCGGCGTTCTGCGCGGTCTGCGGGAAAATCTTGGACCGGTCGGCCACGGTGAGGCTCGCATCTTTCGTCTGCTTGTTGCGGACGTAGCGAAGGCTCAGGCTCTGGCCAACGGGAGTCTGCGCGATCGGGTTCACGAGATCGGTGCCGTTGTGGACGGGCTGCCCGTTCACGGTTGTGATGACGTCGCCAGGCTGCAATCCAGCCTTTTCCGCGGGGCTGCCCGGCTCGATTCCTTCGATCACAATGCCGTACGGCGCGCCAAGCTCCTTGAGGGCGATCGGATTGTCGCTGCGATCTTCTTGAAACGTGATGCCGATCGAGCCGCGCGTTACTTTTCCGTTAGTGATGATCTGGTTATATACCATGATCGCGGTGTTCGACGGCAGTGCGAAGCCCACGCCTTCGAATCCGCGGCTTCCGGTGTAGATCGCTGTATTGATTCCGATCACTTCTCCCGCCAGATTCACGAGCGGCCCGCCCGAATTGCCCGGATTGATCGCCGCGTCGGTTTGGATGAACCGTTGGAACTGCTGGCCGACATTGGCGCGGTCTTTCGCGCTGACGATTCCCGCGGTAACCGTCGAATTCAATCCAAAGGGGCTGCCGAATGCGAGAACCCAATCGCCCACCTGCACGCCGTCGGAATTCCCGAGCTTCGCGACGGGGAGTTCGTGCGCCACGTCAATCTCGATGACCGCGAGATCCGTATCCTTATCGATACCGACCACGTGCGCCGTGTAACGATTTGAGTCGCCGTCTAGGGCTACCTGGATTTTCGTCGCTTGATCGATGACGTGGTCGTTCGTCAGGATGAAACCCTTTCTGTCCACGATCACGCCGGATCCAAGGCTGCGCTCGGCATCGGGGCCGTTATCGGGCGAATCGAAAAAGCGGTCAAAGAAATCGCCAAAGGGATCGGTGAAGCGGTGAGGGTTCTTTTCGCCCTTGGGACGCTCGATCACTTGCGTCGTCGATATGTTCACCACCGCAGGCTCGAGCTTTTTTGAAATGCCGGAGAACCCGTTCGACAACGTTACCGGATCTGGGATTACGAGCAGCGCGGCACCGTTCGGACTTTGTTGATCGTGCGTGGCCTGGACATGGCCGGAAATCAGCGTGCCGATGATGATGCCGATGCCCAGCGTGGCTGCAACGAGGAGGGTGGCGAATACCTTGCGGCGGCGCGCCCAGCTCATAAGCTCGTAAAGTTGGATAGCCATCCTCGTGCTCCTTTATTTCGGCCAACGGGCTGCGTTTGAGTATAACACCTATCGAACGCCTGCCATGCCAGGCGGAGTTGGGCGATGTTGCCACGCGGCGCTGATTGTTGGTTGGATGCTAGCCCATGCAGGACCGATGCCAAAGTGCATATCGATCACTTTCACGCGGGTTTGCGGGCGGCAAGCCAGAGCGAATCGCTGGTGGGTAAACGATCCGCAATCGGGCGCGGGAGAACCTCGAATCCCGCGCGGCGAAGCATTTCAGCCAGCGTGCGATGCGTAAAATAATTGCAGTGCGCCGGAATGTGGAAGCCGCACCAGTCCATGCCCATGACGCGGCGATTCCAGGCGGCGAAATTGGGGGTCTTGATGACGGCGACGCCTCCTGGCTTGAGGACGCGGTGCGCCGCGCGCAGCCCGGCGAGCGGGTGCCATTCGTGCTCGATATAACCAAATTGAGTTACGACGTCGAAGCTTCCTTCCGGCAGCGCGCATCCGGCCAGCTCGGTAACCGGACCTGCGAGGATTTTCGCCGCGGACACGCGCTGACGCGACATTTCCGCGAGACGCGGGCTGATCTCGATGCCGAGGACTTCGAAACGTCCGGACGCCCGTTCGATAAAGCTGGCGTCTCCGCAGCCAAAATCAACGAGCTTGCCTGATTTCTTCCAGCGCAGCGTTTGCGAAAGAAGGCGGTCGTTTGTTTTGGGGCGCAGATGCCGGGTGTAGCGCGAGAGAAAGAGCAAGATTGGGTGCTTCTCCTTGCGTCGCTGCATTTCTTTGGGGTAATCATCCAGCCAGTCGTGATCTTCAATCTGGTTTTCGTACGTGAGTTCGTTGCCGATAAAGACCATTCGGCAGCGCGTGCATTCGACGATGTCCCAGCCATCGCGCGAAAACAGAGGTTTTCGTGCGAGATTTTCGCACAGCGGGCACGGGCGAGGGGGTCCGATTTGGCTGCGATTAGCCAATGGCGCGGCCCTTTATTGTCAAGAGGCCGCAGCGATTTTTAATCGCTGCGGTTGTGATTAGAAATCCCCGAAAACCGGGTGAAAGTTTCGCCGGTTGCTCTCCAAAGCGACTTGAATTTGAGTGCAGCAACATACGAGCATCTTAGCGGGGCTGCGGGAAGGCGCAAGCAGGTTGTTGGTGTAAAGAAATTTTCGCGTCGAGGCACGGAAAGGCCTCAGGTCTGGAGACCTGAGCTACAGCAATGCGAACCAAGCCGGCGCTGGGCTGCGGCGAGACTCGCCCGTTTTGCATCGTGCGCGTGAACGCCGGAATCAAAGATGTGGAGGCTGGCGATGAAAAAGATTGCGCTGATCGGGTCCACGGGAATGATTGGGCAAAGGATACTCCGCGAAGCGTTATCGCGCGGGCACAAGGTAATGGGCATCGTGCGCGATATTTCGAAGACGGGCGAGATCAGCCCGAATCTCGACTACAGGTCGGCGGACATTTTCAACGCAGACAGCCTGATGGCGGCCATTGCGGGGCAGGACGTAGTTGTGAGCGCGTACGGACCCGGCAAGGGCGATCCGCAACAGATCGTCACGCTGGCGCACACGTTGATTGAGGCGCTTGGGAGGCTTGAGACCGTGCCGCTGCTGGTGGTGAGCGGCGCTGGCAGCCTGGAAGTGAAGCCGGGAGTGCAATTGGTTGATACACCCGATTTTCCCGCCGCATGGAAGGCCTTGGCCCTGGCGCACCGCGATGCGCTCGAGGTGTATCGCAAGGCGGGCATGGCAGAATTCGAGTGGACGGCGATCAGCCCGGCGGCGTCTATCGAGCCAGGCACGCGCACCGGGAAATATCGCACGGACACCGAACAGCTCGTCGTGGATGCGAAGGGCCAAAGCCGAATCTCGGCGGAGGATTTTGCCGTCGCTATCGTGGATGAAATCGAAAACCCGAAATTCTCGGGCAAGCGATTTACGGTAGGTTACTGACAGCGGATTTCGGCCGTAATCCTGTCGATTGCATGTGTTGATCCAGACGAGGCTTCAGACATATTGTGTCCAGCCGATGATTGCCGATTGCGCAAAGGCAGCCGTGCCCGACAGGACGGAAAGGATTTTCCGTACCATCGGTACTTGTACGGCCAATCGTCCCGCTACGAACCAGATAAGAATTGCCGCTTCCACTGAAAACAGGTCGCTTAGGACATTCCCGACATGGTGCTGGCATTGCATCTCTCTGCGTTGAATTGTATTCGGAGGGCATCCCGGAGAGGTTAGCCAATGGTTTTGGCGATAGCAGCTCTTTTCCTGCAGTTTCAACCCGCTCTTCCGATTTCGCCCGCTCCGGCTGCTGTTAAGTCAACCCAGTTGGCTTCTGCTGCTCCGGCGCTGGCGGTGACGAACCTGACCTCCGATGCGCCTGTATTTGCGCCCGACGGCGTTGCATCGCGAACTCCGTCAGCACCGGCAAGCCTCGCGAACGAGTCAAATACCCAGTCGTTCGCAACGGTGCATATCCCGCCGGTACGGCCATCCAAGGACAACGGCATTGAGTGGACGGAGTCTCGCCCATCGCGTCGCTCCTGGCTGGCGCTTGCGGTTGCTGAACACAGCGCGGCTGCGTTCGATGCGTATTCCACGCGCCAGGCGATTTCAAGAGGGGCTGTGGAAGACGACCCGCTGATGCAGCCGTTCGCGCATTCGCCGATGATTTACGCCGCGACCCAGGTGGGACCGCTGATGTTCGATTATCTCTCGCGCCGCATGCAGAGGAGCGAGTACGGATTCGTTCGGCGAATGTGGTGGGCGCCGCAGTCTTTGAGCATGGGCGTTTCGATTTTTGCGGGCGTGCATAATTTGCACGTCGCGAATATTCAGTCGATGCAGTCGCGGCAACGGTAGGCTTTCAACGGTCTTTGTGGCTCAATTCTCCCTGGCGGAAGAATTGTCGGATGCGGACACCGGCTCTCCTCGGTGTCCGCTTTTTTTGGCGCTCGGCCAGTTTCCGAGTAGCCGACAACCCGACCGCAACCCCGTCAGTGGTTTAATTATTAACAACAACTGGGGACTCGTTTTGGTATAGTGGGGCTGCAATTCAGGTTGCACCCCGTCCGCGGAAAGGGATGATCCCACCTGACCGACCTTTGAGCATCGAGTTTTGACTTCTCTTTTGCCCGTTCTAGCGGACACCGGGCCACAGAAAGAGGAGTTATGTCTCGACAGCTTCCCGAAAAGCCAAATCTCGTCTATCTGAAAAAACAAGCCAAGGAATTGCTGCGAAGTATGCCGCGGAGCAAACTGGCCGATGCGCAGCACGCGCTTGCCCAGGAGTACGGCTTTGCCAGTTGGGCAAAGCTGAAGGTGCATGTGGAGGCGCTTGGGCTGAGTCCGGCCGAGGCGCTAAAAGCCGCGGTGTGCGACAGCGATGCTGAGCGCGCGCGCAAAGTGCTGACGGATCATCCCGAACTGCGCGAGCGTATCGACGATCCGCTACCCGGTTACGGCTTCGGACAACAGGCGCTGTTCGCGGCGGTGCAGCGAACCGATCGGGCGACAATTCATGTGCTGCTGAGTGCGGGCGCCAATATTCGGAAGCGCACAGAGTGGTGGGCTGGTGGATTCGGGGTGCTGGACGATTGCGACCCCAGCCTAGCGGAGTTTTTGATGGAGCGCGGGGCGGTGCTGGATGCGCATGCGGCTGCGCGGTTGGGGAAGATTGCAGAGCTGCGCGCCCTGGTTGCGGCCGATGCGAGCGCGGTACATGCACGCGGTGGAGACGGCCAAACCCCGCTGCACTTCGCTTCGACGGTGGAAGTGGCGGAGTTCCTGCTTGAGAACGGCGCGGAGATCGATGCGCGCGATGTGGATCACGAGTCGACGCCGGCCCAGTACATGCTGCGAGTGGACCAGAAGCGGCACTATCCGCGGGATCGGCAGGACGTGGCCCGATACCTGGTGTCGCGCGGATGCAGAACAGACATCCTGATGGCTGCGGCCCTGGGCGATGCGGATTTGGTGCGGCGGCATCTGGACAGCGATCCCAATTGCATCCGTATGAGCGTGTCGGAGGAGTGCTTTCCAAAACAGGATCCGCGCGCGGGCGGTTCGATTTACATCTGGATGTTGGGAGCGCATCGCACGGCGCACACGGTGGCGCGCGATTTCGGCCACGAGGAAGTCTTTCAATTGCTCATGGAGCGCACGCCGGAGGAGTTGAAGCTGGCGCTGGCGTGCGAACTGGGAGACGAAGCGTCATTTCATGTATTTCTTGCGAGGGATCCGCAGGCAGCGACGAAGTTGTCGGAGGAGCGGCAGCGCAAGCTGCCGGATGCGGCACAGAGCAATAACACCAAGGCGGTTCGGCTAATGCTGGAAGCTGGCTGGCCGGTGGATACGCCGGGAGAGGCGGGAGCGACGGCGTTGCATTGGGCGGGGTTCCACGGCAATGCGGAGATGGCGCGCACGATTTTAAAGCACCATCCAACGCTGGAGTTGAAGTCACGGGAGTATGAGGGAACTGCGCTGGGTTGGGCACTGTACGGATCAGGGAATGGGTGGAATCGGGACACGGGCGACTATGTGGGGACGGTGCGCGCGCTGCTCGAGGCCGGGGCGATCCTGCCGCCGCACGCGGCGGAACTGGAACCCAGTGATGCCGTACTGGAGGCGCTGCCATGAATGC
Organism: Candidatus Acidiferrales bacterium; assembly: GCA_050747005.1. Taxonomy (GTDB): domain Bacteria; phylum Acidobacteriota; class Terriglobia; order Acidiferrales; family UBA7541; genus Palsa-295. The sequence goes on from JBOGNE010000012.1 coordinate 20,296, forward strand.
GAACAAACGACCTGTGACTGTGCTAATTATCGCCTGTCTGTATATTGCAGTGGGCATACTTGGTTTTGGCTATCACCTCCGCGAGTTGCTGACGCTCCAAAAAGATAGCGCGTGGGTTGAGCTGACCGATCTGGTGGCGCTTGCTTGCGGCGTCTTCTTGCTACGCGCCCAGAACTGGGCGCGCTGGGTAGCCGTTGCGTGGAGCGCGTTGCATGTGATTGTGAGTGCGCTGAATGCGTTCCACGGAATCGTGATGCATAGCTTGTTGTTCATCTTGATTGCGTGGCTTCTCTTTCGACCGGAAGCCGCGCGATATTTTCGCGGTCCGCAGGAGTTGCGATGAATGAGCAGAATTGACGTGGTCGTTCATTTGATCCAGGCGTGCGATTTTCTCGATTGATGCATAATCGCCAATGCACTCATTGAGCCGCTTTTGAACTCCTTGAAAATCCGCCTTCGTGGATTACGGGAGAATTACGGGGCACTCGGAAACTAAGACAGCCCTTTGTCGCACTCACTTGCGACGCGTCACGCGGGGCGGCTATGATGCTTGAGCCGTGAAATCGAATGCCGCAAAGTCCGACCGCGAGGGCGTGAAGATCGTCGCGCAAAATCGCGCCGCCTCGTACAACTACACTCTTCTCGACAAGCTCGAAGCCGGACTTGTGCTGGTCGGGACCGAAGTGAAAACCTTGCGCGAAGGGAAGGGAACTCTTCGCGAGGCTTACGCCGAAATTCGCCTCGGCGAGGCATGGCTGCTAAACTGCCATATTCCGGAATATCTGGCGGGAGGGCAGAGGAACCACGACCCGCTGCGAAAGCGCAAGCTGCTTCTCAACAGGCGGGAGATTGACCGTCTCGTGATTCAAACGCAGCAAAAAGGAATGACGGTGGTTCCGCTGAAGATTTACTTTCGCGATGGAATCGCGAAATGCGAACTGGCGATCGCGAAAGGAAAGAAATTTCACGACCGCCGGGACGCCGAACGCCGCAAAGAAGCAAAACGCGAAGCCGACGAAGCGATTTCCCGTTCGCGGCGGCGATAAAACAGCAGACAAAACAAAGGGTGAAAAAGACACATGCAGATTCAATTGGAAACGCAGCCGTATGCTTCGATTCCTGCCGACGCGCTGGTAGTTTGCGTCTTCGATCGGGAGGATAAATTCGAAGGAGTTCCCGGCGAGATCAACCAGACGATGGAAGGCCGGCTCAAGAAGCTCGTGGACGGAGGGGAACTCACGGGCCGCGCGCTTGAATTGGTGCTGGTGCATTTTCCGGAAGGACTCGCGGCCGAAAAACTTTTGCTGGTCGGAGCAGGGAAACCCGAAAAATTCGGTGCCGACGACCTGCGGAAAATCGCGGGCACCGCGCTGCGTTATCTGAAGCACCGAGGCGTGAAAACTTTCGCGTTCATCGCCCCGAAGGCGGAGTGCGGGCCGGCGGCGGCTCAGGCTGTAGTGGAAGGACTGATTGCAGCCGATTTCGAATCGGACAAGTATCGCACCGAGAAAAAGCCGGTTCGCGAGATTCGTTCCGTCTCGCTGGTGGGTTTCGATGCCGGGCTGGGAGGCGACCTGAATGCCGCGATCGAACATGGACGCGTGATCGCCGAATCGCAGAATTTTGCGCGCGATCTGATCAACGAGCCTTCAAACAAGCTGACGCCGCGAATGCTGGCCGCAAAGGCCGAGGCGATGGCCAAGGAAGTGGGCCTGCGAATCGAAATCCTCGACGAGCGCAAAATCGCGGAGTTGAAGATGGGCGCGCTGATTGGAGTCGCGCAGGGCAGCATCGAGCCGCCGCGCGTAATCGTCATCCGCTATACGCCGGAAAATCCGAAGCAGGGAGGCCCGGTTCTGGGACTGATCGGCAAAGCGGTTACGTTCGACACCGGCGGCATCTCCATCAAGCCCGCAAACAATATGGAAAAAATGAAGTACGACATGGGCGGCGGCGCAACGATGCTCGGCGCGATGCGTGCGATCGCTTACCTGAAGCCGTCCGTGCCGGTGATCGCCGTGATTCCCGCCACCGAAAATATGCCCGGAGGCCGCGCGCAAAAGCCGGGCGACGTGCAAGTGGCGATGTCTGGAAAAACAATCGAAGTGATCAATACCGACGCCGAAGGCCGGATGATTCTCGCGGATGGAATTTTCTACGCAAGGAAACTCGGCTGCACGCATTTGATCGATGCGGCCACGCTGACTGGTGCAATTGAAGTCGCGCTGGCGAATGTTCACGTCGGAGCGTTTGGCACGCCGCGCGAGTACCTCGACCGGTTTCTCGACAGCGCGAAATCAGTTGGCGAAAAAATGTGGCCCATGCCGATGGACGACGAATACCAGGAAATGATCAAGAGCAACGTCGCGGACATTCGCAACACGGGAAGCGGCAAAGGCGGCGGCGCGATTACCGCGGCGTGGTTTCTGAAGGAGTTTGCCGAAGATACGCCGTGGGTGCATCTGGATATCGCGTCCACGTGCTGGGTGGATGAGGGCCGCCCGTGGCTCGCAAAAGGGCCGACGGGAGTAGCGATTCGAGCGATTGTAGATTTTGCGTTGAAGCTATAAAGGCGCGACCGTCATTCTGAGGCCGGTTGTATCGGCCGAAGAATCTCTCTTGGTTTTTGAGTTCGTCAACAGAAAGCAGAAGAGAGATTCTTCGCTTCGCTCAGAATGACGGCAGAACCCACGTGGCTGACTGAACGCCGATGTCACATCATTTCGGGCGAGGTTATGCCCATCAGCGCGAGTGCGGTGACGAGCTGCTCGCGCACGAGGAATGTGATGCGCAGCAGAAATACGCGCTTCGCTGCGTCAGGCTCCGAGAGAATGTGATGCTTGTGGTAAAAAACATTGAAGGCCTGCGCCAGCTCGAATGCGTAGCGGGCGACGAACGCCGGCTCCTGCGCGCCCACGGCGGCATCCACGCGTGCGTCGAGCGATCCCGCCAGCAGAATTAAATCCCAGAGGTCGTCGCCTTCCGGGGGCGCAAGGAATCGCGCGACGTCGGCTTCGCTGGCACCCGGTTGCGAAAGGTGCGCCGCCTCGCTGGCTTCAAAATTCGGATCCTGCTCCGCTGCCTTCCGCAAAATTCCGTTCACGCGCACGACGGCGTACTGCACGTAAGGGCCGGTCTCGCCGTCGAAGTTCAAAGCGTCCTTGAAGTCGAAGGCGATCACCGTGGAGCGCGTGAAGCGCAGCAGGAAAAATCGCAACGCGCCGATGGCGATGGCGTTGGCGATTTGCCCGCGCTCAGCGGCGCTCAACTCCGGGTGGCGCGATTCCATTTCACTTTGTGAGCTGGCGAGCAGCCGATCGATCAAATCGTCCGCCTTCACGCCTTGGCCTTTGCGGCCGCTCACTTCGACGTAAGGCTTCTTCGCGTCTTCGGCGGGAATTTCGTAGCCCATTTCTTGCGCACAGCGCGGCGTCAGCGCGACAACGTTGTACGCGAAATGCTTCAACCGGTCGGCTTCATCGCTGTAGCCCAGCGCGCGCAAGCCCGCCACCACCACCTGCTGCGGATAAGCCTGCCGTGAATCGATCACGTTGAATACGTCGTGCGCGTGCCCGAATTCCGGCACGCCGGCGTCGTTCGAAGCGCTGGCGGTGACCCAGGCTTCGTGCCCGTCGGGATGCGTGTGAAAACACCGGTAATGGAAATCGCGGTCGAGCAGGCCGAATTTCCAGAGATGGTGCGCGATATCTTTCCCGACGTAAGTGACCGTACCATTCGAGCGCACGATGATTTTTGCTTCGGCTTCTTCGGGAGGCTCTTCATTTATTTCGGGTGCATGGGATGCGTCGGGCGCCGGGGGAACTTCGTCGCCCGGCGTTTTGCGATCCGATGGAAGCTGCATCACCCAGCATCCGGCGGTTTTTCCGGCCGCCGAGAGCTGAATCGCGCCGCGCTGCTTCAGCATTTCGAATGCAGCATCCCAGAATTTCAGGTGCAGGATTTCGCTTTCCTGCGTCAGTAAATCGTAATCGATGCCCAGCCGGTCGAGCGTGCGCAGATGGCAACGCACGATGGCCGTGGAGATAAGTTCGCCCAGCTTTGCCGCGTCGCCATGGCCTTGTTCGATTTCCTTCAGAGTCTGCGTTCGAAGCTCGAGACGCGATTTATCTTCGGCGAGGAAGTGGGTCACGCGCGTGTACAGGTCCCAGCAGACGTAATCGAATTTCGGCGCGGCGGCCAGAGCGCGCACGTCCTCGATTGATTTCTTTTCGAGATGCAGAAATCCCAGCACAACGTCGGCGACCTGCACGCCGGTGTTGTCGATGTAATTCTGCACTTCCACGCGTCGGCCAACGTGGCGCAGCAGGCGAATGAACGTATCGCCGAGAACCGCGTTGCGGAGGTGGCCGATGTGCGCGGCTTTGTTCGGGTTGATCGCCGTGTGCTCGACGATGGTTTTGGGCGCGCCGGAGGGCGCGTCGAGAGATTCATGTCCAGCTTCAGCGCACGCGCCGAGGAAAAAGTCAGCGCGGTCGAGAAACGCATTCAAGTATCCTCCGCCCGCCACTTCCACGCGCGCGACGCCCGGAATCGCCTTAAGCGAATTGGCGATTTCCTGCGCCAGCGCTCGCGGCGGCTTTTTCAATCGCTTGGCCAGCTCGAAGCATACCGGCGAAGCCACTTCGCCCATCGCGAGCTTCGGCGGCCGCTCGGTGACGATGGGAACATCCGTCTTGTAGCGCTCGTGGATGTGGTGACGCAATGCCTTGCGGATGCGCTCTTCGACGGCTTTGTACACGTGTCCTCGTATGTAAAACGAATCTCGCGATTATAGGGAAAGGGTGAGGGAGCGTCAAAGGCACGGCGAATAGGAAATCAAAACCGGACCTTCAGATGGCGCCCTATCGTGAAACGAAGCTCTTCCGCCGATATGCGTCGATCAGCACCAGCGTGATACCCGCGACATTCAAACTCTGTCCGGTTAGGGTGTGGTGCGGTACGAAAAATACTACAAGGCCCGCTAACATCAACGCAGCCCCCAGTTTTTTCAGAGGTGTCCAAACGTATTGCGGCTGCTGGTGGTCGAGGGATTCAAACACAGGTAAATAGCAGCCCCCCACATCGTCTTACATCGCGGTGCCAAGTGCGGCTGCTAAGCACGTCCAGAATAGGTTCGCTTTTCTGCGGGAGTCTGAGAAAATACGGCAGGCGCAGCGACGCGCCGAGAAATTGCGCATGAAGAAAATCGGAATCGCGTATTTCGATTGCTTTTCAGGCATCAGCGGCGACATGACTCTTGGCGCGCTGGTGGATGTCGGCGCCGACTTGCGTGCGATTGAATCGGAGTTGCGGAAGCTTGGCCTTGAGGGCTGGAACATTTCCGCCGAGAAAGCGAAGCGCGGCGCGCTTTTTGCAACGCAAGTGAAAGTCGAAACAACGGAAGGGCATCACCATCGCGGACTTTCGAAAATCGTGCAGAGAATCGATGCCGCGGGACTCGCGCCGCGCGCGGCCGAACGCGCCAAGGCAATCTTTCAGAGGCTGGCGGAAGCGGAAGCCCACGTTCATCAGGAGCCGATCGAGAAAGTACATTTTCACGAAGTTGGCGCGATAGATTCGATTGTGGACATTGTGGGCGCGGCGATTGGATTCGAAATGCTGGGCATCGATGAGTTTGCGTGCTCGGCGTTCGACGTGGGCGGCGGGCAGGTGAAAACGCAGCACGGATTGCTTCCCGTGCCGGCTCCGGCGACCGCTGAATTGCTTCGCGGCGCGCCAACCTATTCGAGCGGGATTCAGCGCGAGTTGGTTACGCCGACGGGTGCGGCCATCGCGACCACGCTCGCAACGCGCTATAGCCAGATTCCGGAGATGATGCTGCGCGCGATTGGCTACGGCGCTGGCTCCGCCGACAACAAGGAGAAGCCGAATGTGCTGCGCCTGCTGATCGGCGATAATGCCGAATCCGAAGCGGGCCAGCATTGGGACACGTCGGTGAGCGTGATTGAAACGAACCTCGACGACATGAGCCCGCAGATTTATGGATATTTCGTCGAGCGCGCGCTGGCGGCCGGGGCGCTGGATATTTTTTCTTCGCCGGTCCAGATGAAGAAAAATCGTCCAGGGCTGCTGGTCACAATCCTGTGCAACCCGGATGATGTGACTCGCATGACCGACCTTGTGTTTCGGGAGACGACGACCATCGGCGTGCGAACGCACGAAGTCCGGCGCAAGGTGCTCGACCGCGAGTCCGTGCCGGTGGAAACGCCGTTTGGCGCGGTGCGCATGAAAGTCTCGCGGATGAATGGCTCGGTGCTCAATGCGGCGCCGGAATATGAAGATTGCCAGCGCATCGCGGCCGAGCGCGGCATTCCCCTGAAGCAGGTGATCGCGGCCGCGTCGTTCGAATTCCAAAAGCAGCGCGAGGCGAAGTAGGAGAGTTTGGGCGAGACCTCTTCGCCTGAGATGGCAAGGGCGCAAGTTCGTCGTTCTGAGCGCGGCGAAGAATCTCTCTTTCATTCTGCATGGGCCATGATGAACATCGAAGAGAGATTCTTCGGGCTAAAAACCGCCCTCAGAATGACGGCGGGGTGCGGTTCTCGATACTTGCTGCTTGGTGGATTTTTTCTCTTGCGCTGCGGCGTGAAGGCGAATGAAGACGCAAGTTGCCGGTGAGATGCCGTGCGCATTGCTCAGGGCTAGCTGGCGCTACGGGACGGTAAAGGATAAATCGTTGACGGAAGACCGGGCCAAACCCAAATTCTATCTGACCACGCCGATTTACTATGCGAATTCGCGGCCGCACGTCGGCTCGGCGTACACCACGATCGCTTGCGACGTCATCGCGCGGTACAAGCGGATGTCCGGCTACGACGTCGCGTACCTGACCGGGATGGACGAGCACGGCGTGAACATCGAGCGCGCCGCCGAGAAGCAGGGAATTTCCGAGCAGAAGCTGGTGGACCGGAACTGCAGAATCTTTCAGGATTTGTGGACGCTTCTGGGCATCAGCAACACGCATTTTATTCGCACCACGTCCGATAAGCACGCGCGCGGCGTGCAGGAACTGATTCGGCGGACGTGGCGCGTCTCGCCCGGTGCGATTTTCAAGCGCAAGTACGAAGGGCGTTACTGCATCTACGACAATCTTTACGTCAGCGATTCGCCGGAGCCGGCGAACTGCCCCACGTGCGGACGTCCCGCGGAACTGGTATCCGAGGAGAATTATTTCTTTCGGCTTTCGGCGTATCAGGAAAAGCTGCTCGATCTTTATCAGCAGAATCCGCAGTTTGTGGTTCCGGATTTTCGCTTCAACGAGGTGAAGAGCTTCGTCGAAAGCGGGCTAAAAGATATTTCGATCAGCCGCAAATCAATCAAGTGGGGCATTCCCTGGCCGGACGATCCCGAGCACGTTTTCTACGTCTGGTACGACGCGCTCACGAGTTACATGACCGGAATCGGTTTCGGAAGCGCGGACGAAAAGGACCGCGCGGAATTTGATAGATATTGGCCGGCCGACATTCACGCGATGGGCAAGGAAATTATTCGCTTCCACGCGGTGTACTGGCCGGCGTTTCTGATGGCCGCAGGCGTTGAATTGCCAAAGCAGATCGTCGCACACGGCTGGCTGCTTTTCGAGCAAGAAAAAATGAGCAAGTCGAAAGGCAACGTCGCCTACGCCGAACCGATCGTGAAGGCATTCGATGAGTTGACCGGCGCGAGGGTTGGCAACGATGCGCTTCGATATTACCTATTGCGCGAAACGGTCTTCGGCCAGGACGGCAATTTTTCGTGCGAAGCCCTCATCACGCGCTACAACGCGGATCTTGCGAACGGACTAGGCAATCTCGCTAGCCGCACCTTGACGATGATTAACCGTTATTATGACGGTGTCCTTCCTGGGCCTGATTCGCAGAGCGAAGCAGACGGTAATTTCAGTAACAAAATAAGGCCAATTATCGAAGGGGTACGAGAGCGATCTGAGCGCCTCGATTTCTCAGGCATGGTCGAATCGATATTGCAGATCGTGGCATTTGTCGACGGCTATTTGACGCAAATGAAGCCTTGGTCTCGCGACGATTCAGAATGGCCCCCGCGCAAGACGGTTTTGTACTATGCGGCTCAAGGCCTGTATGCGGCAACAATCTTGGCGCATCCAGTAATTCCTGATGCGACCGAAAAGATTTGGAACCAGCTCGGAATGCCGGGAAATGTGGCCAATCAAAGAATCGATCGTGTGCTCGACATGAAGCTGTTGCCGGGGACGCATATCCGAAAACCAGAAGGGGTTTTTCCGCGAATTGACAAGAAAGAAGCAATGGAGAGGATTGAAGCAATGGAAAACGAAATTCGGAATCCGGGAAGTTCGCAATCGGGCGCAGCACAGCAGGGAACTCCACAACCGCGCGCGACGGAAGCGACGACCGGCTCGGGGACATCCGGTGCCGCCGCAACAGCGGCACAGCCGGGTACATCGGGACAAGCAGCCGCAGCCGCGCCTGCAACCCGTGCGACGCTGGCCACGCCGCCTGCTCCCGCGGCGAACACAAAAATCAGCATCGAGGATTTTGCGAAGATTGAGTTGCGCGTCGGCGTCGTGAAATCGGCCGAAAAGGTGCAGGGCGCGGACAAGTTGCTGAAGCTGCTGGTGGACATTGGCGACGAAGTGCGCCAGGTGCTCGCCGGAATTGCGCTGGCGTACCAGCCGGAGCAGCTCGTGGGGAGCAAAGTGGTGATCGTCGCGAATCTCGCGCCGCGCAAGTTGCGTGGCCAGGAATCGAACGGGATGTTGCTCGCGGCATCCGATGGCGCAGATGGCAAGCCGGTGCTGTGTACGTTTGCGGAGGACATTGTTCCTGGCGCGAAGGTGAAGTGACGGTTTGCAAAGATCGTCTCGGGAGCGTAGTCACGGAGGACTACGCCGGTCTTTTCGCTCTGCAAGTGGCAAAACGAAGAGAGATTCTTCGCTTCGCTCAGAATGACGGACGCAATCCCACATTTTGACCACGCGATGAGAGAGTTGCCTTTGGAAATTATAGATTCGCACGCACATCTGGAATTTCCGCAGTTTGACGACGACCGCGACGACATGCTCGCTCGCGCTCGCGCCGCAGGCGTCACCACGCTGCTCGCAATCGGCAGCGGCGCCGGGCCCGATCGCCTGAACGCGGCGATTCCGTTCGCGGAGGCGCACGACTGGATTTACGCGACCGTCGGAATTCACCCCCACGAAGCGCAGCTCGCAACCGAAGAGCATTTCGCGAAGCTCGACGAACTGGCGCGAAATACGCGCGTCATCGCCTGGGGCGAAATGGGTCTCGATTATTTTTACGATCATTCGCCGCGCGAAGTGCAGCAGCAGGTGTTTCGCCGGCAACTCGAACAGGCTCGCGCGGCAAAATTGCCGATCGTCATCCATTGCCGCGACGCGTGGCCCGACTGCCTCGCGATCATGCAGGCGGATTGGAGTTCATCCGGGCTCGGCGGAATTTTCCACTGCTTTACGGGCGCCCTCGAAGAGGCGAAGCGCGGGCTGGATATGGGCTTCATGATTTCGTTTGCGGGCAACGTGACCTATCCGAAGATGCAGCACCTTCGCGACGTGGCGTGCGAGCTGCCGCTCGACCGTATGTTGACGGAAACCGATTCGCCGTTCCTGCCGCCGCAGGGCCGCCGCGGAAAACGGAACGAGCCGGCATTCGTGGTGGAGGTGGCGCAAGCGTTGGCGAATGTGAGAAACTTAGCCGCCGAAGAGATGGCTGCCATCGCTGCGGCAAACTTTCGGCGTTTTTTCCGTCTCGAAGCGCAAGACTCTCCGGCGCGGACAAGGTAACATCAACTGATGACCTTCGCGGTCCAAACTGCCAAGGGAATTTTCGATTTGATTCGCGACGATCTGGCGCTCGTCGAGCAGGAGATCACCGCGCAGAACGGTGCGGCGATCGAGCCGGTGGCGTCGATTTCAAGTTACCTGCGCGAAGGCGGCGGCAAGCGGTTGCGTCCCGCACTGCTTCTGCTGGCCGCGGGAGCGTCCGGATATCGCGGGCCGAGCGCGATTCGACTGGGCGCGGTTGTCGAGCTGATCCACAGTGCGACGCTGATTCACGACGACGTGATTGACGGCGCGAACACGCGCCGCGGGCGGCCGAGCGCGAACGCGCGGTGGGGCAATCACATGAGCGTGTTGGCCGGCGATTGGCTCTACATGCAATCGTTCGAAATGGCGCTGCGCGAACGCAATTTCGCGGTGCTCGATATCCTGATCGACCTCACGCAAAACATGGTGGAAGGCGAGTTGCTGCAACTGACGCACCTCGGGCGCATTGAATTGAGCGAGACGGAAGCGATGGAGCTCGCCTATCGCAAGACGGCGTGCTTGTTCTGCGGCTGCTCGCGGCTTGGCGCCGTGCTCGGCCGCCAGCCAAAGCATGTGGAAGAGGCGCTGGCAGGTTACGGACGGAATGCTGGGCTGGCGTTTCAGATGGTGGATGATTTGCTGGACTTCACCGCGTCGCCCGAGCAACTAGGCAAGCCGGTGCTGAGCGATTTGAAGGAAGGCAAGGTCACGCTGCCGCTGATTTTCGCGCTGGAAGCTGAAGCGAAGCATGCCTCGTCAAGTAACGGACATGAAAGCGGAAATCACGATGGCGGTTATCCTAGGGGGCCGGGTCGCCAACTGGTCGCCAAAGTGCTTGAAGAGCGCGGATTTCAAACGGTGCGCCCGGAACAGATCACGCAACTGGTCCGCGATTCGGGCGCGCTGGCGCGTGCGTCCAGCCTGGCGCGAGATTACGTGAGCCGCGCGAAAGAGTGCCTCAACGAATTGCCGGACTCGGAGTATCGCCGCGCGCTGCTTGCCGTTCCCGACTTCATCCTCGACCGCGAAAGCTGATTTTGCTTGTAGCCTAATGCAGTGGCTTGCCCGGTAAACCGCTCGCACCGTTGCCCTTCGCTGTGACTACGATGTTCTCAAGATTTGCGCCGGATGGAGCGACGACGAGGTCCGCCGTGATTTTGTCTCCGACGCCGAGCCTTTTTAAGTCGCGCTTGTCGGCGACGGGATACGGCATCGCCATCGCGCCCATATACCCGGGGATGGCCTTGCCATCTACTTCAACGTAACCGTTGTCCGGATCGACCGACAAAACTTTCCCCTGCAATTGATAGCGCTTGCCCTGCTCCTGCGGGACAGACGCTTTTTTGCAGGCGCCCAGGCCCCAAACAAAAGCAACAAGCAACACAGCGATCGCAACTTCTCGAGTTTTCCGTTGCCGTGCATTCGTTCGTATCGATTCGAGCATTTGTCCTCCGGCAAATGTAAGCATTCATGTGATCGAATGTCCCGTCAATAGTGGAAGCTGTAGCGAAGTTCAACGTAAATCTCGCGCGGATCGTTGAAATGAAATCCGCCAAACGTCAGGCTATTGTCGATCAGCAAGTGTCGGTTTCCGACGTTCAGACCATTCACCGATGCGGTGAAATTCTCGCCGAATGATTTTCCAACCGAAAGATCAAATGTCGTGTGTCCGGGCAGATAAGCGCCGGGGAATCGCTGGTTCGGCGAACCGTTCGTGAAGCCGGAGCCGTAGTACACATTTGCAGACGCAAATGAGCGCCACGGCAGAGCGGCCTCGAAGCCGGCATTGAGCGTGTTTCTTTGATCGTGATCGAGCGGAGAATAGCCCGGCACCGGAAGACACGCCGGGCTGGACGGCGGAAAGCAGATCAATCCACCGGTAATCGCGCCGCGGGCCTTCGCGACTTGATTCGAATAGGCGAAGTGCATCTGCCCGCGATGCCAGATGCGCGGCGAGCGAAGCGTCAGCTCCCAGGCTTCAATCAGAGCGCCGTCAATCGTAACGGGGAAGAAAATGTTCGATTCACCCACGTTGTTGTGGTCGAAGAAATTATTCGCGCGGGTTTGGAACGTGTCAGCGTCCAGAGACCATCCGCGAATCGGAATTGTGACGCCAAACTGATGCTCTTCATCCCGCTCGCCGCGCAAAGCGACGAAGCTGGTGTTCGAGGCGTTCGCAAACTCCAGCAGCGGCCCGGAAGCGGTGAGAAGCGGAGGTGCTTGATAGTAGCGTCCGTAAAAGGCTCGAAACACCCACTTCAAATGAGGAATGAGAAGCGCCGCACCGAACCGCGGGCTGGTGGCGTTTTCCGTAATATCCGCGGTGAAATGAGTTTGCCGTACACCGGCCATCAGCGTGAGCCACGACGTGGCTTTGAATTTGTCGTCGATGAACGCCTCGGCGACGCCTCCGGCCGCGATTACGCGAGTGCGGAAATTGGGGTTGCTGCCGTCGTTGAAGACAGCGCCGAAAAGTTGATTATCGTGTTGCCCGAATCCGTAGGCGCCCACCTGGATGTCGTTGCGCGCGATATTTGCGTTGAAAGACGCCTGCAGACCCGCGTAGGTCGACGCGAGGTCGTCGGTTGTGCTGACCGGCAAATCATTTTTCGCGCCGCTGTAGTTTGTGTTGTTGTAGTGATAGAAGGGCGAGACGGTCAGCAGCATATTCGCATTGATCGTGCGCACCCAGGAAAATATTGTGTAGCCATCGGTTTCGCGCTCACCGTCGCGAAGGCCCGCGCTCAGGGAATCGTTCGGGTCGTACGGGATCTGATAGTAGTCCTGGCGGAGTGAGGTCACCAGCCGAAGCTGGTCCTTCGAATCGGCGTTGTAGATAAACGAACCAAACCCTCCGTAGCCATTTTCGGCGTCATGGAAGACTTGGCCGATGGGGGTCTCCAGCCCAAGGTTGCTGCGATTGCCGTTCACGCTCGCGAAATACGCAAAACGGTCGGTGTGGCTTCCGAAGTTGATCTGGTCGTTCGTCTGGTAGAAATTTCCAAAGCTGGTGACCAGCTCTGCTTCGTTGTTCCGATCGAAGCCGGTTCGCGGGACCACGTCGAAAACTCCGTAAGTGCGGTCGCCGTACCCGGCGTCGTAGCTGCCTCGCTGGACTTCCAGGTAGTCGATGTCCTTGGGATCGATTTGCGGGCCCAGATTGCTCGCGATACTCGTATTGGGAATCTCTACGCCGTCGATCAGCCAGCTTACCTGATGCCCTCCGCGAACGTGCAATTGATCGTGCGTCACGTAAGAGCCGGGAACGTAATCCGTGATCATTTGAAGGCTGTTGGTGCGATCCGCTCCGGGTGTTCGTTGGATGTCCGCGCGATCCACCAGAGTCATGGGCGTGACTGAGTTCACGTTCGCCACTTCTGCATGCGCGGTAACGGTGGCCGTTTGTTTTACGGACGCAATGGCGAGCGGAAAATGGAGAATCGGCGACGAATCGGAAACGACGGTGACGGTCTGCTGCAGCGAGTCAAACCCCGGATGCTTTACGGTGACGATGTAATCGCCGACAGGCACCGCGGTGAACGAAAATTCGCCGTTCTGATCGCTCTGCGTCGCTTGAGACCAATCGGACGTCGCAGACTTGATCGTTACTTGCGCTCCGGCGATCGGCCGGTGCTGAGGATCGTGTACGATTCCTCGAATACTTCCAAAGATGCTCCCGTGCGCGAGCGTTGCTACAAAAAGCAACACGACGAGCAAAAAATAGCCCTTTCGCATACGCACTCTCCCTTGAATTTGGATTGACTGAATAGGGAAGGCAGTTAGCTTCTGGGCGGTTGAAAAGGAATTGGCAGCGAAGTGGACGAAAAAACTGACGATTGGCTCGAGACGGCTTGCCGGGATGCTGCCAGATGGGCGATGCTCGCATGTTGGGAAGGCGTCGTCGGAGCCATCGGCGCGAACAAGCCATAATCCAACGGCGCATGGCCCGGCATCATGCAGGCGCATTGAGGCGCGTGGTGCGCGGCGGCGCGATGGCAGAGCATCCCTTGCCGTGAATTTTTATTCATTGGATGGCGAGCAGGCGCGGAATGTCCAGCGTGCTGCAGGCAACACATGCCATTGCAGGCCGGCATGCCGGCAGAAGACGTGCGTGCCAGCAGCGCCAGCGGGGTTGCCAGCAATGCCATCATCACCAGAATTGCCTGGGCGTGGCGCATCGAAGAAAGGCTACCACATTTCGCGGGCTTTACGCGGCACGACCGGATTTGCGCTTGGAAAATCTTCGCGATAATCTCGAAGAATGGCGCTTCCATTCAAGCTTGTTTACGACGACGGATACGATCTGAATCTCGGCGCGCACGTTTTTCCGTCGCAGAAGTATAGGTTGGTGCGGGAGCGGTTGCTCGCTGAAGGGCTTGCCTCTCCGGCGGATTTTCTCTCGCCCGCGCCGGCAACGGATGCCGACGTAATCCGCGTTCATTCACCGGAATACGTGCACAAGCTGAAGACTGGCTCGCTCTCTTACACGGAAATCATGCGGCTCGAAGTCCCATACTCGAAGCAGTTGATGGACGCGTGCTGGCTCGCGGCGGGAGGATCGATTCTTGCAGGGCAGCGGGCGCTGATCGATGGATTTTCCGCGAATATCGGCGGCGGGTTTCATCACGCGTATCCAGATCATGGCGAAGGGTTTTGCGTGCTGCACGACGTTGCCATCGCCATTCGACGGTTGCAGTTCGATCGCGCCATCGAGCGCGCCATGGTGGTAGACACGGACGTGCATCAAGGGAACGGCACCGCTGCCATCTTTCGAGAAGATGCGGACGTATTCACGCTTTCGATCCATCAAGAAAATAATTACCCGCAGCCGAAGCCGCCATCCACGATCGATATCAATTTGGCCGATGGGGTGGGAGACGAAGAATATCTCGGAACCCTCGAGAAGCATCTCAATCGAGCGTTCCATGAATTTGTGCCCGAGATATTGTTTTACGTCGCCGGCGCCGATCCTTACCGGGAAGATCAGTTGGGCGGCCTGGCGCTGACGATTGCAGGGCTGGTGCGCCGCGATGCTCTGGTGTTGGATCACGCGCGGCGGAATGGCGTGCCGGTTGCTATTGCACTCGCTGGAGGATACGCGCGAGATGTGAAAGACACTGTGCGCATTCACGTCAACACGATTCTCGCCGCCCGCGATGCGGCGTGTTCAGGCGTTCCGCTGCCGGCATTCCATCCTAAAGGCTGCCGAAAAATGGCCGAATAGTGAGTTTTCTCGTAACTCACAAGTTGCCCGGTATCTTGGCGCCGGCATTTAGAGTCTGGGTGGCAATCCCGCATTTTGGAAGGGCGGGATTTTAACCCCGCCGTAAATGCCAGGAATTCAGTACGGCATTACAGTTTGCGGAAAAACGCACCGTTTGCCATTCCGAGTCGCCGGAGGCGGCGAGGAACCTGCTGTTTTCCTGGCGTTTCGTAAGAAGCAGGTTCCTCGCTTCGCTCGGAATGACACGGAGACTTTTTCCGCAAGGTGTTTAGCCGCTGAAGCCACGAATGCGCAGTTCTCGCACAGGCTCTTTCGCCCACCATGCCGCCCTGAAGGGCGGCGCTACAGGTGCATTCAGCATTTAGTGGAGAGAAATGCCGCCGGAAGAAGTCTGAATCTCGACGCGCGCTTTCCCATCCCCGATGCGCGCGCGCAATTCATGCTTTCCGGCGGTTCCCTCCATTACGATGGGAATCGCCGCGTCAATGTCGCCGGACGTGGTGTGCGCGTAAAGCCGGAAGCTGGCGTCGGAAGGAACGTTGAGCGTCACATCGCCGGACGATGTGCTGAAGTCCCAATAATTTGAAGTCCCAGGATTGCCGCTTACAGTGAAATCGCCGGAACCGGATTGCAGGCGCAAGTCCGCGATCGCTCCGCCGATCTCAACGTCACCGCTCCCCGTCTGGATCGTCACGTCGTTTCCCGGCTGCGCGACATGCACGTCACCCGAGCCTGTGTGAAGCCTGATCGCGCCTTTGACGAGCGAAAGATCGACGTCGCCCGAGCCAGTGGTCGCTTGAACCTGGCCTTGCACACTCGCAAACTGGAAGTCGCCGCTGCCGGCTACCGCCTGAATATCGCTGCCTATATGCGAAGCAGAGACGTTGCCCGATCCGGAGATGAAATTTGCGGGGCCTTCAAGGCCATCGACGGTGAGATCGCCTGAACCGCTGATGCCGCGAATCTCCGTGTTCGCAGGAACGATAATAGTGTAATCGATTGAGACGTGCCGCGAGCTGGAACCACCGCCTACGCGAATGAGGTTTCCTTGCTGCGATACAGGTGGGTCCGATTCCACTTCGGAGGAACGCCGGTGCGCGTTCGCGAACGGCCAGTCCTCCGCGTGAATATCCCCATGGATGCGAACCTCACCTGCGGGTCCGGCCGTTACGTGCGAGTCCCCACTGCCACTCGTCAATTCCAATCGCACCGGGCCGTTGACCGTGAACGTCCGATCGAACGCGCCGGTCGCTTCGGCGCGGTGCTGAACGCAGCCGGCGAGCGTCGTCATGGAAAATGCTGCAAACACTAGCCAGAATCTATTTGCGGGCCTCATTATGAGTTGTAAGTGCGCGCCTCTCTCGCCATCAGCCTGATTGATTCCCTCTTCCTATCAAATTGATACGAGAATGCGCAACTAGAAGTTCCGTGGCGAGGCAGCGAAGGTGCAACGAGCCCGGAGGACGGACGGATCACAGTTTGAGCAGGGAATTCAGTGAGCCCTGACGATAGCCTTCGAGATCGAGCGTCACGTAGACGAAACCTGTTTCCTTCAGCCGGGCAGCAATTGTTTGCGCGATAGCGCTCTCGGTCGCCCTCGAAAGTTCATCCGAAGCGATTTCGACGCGTGCGAGATTGCCATGCGCGCGAACGCGAAATTGACGAAAGCCAAGGTCATGCAGCGCGGCTTCGGCATGTTCGATCTGCGCGAGAAGTCCGGGCGTAACTGACGTGCCGTAGGGAACGCGCGACGAAAGGCACGCGGATGCCGGGCGGTCCCAAGTCGGCAGGCCAGCGCGGCGCGAAAGCGAGCGAATTTCCGCCTTCGTCAGCGCAGCGTCGAGAAGCGGCGCGAGAATGAGATGCTCTTGTGCCGCGCGATGTCCGGGGCGGAAATCGTGAGTATCGTCCGCATTGATGCCGTAGGCGATGGCGCTGAATTTCCGGTCCTTTGCGAGCAATTCCATCCGATCGAATAATTCGTCTTTGCAGTAGTAGCAACGGTCGGCGTTGTTCGCGACGTAGAGTGGATTCTCGAATTCGTGCGTGTCGATGAATTCGTGGCGCACTGCGGTCGCACGGACAAATGCTTCAGCTTGCTCGCGGTCGTGCCGGGAATAGCTCGGTGAAAGCGCCGTTACCGCGAGGGCGCGCTCGCCAAGAGCCGCATGGGCCGCCCATGCAAGATACGCGGAGTCCGCGCCACCGGAAAACGCCACCAGAAGCCCATCCAGGTTGCGCAGCGATGCAAGCAAACGCTCCTGTTTTTGGAGCGCGACGGACTCAGCGGCGATCTTTGCCGGCGTTGCGGCGGCGTCCAGCGAGATGAGCGATACAGAAAAGTCTTGCATGTTAAATCGAGTATAGCGCAGTTGGCTCACTGAAAATCGATCAGCACGTCAACCTTGCCGGACTTTGGATCCTTTTGCAGGAAGTGGCCGATCTTTTCGTAGTGAACGGGAAGATCGCCGAACGCTTGCTTCACGCCAGATGACAGGAAATTAGCCAGATATGTTTCATCGAACACGGCGCCTGGACCGAGAGCCCAAGCCGCGCGAATGCGCCTTTCGCCTTCGACGGACAAACCGGTGAGCACGAGATTTCCCATGCGATACTGCGGGCCTTCGACGATCGTCACATCGTATGAAACGTGTGCGGTCTTGTCGTCGAACTCGGGCTGGGGGCTGACTGTGGCGTCCAGATAACCGGCTCGGCTGTAGCCTTCGCGCACGTTATCCCACGCGCCCGTGATCTTCATGCCATCGGCGGGTTCGCCGGGCTTTATCGCGACAATCATATTGAGTTGGTTCGACGGCAGCGCTGTGTTTCCAATCCATTTCACGCCCGCAAAAATGTACCGCGCGCCAGGATCGATCGGCGCGAGAACCGCGACGGAATCGGGAACCGGCTTCGCCGGATTCGCGGCAAACGTTGCCTTGGGCGGTTCGAAATGAACTTGTAAGTATGCATGAGCAATGTAAACGGGGCGAACTTGCTCTTGTTCAAAAAGAATAATGGCGGTGCGCGAGTAGGGCTTGCCGGTCAGATCCGAGAGGCGGTCGCGGATTCCTGGATCGTTGCTGGCGAGCGAATCGGGAAATTGCACGCTCGAGATTCTTACATCAACGTCGTTCGCCTCAAACTGCTGGACCTGCCCGCTCCCGCCGGGAGATTCAACGAGCGCGTGCGATACCGCGGAATGAACGCCGCGCGAGTCGAGCAATCGTTCCAGGGCGGCAGAGATTTCATCGAGGAGCGTGCCGTTTGGCGGGGCAGTCCCATCAAAAAGAATCACGGACTTTTTGAGTTCGTCCGCAATCTCTGCGTCCGTGAACCAGATGAAATTATCGAATACCACCGGGACAGAGCTAGCGTCAGTGACCTGGTACTCAACTTTGACGCCCGACTCGACGCTCGAGAAACGATATTTCACGGTGGCAAACGGACCGAGATGAGCGAGGCGGTCGGCGGCCGCCTGCAAGACTTCGCGAGTGATGCTTTCGCCGGTGTGCAAGCCTGTCGCCGCGGCGACCTGCGCCGACGAGAATCGCGAAGAGCCCGTTGCGTCAACGGAAAGCAATCGCGCGTCGCCACCCTGCGCGGATTGAGCCTTTGCGGACGCCGCGCATAGTAGCGCGAGTGCGATGGTCGCGGCGAGAAGATGGAATCGCGCGGAGAGCATGGTGGGAAGTTAATTCAGCGGAAGCGCTACGTCAACTCGTTCCGTGATGCGAATCGTCTACTCGACGGTGACGGATTTGGCGAGGTTGCGAGGCTGGTCGACGTCGCAGCCGCGGCGCACGGCGATGTGGTAGGCGAGGAGCTGGAGCGGAACGATTTCGAGGATCGGCGCGATCAGGTCCGGCGCGGCGGGAATTTCGATGGCGTGATCCGAAGTTTCGCGCACCTGGGAGTCGCCTTCGGAAACCACGGCGATGACGATGCCGTCGCGCGCCTTCACTTCCTGCAAATTCGAAACCGTTTTTTCGTAACGGGTCATGGAAGCGGGATCGGATTCGTCGCGCGTGGCGATCACCACGACGGGAAGATTTTCGTCGATGAGGGCGTTCGGGCCGTGCTTCATTTCTCCGGCGGGATAGCCTTCCGCGTGAATGTAGGAAATTTCCTTCAGCTTCAGCGCGCCTTCGAGCGCGATGGGATAGTGAATCCCTCGGCCCAGATATAGAAAATCAGTGTGGCGGAAGAATTGGCGGCTTAGCTCGTCTATTTCGGCGTCGCGTTGCAGGATAGATTCGATTTTGTGGGGGACGCGAGTCAGCTCCTGCATCAAATTCTGCGCCGCGGCGGGCGTGATCTTGCCGCGAACTTGCGCGAGGTAGAGAGCCGTGAGAACCAAAGCGGTCAATTGCCCGGTGAAAGCCTTTGTGGAAGCGACGCCGATTTCGGGACCCGCGTGCGTGTAAATGGTGCCGTTGGCTTCGCGCGTGAGCATCGAGCCGACAACGTTGCAGATGCCCAGAATCTTCGCGCCCTTTTGTTTGGCTTCGCGAAGTGCGGCGAGCGTGTCCGCGGTTTCGCCGGACTGGCTGATGCCAATCACCAGGCTGTTCTTGCCGATCACAGGATCGCGGTAACGGAATTCGCTGCCGTAATCCACTTCCACCGGAATTTGTGCGAGCCGCTCGATCATGAATTTTCCGGCCAGACCGGAATGCCAGCTCGTGCCGCACGCGACGATTTTCACTTCCTGAAAGGCGCGCAATTCCTCTTCGCTGAGTCCGACTTCGTCGAGAAACACTTTGCCGGTTTCCTGCGAGATTCGGCCTAGCAGCGTGTCGCGCACGGCGCGCGGCTGCTCGAAAATTTCCTTCTGCATGAAATGCTTGAATCCGCCCTTCTCGGCCGCGATAGGATCCCAGGTGATGTGCTGGGGCTTGCGAGTGAGTTCGCGGCTTTCAAAATCAATCAGGCGGACGCCTTGCGGCGTGACGATCGCGATTTCACCATCGCCGAGGAAAAACACGTTGCGCGTGTGCTGCAGAAGCGCCGGCGTATCGCTGGCGACAAAGAATTCATTTTCGCCGAGGCCGATGACCATGGGCGGACCCATGCGCGCAGCGACGATTTTCTGGGGGTCGCGCGTCGAGAGAGCGACGAGCGCGTAGGCGCCAGTTACTGCTTTCACTGTCTTGAGAACAGCTCCTTCGAGCGAGGTGTCCTTCGAATACTTCTCGAGGAGGTGCGCGAGAATTTCGGTGTCCGTTTCGGTGAGGAATTTGTGGCCTTCAGCGACGAGTTTGCGCTTGAGCTCGATATAATTTTCGATGATGCCGTTGTGAACGACGACGATTTCGCCGGTGCAGTCGCGATGGGGGTGCGCGTTTTCCTCGGTGGGGCGGCCGTGCGTTGCCCAGCGGGTGTGCCCGATGCCGTATGCGCCTTCGAGCGGCGTGATGCGAATGGCTTCTTCGAGATTGCGAAGCTTTCCCGAAGCGCGGCGGATATCGAGCTTGCCGTCGTCGCGGACCACCGCGATTCCCGCCGAATCGTAGCCGCGGTATTCGAGGCGCTTGAGGCCGTCGAGAATCAGCGGAACGACGCGTTTAGGACCGATATATCCTACGATTCCACACACTGCTATTCGCTCCCGTGGGCGCGCTGCGAATGGCCACCGGCTGCCCTGAACTTCTCAGGTTAGCACAAAGTTTAGCGGCGGCGACGGCTGCCGACAACTCCGTGTTCTCATCTAATTGCCGCCTTGCGGAGGCCCGATTTTTTGTCGATTAGAACCATATGCGATCCTGTGTTTTCAATGAGTTGCATCCGTTTCTAATCCCTGTTGTGCCGATTAGAATTGGCTTCCCGATCGGCCCCGATCAGGAACTTCAAACGTCTCAGCTGCGCCGAGCCCGAGGCGCCACGGAGGCCCTCTTTCGTCCCTGACGACCTCCTATATTCGAATCCAGATTCACAGTCGCATAACGGCGGGCGCGTTTTCAAACGGCTGTTGGTGTAAAGAATTCTGGGGAAGACGGGCTTTCAGATAGGGAAGCTACGGCTGCGCGCTAAAAGTTATGCTAGCTTGAAAAGCATCCGGTTGGCCATCATGCACATACGGACGGAAGCGCCATTGCCTCAATGCACGGTATGCAGCGAGAAAAAGAGGACTTGGCAGGTTATCGGGATTTCCCGCACCAATCATTTTGCCATTGGCATCGACGGAGACTGAGATTGTAAATTTCGTCCCCGGAGGAGTCCCCGAGGGAGCAACGGCTTCGACTATATTGCTCGCGAGCTCGCGTGCTTGCTGATCGGACAGCACAGGTATCGAATTCGCGATTTTCGTGTCGAATGCGAGCGTAAGAACTGAGTCAACCTGGACGGGAACTCCACCGCTGACGGCTGGCTTGAGCTTCCATTTTCGTACTTGCTCTCGGGCCGGATCGTCCAAGCCTGCATTGTCTGAATTCAGCGGCCAAGCTTCCCGAACACGTCCCGTTCGATCGACAGAGACATACATGCTCAGTACTCCGGATGTTTTTCCACTCCGTACGGTTGGCCACGCCACTTTTGGCGTTTCAAGAAACAAACTGTGCAGAACATCCTCGCTTACAGAGACAGATCGAATCCTTGCAGCGGCTGGGGTAGGCTGCTGGACGCTGAACAGCTTTTCGTCGGTCACGGGGAGCTTTGTTAATTCGACCACCTCAGCCTGGAGTGTTGTTCCCGGTTCCGGGTCATCCTCGATCCTTCGTGCGATGCGCTTGCCGCTAAAAGCTCTGTAGTCCTTAAATTCAGCCGAATATTGGGGCGTCACAACGGACTCTAACAAGCCATTTCCATCGAAACAGAAAACGAGGAAAGCCGCGTTACGAACGGGAGCAACTCCGACTTGTGTCTGAAGGCGTGCGCATGAGATCGATTGCTCCTTCCTATTTGGTTTTGGAAGTTGTGTGTTGAGGTGGTCTAACTGGTCAATCATCGGAATCGGATCGAAAATTGCCGTGACCATATTGCGCAGCCAGAGCGGATAGTAGTCACCCGTGTCCTGCTCGGACACTGTGTCGCCGTTGAGAATCAGCGTTTGCGAAAAGCCGGGTGATTGAATCGTACGTCGCCATTTGGTTGGGGATGCCCAATACTCTTCGATTTGGGCTTTGTAATCGGAGTCTGGATTCGTGATTTCCGAGATCATGGCCCTTAAGTGGAACGGAGCGCTACCTTGAGAGGTGAGTTTTGATTGGGCGACTGCGTAGTCGGCCGCGCCTTTCAGAGAGGCAGCCTGATTTGCCGGGCGCGCGTTTAGTCCAAAACCACAGAGCATCGCCAAGAAGGCGCCCGCGAAAATAATCCTCTCGAGACGCATGATATTTTCCCCCAAATCTCAGCGCGATCCATCGCGTAGCTGGTTGCCTGAATATATGCCAGAACAGTAAACGAGAGAGGAGAATTAATTCGCGCGGCGGCTATCAGTCGAGGATTTCGAAGCGGAATTCCTCGATGACGGGATTGGCGAGGACTTCCTTGGCGATGCGGTCGATTTGGGATTTGGCTTCGTCGCGTGTGAGGTCTTGGAGCTCGAGAACGAAGAATTTTCCCTGGCGGACGTTCTGCACTTTTGCGAAGCCGAGCGAGCCGAGGGCGCGCTGGATGGTTTGGCCCTGCGGATCGAGGACGGTGGATTTGGGCATTACCCAGACGTGCGCTTTCATCGGTGGATATTTTAGTGCACGAGCACGGGAAGAAAAAGCAGATTCACCGCATCGATTTGAAATTTGTAGCGCCGCCCCTCAGGGCGGCATCGGTGTGCATCCCGGTCGCACGCGTCGTTCGTGCACGTGGGCTGCACATGCCGGGCTGAAACCTGGCTCTACGGATACGTGCAGTCCGCCATTCTCGGCCGAATCGCAAACCGCGGGCGCAGCAAGCAGCGCCCCTACGAACCCTCGCTGCGTGGCGATCTCAGCGTGTTGTGGCCGTTGCCACGACGTGAGCGTAGCGAAAATGAATCGGAAAATCGCGGACGCGGCGAGATCGACGCGGGTACGGCATGCCTGTCCCTACAAATTCCTGACGGACGAGTCGCTGAGTGCGGGTGACTGCGGGGCCGTCGGTAGAAGAGAGATTCTTCGTCGATGCGCTCCTCAGAATGACGGACGCGCTGCGTGGGGCAACGGCGTGCGGTGCCGCCACAACTTCTTGGCGAACCGTACGGGCACGGCGACGATGATCATGGCGAACACGCGGATTTTGCGGCGGCGCGGAAGGTTTCGAGGAATTGACGTTTGTCGGCGGGCGGGAGGAAGGCGGACTCGAAACTTTGAGCGGCGAGATGGATGAGTTGATCGTTCGACAGGCCGAGGGATGCAGCGTGCGAATATTCGGCGAGGAGATCGGTGTGAAACAAGGCAGGATCGTCGGTGGATAGAGCGACAGCGACGCCGCGATCAAGAAATTGTAGCAACGGATGATCCTGGATGGACGCCGCCGGCTTGTCCAGTTGTTTGGCGAGCGCGCCGGTGGCGATGTTGCTCGAGATACAGTTTTCGAGGACGATGCGGCCGTTGGCCAGCGATTCGGCGAGCGCCGGGTCGCGCATGACGGCGATGCCGTGGCCTATGCGCTCCGCGCCGAGGAGTTCGATGGCTTCCTTCACCGATTCGGGGCCGCCGATTTCGCCCGCATGGCAAACGATTCGCAGACCTTCGTCCTTGGCGAAGTGAAATGCCGGACGAAAGTGAATGGTGGGAATGGCTAGCTCGTCGCCGCCCATACCGAAGGCGACAACACCCGAATTCTGCAATTTTGCGGCCCAGCGAGCCACTTCCATGGCGGCTTCGGCGCCGAACTGACGGGCCGCGTCGAAAATCCATGCGGTACGCAGTCGCGCGAAGGGAACGCTTGCGGCGGTGTCGCGTATGGCCGCGAAATTGGCTTCGACGTTCTGCATCCGCCGCAGCATTACGCCGGCTGAAATCGTGATTTCCGCGTAGACGACGTTCTGGCGGAG
Source organism: Candidatus Acidiferrales bacterium (assembly GCA_050747005.1). Classification (GTDB taxonomy): domain Bacteria; phylum Acidobacteriota; class Terriglobia; order Acidiferrales; family UBA7541; genus Palsa-295. The sequence continues at coordinate 44,308 of JBOGNE010000012.1, forward strand.
AAGTTCTTCGCAGAGGCGCTGGGTGATTAGCGCGTAATCGTCGGGGTCGCGCAAGAATGACGTGACCCATTTGAACGTATCGATGAAGCCCGCGAAGTTCGAATAGGTGTAGCGGGCAAGAACCTCGTCGCGCGTGAGCTCCGCGTCGTGGCGGGCCGCCAATTCGACGGCGGTTTCCGGACGGATCGAGCCTTCGAGGTGCAGGTGGAGTTCGGCCTTCGGGAGCGAGTCAACGATGGTGGGTTGTCGGGGCGCTGTCATGAACGATTGGTGCAAAGGCGGCTGCCTCAGGGGTTAAGTTTGCAGAAAAATGTTCCGTTTGTCATGCGGAAGCGCGGGCGGCAACGCGCCTCAATGCATGCAGGCGTACGATCAGAGTGGAAGGAAAGAGCGCAGCAAGCAGCGCGCGTACAACGAATTAACAGTTTGCGGAAAAATGCGGTGCGCCCTCATTCACCACGGCATGCCGGGCTAAAGCCCGGCGCTACAACAGCGGGACGGCCAGGGCGCGGGTCGTTTATTGCGACGGGAGCTGCGGGCGGCCGGCGTTGATCCATGCGGTCATCCAGTAGGAGCCGACATCGGTGGATGCGTCGGAAAGCTGGCGGACGAGGACGGCGCCAGCCTGGGCGTAGAAACGGTCGTAATAGTCGTCCGTGTAACCGGTGAGGCCTTCGTGCGCGCGGCGGTCGGCCAAGAGAATGTTCTCAATCCATGAGTGTGCGGTGAGGGCCATTTCAAAAGCGTGGTCCGTGGGATCGTGGACGTAACTGGCTTCGTTCGGTTTCACGAAAAAGAAGAGCTGGTAGCGGTCCACGAGGCCAGCGTTGAAGCGCTCGTTGACGCCGGGCTGTCCCGCGAGATGGCCGTCATTGTCCATCGTGGTGTTGAACGGGTCGTGCGCGGCGGCGACGTAATGCGCTAGGAAAGCGGCGTCGACTTTTGCGTCGGACCAATCGCGCGCCTGGAAAGCGTCGGTGAGCTTCTTGCTGTACAGGCCAATCTGCCAGGGAAGGACGCCATACTTCTCGAGCGAGCGGCGGCTATATTTCGAGACCGCGGCGGTATAGACGCGAGGAAGAAGAATGAAAGGGAAAGGGCCGTAGTGATCCAGCTCGATGAAATCGCCGTGGCGATCGACGGCAGCTTTGGCTGCGGAGTCTTCGGCGTCGGTGACGTGCTGCACGAGATACTGCCGATTGGCCTGGAAAAACGGAAGCATCTCGTTCGGGAGGGTATCGACGGCTTTATTGGTAATCAGCCGCTCGGCAGTTTCTCCCCAGCCGAACAGAGCGGTAAGGCTGAAGATGAGAATCAACGAGAACAGGCCAATCCCGGCAACAAACGAACGGCGCATCAGACGGCTTCTCCCGGAGGACGTGGCGACGCGACCAGTTTAGCGGTGGCAAGCTGGCTGTGCTTGTGGCCATAGAAATGGTAAAGAACCAAACCAATCAGCAGCCACACGAAAAACCGAACCCAATTCTCCACCGTCAAGCTTGCCATCAGAACAAAACAGAATGCAACCGAGGCGATGGGAATCCAGGGCATCCACGGAACGCGAAAGCCGCGAGCGCGATCCGGCTGCTTCTTTCTCAGGACGAGCACAGCGATCGAAACGAGAATGAAGGCGAAGAGAGTGCCGATGTTCGAAAGATCGACGAGGGTGCCGATGTCGAAGATTCCCGCCGGGATGGCGACGAAGAGTCCGGCGACCCAGGTGGAAACGTCCGGCGTGCGGAACCTCTTGTGCACGCGCGAAAAGATCGGCGGCAACAGGCCGTCGCGCGACATGGAGAACCAGACGCGAGCCTGGCCGAGCTGAAAAACGAGAATGGAAGAAATCATGCCCATCAGAGCGCCGGCCGTGACCCAGCGGTTCGTCACCGTGAGGCCGATGGCTTCGAGCGCATTCGCAACCGGGGCGGCATTGCCGAGCTTGGTCCAGCGCTGAATTCCGGTGAGCACGAGCGCGACGGCGATGTAAAGAAACGCGCAGACGAAAAGGGACGTGAGAATTCCGATGGGCAAATCGCGCTTGGGATCTTTGCATTCTTCGGCCGCGGTCGAGACGGAATCGAATCCGATATAGGTGAAAAATACGATGGCGCCGCCGGTTAGTACGCCTTGCGTGCCGTTGGGGAAAAACGGCTTCCAATTCGACGGGTGGATGTATTTGCTGGCCACGATGCAGAAGACCGCAATGGCCACGATTTTGATGGCGACCATCGCGGTATTTGCGCTGGCCGATTCGCGGATGCCGATTACGAGCAGGACCGTGAGAAACATCACGATCAGAAATCCCATGATATTGAAGTGCAGCGCCCAACCCGTCATCGGAGAATAGGCGGGCGTGCTGATAGCGTCCGGTAAATGAAGGCCGAAGGAATCGAGCAGGCTATTGAGGTACGCGGAAAAGCCGACGGCGACGGCCATATTCGAAACGGCGTATTCGAGGATCAGGTCCCAGCCGATGATCCAGGCGACTAATTCTCCGAGCGTCGCGTAGGTGTAAGTGTAGGCGCTGCCCGCGATGGGGATCATCGAGGCAAGCTCCGCGTAGCAGAGTCCGGCGAGGCCACAAATAAAAGCCACCGCGAGGAACGAAACAGCGATGGCTGGGCCCGCGCCGGGGCGGCCAGTCATGCCGAGCGCGTGAGTGCCGTGCAGGAGGACGGAAAGAAGTGGCGCCTGAAGAATGGAAGGGTACAGAGTCGTTTCGCCGGCGGCGGCGGTGCCAGTGGTGATGAAGATGCCGCTTCCGACGATGGCACCGATGCCGAGGGCGGTGAGGCTAAGCCAACCGAGAGTCTTTTTCAGCCGCTTATCGGGCTGGTTGGCGTCGTAAATGAGCTGATCGATGCTCTTGGTGCGAAAGAGCTGCGGGTCCAATCATCACCTTCCGTTGCGGAAAAGAGGGGAAACTGTACCTTGCGGCGCGTTCTGGCGCAACCACTTCGCAAGCATTGGGTATGGATATGACAAAACGCGAAGCGAGGGATCTACTTTTCGCAGGATGCAAAGAGAACAGCAGGGTCCTCGCCGCCTTCGGCGACTCGCAATGACAAACGAGACGTTTTTCAGCGGCCTGGTAGTGTTGTGTCCCGGAGACACGCTGCATAAGCAGGGCGCAGCAAGCAGCGCCCCTACAACCTGGTACGGGACACTAGGCGAGCGGGTGATAACAACGACTGTCGCTGCGCGATCTATTAGGCAAGTTGAAGGTTGGCGTAACGCTCGACCAATTTTTTGGGACCGTAGTCCTGGAAGCTGACCATTAGGCGGCGATCTTCGCCTTCGCCTTCAACGCCGGTGATTGTCCCCATGCCGTATTTTGGATGGCGAACGCGCGTACCGACAATTGAGTTTTGTGACGTGCGCGGCGATTGTCCGGATTGCGAAGCTGCTTGGGAGCGTGAGGCGCTTGCAGTGCGAGCGGAGCGCACGTACGAAGATGACCTGCGGCGATAATCGTAACTTCCGACGTAGTCGGGATCGGGCTCGTAGCGGCGCGTTTCGCCGGGTTCGGAAAGCGAGCCAGCGGCGGCCTTCAGCAACTCCATCGGAATCTCGGCGAGAAAGCGGGAGGGGAGCGATGCGCGAAGGCGTTCTTCGCCGTAGCTGCGGCGGTAAATCGCGCGCGAGAGGACGAGGGATTTCTTGGCGCGAGTCATGCCGACGTAGAAGAGGCGGCGCTCCTCTTCGAGTTCTGCGTTGCCACTATTGATGGATCGGCTGTGCGGTAGAAGGCCCTCTTCGAGGCCCGCGAGGAAAACCGCGTCAAATTCGAGGCCCTTGGCGCTATGGAGCGTCATGAGCGAGACGGGAATCGTGTCGTCGTATTCGTCGGAATCGCTGATGAGAGCGGCGTGGTCGAGGATGTCCTCGAGCGTCTGACCCTGCTCGGCGGCTTCGGCCATGGCGTTGGCCAATTCGCGGAGGTTGTCGGCGCGAGAAGTGTGCTCGAGATTGTCCTGCTGCTCGATCCAGTCAAGGAAGCCCGTGCGGTCGAGAACCTTTTCGATCAGCTCGGCGGGCGAGACGTCCTTGAAATTTGTTTGCATGCCTTCGATCAACTCGCGAAAGGAATTCAACGCGCCGCTGAGCCGCTTGCCGGTGGTGAATTCGCCGGCGCGAATCACTTGCCACAGCGATTGCCTTGTTTCGCGTGCGCGAGCTTCGAGGGTCGCGACGGTGGTTGCGCCAATGCCGCGAGGAGGAACGTTCAGCACGCGAAGAAGGGCGACATCATCTTCGGGATGAAAGAGCAGGCGAATATAGGCGAGAGCGTTGCGTACTTCAGCACGCTCGTAAAAACTGAAGCCGCCGACGACGCGGTAGCGAATCGCCAGGCGGCGAAGCGATTCCTCGAACGAACGCGATTGGGCGCCGGTGCGATAAAGCACAGCGAGGCGCGCGTCCGAATCGTCACGCAGGATGGAAGAAATCTGGCCGGAGATATATTCGGCCTCGGCTACGGAATCTTGCGCTTCGTAAAATTCGAGATGATCTCCCGCGCCAAGCGTGGCGCGAAGGTTTTTGCCGAGCCGCCCGGTGTTGTTTTTCACCACAGCGGCGGCCGCGTCGAGAATAGTTTGCGTCGAGCGGTAATTTTCCTCGAGACGAATCAGCTTGGCATTCGGAAAATCCTCGGTAAAGCGCTTCAGATTTCCGGCGCGCGCGCCGCGCCAACTGTAAATGGATTGGTCTTCATCTCCAACGACGCAGACGTTGCCGCGAGCGCCGGCTAGCAGGCGCACTAGCTCCGCCTGCGAGCGGTTAGTGTCCTGAAACTCGTCCACCATCAAATATTGAAAGCGCGAATTCCATGCAGCACGCACTGCCGGGTGATCGCGAAGGAGGTCTACGGCTTCCAGAAGAAGATCATCGAAATCGAGCGCGCTGGCCTTTTTCAGAATGTCGTCGTAGACGTGATAGAGCTTGGCGACGTCCTGGCGGGCGGCGTCGCGCATCCGCGCGGCTTCCGATTCCATTTCATCCGGCGTGATATTGTGATTCTTCGCGTGGCTGATCTGCGCGCGAATGCCGCGCGGGGGATAGTCCTCGGACGACATGTCAAGCTGTTGAAGGGCGCGTTTGACGGCTGACGTCTGGTCGTCATCATCGTAGATCGCAAAATCGCGAGCGAGGCCGAGATGGGTTGCCTCGCGACGAAGCAGTCGCGCGCAGAAAGAGTGAAACGTGGAGACCCACACATCGGAGGCGTCGCGGCCGCTCGCGCGAAGCAGATCGTGGATGCGCTCCTTCATGACGTTGGCGGCTTTGTTCGTGAATGTGACCGCGAGAATCGCGCCGCCGGGAACGCCTTGTTCGATGAGTTGTGCGACGCGATAGGTGATGACGCGCGTTTTGCCCGTGCCTGCTCCGGCGAGGACGAGGACGGGACCCTCCGTGGCCAGGACGGCTTCGCGCTGTTTTTCGTTGAGTTCTTCGAGATTCATGGCCGGTGAGAAAAATTGCCCGCGTTCGAATTCTACCCGGCGCGCGAGGATTGAGCAATTTGCGATTACGATCGTTCGGCCTCGGTCTCACAGCGCCTGCCCCAACGTTCCGGGGGGAATGGTGCACGCCGGGTTGCGCGAAAGGACCTGCTACAATGGTCGATTCTGCTTAGGGCGAAATCCACGCATGCATCCGGTCCGGATTCCTGGATGGCTCCAAAGACTTGTTGGTTCGATGGGCGGCGGCGGGTTGTTTGTCGTCGCATTCCTCGATTCGTCGGTGCTGTCGTTTCCGTTCGTGACGGACGCGCTGGTGATTCGGTTTGCGTACAGCAATCCGGCGCGAATGCCTTATTACGTCACGCTGGCCGCGCTGGGATCGCTCTCTGGATGCATCTGGCTTTACCTGATCGCAAAGAAGGGCGGGGAGGAATTTTTTCACCGGCGCGCGGGCAGAGCGGCGGTTCGAACGAAACGGTGGGTGCAGCGAAATGCTTTTCTGAGCGTATTCATTCCAGCAATTCTGCCGCCGCCGTTTCCGTTCAAGGTGTTTGTGCTGGCCGAGGGAGTATTCCAGGTTCCGCTGCGAAAGTTTGTGGGCGCGCTGCTGCTAGGCCGGGGATTGCGCTATTTGGGCGAAGGAATTCTCGCCGTGCGGTACGGCGAAGCAACACTGCTGTTCCTAACAATGCACGCCGGAGGGTTCGCCATTTCGATCATAGCTGTTCTCGTGATTCTCTACATCATTAGCCGGCTGCTCTTTCGGGATTCCGCAACGGACACGTAGTGGTTGTGTCCCGGAATATGCTGCATAAGGAGGGCGCTCTGACGCCTTATCGGATTTGCCATGGGTTGAACTGCCGAGCGCGCCAGACGCAGCCGACCATGCCTTTTGGTATTGATTCATCGTCCAGGCTGCGGCCAGACCGGCAATCGCACCTGCGGCCAGCCCCTTCAGCACACTCCTGCTGTGGCGGCGTGTTTTCCGCGAGCTGCCCATTTTCGTCCCCCGTCCAGCCAAACTACTCTGCCAAGGATGAACTCCAGGCTATTCGCTCCGGCCTCGACATGCCATCGGATTTTGCTCGTAGATTAGCGATAAAAATGCCTGTAGTGACACCGGCAGATTCCCGGCCGGGGCCAAAGTGACATGCATCCGAATGCGGGGAGAACTAGGGCTGGGATGCAAAGCGGAGTTGCTGGGTCCGGATCTGCAGGGCGGTATTGAAATCAACTCTCACGATTATGTTGCTGGGGTTTTTGTCGCTGGGCGCGAAGCGCAAATCGCGCAACTCGAAACGGTAGCCATCTTCGAGACGATCCACGCTTGCGAGAGGGAACCGAGCGTACGCGAGAAAACGCTTTGCGACCCGGGTGCGCTGGCCGGCGTCGAGGGCCGAGGAATCCTCGGGCTTGAAGTGCGTGATGCTGCGATCGGAATCGAATTCGACGCCGGGCGCGAGCGACACTTCAGACTCTTCAAGCGTGTTGTCCGTGGACACAATCCCACGCCAGTCAAAGGGCGTGGCGGGCCATGGGAATGCACCCGCCGCAAGCGGCGCGCGGCCGTGATATTCGCGAGACATCAACAAAGCGACGGCATTGCCATGCAGGTTGGCGCGCGCGACGAAATAAGCGGCGAGAAGCAGGAGTGCAACGATTGCGCCGGTCCGGCCGCGCGCATCTTTTTTTCTTTCGCCAATTTCCTCGCTCACCAGCCGGAAGATCTCGGGAAGCAATATCCCGGCGAGCAGCAGAATCAAAATCCACGGATCGAGATTTGCAGCGAGCGGAAGCCCGAACCAGCGCGTTCGGAAGGGCCAGAGAAGATTCACGCCCACCCCGCTTACCAGATCGAGTGCGAGGTGGGCGAGTACGCCGATGCAGCAAACGCCTAGCGCGGTTTGAAGTTTCGGAGCGTGGCCATTCGGCGAGGGCGCAGGCTTAGCTGGGAAGCGTCTGGCAATGGCTACGAACGCTCCGGCAACGATGCAAACCGTTGCGGCTGCTCCAACCGCGGAGTGCAGGAGCGTGCGATCGAATCGCAGGAAAGCGCCCGCGCCTCCCAGATAGCTGGCGTAGTCAAGATCGGGCGCGACGCCGGCAACGACGAGCATGGCAGTTCCAAAGCGCGGCAGATGCTTCCGGCCAGCTCGCGCAATGGCGAGCGATGCGAGCGCGTGTGTGACAGGTTCCACGTGGGCTTTTCCTGGAAGCGCTAGCGTGATGAGTTGCAAATTGGTTGCATATCGGCTGCACCCTTCAGGGGTTAAATCCCTGAGAGCTCAATGTCCCTGTCGAAGCTAAACTCCGACCCCTAAAACAGGTTGTTGAAAAAAGCCGGGCGTCATTCTGAGGGCCGTTCTGTGGCCCGAAGAATCTCTCTTTTCTTGGCATTCTCGGGAAGAGAGATTCTTCGCTTCGCTCAGAATCACGGCCGAAATGAGTTTTTCAACAAGCTGCTAAATTCTCTCGCGAGTCACGAATTGCTCGGCGTCGCAGCGCCGGCTTCAGCTCGGCATGCCGCCCTGAAGGGCGGCGCTACAAAGGCGCGGCCGGAGTCACGATGGAAAGCGCGTCCGGGCAAATGCGGAACGCCAGCGGCAGCGCGCCGATGGCTTCTCCGTCCGCCTGCGCGAAAACCGGCGCCGAACCGGCAGGCTCGCAAATCACTTCGGTGGCTTTCCACGCGGCGATACCCTTCATGTTGCGCAGTTTGCCCATCAAGAGCGCGGGAAGGCACGATACGTAGCGCAGCCGGCTGCGCGTGGAGTTCGTCAGCATTTCGAATGAATCGTCGAACAGGCTTGCGCCCGTGGTGATTTTGAACGGGCCGCCATAATGCGCCGTGCGGCCAATGACGATGATGGATGCAATGCGTTCCTCTCCCGCCGAGCGAACGCGAATTTCCGGAAAGCTGTAACGGACGAGCTGGCGAAAACCCTCCGCCCAGTAGGCGAGTTGCCCGGCACGCTTCTTCAGCTTATCGCCGACTCCGTTGACGATCGCACCATCCGGGCCGGCTCCGGCAACCGACACGAAGAATCGCCCCCCGCGCGGAACTTCCGGCGTGTGCTTTCCTTCGGGGGACAAGACAACGCCCAGCGCGATCCGGCGGACCGCGCCGCCCGCGATAAGCCTCGCAGCGCGGGGAATATCCCACGGGATTCCGAGTTCTTTCGCGAGAATATTGGCCGTTCCGGCGGGAAGAAGCGCGAAAGGAACGTGGCTTCCGGCAAGGCCGTTGACCACTTCGTTGACGGTGCCGTCGCCGCCGCAGGCGATGACCATTCCGCGGCGCTGTTCGACGGCTTGCATTGCGATTCCGTTGGCGGTCCCGCGAGATGCGGTCGGTGCAAGTTCGGTTCGGATTCCGGCATCGTGGAGGACGCGGACGGCCTGCTCGATGTCGGCAAACCGGCGATGGCGGCGGCGCCCGCTGGTGGGGTTGTAGATCAAAAGCGCGTCTTTGATTTCGCCGGGCATTCGCGCGATCCAGGTGCCAAACCAAACGCGCATTGTATAATATCCAGCGCTTCTGACCGATTGCATACCGCAGAGGTTTCCATGTCCCGAAGCCGCGCCGCCGCAAAAGAAATCGAACACCTGCGCGACGAAATCCGCCGCCACGAACACCTCTATTATGTTTCTGACGATCCCGAGATTTCGGATGCGGCGTTCGACCGGATGATGAATCAATTGAAGGAACTGGAGGCCGGAAGTCCGGCTCTCGTGACGCCCGATTCTCCGACGCAGCGAGTGGGAGGACGACCGCGCGAGGGGTTCCAAACCGTTCGGCACAAGCCGCCGATGGTTAGCCTCGACAACGCTTTTTCGTTCGAGGAACTGACGAATTTCGATCGCCGCGTGCGTGAGACGACTGGGCGCGCGCAAGTCGAGTACACCACCGAGCACAAATTCGACGGCCTGAGCATGTCGCTGCACTACGAGAAGAGAGCGCTGGTACGCGCGGTAACGCGCGGCGACGGAACGACCGGTGAAGACGTGACGCCCAACGTGCGGACGATTCGCGCCATTCCCCTGACCGTGGACGCGACGCTGCTCAAGAAAGCTGGGCTGGCCGGAACGTTCGAAGTGCGCGGCGAAGGGATCATGACGCGCAAGGCATTTGAGGAATTGAACGAGCAGCAAGAGGCGCAAGGCGGGAAGCGGTTTGCCAACCCGCGCAACGCGGCAGCTGGAGCGGTGCGGGCGCTCGATCCGGCGATCACGGCTTCGCGGAAGCTCGGTTTTTTTGCGTATTACCTGCTGGTTGACGGACGAATCCCCCAAAAGCGGCACTCCGAGGTGCTGGAAACGCTTTCGACGTTGCGATTCAAGGTGAGCGAAGACTGGGAATTGCGGCATTCGCTTGAGGAGGTGGAGGAATACGTCAATCGCTGGGAATCGAAGCGCGAAAAGCTGCCGTACGAAATCGACGGCATCGTAATCAAAGTGAACGAAATCGGATTGCAGAATGAACTTGGCTTTACTTCCAAGGCACCGCGATGGGCCATCGCGTACAAATATCCCGCCCATCAGGAAACGACGCTGATCAAAGCCATTGAAGTGAGCGTTGGCCGAACCGGTGTGCTCACTCCTTTTGCGGTGTTCGAGCCGGTGCAAATCGGAGGAGTTACCGTGGTGAAGTCGACGCTGCACAACCTGGACGAAGTGGAGAGACTAGGGGTCCATGCCGGCGATATGGTGCTCGTCGAACGCGCCGGCGAAGTGATCCCGCACGTGCTGAAGGTGGTGAAGCACGGCAACGAGGAAAAGAAATTCGAGATGCCGTCGAAGTGCCCGGTGTGCGGCACGCGAGTCCACCGGGCCGAAGGTGAAGTTGCCTATCGGTGCGTGAACGTTTCCTGCCCGGCGCGGCGAAGGGAATCGTTTCTGCATTTTGCGGGCCGCCACGCGATGAATATCGACGGGCTTGGCGAGAAAATCGTGGACCAGATGCTGGAGAAAAATCTGGTCAAGGATTTTGCGGACCTCTACAAGCTCGACCTCGATACACTGCCGGAACTCGAACGCATGGGCGAAAAGTCCGCGCAGAATCTGCTCGATGAGATCGCTGCCAGCAAGAAGATCAGTGTGGCGCGGCTGATTTACGCGATTGGTATTCCTTTCGTCGGCGAACGCACCGCGCAACTGCTCGCTGCCCATTTCGGCGACATGGCGAAAGTGGCTGCGGCAAGTCCGGAGGAATTGATCGAGGTAGGCGAAGTGGGGCCGAAAATCGCGCAAGGCGTCCGCGAGTTTTTCTCAGAATCCGCCAACCGGAAGCTAATCGAGCGGTTGCGCGCTGTCGGCGTGAATATGAAGGAAGAGCGGCAGGCGCTGAAGGGCTCGCGTTTCGCGGGAATGACGTTCGTGTTTACCGGAACGCTTGCCAAACGCTCCCGCGAAGACGCCGAAGCTCTGGTGACGGCGCACGGCGGCAAGGCCGGGTCGTCCGTGAGCAAAAAAACGAGCTACGTTGTGGTCGGCGAGGATCCCGGCTCAAAGTTTGATAAAGCGAAATCCCTCGGCGTGCCGATCCTCGATGAAGCTGCGTTCGAAAAACTGCTCGGAAAGTGATCGTGTTTCGGGCTTAGTTTCGGACAACACCACAGGAATTGCCGGAAATCTCCATCCTCTACAAACAAAAAGGGCACTGAGCTGGCGACCCAGTGCCCAATTGCTTCCTCGATTTGATTCTCGTTCCTCTGTGGTTACTGGGTTGCGCTGGGCTTCTCGGCCTTTTTCGCTGGGGCGCTGGCCGCTTTGGGTTTCCAGAATTCTGGATCGGCCTTGATCCAGTCGGGTCCAACGTAGCTGATCCGAGGGTTAAATGCGAAGATGTTCGTCTCTTCGGATTCAATTGCCGCCGACGAGATTTCGCCCAGTCGTTTCATGCCATCTTTGCCCATCGCGGCCATAAACTTAGGTTCGTTCGCGAAATCAGTGTCGATTTCCGAAGCGGATTTTCTTGGCGTGATGATCAAGACTGTGCCCGCAGGAGCCCCATAAACCGCGTCGTACATAGCCCAGTGAGCGTCCGGGTTTGCTTTCGCGATAGCTGCCTTGACCAGCTTGCCGCCTTCGTCAAATTCGTGCTTATGGCCGCTGCGCACACGGAACACTTCAATTTCGAAGTACCGCATGTGCGCGATGTCAACGCCCGCCTGATAGCTGCCCTCTTCGTTGTAAAGAAAAGCGGCGGTCTCGGTCGAATCCAGCAACCCGCCATCCGCTGCATTGTCTCGGTCGAGCCCGGCTGCGAGCGCCGTGTCCTTCTGTTCGGCGGCGATCGTCTTCTCCCACGCCTCGAACGAGTCATAACCGCTAAAGAAAAGAGACCTCGGTTTCCCTGTGATCGAATCCATTCCCAGATAATGCGCGGGCGACTTCGCACGCGTCCGTGCCTGAACTAATGCGCTCTCCGTGCGGACGTGTGCCGCACTTGACGTGCCAGGCTTCAAGAACTCGCGTGTGATTTCGAGAATCTTCGGCGGGGGTTGCGTTGCATCTTGCGCTTTGACAACCTCCGCGCACGAAATTGCAAGGCAGAACGCAAGAAAAATGCCAGCAAGCTTCTTCATCTGTGTGTCTCCTCTATCGAAAGTCGGATTACATCTTGTGAAACGAGGCCGGAACAGCTGGGGCCGAGGAATCTTTAGTGGCACGGAGGGTATCGCCGGGCATCGGGCGAAGTCAAGCAACAGCAACAGCAGCCGGCTGGGCACCGGCGACAAGCCTGGGTGCTCGATGAGCAAAAAACGAGCTAGGTCGTGGCGGGTGAAGACCTTGGCTCGAAGCTCGACAAAGCAAAAACTCTCGGCGTACCAATTCTCGGCGAGGTGCAGTTCAACACTCTCATTGGGGGGAAGTAGATCAATGGCACTGGCGCTTCCCGTTAGCCCAATTCGGGCTTGACGAGCCGCAAGCATGGCTCTCCGCCATTGGCGTTTCTCGTGGCGGCCTAACAATTTCGAGGCTGGCCGAGTCCAAATCTTTACGGGTCGACTTTTACCCGGGGATCCAGCTTTTTTCCGTTTACCTCAATCGTGTACTTGTACGTGCGTTCGCGAGAGGACAAGACGCCCCGGCGTACCAAGCCGGACTGCGTGTGCACGTGGTTAAACTGGTCTTCATAAAACGGGGAGTCGGCATGAAAATCAATCCGGAACGGCTCCGCTGAGGTCCATCGAATTTCTTCGTTTTTGGTCTTGTTGAGAACAACAGTTTCGAAATCGTCTTCGATGTGGGGCCGTCCCTCTTTGTCAATCTTAATAACAACGGTCTTTATTCTTTCTTCTTGCATTGTGGCTTGTGCGGACATCGCTCCTCCTTGAGAGTTCACTTGGCCTGAAACAGCTTCTGAAAACGGGGATTCGTGCGCAATGGGTCGAAGACGGGCGTGTCGCGAGCCAGGCTTGGCGAATAGCCGAAGTCCACTGCCTTTTCGAGCCAGCGCAGGGTCTGATCCGTGTCGTTAAAGTGATTGTAGACAAGCGACGCGTTAAAATAAAACTCAGGATCTTGCGCGGGAAGGCCAAAGCCGGTGTGCAGGTCCGCCAAGGCCGCTTTGCGATTATTCACCATCGCGTAGCACAGAGCTCGGAGACCAACAGCAAGAATGTCTCGTGGATCGACGCGAAGCTGGTCGTTGGCGAGCGAAATGCATTGCGTATAGGCGGCTGCGGCCTGCGTTTTTGTACCCGCGCCCCAATAATAAGCGTCGCCGAGGTCCCACCAGGCATCATAGGCCTTCTCGTCGAGCTTCAATGATTCTTCAAAGGCTTTCGCGGACTCATCGAACCGCCGCAAGTAAAAGTATGCAGTGCCGAGGTTGCCGTAGGCTGTTGCAGTGGGCCGAATCGCGATGGAATGCCGGAGGCTCGCGATGGCTTCGGCGTATTTCCCTTCGGCCACGCTTGCAGCTCCCAGATTGTAGTATCCGCGAAAACTGTCCGGCACTAGCGAGATGACCTTCTCGAACATCGCCGCGGCTTCGGAATAGCGGGAGTGATTTTGATAAAAAGCTCCGAGCCAGTTATAGCCTGCCCAATAGTTCGGGCGCAGATCGATAGCCCGGCGATAGGTCGTTTCCGCGTCAGAAAGCTTTCCAAGGCGCTCGTAGGCAATCGCGAGGCCTCGGTAAGCGTCGTCGTTCGTGGGTTCGGCCTTCACGGCGCGCTCGAATTCGGCGACCGCGTTTTCGTACTGGCCTGTGCCGGCGAAGAGAGTGCCGAGACATTCATGCGCCGCGGCCAGTCCTCGATCCAACTGGAGTGACTGCTCGCAGGATTCACGGCTCTTTTGCACCCATTGCGGATTCTGGTCGTCGAGATACTTTTTCCAGTAGGCATCGCCCAAGCCCGCGAAGGCGAGTGCATAGCCGGGGTCCAAGTGCAAAGCTTCCTGGAAAACGTGGATGGCGCTGTCGATATTCTCGGGCCGGTCGTAATTTCGAAGGTAGCCTCGCCCCTGCAAATAGAGGTTGTAGGCATCCGGCACTTGCGTGCCATGAGAATCGAGAAGGCGGCGCGCGTCGGGAGAGACTTCGATATCCAGCATCTGCACCACGCCGTTCACCACCTGGTCCTCGACGGCAAATGAATCGGAAGCCGGCAGAGTGACGCTATTTGCAGTCAGTTGGCGGTGCGTCCGGGGATCGACCAGCGCGTAATTAACGCGGATCAGGTTACCGGATTTGCGGAGATTGCCCTCGAGAACCAAATTCACTCCGAATTCTGAATAGGCGCGCTCGGGCGTTGTCACGTCCTTCGCTTGAACTTCCGTTGCGGAAATTACCTGCAGGGACCGGTCGTCCGTGAGTTGCGTGAGCTTAGCCGTCAGCGTGTCGGTCAAACCGTCGGCGAAGGAAGCGGCCTCAGCGTCACCGCCGGTCGCGTGGAACTGGAGCACGGCAAGCTGCTTTTGCTGCGGCACAGGCGTGCCTCCTATCCAAGTCCTTACGCGCTGCTTGATCGACGTGTTTGTCGCTGCCACGCCGACAACGATGGCAATCGCCAGCAACGCCAAACCGAAAGACGCGACAGCCTTCGATCGGCTGAGCCGGGAAGGAGGTTGTACCGGCTGCTTTGGGCGCGCGAGCGCACGCAAATCGACTGCGAGATCAGCCGCCGAGGCATAGCGTTCGTCGCGATTTTTCTCCAGCGTTTTCGTGACGATCCGTGCAAGCTCCTCGGGGACAGCGGCGTTTCGATTGCGCAGCGGCGGAGGATCTTCGTGAAGAATGGCGTTGCAAGTTTCCACGAAGCCGGCGCGGCGAAAGGGATTGCTTCCGGCCAGCGCTTCATAGAAGAGAACTCCGAGAGCGAAAATGTCCGCTCGGGCGTCCGCGTCCTTTTGATCCAAGACTTCGGGAGCCATATAAGGAACGGTCCCGGAAAAGCTGGCGCTTTGCAGCGTTTCACGCGTGGTCGCGAAACCGGCTCCGGGAAGCTGGCGAGCGACTCCGAAATCGAGCGCCTTTACTTGGCCCGTTGAGGTCAGCATGAAATTCTCGGGCTTAATGTCGCGGTGAAGTAGTCCGGCCTGGTGCGCAGCGGCAAGCGCCTCCGCGCACTGGGCGGCTATAGAGAGAAAGTCGGAGATCGTGACGGGGCGGGCGAGGCGGTGCCGGAGCGTCTCGCCTTCCACATACTCCATCACAATGAAGATTTCCGCGCCGTCTTCGATCACATCATATACGGCGGCGATGTGAGGATCATTCAGCCGGGAGGCCCATTCCGCTTCCTTCCAAAGATGCTCGCGAGACGCTATGTTGTTGCGCAACGCAGGCACGATTCTCTTCAGAGCCACTCGGCGTCTCAGACCGGTGTCGTCGGCCAGATACACCTCTCCCATTCCTCCTCCGCCCAACCGAGCGCGAATCACAAATCTTCCGACCGTTTTTCCGGATGGATCGGGTCCAAACGGGGAAGCTGCTTCGGGTTGCAGTTTGGGTTCGCTCATGAGCGGAAAGAGATGCAAGGCCTCGCGTTCCAATGGATTGGGCAACGAATCGGTACCAGGGGCCTTGACGACGTTAGGCGCATGTTACGCCCGATGGGAATTGGAAGCAATCGTGTTTGGCCGCCCCTCGATGCCGGATCGCGCGCGTTGCGTCGCGGCACGATGGAGTTATAATCGTAACTGGCGGGTGAGCCGGGTGATCGCTGGCCTGTTCTGCGCAGGCAGGATGGGCGGGAGGAAAGTCCGGACTCCGATCCTTCGGCTTGACGGCCGAGGGTGAACCCTTTGGCCTTACGGCCTCAGGGTAAAGGGCAACGCGCCTGGTAATGCCAGGGGGTTGCGCTCTGCGACGTGCGAAGGCAGGTCGCGGCGGCGCGGCTACGGAAAGTGCCACCGAAAATAAACCGCCGGTGATGCTTGCACCACTGCGGCAGGTTTTTGGGAAACCAAAGACACGCCTCCATCGGTCGAGCGCATTTGGCAAGGGTGAAAAGGTGGGGTAAGAGCCCACCGCCCGGGTGGCGACATCCGGGGCACGGAAAACCCCGCGTGGAGCACGGCCACATAGGAGGGGAGGGCCGGCCCGGCCCGAATACGGCGAGTTCGCAAGAGCGCGCCGTTGCGACCCTCGGGTAGGCTGCTCGAGTCCCGGAGCGATTCGGGACCTAGAGGAATGATCGCCGCGCCGCGCCGGTTTAGTCTCCGTGGAAGCTAGCGGAGAGCGCCAATCGCGGGCCAGCGAAAGCTGGAGCGCGAGACGCGGCTCACAGAATCCGGCTTATAGGCTCATCCGCTGATTTAATTCGGGTCCCACGATTTTTCGCGCGGCTAATCGGTTTCTCAGTTTGCGGAACGATACGTCTGGCGCCGCCCTTCTGCGGCATGCCGACTTCTCACGCAGACTCTTCAGCCTTTTCCCGAAACTTTCGCGGCTCAACAATCGCTCGAAATACGCGTCCCCGGCCGAGAATGTGTTCCCCTGATTTTGCTTCTACGTCGAAGACCATGAATCGTCCGTCGTGCCGCACGAGGCGAGCGGTTGCGATCACGGCGGCGCCTTCGGACACCGCCTTCAGATGATCCACTTCGATTCGCGTACCGACCGTAATCGCGCCGGGCGGTAATTCCGGCAGAACCGCCTGCGACGCGGCGATTTCCATCATGCCGATCATCGCTGGCGTCGAAAGAACAGCCGGCAGCCGGGAATCGTACGCAGCGATCGTCCAGTCGTGAGGAACGATTCGCTCGATCGTGGCTTCGAGGCCGATGCGGGGCTTCGGCGCTTCTCCAGTATTCGGTTGTCCGCTGTTCGTCATTGCGAGGTTTCGCTGCGGTCGATCATCCCGGGCGATGCGAAGATATTCCGGGTGATTTCCGTAATCGTAATGCCGAGCTGGTTCCGCAACCGTTGCTTCAGGCTTCGGTAATCCTGCGTGCCGCTGAAGACATCGCGGATCAGATCGCGGAAGGCCGGGGAATAGTTCAGCACCTGCACCATGCGCGTGGTGATCGCGCCCCCCAGGAAGTTGCCACGAAATAGTTTCCGGGCGATGTTCGCGGCAAACTCGAGATCCGCCGAAAACGCCGCTCGCAACCGCTCCGGATAAGCGTCCGGCTGTCCTTCGACCAGAGCTTGCGCCAGCAAATCGCCGGAGCGCAGCGCGTAATAAAGCCCTTCGCCGGTAACCGGGTCAACGCAAGCAGCCGCGTCACCGGCCATCGCCCAATTGCTTCCAGAGATGCGCCGTCCGCGAATCGTCTGAGCCTGCGGGGACGGCAGCACATGGCTATAGAATCGTGCTTTATCCATGGGAATCTTTTCTGCTCTGACGAAGTCATCCAGATGTCTGCGCAACTGCTGGCTCGATGTTTGCCCCATTTTGGCGCAGATGCCCACCGAAAGATGGTCCGCGCGAGGAAACGACCACAAGTAGCCTTCAAATTCCTTTAGGAACTTCACTTTGATGACGTCTTCTTCGGTGGGCACGAAATAGCCGAGCGTCATTTCGAGATCATTGGCGCCGAGCGCCGTTGTTTCCGGAAGCAATTGATTTCTCGCGCCGGCGGCGAGCACGACAAAATCCGAGGTCTTGGTCTCGCCGGAAACGACGAGATGTACGCGGTCGGCAGCAGTCTTCACGCTTGTCACGCGCGACCGGATGGCGGTGCAGCCGGCAGCGATGGCCCGGTCGAGCAATAATCCGTTCAAGACCTTGCGCGCATAAATCACGATGGGATGGCTCATCTCAAACCGGGCGCGGTGTCCGCGGCTCGAAATCATTTCCGCGGTACGGATTAATTTCTTTGGATGCGGCGCGTCAAGAAGGAAGGGGTACGCCTTGATCGCTTTGTGCGTCAGACCACCGCCGCACGGTTTCTCCCACGCCAGCCGCTCGTCGAAAATCGTGACGCGATAGCCCGCGCTAGCCAGGCGTTCTCCGCACAGCGAACCAGCCGGCCCGCCCCCCACGATGGCGATATCTTTCATATTCAGTTCAGGACAAAGGAAAAATCGCCGCAATGAACCAGGCGGCAAGTATAGCACCGAAGAGCGCCGCTGCCGTTGCCGACCCGGTTCGACGGCGAAACGAATCCGTGCCGAGCCTCTGCAAGATTGAAAATACGGCGAGAGGGACCACCAGAAGCGGAACGAGCACTTGCCCACTGGCAAGCCTGAGGACGGCGAAACCGCACGCAAGCCACAGTTCCAGGCGCAACAGCAGAAAAACTCCGAATCTGGCCGCGCGGCGCTGGCCTTCGCCGACCGGTCCTAGCACTACCTCTTCGGCAAAGCAAAATATCCACGCCACCGGCACCAGCGCCGCAAAGCGCATCCACCGCGGCGCGTTCAGCCACATGTCCGTGAGCTGCCAATTCATCCACGCTCCAAGAGCGAGCATTGCTGCAAATCCGAGCGCTGCCGCGACGATTAACCGCATCGGTCCACGAAACGATGCGCATTCCCGCATATCGCGATGATTTAGGACGAGCAGCAGCAATCCCACGATCAGCAGCAGGGAAGCGAGGTATCCACCGGTGTACAAATGAACAAACTTCAAGGGCACGACAAGCGTCAGGATGAGTACCGCAGCCAGCGCGCACACCGCGCCTTCTACTATCGCGAGAGCGCGAGTCGGCCGAGTTCCCGGCAGTTCCGCACGCGCCGGACCAGTGAGCCTAGCAGCGACAGCGATCGTGAAGGGAAAGATCAGCAGGATGCCAATCAGCCCCAGTTTCGGGGCAACCCCCGCGAAGGCATCCAAGATACCGGCTACCTCGGCGCGGGGGCCCGATTCATCTTCTTCGCCGGCTTCCCATTGTTGCCGATTGTTCCAGTCAAACACGCCTGCGGAATCGTGCGCAGCAGCTTCAAGGGAGTTTTCGATCCAATCGAGCGAATCCCGTTCGACCTGTGAATTGAAAATCAGGCTCGTATGTGTCGCGTGCGGCACGACCTCGAGATCGAAGGCGCGCTGCTGCAAGAAATCATCGGCCTTTGTGCGTTCGCCGCCGGCGGCTTCCCGCAGACGGCGAGCTTCGCGCTTGAGAGGCCACATATCGTATTGCCCGCTGAGAACGAGAAGGTTCGCCGGCATTCGCCGAGGCGGGATCATGGGGGCAGGCGAAATCGCCACAGTCGCGGCGACGGGTTCGAGATCGGCCATCCGAATTGCAATCGCGGCGCCCATCGAGTGGCCAAGAAGCGCGGTAGTTTTCGGGTCGATCGTTCCGGCGCGGATCAAAGTTTCCACGACAGCAGTGGCGCACTGGCGCGCGCGCGCAAAGGAAAAGCGGCCCGTATTGTCACCGTGCCCAGGGAGATCGACGAGGTATGCGCGGAGGCTGCCATCCGCAGCAAGATCGTCACCCAGCGATTGCATCACGCGACGGTTCGCTGAGAGTCCGTGGAACACGATGATGCTTCCGAGCGGGCTCCCTTCCGTAGGATCGATCACGGTAATAGGCGTGCGGCATTCGCCGGCGCTGAGCACGATCGTTCGGTGCGGAACGGACGTGCGATTTAATTCCCACGCGCTCAGCGCAAGCAGGATCGCGCCAATGATTGCAAGAATCGCGCGCCAGCGCCTCATCGCATCCTCTCCGGCAAGGCCGGGCTACATGATAGAATTGATCGTATCGAGTTTGCCGGCGTCGCCGCTCGAGGTACGGACAATTGGGAAAAGTGGTATCGCAAAGCGATTTGATTCTCCAACGTTGCGACTGGAAACGCAACGGCTTGCGAGTCGTCTTCGCGAGCGGAAGCTTTGACCTGCTGCATCCCGGCCACATCCGCCTGCTTGAGCAAGCGCGTTCACTCGGCGACGCACTTGTCGTTGCCGTCAAGAGCGACGCAATCGTGCGTGCGGAGCATGGGAAGATGCGGCCGATTGCCCGGGCTGGCGAGAGGGCTGAGATCTTGTCGGCCCTAGCGGCGGTGGATTACGTCGTCGTCTTGGATGGGGCGACGGCAAGTGAGGTGATCGCCGGCCTCGCTCCCGAAATAATCGTAAAGGCTGGCGGCCCGGGTTCGATCGAGCGCGCCTTTGACGATGACGAAGCTTTAACCTCAGCGGGTACCCAGGTTGTCCGCATCCCTATCGAACCGGGCTATTCAACTGACGGGCTGATTCAACGGATTCGCCAGCTTCCGGCATGATTCTTTCTCTGGTAAGCGAGATCCTCGCGCGAGTCGCGCGCCGTCCTGCCATCGAGCAATCGTTCGACGCGCTTCGCCGCGGCGGCCGCGATGTTCGCCTCGCCGGCCTGACGGATTCTGCAAAGGTCGTGGTCGTTCCGCTGGCGCTTACCGAATTGGCCCGCCCCGCGATTCTTCTGGTGGATTCGAATCAGCGCGCGGAGGCTCTTCTCGAACCGTTACGATATTTTTATCGCGCCGTCACCGGCAAACCGGGCCGCCGCGTCGCCTATCTTCCGGCTCTCGACGTGCTTCCTTATGACAATCGATCGCCTCACGCGGATATCTCGGAAGAACGCGCGGTAGCTCTATGGCGTTTCGCGATGGGCGAAGCCGATCTGCTGATCGCCCCGGTGAAAGCGGCTCTCTGGCGGGTCCGCGAGGCGGAATTTTACCGCCGACTCGCATGCACGATTGAGCGCGATCAGTCGATTCCTCATGAAGAGCTGCTTGGGTTCCTGGCCGCTGCCGGATACGACAAACAAGTTACTTGCGAAATGCCGGGACAATACGCGGTGCGCGGCGGGATCATCGACATTTTCTCCCCTGAAGCGCCACAACCCATCCGGATCGAGTTGCTCGGCGACACGGTCGAGTCCATTCGCGCTTTCGATCCCAATACACAGCGCTCGACAAGCCCCGTCGAACGCGCCACCCTGCTTCCCCTCGCCGAATTTCCACGTCGCGCCGAGCTTCTCGCGCGGGTGCGCGTGGCCTCTCCGTCGGGCCGCGAAGATGCGGAGGCGCCGGTCGGATTTTATCCGGGCTGGGAATTCCGCGAGTTTCTTGCGGAAGAACGCAGATCGGTGTTGTTCGATCTCGCAGGGGATCCACTGGTGATCGAGGACGAGCCTTCTGCTTTGGCAGACGTCGTGCAGAAATATCGCGAACACCTTGCAAGCGCGTTTGAGGGAGCCGAGGATCCTCTCGCGGAACCGCCTGACCGGTTCATTTTTAACGATGAGGAATGGTCGCTCGCGCGCGAACTCGTTCCGAGGCTCGGAATCGAGCATCTGGGATTGTCGCCGGAGAATCCGGAGTTTCGGACACTGCAAACTCAACCGACCACGCGCTATCACGGCAACGTAGCCGCGTTCATGGCGGAAGTTAGAGGGAGACTGGCCGCCGGGACGCAGGTAATGGTTTCCGCCTCGAGTACGGGTGAACTCGAGCGCTTTGCGGATATCTGCCATGAGTATGAAATGCCGTACCGCGTGGGCGAGCTAGAGGAGAACGTGACCGTTACTCGTTTGGCGGAAGAGGGTACCGGCGGCAGCATGCCAGCGATGGTGCTCATCAAGGCTCCTCTCGCCGAGGGAGTTGTGCTTGCCGAGGCCGGCTTGGCGATTTACGGCAACGCCGACCTATTCGAATCGCTCCCAGCTCCCTCGCAAGCCGCACGCTCGCGTCCCAAGACGGCAAGCTTCTTCAGCGATTTCTCGGATCTGAAGCCGTCTGATTACGTCGTTCACGTCGACCATGGAATCGGTCAGTTCGAAGGCTTGCGGCAAATTGCCGTGGAAGGCGCGAGCGGCGAATTCATGCTGTTGCGCTACGCCGGTGACGCCAAGCTTTACGTCCCGCTCGCGCGTCTGGACCTGGTGCAGAAATATCAATCGCTCGGAGGCGTTCAGCCGCAACTGGACAGGCTGGGAACCAGCGTGTGGGAAGCGCGCAAGACGCGCGTGCGAAAGTCCGTCAGCGATATGGCGGACCAACTGCTCGCGCTCTACGCCGAACGCAAAACCGCGCCCGGCCATTCCTTTCCGCCCGATTCAAATTTTCAGCATGAGTTCGAGGATGCGTTCGAATTCGAGGAGACGCCCGACCAGCAGCGCGCCATCGACGACGTGAAGCGCGACATGGAGTCGTCGCTTCCGATGGACCGATTGCTCTGCGGGGACGTTGGCTATGGCAAGACAGAGGTCGCCATGCGAGCCGCGTTCAAGGCGGTTTCCGACTCGAAGCAGGTGGCGGTTCTCGCCCCCACCACGGTTCTCGCTTTCCAGCACTACGAAACTTTCCGCAGGCGCTTTGCCGCGTTTCCGGTGTGTATTGCGATGCTCAGCCGTTTTCGGACGGCGGCCGAGCAGAAGAAAACACTGGAGGAACTCGAAGCCGGGAAAGTGGACGTGCTTATCGGAACGCACCGGCTTCTTTCGCGCGACGTCAAATTTCAAGACCTCGGTCTTCTCGTGGTTGACGAAGAACAGCGCTTCGGCGTGGGGCACAAAGAGCGCCTCAAGGAAATGCGCAAGAACGTCGACGTCCTCACGATGTCGGCCACGCCGATTCCGCGCACATTACATATGTCGCTCGTTGGTTTGCGCGACATGAGCCTTATCGAGACGCCGCCGAAAGATCGCCTCGCCATCCAGACTACCGTCGCGCCCTTCAACGAGACCCTCGTTCAGCGAGTGATCGAGGAAGAGCTCGCACGCAGCGGCCAAGTATTTTTCGTTCACAACCGGGTCGAGTCCATCGTTTCGCTGGCGGCGCTCATCAAGCGCCTGGTTCCGAAAGCACGGGTCGTGGTGGGGCACGGACAGATGCGCGAAACCGAACTTGAAAAGGTAATGCTCAAATTCGTTCGCGACGAAGCGGACATTCTCGTATCCACCACGATCGTCGAAAATGGTCTCGATATTCCGCGCGCCAACACGATCGTCATCAATCGCGCCGATCGCATGGGCCTTTCGGAGCTTTATCAGCTTCGGGGACGCGTTGGAAGATCGAACCAGCGCGCCTACGCCTACTTGCTTGTGCCTCCGGATGTCGCTCTCACGCCGATCGCACGCACGCGTCTCGCGGCCCTGAAGGAATTCAGCGATCTTGGCGCGGGCTTCCGCATTGCCGCGCTCGATCTCGAACTTCGCGGCGCCGGAAACCTCCTGGGCAGCGAGCAGCACGGACACATCGAGGCCGTGGGCTTCGACATGTATTGCCAAATGATGGAACGCGCCGTCGCCGAGAAGAAGGGTGAGTCGTCCGCGCCGGAGCGTCGGGCTACACTCAACCTTGGGCAGGAAATCCGCATCCCACCCGAGTACATCGATAGCGAGAACCTCCGCCTGCGGATATACAAGCGCATCGCGGGCGTTACCTCGGAAGCAGAACGAACCGAGGTTCGCCGCGAGCTGGATGATCGTTTTGGGCCCCCACCGCCGCCGGTTGAGAATTTGCTCGACTACGCCGTGTTGAAGGCTCTGGCGGAAAGGCTTCTGGTGGCAACGGTGGATCGCCGTGGCGACCAGGTGGCGATTAAGTTCTATGAGGATACGCCGCTCGGTCCGGAGCGATTGGTCAAATTGATCCGCAAACGCCGGGACATGCGACTCGATCCCACGGGCGTTCTGTGGCTCGACTGGAAGGCGATGCAAGGCGGCCCCACGGGCGCCGTGAGAAACGTATTGCTGCAACTACAATCGTAGGGATAAAATTCAAATCGAGAGTACATGATGATAAACCGCAGTCTGTTGTTCCGTCACACCGTAATGATGACCGCCGTATTTTTTCTATTCGCGATAACACCCACGGGATCGCTTCGCGCGCAAACGAAACCGGTGGTTGTCGAAGAGATCATCGCGCGGGTGAACAACGATATTGTGACCTTGTCCGATTTCCAGAAAGCGGACGCACAACTCCATCAGGAGATCGCGCAGGACTGTCAAAATTGTCCTCCGGATAAGATCGAGGCCGAGTACACGACCCGGTCGAAGGATCTGCTCCGGGATTTGATCGATCAAGATCTACTGGTGCAACGCGCCAAAGACGAGGGAATCAGCGTCGAAACCGAGGTTATCAAGCGCCTGGACGAAGTCCGGAAGCAGAACAATCTCGGAACGCTCGAAGACCTTGAGAAAGCCGTGGAATCCACGGGGCTCGCCTGGGAAGATTACAAGAATCAGATTCGCAATAATTTGCTCACGCAAGAAGTAATCCGGCATGAAGTCGGATCGCGCATCTCGATTGGCAACGATGAAGTGAAGGCTTATTACGATGCGCACAAGAGCGAGTTCGTTCGTCCCGAGCAGGTGGTCCTCTCCGAAATATTCCTGAGCACCGAAAAAATGAGCCCGGAGGAAATCGAGGCCGTGCGAGTGAAGGCCGAAGACCTTCACGACAGAATCGTGAAGGGCGCCGATTTCGCGGAGCTGGCCCGGCGCTATTCCGAAGGCACTACCGCGCAACAGGGCGGGGAACTCGGCAGCTTTCAGCGAGGCCAGCTTGCGCCTCAACTTGAAGATGTGGTTTTCAAGATGGATCGCGGGCAAATCAGTGGCGTCACGCAGACGAAAACGGGATTTGAAATTCTGAAAGTTGAGGATCACTTCCAGGCGGGCCTGCAGCCGCTTGACAAAGTCGAAACCGAGATTATGAACCGTCTGTACCAGAAGAGGATGGAGCCGGGACTTCGCGATTTCCTGGCGCAGCTTCGTGAGGAAAGTTACGTAACGGTAATGCCCGGATATACGGATTCCGCAGCGGTTCCCGGGGCAACGATTA
Organism: Candidatus Acidiferrales bacterium; assembly: GCA_050747005.1. Taxonomy (GTDB): domain Bacteria; phylum Acidobacteriota; class Terriglobia; order Acidiferrales; family UBA7541; genus Palsa-295. The sequence continues at coordinate 68,941 of JBOGNE010000012.1, forward strand.
TCAAGGAAGTCGCGCCGACACCCGACACCGCGCAGAAGAACCACAAGAAGAAAAAGCTCGCCTTGCCAAAAGCGACGGGCCTATGAAAACTCCCTTCGTTGCGGACTTTACCGACGGCCAGCTCGTTACGACTCTTTTGCTCGTGCGCGAAAAAGAGATCCGCACTTCCGCTCGCACGGGGAAATCCTGGCTGGAACTGGATCTAGCCGATCGCTCCGGCTCAATTCCCGCGAAGATGTGGGACAACTTTGACGCTATCGCGGCTACTTTTGAACGCGATGACATCATTCGAATCCGAGGACGCGTCAAGCTCTATAACGGCCAGAAGGAACTGACTCTCGAGCAGATCGTCTCCGTGCCCGAGCAGGAATACGAACTGGGAGATTTTCTTCCGCACACGAAGTGCGATGTCGAGAAGATGTACTCCGATCTTTGCGGCGTGATTGCCGCCATGGACAATCCGTGGTTGCGCCAGTTGGCCGCCAGCGTTGCCACGGACCCCGCAATCGCTCCAAAGCTGAAGCGCGCGCCCGCCGCAATGACCATGCATCATGCTTTTATCGGCGGATTGCTCGAGCACGTGATGAGCCTGATCGGGCTTTCGCGCGGTGTCCTCGCGCACTATCCGGAACTCGACGCGGACCTGGTTCTCACGGGTATCGTGTTGCACGACATCGGCAAAATCGACGAGCTACGGTATGTGCGAGGAATCGACTATTCCACAGAGGGACGCTTGCTGGGCCATATCGCGATTGGCATTCTTCTAGTACGGGAGAAAATTAGAGCGATTCCCAATTTTCCCCGGCCGCTCGCGACGCTCGTCGATCATCTGATACTCAGCCATCACGGCTCGCTTGAATTCGGTTCGCCATCGCTTCCTCAGACGCGAGAGGCCGTGGTCCTCCATTTCCTCGACGATATCGACTCGAAAATGGCGGCCATGCGGGCCACGCACGATTGCATGGCTGGCGCGGGCGAATGGACCGAACGAAATCCCGCCTTGCGCCGCGCGCTTCTTCGCGCCGACCGGTATTTGGGTTTCGTGGATAGCGGCGGCGTACCCGGTTCCCCCTCTCGCCGCGAAGTTCCTTCGCCTAAATCGCCGGAGGTCCTGAAATGAACGAGTCAGGCGTATCTCCGCGCCGTTCGCTTCTCGACCTGGCTCCGCTCGAGCTCGATTGCATGAATACTCTGTGGCCGATGGGCCAGGGAACCGTGCGCGAAATCCGCGACAGCCTTGCCGCGCGGCGTCCGCGCGCTTATACGACGATCATGACGATCATGGACCGTCTCGCGCGCAAAGGCGTCGTGCAGCGCTGCAAATCCGGGCGTGCCTACGTGTACCGGCCAAACTTGAGCGCGGAAGATGCTCGCGCGCAGGCGATCGGCCAAGTGGTCGAGGGCTTCTTCGGCGGTTCGAAGGAGGCCCTGCTGGCACAACTTGGCGAGGAATCGTCGAGTTTTGCGGCGGGAGGGTCTGTTGCGCGTGTCGCACTTTCTCGTGCCGCAGCCGCCACGGCCGGTTCTGGGCCTGGTTCGATCGAGCCTGCGCTTGCTGCCCCTGCGGCCGCGAGCGAAACGCAATACTCAACGGTGCGATCGCCGTTGCGCGAGATGACCGTGCCCGCCGAACCGACGGGCGACGAGCGCATTGACGACACGCTGTTGTAGGCGCGCCCGGCCCAGAGCGCGACAAGACATGTTTCCTTCCACAACCAAAATTCGCGATCTCACCATAAGCCCCGCGACATTTCTTGCGCCGATGGCTGGCGTCACCGATACCGTCTTTCGCCGGGTGATACGGTCCCTCGGCGGCTGCGGCCTGATCATGACGGAATTCACGTCATCCGAAGGTCTCACGCGCAATGCCGCCCGCACGCTTCATTATTTGTATTTCGACGAAGACGAGCATCCGATCGCCGCGCAGATTTTCGGCGCCGATCCGGAAGTGATGGCTTCGGCGGCCGCGCTCACCGAGGATCTCGGCTTCGATCAAATCGACATCAACCTCGGCTGCCCGGCGAAAAAAGTGGTTAAATGCGGCGGCTCGGGGCTTCTTCGGGATCTTCCGCACCTCGAAAAGATTCTCCGCGCGGTGCGCGCGGCAGTACGAATCCCGCTGACGATTAAGTTCCGTTCGGGATGGGACGACAGCAACATCGTCGCGCTCGAAGTCGCACGCATTGCGGAACAAGCTGGCGTCGAAGCGCTCGCGGTTCACCCCCGGACGCGCGTGCAGGGTTACAGCGGCGTCGCCAACTGGCAGGTCATTCGCGCCGTCAAGGAATCCGTGCGGATTCCGGTCATAGGCAATGGCGATATTCGAGCTCCCGAAGATGCAGTTCGAATGGCGATGGAAACGGGTTGCGATGGAGTCATGATCGGCCGCGCCGCGGCGACGAATCCGTGGATTTTCCGGCAGATTGCAGATTACGTTGCTACCGGCCGCCACGACGAACCGACGGAATTGGATCGCTACAGGCTGCTCTCCGGATACTTTCGTAGTCTGGTCAATGCCGATATGCCGGACGCCATCGGCAAAATGAAGCAGTTTGCTTGCTGGTTCACGCACGGCGTGCGCAACGGCGGAGAGCTTCGCCACGCGGTTCATTCTTCGCGTTCGCCGGCCGAAGTCCTGGATCGCGTGGACGCGTTTTTTTCGAACCTCACGTCTGCTTCCTGAAGCGGCTTGCGCTCTTTTTTGGCGGTCTTGCGAATTCGGGATGGATAACTTGGAGGGCAGGGTTCCGCGCCGCAATCATTCATCGCGCGTGATCAGCAATTGCTTGTAGGCTTCGCGCCGAGTCAGGCCTCGTTCGCGTGCAGCTTGCTTCAGCGCTGCTTTTCGGTCAACGCCTTTCTCTTTTGCGATCTCATCAACGCGGCGAGCCAGTGGCACTGCGGCTTGAGTTTTTGCGGAACCGTCGTTGTGCTTGGAAGCGCCGTCGTCACGGCCGATGAGCAGCGTGATCTCGCCTCGCGGCGATTTTTTTTGCACGGCAGCTACCAAGTCCTCCAAATGGCCGCGCTGAAATTCCTCGTATACCTTGCTAATCTCTCTCGCCAGGACGGCCGGCCGGTTGCCCAGAATATCGAGTGCGTCTTCGAGCGCGTCGAGAAGCCGGTGTGGCGCTTCGTACAACGCAATGGTTCGCTTTTCATCCGCGAGGGCGCGCAACGCCTTTCTTCTTTCCGTTGACCGGGAGGGCAAAAAACCAGCAAACGTGAATTCCTCGAGCGGCATTCCCGATGCGGCCAGGGCGGCCACAAACGCCGACGCGCCGGGAATGGGCACAACCCGAATGCCGTGTCGCAAACAGAGACTGACGAGGCGGTGTCCCGGATCGGAAATCGCAGGAGTCCCCGCGTCGCTCACAAGGGCCACTTTCGCACCCTCTTCGAGTTCGATTACGATTGCGGCCGCACGCGTAATCTCGTTGTGCTCGTGATAGCTGACGAGCCGTTTTTGGATCTCGAAATGTGAAAGGAGCTTCAGCGTCTGCCGCGTGTCTTCGCACGCAATGACGTCGGCTTCCTTCAGGATTCGCAGCGCGCGCAGAGAAATATCTTCGAGGTTTCCGATCGGCGTCGCTACGACGTAGAGACAGCCCTTGCTGCTATCGTTGATCTTAGATTCAGTCATGACGCGAGCGTAGCGCAAGTCTAGCACAGCCGTGAACGGCGTCGTTCTGTGCGGGCACGCATGATCCGCCGCGTCTTTGTTGGCGCGCCTGCCAATCGGCCGCTGCCGCGAATCTTCCGCCGGAGCCATGAGTTCGTTCGATCAATCTTTACTGTCGCGGAATTCGGCGCCTCGTGATGCGGGACTTGCACTGGCGTGCTACTATTTTCTTTCGTGCTGGTAAGCCGAGAGGAGTTCCGCATTGCCGCTCTACGAATATAAATGCATCAAGTGCGGCCACCGTTTTGAAAAGATCGAGAACGTCTCCGCACCGGAAACCCGGAAATGTCCGAAGTGCGGGGCCAAGGCGGAGCGAATGGCTTCCGCTCCCGCGATCCAGTTCAAGGGAACCGGGTGGTATGTGACCGATTACGGCGGGAAGGCCTCTTCATCCAGCGCAAACGAGAATTCCGGTGATGGCGCTGCCTCGAAAGCCGAGGGAAAGTCCACCGCTGAATCAAAGCCCGCATCCGACAAGGCTCCAGCCCCATCGTCCGAGAAGGGCGCCGCAAGGAAGAAAAAGTAATGACGCGGCCTGCGGCGCACGGCGGTTTTTAATATAGAGGTAGACGCGAAAAGGCTTCTAAAATTTCATGTCGTGCAGGTAAGTTCGGAAATCATCGCCAAAGTCGGAATTTTTCAACGCCAATTCCACCGTCGCCTTCAGGAAGCCAAGCTTATCGCCCGCATCGTGCGTTTTGCCGGGATCGATGTAGGCCCAGAGGCCGCGTTCGCGCGCCAGCGCCTGCAACCCATCGGTAAGCTGTATTTCGCCGCCGGCTCCAGGCTTGGTATTTTCGAGGTAGTCGAATATTTCAGGCGGCAAAACGTAACGACCCGTGACGCCCAGATTTGAAGGCGCCTTATCCGCGGCCGGTTTCTCAACCAGGTTTTTTACCTTCAAGAGCCGGTCTCCCCACTTCGATTTTTCCGCGGGCGCCGCATCGATGATGCCGTAGAGATGCACTCGCGCACGATCCACTTCTTCCACGGCGATGGCGCCCGCGCCGGTGGCTTCGTAAATATCCGAAAGCGCGCGGGTCGTCGGCACGGAGCCATCCATGATTACATCGCCAAGCAGCACGGCAAACGGCTCGTCTCCCACCAACTCGCGCGCGGTTAGCACCGCATGCCCCAATCCGAGCGCTTCGCTCTGGCGCGTGTAACTGAAATGCAAGCCGCCGCTGATTTCGCGCACCATGCGCGCGAGGTCAGATTTGCCATGTTCTTCGAGGAATTGCTCGAGCTCGGGAGCCTGATCGAAATGATCTTCGATGGCGTATTTTCGGCGGCCGGTGACGAAGATCACGTGCTCGATTCCCGACGCGATGCATTCTTCGACGGCATACTGAATCAACGGCTTGTCCACGACGGGCAGCATTTCTTTTGGCTGCGCCTTCGTTGCGGGCAGAAACCGGGTTCCCAGTCCCGCGACGGGCAGGACTGCCTTTCGCACTCGCTTAATTTTTTCGCTCATAAGTATGTGTAACGCTCGAAACCCCCACTTTTCCGATGCGAACTGGCTCGCGACCGCGACAACGATCGTGGAATTCCGCGCAAACCGCGCTGGCTCGCCTGGTTCGGCGCGGTGCAGAGACGCCGGCTCCATACCTGACTCCGACTCACGGTTGGAATCCGCGCGAAAGGCGTATGCTAACATAACCCTTTCGAGTAGCGCTTTCGAGTGGGCACGACCTGAAAAATATCATGGCTGAAAGCGAAAAATTGATTCTCGGGATCGAGTCCTCCTGCGATGAGACTGCCGCAGCGGTTGTGGCGGGCGGGCGGAGGATGCTTTCGAGCGTCGTGGCATCCCAAATCGCGATCCATCGCAAATATGGAGGGGTGGTGCCGGAGCTTGCATCTCGCGAGCATCTTCGCCAGATCGTTCCGGTCGTTCGTGAAGCCATCGAACAGGCTGGGATCGCGCTTCCGGATCTCGATGCTATCGCCGTCACGAAGGGGCCCGGCCTTGCTGGCTCGCTGGTCGTGGGGGTGACGTACGGCAAGGTCCTCGCGCTTTCGCTTGGCAAACCGTTGATCGCCGTCAATCATCTTGAGGGGCACGTTCATGCGGTTCTTCTCGAAGCGCATGCCGCCGGGCGCGTACCCCGGTTGCCGGCGGTATGCCTTATCGTCTCTGGAGGCCACACCATTCTTTATGGCGTCAAATCCTGCGGAGGGACCCTCGGAGGGAATGGAGTCGCGCACTTTACCTATGAACGCATCGGTGGCACGCGCGACGACGCAGCCGGCGAAGCCTACGACAAAGTTGCGCGAATGCTCGCCCTCGGGTATCCCGGTGGCCCGGTCATTGATCGGCTGGCTGCATATGGCGATCCGCGAGCGATTCGTTTCGCCGAGCCAAAGATGAAAGGGAACCTTTACGACTTCAGCTTCAGCGGCATCAAGACGGCCGTGTTATATCACCTGCGCCGGAGTCCGGAACTCCAGCCCGAGATCGAAACCCGACAGCAAGCCCTCGCTCGCGGTGAACGCTCCGCGGACGCGTTACGCGCACTCTCGACGCAGCCCACGCTCGACCTCATCGCAAGTTTTCAGCGAGCGGTTGTGGATGATCTCGTGGGCCGCACGTTGTCGGCGGCAGAGCAGCAATCCGTTCGCACCGTGCTTGTTTCGGGCGGAGTCGCGGCCAATAGCGAGTTGCGGAGGTCGTTCGAGGCCGAATGTGCGCAGAGAGAAATCGAAGTCTTTTTCCCGAGCCGCCAGCTGTCTACCGATAACGCCGCAATGATTGCGGCTGCCGGCTACCCTCGCTTCGTGTCCGGAGAGTTTGAAAACTCCACGCTCAACGCCGAAGCTAACCTTCCGCTGGCTTAGTTGAAAAGCTGAACCATCCGTGGCGATTCCGCAATGTTCATTCCGGTCCGGGGAGCTTCGAGGCCGGGAACGCAATCGGTTAAATCAGCGGCGGATCGTAAATGTATCCCATCCCATCGTGCGTAACCGCATAGGCCTTCGAGCCGTCGATGCTCCAGCACAAATCGGCGATGTCTTCGGCTGGCCGCTCGTCGCAAATCGTCAGCCGGTTCAAATCCACGATAAATAACCTTCCCCGCGCTGAATTCTTCAGCCACGAGCTGAAGCAAAGGCACAGTGGGAGGTTCGGATGGCAGACGCACAACTCCGCGCCAAAGGGCAGCGCGTCGGTGCTCATCGTTTCGATATCGAGGCGGTATGCCTGCCCTGCGGAGCAATAAACGAGTTGCTGGCTCCCGCTGGCCCATGCGATGTCCGTGACGTGTCCCTGCGCCTGATGGAATATCTGGCGCTGCATCGATGGAACGTTCGCAATGACGATCGAATCGTCGGCCCAATCGCCTTCGATTGCAACAACGCTGGCTACCGCCTTCTCGTCTGGACTAAATGCCGCGCGACCGTAACCTCCGAATCCGCCTTCGTCGCCGGGCTCCGCATTATAGGTTTGCGGCTCGATTGAATCAGGCGCGGCCAACTCGTGGGCTGGACTTTCCTGAAAGGGCATCGCGCGCGCGCCCGCTTCCCAAAGACGCAGCATCCCGCGTCTGCCGGATGCCGCAGCCATGAGATATTTTCCGGTTGCAGACCAGGCGAGCGTCTCCGGAAAAGATTCGAACGCGCCGAAGGTTCCGAGTAGCATCTTGCCATGCAGATCGAAGAGGTGCAGCGCAGGCTTCCACTCCGCGCGCGCGACGACGATTCGCGAGCCGTCCGCTGACCACGCAAACGCCGCCTGCGATTGGCCTTGCGGAACCACCCGTTCGTTCGGCGCTGCAAGCGCCAGCGTTGGTACGCTCCGCTCGATGTCGTACAGCACCGTTCGTTGCGTTCCGTTGCGCTCGGGCGGTGAAATGGCGCACACCTGCCCGCTCGAAGAAATCGCGAGGTGCGCCGTGCGCCCGCTGAAAACCTTCTTGATGAGCCAGTTTGAATCTCGCGCCAGGTCGCGCAAGCCTCGCGCAACCAGCGCGGCCGACCTAACCGTCAGCGCCTGCGAGCCTACCGGAACGATCTGCTTCACCGCGAATTTCTGGCTGGTTTCCATCAGGATTCAGCGTGCGGCCGCTCTTGCAGACGGTGTCTTGCTTGCTCGATCTGTTCGACAACTTTTTCGACCATCTCTTTCAACACATCGCGCCCGTGCTGTTCCGCTTCGTCGAGCCGCGATTTCAGTTGGTATAAATCCGACCGGCAAAGCTCCTGAAGTTCCGCTTCGATCTCGGATAGTCGGCCACGGGCCTGGCTGATCCTGCGTATCACGCGAACGAGCTCCGCTCCGGGTCCTTCGCCTTCCACCGCTTCGGGACTGCATTCGTATTCATCGAGAATCTTTGTAAGCTGGCCTTCGTTTCCGCATTCGTAGGCCTGGTTTGCATCGGCCATCAATTGCTGCCGCTTCGCGCGATCCGCCCGGTCGGACGTCAAATCGGGGTGTATTCTCTTTGCGACCTCGCGGTAAAGGCGCTTAATTTCGGGTGAAGCTTGAAACGACCGGGGTTCTTCCCGAGATTCTTCACCGGCTGACTGCGCGGTCTCATTCGCATGCGCTCGAGCGTCACGAGCGGCTTGTTGGGCGCTTTGGTTCGCGGGCTGTTCGCTGGCCTGGCGCTCCGCCACTTGAGCTTTCAGTTCGTCGAGTTCCGCATATTTCAGGCCTACGAAATGCAAATAACGGCGCTCGAATGCGCCAAGTTCCGCGCGCAGGTTTGCCGAACGAAGCTCGCGGTCGGCTAGTTCCGCTTCCAGGGCCGCCTGTTCCTGCTGCTTCCGCGCAAGCTCCTGGTCTTCGGGTTTCACTGCCAGCTTGATCGGAGAGGGGTCGGCCGATTTAAGCATTCCTTAATTTTAAGCCGGGGAGGTTTGACGCGGTGTTTTTCAGAGTCTGTGGTTTCCAAAACGCCAAAGGCGCGGACGATGCGATCCGTTTATCGTTATCGGCATCGTGCTGGCAACGAGCGCCACAGCCAAATTGGCGCCAGGTCCGGCTTGCTTCCAGCAGAATGCTCCTTTCACTGACGGCTTGGCGTCTGTACACTTTGTTATCCGAACGACCGGATTGAGGAGGAACCGCATTATGAAAGAAACGCCGCAACAATACATCCAACGCATTCGCGGGAATTTGCAGGGCCAGGATCCGTTGAAAGTCCAGTCGGCGACGCCCAAAAAGCTGGATCGTCTGCTGAAGGGGATGCCGGCGGCGAAGTTACGGAAGCGACCAGCCCCCGGGAAGTGGTGCGTCGCGGAGATCATCGCGCATCTCGCGGATGCCGAACTCGTTGGCGGGTATCGCATACGCATGATTCTTGGCGCGCCGGGCACGCCGATTCAAGCGTTCGATCAGGACGCTTGGGCAGTCGCGCTGCGATACGACAAGCGCGAGGCTCGCGAATCGCTCGACGATTTCCGCGCGTATCGCAACGCGAACATCGCTCTCCTGAAGTCGCTCAGTTCCGCGCAGTGGAAACATTACGGAATGCATTCAGAGCGGGGCGAAGAAACCATCGAGACTATTACTGCAATGTTTGCCGGCCACGACATCAACCACATAAAACAGATCGAGGGCATCCTTTCTTCACGAAATCGCTAGCGGGAAGCGTGGAAATCGGATTCGAAGCATTTGTGGCGCGTCAGGCTTTGGGACTTTTGGCCATGCCTGCAAAAAAACCGGGCGCGACCATTGCGGTCGCGCCCGGCTGATTAGAGAGAGGAACTTCAATCCTGCATCGGCGCTGTTTCCGGCATTTGCAACTTGGCTTTGGCGAGAGCCCGAACGATGTTCCCTTCCACCGTCTGCTCGGACGTGTTTCTCACCGTAGCCAACTCAGTCACGAGAAGATACTTCGCGCGTTCCAGCATCTTCTTTTCACGGAAGGAGAGAGGCTTGGTGCGGCTCAACGCCACCAGACCCTTCAGTACCGCGGCGACCTCCATTAGCGAACCGGTGCGCATGCGGTCTGAATTCTCTTTGAATCGGTGTTTCCAATCGTGGTGGGAAGCGGAGCGGCCGTTCTCGAGGTACGATATCACCGCGCCGGCTTGCTGATTGCGAATGATGGGCCGCAGGCCGACGTTTTCCACATTCGATTGCGGTACCATCACTTTCAATCCACTGGTTACGATCTTAAGCATGTAATAGCGTTCCGACCGGCCGTTCAAGTAGCCGTAACTGATTTGCTCGATAACCCCAACACCGTGGTTCGGATACACAACCTTCTCACCAAGCTTAAATTCCATAGGCTGAAGTCCCCTCCCCGAAAAGCATATTAAAAGTTTAGGCACATGCGGAGCAGACGTCAAGGCATTCTCAAGACTTTCTAAGGTTCATGGAAGTTCAAAAATACATCGATGTGCGCGCGAGATTGGCCAATAGATTGCCCTATAATGCTGTGGTGCTAGTTCTTGCGGTAGACACGTCATCGCCTTCAGGCAGCGTAGCCGTGGTCCGAGATGAAAAACTCCTCGGTGCCATTCATACGTCTTCCGAAGAGACCTACTCTTCCCGCCTGTTCCGTCATTTGGACTTTCTGTTGCACGATCTGTCACTGGAGCTGAGGCAATTCGATTTATTCGCGGTTGCAACCGGCCCAGGATCATTCACAGGCCTTCGGGTCGGTCTTGCAACCGCAAAAGCTTGGGCAGAAGTCCACGAGAAGCCCGTTACAGGCGTGAGTGTACTCGCTGCGGTTGCCGCCCAATCGCGATCTACGGCGGGAATCGTTGTGCCGGTCTTGGACGCCCGGCGAGGTCAGTTTTATTTTGGAGTTTATCGACAGGAAGCGCATCGCTGGCTATCGATTGGCGAAGATCGCGTGGCCGCAGCGGATGAATTGCGCGCCGCGCTTTCTTCGCTAGCGCGAGAGGGCACTGTGGCAGTCGTTACGACCGACGCACCTGCGTCAGGGAGCTTGTTTACTGACTTTGGCGTCGGTGCCCCCGGCGTTGAGATGGTATCAAGCATTCTAGCCCCATCTATCGGGCGTCTTGGGCTGGCACAGGCCGCCTTCGGGGGGCTCTCTGACTCGCTTTCGCTCGATGCCAATTACGTTCGCCGCTCCGACGCAGAACTGCACTTTAAGACTCCGTAGGCCGTCCAATTCCGAATGTCCGTTCAAGATGATACAAATGAGATACCGCGTTATCCCCTTAACTCATACCAAACACGCCCGATTCCCGCCGTCGAACTCTTTCTCTACCTTAACTTGCGTGAGAATTGATTGGGTGCATGCCGCCAGCATCGCGCATCGTTCGTTGCTTGGAAGAACCTCCCAGCCATGCTGTTCCCGAAAAAAGGAGCCTCGCAAAATGCGCCCGTTCAAAGCGAGGTTGTTCGCGGGCCTCGGCACTTGCCTCCTCCTGCTGACGATCGCGCGTCCCGCGCACGCGCAGAAGATTACGACCGACTACGACCACAACGCCGCGTTTGCGTCGTATCACACGTTCATGTGGGTTCGACCGGCGCGGGTGCATGACCCGCTGATGCGCCAGCGCGTGATGGATGATGTTAATTCTCAATTGCAGGCGAAAGGCTGGCAGCTTGTTACGGCAGACGCTAGCGTTGGAGTTGTCGCCAATGGCGTTACGGAGCAGGAGCAAACCTTGAATACCTTTTACGACGACTTGCCCGGGTGGGGCTGGCGTGGATGGGTGGGCGGATCCACAACCAGCGTGAATAACTACACCGTTGGAACGTTGGTCGTCGATCTTTTCGACGCGCACACCAAGAAGGTCATCTGGCGCGGAACCGCCAGCGATACGCTCTCCGGCAAGCCCGAAAAGAACGCCAAAAAGCTCGGTAAGGCCATTGAGAAGATGTTCAAAGATTTTCCCCCGGCAAAGTAACAATCATGGGGCGAAGCAGGTTGCCGCGGTTCAAGAAGGGATTAACCGATTCGGCCTCAATCGGACTCAGGCAGTCCTTCGAGGGAGCGCAACACATATGAATTCAGAGGTCGCAAATTGCGCGTGCGAGAGCAGAACCGCATGTTAGGTAGCGCCAAGCATCGCGTACTATCACCTGTTTCCGTCAAACTGTTCCGATCGTCAGTTGGAATCGCCTTTCTACTCGCTATCCCGTGGGCGGGGCGCGTGTCTGCTCAGCAACCTCCGGCTCCCAGCGATACGACGTTCGTGGCGCCTTCCAGCGTGGGAGTGTTTGTCCGCGCATCAGTCGCGCCAATGCCTTCACCCAACGTGTTTGGGGAGCCGGTTCCCGCCGCGTCGAGTAGTTGGGCGCCGATCGCGACGTCTACAACGCCCGAGAAAACTATATCCTGGAAGCAGCTTCCCTGGAATATTCTTCGCGATGAAAAAAGGATTTGGCTCTTTCCCTTACAGGTCGGCCGTGGAGAGCATTTGTTTCCGACTGTTTCGGTCGTGGGCGTAACTACGGGGCTCATAGTCGCGGATAAGTACGACACTCCCTACTTCGTTCACACGACCGACTTTCACGGGTTTTCTCGAGTATTCAGCGGAACAACGACGGGGGCTGCCATCGCAATTGTGCCGGCGTCGTTTTACATTGTGGGTTTGGTACGGAAGGATTCCTATGCGGAGCAAACAGCGCTTCTCGCAGCAGAAGCCTACGCTGCCAGCGCGATTCCTCACGTTGCCGCCAAGCTCGTCACGCGTCGCTTTCGGCCATTGGACGTTCCTCCGAACCAATTCTCTGACACTTTTTTCCGGAGCCATGTGTCGATTTTCGGCAAAGGCAGCAGCTTCCCGTCAGGGCATGCCACAGGCGCGTTTTCAATTGCCACCGTGATTGCCGAACGGTACCGAAATCATCGCTGGGTTCCGTGGGTCGCGTATGGCGCGGCAGGGTTGATCAGTTTTTCGCGCATCCCGGCAAAAGAGCATTTTCCATCCGAAGTATTTTTTGGAGCCGCCCTCGGATATGCCATCGCACGCTACGATGTGATGCGTGGCGTGAACTAATCCTCGCTCGTGGATATGCCAGACAGGTTTCCAGATAACACTAACCTTTGGGAATCGGATTGGCGAATCTCGCCAGCTGAGCGACGCCAGGCTCTGGAATCCCCAGTCGGTTACGGGTTGACTTCCGAACGCAAGTGTTTGGCGAGCTTTTCGATCTTCTTAAGATTGGCGGACAAATCCTTTTGGAATATGCCCTTTGTCGCCTGGTCCACCTGCGCGGGGATTTCCGCGGCGAGGGATTGCAATTGTGCAGCTTCGGCCTTGACCTCGGCCGGGTCAATGGTCCGCCGGACAGGCCCGATCGGGGACTCGACGTTCGCGGATCCCTGTTCGACGGCTTTGTCCGCCTGACGGACGCCAGGCGGAATCTGGCGCTGACCGAATGTAATGCCAACAACCAACGCGGCAAAGAGGAACCCTACTCCAAGAAATCGCATAGGCGGCCTCCTGCAAGTCTCTGAGGCTCATACTACACCTCCACGCTGATCCCGGATAATTGAATCGCGGACAGTTCTAGCTAGAGAAAGGAGTGATGGACTTACAACGTCGTGTGGTGTCCGGAGCGGGCAGTTTTTCAGTCCACTCTGACGTATGCCTTTGCCTGGCATCCCTCTCGTCGCCCTTCTGTCGTTCTCTTGTTTTGCCGACATGAACGTTTGGGTCATGCGGCCCAGGCGACGGGTCGCTTCGTTCATTCCAACATTCGTCGTTGTATCCACTTACAAGCAGCGCACGTCTAAATTGGGACGAAGCTAACTCAAGGCGCGAGGACACTGATGGGTGCTATGCATACGGTGAATATTCACGAGACAATTCCTGCCAGTCCCGGACGCGAACCTCAAGTACGGCCTCCTTCGCGCAAGCGCTGGCTGTGGGTCCTTATCATCGTACTGCTCGCAATCGGAGCCTATGCGTACTATCGCGTGCGAAGCGATGCCGCCGCTAATGCTGCCGCCGCAAAAGCACGCGCGAACGTGCCGGCCGTTTCAGTTGGAGTTGCGCCCGTCAGGCAGAGAGACGTTCCGTACTATTTGACCGCGCTCGGCACGGTCATCCCATACAACACGGTAACCGTTCACAGCCGGGTGGATGGCGAATTGATGAAGGTCTATTTCAAAGAGGGGCAATTCGTCCGCAAAGGCGAACTGCTTGCGGAGATCGATCCACGGCCCTATCAAGTAGCCCTTGAACAAGCCCAGGGCCAGCTTGCCAAAGATGAGGCTCTGCAGAAGGACGCGCAAGTGGACCTCGGACGGTATCAGACTTTGTGGCAGGAAGGAGTGGCGCCCAGGCAACAGGTGGACACTCAGCAAGCAGTGGTCGGGCAGTCGGATGGAGCCATCAAAGCCGACCAGGCCATGATCGACACCCAGAAACTTCAGCTGACCTACTCGAAAATCACCGCACCGATAACGGGCCGCGTAGGGCTGCGATTGGTGGACGTGGGGAACATCGTCCACGCCGCGGATACCACCGGCATGCTCGTGATCACTCAAGTGCAGCCCATCGCGGTGGACTTTACTCTTCCGGAAGGCAACATCAACGAAGTGATAACGCGGATGCGAAGTCAGCAGCTTGTGGTGGAAGCTTATAGCCAGGACGACAAAACCAAGCTCGCAGACGGCAAACTTCTCACTATCGACAATCAAATCGATACGACAACAGGGACCGTGAAATTGAAATCCGAATTCGCCAATGCCACGCTCTCTCTCTGGCCCAACGAATTCGTCAACGTGCGCCTGTTCCTCAGCGTACGAAAGAACGCGATCGTGTTGACTTCGGCCGCGATTCAGAAGACCGCGCAAGGAAGCTTCGTCTACGTCGTGGATTCGAACAACGAGGCCCAAATGCGGCCTGTGCAGCTGGATTTCGTCGAGGGCAATGTCGCCGTGATCAAGCAAGGACTTTCGGCGTCGGACCAGGTGGTCGTTGACGGACAGGACAAACTTCAGCCTGGCTCGAAGGTAGCGCCACATCCGGCTCCCACGGCGCGTACTTTGGAGTCCGACCCCGCTGGGGGATCGAATCAGTGAGTCCGTCGCGTCCATTTATTCTTCGCCCGGTGGCGACGTCGCTTCTGATGGTGGGTGTTTTGCTCGTCGGAGTTGTCGCTTACCTGCAACTGCCGGTTTCGGCGCTGCCACAGGTGGATTACCCGACGATCCAGATTCTCACGTTTTATCCGGGTGCCAGCCCGGACGTAATGGCGTCCGCGGTCACCACGCCTCTCGAAAGACAATTCGGCGAGCTTCCTGGGCTGAGCCAGATGACGTCCACAAGCTCGTTCGGCGGCTCGGTAATTACGCTTCAATTCGATCTGGCTGAAAATATCGATGTGGCCGAGCAGGAGGTGCAAGCTGCGATCAACGCGGCTTCCACGTATCTGCCTCCGGACTTGCCGAACCCTCCCATCTACAGCAAGGTGAACCCGGCCGACACGCCGGTCCTGACGCTTGCGCTGACGTCCGACACGCTGCCGCTTTCGAAGGTGGAAGATGTTGCGGATACAAATCTCGCGCAGAAAATCTCCCAGCTTCCCGGCGTGGGGCTTGTAACCATCAGTGGAGGGCAGAAGCCGGCCGTCCGCGTTCAGGCAAACCCGACGGCGCTCGCTTCCTATGGGCTGAGCCTCGAGGATCTTCGTGTTGCGCTTTCGCAAGCCAACGTGGATCAGGCGAAAGGCAATCTCGACGGCCCGCGCCAGTCCTACACGATCAATGACAACGATCAGCTCATATCGAGCGAATCCTACAAACCGATCGTCATCGCGTACCACAACGGAGCGCCGGTCCGCTTGTCGGATGTAGCCAACGTGGTGGACGGCGCTGAAAACCAATACCAAGCGGCCTGGATGAATACAACGCCAGCTGTGATTCTCAACATTCAGCGCCAGCCGGGAACGAACATCATCGGCGTGGTCAACCGCATCAATCAGATTCTCCCCCGGTTGCAGGCTTCGTTACCCTCATCCGTGAAAGTGCAGACGCTCACGGATTTGACCACCACCATTCGCGCTTCGGTGAAAGACGTTCAATTTGAATTGCTGCTGACGGTTGCCCTGGTCGTGATGGTGATGTTTCTTTTCTTGCGCAGTGTGGCGGCGACGATCATTCCCAGCGTCGCGGTTCCTTTGTCGATCGTGGGCACCTTCGGGGTGATGTATCTGCTCGGCTACAGCCTGGACAATCTGTCCCTGATGGCTCTGACCATTTCGACGGGGTTTGTCGTCGATGATGCGATCGTCATGATCGAGAATATCTCGCGTTACATCGAGGAAGGATACCCCCCGCTCGAAGCAGCTCTGAAGGGTTCCGAGCAAATCGGGTTCACGATCTTATCCCTGACGGTCTCGCTAATCGCCGTCCTGATTCCATTGCTCTTCATGGGCGATATCGTCGGGCGCTTGTTCCGGGAATTCGCCGTGACGCTGGGCGTAACGATCATCGTTTCGGCATTCGTCTCGTTAACGCTCACTCCGATGATGTGCGCCAAGCTGCTGCGCCATCAGAAAGAATCCGAGCAAGGCTGGTTTTATCGCGCGTCGGAGCGGTTTTTCAATCGCGGCATCGAGATGTACGCGCGCGGCCTGAAAATCGTTCTCCGGTATCAGACGATCACCCTAATCGTTACCGTGGGTACTCTGGTACTGACGATTTTCTTGTATTACTACGTTCCGAAGGGGTTTTTCCCGGTGCAAGACACCGGCGTGATCCTGGGGATTTCGCAGGCGCCTGAAACCATTTCGTTTTCGTCTCTGGCCGAGCGCCAGCAGGAGCTCGCATCGGTGATCCTCAAAGATCCGGATGTGACGAGCTTATCGAGTTTCATAGGCGTGGACGGAACCAACCTTACGCCCAACAGCGGCCGAATTCAAATCAACCTGAAGCCTCGCGACCAGCGTGGCGCCACCTCCTCGCAGATCATTCAGCGCCTCGAACCGCAAGTCGCGAAAGTGGCGGGAATCACTCTGTACATGCAGCCGGTGCAAGACCTGACGGTGGAGGACCGCGTGAGCCGGACTCAATATCAGTACACCGTCGAGGACGCGGACTCGAGCGAACTTTCCCTGTGGGCGCCAAAGCTGGTCGAAAAGTTGAAGCAGTTGCCGCAATTAACGGACGTCGCGTCCGATCAGGAAGACAATGGACTTGAAGCTGATCTGGTGATCGATCGCGATACCGCGTCCCGGCTCGGGATCCTGCCACAGGCAATTGACGAAACACTGTACGACGCTTTTGGGCAGCGGCAAGTATCGACGATTTTCACGCAACTGAACCAGTACCACGTGGTCCTGGAAGTCGCTCCGGGATTTCAGCGGAATCCCGACGCACTGAAAAACATTTACGTCAAGTCCTCGAATGGAACGCAAGTGCCGCTCAGCGCGTTTACGCACGTGCAGGACGTATCGGTTCCGCTCGCCGTCAATCATCAGGGCCAATTCCCGGTGGTCACGCTGTCGTTCAACCTGGCGCCCGGCGCATCGCTGGGTAATGCGGTGAAAGCAATCAAGGCCGCCGAGCTGGAAATGGGCATGCCCGCGAGCATCAACGCCGAATTCCAGGGAACGGCGGAAGCATTTCAGGCCTCGCTGTCGAATGAGCCGTTGCTGATCCTTGCGGCCCTCGTGACGGTTTACATTGTGCTCGGCGTGCTCTACGAAAGTTACATCCATCCGATCACGATTCTCTCAACGCTCCCATCGGCCGGAGTAGGAGCAATTCTTGCCCTGATGCTCTTTGGCGAGGATCTCAGCGTCATCGCCTTGATAGGCATCATCCTGCTGATCGGCATTGTGAAAAAGAACGCCATCATGATGATCGATTTCGCGCTCGAAGCCGAACGCAAGGAGGGCAAGAGCCCCGAGGAATCTATTTATCAGGCATGCCTGCTGCGGTTTCGACCGATTATGATGACGACAATGGCGGCGCTCCTGGGCGGCCTGCCGCTCGCGCTAGGCTCTGGAACCGGGTCGGAGTTGCGACGCCCGCTTGGAATCAGCATCGTCGGCGGCCTGATCGTCAGCCAGGCGCTCACTTTGTTCACCACGCCGGTCGTCTATCTCTACTTTGACCGGCTCGCGCGGCGCGTTTCTCGTTTCAGAATCGGCAATCCCATCGAGAATGCCGCTCCCGGCGATTGATCTCCGATGAATATATCCAGTCCATTCATTCGCCGGCCCATCGCAACCTCGCTTCTCACGGCTGCCGTTCTTCTGGCAGGCGGAGTGGCCTATTTTTATCTTCCGGTGGCCTCTTTGCCTCAAGTGGACTTTCCGACGATCTCGGTTGGTGCGGGCCTGCCGGGCGCAAGCCCGGAAACAATGGCTTCGTCGGTAGCCACTCCGCTCGAGCGGCAGTTCGGCCGAATCGCCGGCGTGACGGAGATGACTTCCACGAGCCTGTTGGGATCCACTTCCATCACGCTGCAATTCGATCTCAACCGGAATATAGACGCCGCCGCTCGCGACGTGCAGGCGGCTATCAACGCGGCGCGCAGCCAACTGCCTGCAAACCTGCCGAGCGCGCCCACCTACCGGAAAATCAACCCGGCGGACTCGCCGATTCTGATCATCACGGCCACCTCGGATGTCTTGCCGCTGGGAAAATTGTACGACACCTGTGATTCCATCGTCGCGCAGAAGCTTTCACAGGTGAATGGCGTGGGTCAGGTGTTCGTCGGAGGCAGCGCCAGTCCCGCCGTGCGGATCGACGTCGACCCCATGCAACTCGCCAGTTATCACCTGAGCCTCGAGGACGTACGAACCGCCCTGGGGCAAGTGAACTCAAACGTTCCGAAAGGCGACGTCGAAAATGGGCTCATTCGCTGGGTGATTCGCGACAACGATCAATTGTTTGACGCCGCGCATTATCAGCCTCTGGTAATCGCTTATCGCAATGGCGCGCCCGTGCGCCTGATGGATATCGGGAAGGTCTACGATTCCGTGGCGGATATTCACACTGCGGGAGTCGCGGACGGAAAACCGGCGGTGATTGTGATCGTATTCCGCCAGCCGGGAGCGAACATCGTGGGCACAGTGGATCGCGTGAAAGCCGCGCTGCCGAATTTGCAGGCCTCGATTCCGGCGTCGGTTGTTCTCACCGTGATCTCGGATCGCACCACGACGATCCGAGCCTCGGTGCATGACACTGAATTCACGCTGATGCTGTCGATCTGTCTGGTCATCCTGGTGATCTTTCTCTTCCTGCGCAACGTGTGGGCCACCGTGATTCCGGCGGTAGCCGTTCCCGTATCTTTGATTGGGACCTTTGGCGTGATGTATCTGTTCGGCTATTCGATCGACAATTTGTCGCTCATGGCGTTGACGATCTCCACCGGGTTCGTCGTGGACGACGCGATCGTGGTGATCGAGAATATCGCGCGCTATCTGGAAGCCGGCGTGCCTCCTTTTCAAGCGGCGCTCAAAGGCGCCCGCGAGATCGGATTCACCGTGCTTTCTATGAGCCTGTCGCTCATCGCCGTCTTCATCCCGATTCTCTTGATGGGAGGTATTGTCGGGCGGCTATTCCGGGAATTTGCGGTGACGCTCAGTGCCACGATCGCCGTATCGTTGCTGGTTTCGCTGACCACGACACCCATGATGTGCGCGAAATTCTTGAAGCCGCACAGGAAGGAAGAACGCAGCAGGCTGTTTCGCGCTAGCGAACGCGCGTTTGAAGGGATGCTTTCGAGCTACGACCGCGGTCTGCGCTGGGTGCTGGGCCACCAGCGATTCACTCTGGCAGTTCTGATTGCCACCGTGTGTCTTACAGGGGTTCTCTTTTACGTCATCCCGAAGGGCTTCTTCCCTCAGCAGGACACCGGGTCCCTGGGCGGATCGATACAGGCCGCGCAGGACATTTCGTTCGAGGGCATGAGGGAGAAGCAGACGCAGTTCGTCAACATCGTCATGAAGGATCCGGCCGTGGCGCATCTCGTCTCATTCGTGGGTGGCAGCGGCGGCACGCTGAACACTGGTCGAATGTACATTACTCTGAAGCCGCTCTCGGAGCGCAGCGCCGGCGCCGATCAGGTGATCGCACGATTGCGGCATAAGCTCACCGTGGTTCCGGGTGCAACTCTTTACCTGCAGGCTTCGCAGGATATCCGCGTGGGGGGCCGGTCGAGTAATTCGCAGTATCAGTTCACGCTCGAAAGCGAGGATTTGACGGACCTTGAAACATGGGCGCCCAAAATGCTGGCTGCCATGAAAAAACTGCCGCAGCTTCGCGACGTAGCCACGGACCAGCAGGACAAAGGATTGAACGCACAGCTTGTCGTCGACCGGGACGCGGCATCTCGCCTCGGAATTCCTATGCAGACCCTCGACAACACGCTGTACGACGCTTTCGGCCAGCGGCAAGTTTCGACAACGTTTACGCAACTCAACGAGTATCACACGGTTATGGAAGTCGATCCTCGCTTCCAGCAGAATCCCGATGCGCTGAACGACGTCTACATTGGAGGCGCTAACGGAACGGAAGTGCCGTTGAGCGCAGTGACGCACTTTGAGAAAACGACGACAGCTCTTGCCGTCAATCATCAAGGACAATTTCCGGCGGTCACGCTTTCCTTCAATTTAGGTCCGACCGTCGCCCTGGGCGATGCCGTGGCTGCGATCGGGGCTGCTGAGCGGCAAATGGGAATGCCCGCGTCGATTCAAGCTACCTTTCAAGGCACGGCTCAGGCGTATCAGGCGTCGCTCGCGAATGAACCGCTCATGATCGCGGCTGCGTTGTTTACAGTCTACATCGTGCTTGGAATGCTGTACGAAAGCTACATTCATCCAATCACCATACTTTCCACGCTGCCGTCGGCCGGAGTGGGCGCGCTGCTGGCGCTGTTGCTGTGGCACACCGAACTCACCGTCATCGCCCTAATCGGCATCATTCTGCTGATAGGAATCGTGAAAAAAAATGCGATTTTGATGATTGATTTCGCGCTGGATGCCGAGCGCAAGGAAGGAAAGAGTCCCGAGGAATCGATTTACCAGGCTTGCATACTACGCTTCCGGCCGATCATGATGACCACGATGGCGGCCATGCTGGGTGGCCTGCCGCTTGCTCTGGGGACGGGAACTGGTTCGGAATTGCGGCGGCCGCTCGGAATCAGCATCGTCGGCGGTCTGATGGTGAGCCAAATGCTGACCCTATTCACCACCCCGGTCGTTTACCTGTACATGGACCGGCTGCGGCTGCGCTTCGCCGGTCGAAAGGTGAAACCCGGCCAATTGAAGCAAAGGCCGAGCCTGCATCCTTCGCTGCCAGATTCATCAATCGGATGAAATCGCCCTCGCCCCCGGCGTTGTTTCAGAAAACTGGAATGTTTTCGATGAGACGTGGGGGGGATGGTGCCGAGGGGCAGAATCGAACTGCCTACGCCGGCCTTTTCAGGGCCGCGCTCTACCGATGAGCTACCTCGGCACCGGGACAAACAAAGATTGTAGGGAAAAACGACGGGGGCGCAAAGCGAAAACCGCGCTTCCACTTACCTTCGCTGGCAAAGATTCCGAGCCATCCCCGGACAGCATCACACGAACTGGATTCTGTCCTTTGTAGCGCCGGGCTTCAGCCCGGCATTCGCATTTGCCGTTTGCCGAACGACGCGACGGGTTTTTCTGCTCACTTCATGGATTCATCAAACTCTTTCATCCAGTCCCGCTTCTTGAGCACTTCGCGCGGTTTTGAGCCGTCCGGCGGTCCGACGATGCCATCCTTTTCCATCAGATCGATCAATCGCGCGGCGCGTCCATATCCGATGCGCAGCCGGCGTTGCAGCGTTGATGTCGAGGCGCGGCCCATTTCGCAGACGACGCGGATCGCGTCGTGATAGAGCTCGTCGTCCACTTCTTCGCCGCCGTCCTCTCCAGCGGAGCCAGAGGCGTTCTCGTCTTTGGGCGGTTTGAGCAATTCCTCGCTGTAAATCGCCCTAGCCTGCTCGCGCCAGAAATCGCACACCGCTCCCACTTCGTGCTCATTCACGTAGGGCCCATGAATTCGGTGCAATCGCGATGATCCTGCCGGGAGGTAAAGCATGTCGCCTTTGCCAAGCAGGGATTCCGAGCCATTCGAATCGAGGATGGTGCGCGAATCCACTTTGCTGGCTACGCGGAACGAAATGCGTGCCGGAAAATTCGCCTTGATCAACCCCGTGATGACGTCTACCGAGGGGCGCTGTGTCGCAAGAATCAAATGTATCCCGACGGCACGGGCCATTTGCGCCAGGCGTGTGATCGATTCCTCGACGCCGTTTGTGTCCACCATCATCAGGTCGGCCAGTTCGTCGATCACAATTACGAGGTAGGGAAGCGGCTTGTGTTCCACGTCCTCGACGTTCTCAAATAGAGAGAGCGATTGCGTCTTGTCGAACGTCCGATTGTACTGATCGATATTGCGCACGCCCCGTTGTGCCAGCAATTTCAGACGGCGCTCCATTTCGCGCACCGCGTTCCGCAGAACGTTGGCCGCCACTTTCGGATCGGTCACCACCGGCGTAAATAAATGCGGGATATCGGAATAAAGCCCCAATTCCAGCCGCTTTGGATCGACCAGAACGAGTTTCAATTCATCCGGCGTCGCTTTGTATAGCATTCCCATCAGTAGGGAATTGATGAAGACGCTCTTTCCCGTGCCCGTGGACCCGGCAATCAAAAGGTGCGGCATCTGCGTGAGATCGGCGGCGCGTATCCGCCCGATCAAATCTTTTCCTAGCGGAACCGTCAACTTCGAGGCAGGATGCCCGAACTCGGGAGATTCGATCACGTCGCGCAGCGCAATCGTTTCGCGATGAGGATTCGGGACTTCGATTCCGACCGTCGATTTTCCAGGAATACGCTCGATCAGGATTGATTCCGCCTGCAGCGCCAGGCACAAATCATCGCCGAGTCCCGTAATCCGGCTGTACTTGATTCCAGCCTCGGGCTTGAATTCAAAGGTCGTCACCACGGGACCTGGATTGATCTGCGTGATGTGCCCGGAGACATCGAATTCCGCGCATTTCTGCTCGATTGCGCGCGCGTACTCCTTGAGCTCGCTTTCATTCATCTTCTCGCCGCGTTCGGCCGGTGTCAGCAGGCTTGACGGCGGCAGCTTGAATCCGGCATTCCCGCGCGCGATTTTCGGTTCAGTCGGCGATTTCTTTCCAGCCCTTGGAGCCAAGGGCGCCAGGTCCTCTTCTCGATCGTGAAATTTAATTACGGCCGGAGCGCGCCGTGATTCTCTCGCATACTCGCCATCCTCCAGTTCCTCTTTCTCATCCGTTGCCTGATCGCGTCTTGAAACTTTCTGCTGCGGAACGGGCGGACGCCCCGCGATCTTAATTTCCTCGACCCTCTTGCGCAGCCGCTCCGATTCCCGCCGTTCGCGCCACTCTTTCGCGCGGGCGATCATTTTCCCGACATGGCCGTCGTCCGCCATCGGCCTCTTCATCCATCGGCCTGCCGCGCGGAGCGAAAAACTGGTGGTCATGAAAAGCGCGGTCAGCAGCGTCGCGATGGATATTAGATTTGCTCCGAGGGGATTGAACGCCGCGCGCAGGCCTTCCGCCAGCATCGTGCCGAACAATCCTCCGGCCGGCAGCGCTCCTCGCACCTCCGGCGCACGCAACAGTGCCAACTCAGCCGACAAGGACGTAAGCAGCATTGCCGAACCAAGCAGCTTGGCAACCGGCGCGACGAGCGCCTGGCTCCGGAACCATCGCATCGACACCACGAACAGCCCAACGGGAAAGAGAAACGCCGAAAATCCGCAAAACTGAAAAAAGAGGTCGGACAAATACGCGCCCACCGGCCCGATCCAATTTTGCGCCGGCGTGGATCCGAGCGGCGTTGCCGACACGTTGAACGACGCGTCGTGCGGCGAATAGGAAAGCAGGCTAAGCGCCAGCAGTACGGCGAGGCTGAGGCCCACGAACCCCATCAGCTCGTTGAATCGTTTGTTATCGGTTGGCGTAAGGACGCGCACACCAAGCTCCTTTTATCCTCAACGAACCCGCGGCGCGGAATTCGGAGGGCTGGGCTCAATAGGGAAGGCTCCCGCGCGGTTCTGGGTCGTGCCGGCGCTATCGCACGGAGCCCAATGGGAGGAACGCGAGTAACAGCACGACTATACCAAACAGGATTCGGTAGTAAATGAAGATTTTCAGCGTACGTGTCTGCAAGTACTGGAGGAAGAATGCGATCACCACGTAGCCCACGATTGCCGAGACGGCGATGCTGATCGCCACATGCGAGAGCGGCATTCCCAGCACGCCCGCCTTCTGCATTTTGTATAGTTTCGGAAGCTCCTTGGCGGCGGCGCCGGCAATCACAGGAGTCGATAGCAGGAAGGAGAATTTGGCCGCTGCTTCGCGGGTCATCCCTCGGAAAAGGCCGGCCGTAATCGTAATCCCGGAGCGCGACACTCCCGGGAACAGCGCAAGAGCCTGCGCGGTTCCGATATATAACGAATCTCCCAGCGAGGTTTGCTCGATGTGACGGTCCAGGCGGCCGATGTATTCGCCGTACCACATCAGCAAACCTACCACGATCAGCGCAATCGCGATCGGCACCGGCTTCCGCAGCAGGTCCTCGATCTGATGCTCGAACTTCCACCCCACAATGGCCGCGGGAATCGTCCCGATCACCAAATACCAGAACAGCCGCCGGTGATAGATCACCTGGTGTTCGCCCGCGCGCTTCGGATAGTGAAAGCCGATCCCGCACAGTACGAGTTGAATCCACTCGCGAAGGAAGTAGAGAACCACCGCGAGAAGCGTCCCGGCATGCAGCGCCACGTCGAATGCCAGGCCGGGATCGGGCCAGTGAAATAGCCAGGGAAAGAGGATCAGATGCGCCGTGCTGCTGACCGGCAAAAACTCGGTCAATCCCTGCACAATCGCGAGTACGATCACCTGCCATAGGTGCATAAGCTATTAGTTCCCCTTTTCGTGGATCGCTGTGTCGCATTCCGGTTCCAACAGATATTTTCCCGGCACAGCATCTCGCACCGCTACGAATTCCGAGAGCCGGATTAGCCTCGAATCACGCCGTCGCGATCTTCTTGGTCATGGAAAACGCGTCGCGACCGCCCGGATAATAATCTTTCCTAACGCCGCGTGTACGATATCCGTGCTTTTGCCAGAAGGCAATCGCGGTTTCGTTGTCTGTTGCCGTTTCAAGCGCTGCCTCGCGAACGCCGTGCGCAGCCATGCTCCGCTCTGCATCTCTCAGCAGCGCCGTCGCCACGCCGTATCGCCGGTGCGCTTCGAGTACGTCCATCGTAACGATGTATCCCCATGCGTCTTCGCGCGCCGTGATGCAAAAACCGATAACTTTCCTCCGGCTTTTGCTGCGCGCATTACTTCTATAGCGTCGAGTTTCGCGTTCGTCCGCGGTTTCCGCAACCAGACATTCTGCATCGGGAAGATCAAGATAATGCCGCAATTCCGCGCGCGAATACGCAATGTCCGGCTCGTAGCAAGCCGCATCAATCTCGTACAGCGTCTCAAAATCAGCGGGATTGTATGCTCGCAGAGTGAGTTTCACGGCAGCTATTATCATCATTTCGTGCGCCCAGAGGCGGATCCATCTTGGGATGCCAATAAAAAGAAAGTGATACGTAGCAGAATTAAGCGGCCCGCGAAGAGCGTGCTCCGCTTTCATCGCGTCAAGGGATTGGCAGGTTTCAGACTTCGAGGATCACCGGTAAGATCAGCGGCCGCTTCGACGTTTGCTTATTCAAATAGCGCTTCAGATCCGCGCGAATCTTTTCCTTGATGACGCTCCAGTCCGTTTTTTCTTCCGCGGTCGAATTTTCCACCGTCTTCAGGATCACTTCGCGCGCCCTGGCCAGAATTTCCTGCCCGTCTTCGGACGGCAAAAATCCGCGCGTCACGATTTCCGGCGATATCTCCATCCGACCGGTGTGCTTGTCGATTGCGATGATGGGCACCACCACGCCATCTTCCGACAAGTGCCGCCGATCGCGAATCACTACATCCTCAATCTCTTCGAGCGATCCGGAATCGACCATCACCCGCCCGGCGGTCACCGGCTCGCGCCGATACGCACCGCCATCTCCCATGAACTCGATTGGCTGTCCAGACTCGATCAGAAATATTTGCCCCGATACCGCACCTACCTGCTCCGCGAGCGCCGCGTGGCGGAAGAGGTGACGATATTCGCCGTGCAGCGGAATGAAATATTTCGGGCGCACGAGCTGCAGCAAAATCTTCTGCTCTTCCTGGCTGCCGTGCCCGGAAACGTGAATCGGCGCGGATCGCCCGCTTTCGTAGTAAACCAGCACGCGCCGCCGGAAGAAATGATCGATCATCCGAAAAATGTTTTTTTCGTTTCCCGGAATGATCCGCGCCGACAAAATAACGGTGTCATTTTCACCGATGCTCATCAGGCGGTGATTGTCCACGGCGATGCGGGACAGCGCCGACATCGGCTCGGCCTGGGTTCCGCTCGCCAGCACAACCAGCCTTTTCGGGTCGTACGTTCGGATGTCTTGCGGCCGCACCACGCTGCCGTCCGGAATGCGCAGCTTACCCAGGCCGTGCGCGATTTCCGTGTTGTCCACCATGCTCCGGCCAACAAAACCGACCTTGCGCCCCACCGTGCCGGCGATGTCGATCACTTGCTGAATGCGATGAACGGAACTTGAAAAGCAGGAGACCACCACTTTTTGCGGCGCCGCGCGGAACAATTCCTCGAGACGCACCACCACCGACCGTTCCGATGGCGTGAATCCCGGCCGCTCGACGTTCGTGCTATCGCTGAAAAGCGCCAGCACTCCCTCCTGCCCGTATCGCGCGAATGCGTGCAAGTCGAATGGCTTGCCGTCCACGGGCGTCGGATCGATCTTGAAATCGCCGGTGTGAATGATTACGCCGGCCGGAGTTCTTATCGCCAACGCCACGCAATCTATGGTGCTGTGCGTCACGTGCAGATATTCGATCTGAAATGGTCCAATCGTACTCTTTTGTCCGGCAGCAACTTCGATGAGTTTCGCGCTATCCAACAATCCGTGTTCTTCGAGTTTCTTGCGAACCAGCGCCAGCGTGAATTGCGTGCCGTAGATCGGAACGTTCAGGTCTCTGAGGATGTATGGAATCGCGCCAATGTGGTCCTCGTGGCCATGCGTGAGGACGATCGCGCGCACCATCCTTTTGTTCTGTTTCAGGTAGGTGATATCGGGGATCACGATGTCCACGCCGAGCAATTCCTGCTCGGGGAACATCAAGCCCGCATCGATGACGATGATGTCGTCGCCGGTGCGGAGCACCAGCATGTTCATTCCAAACTCGCCCAGTCCGCCCAGCGGAATTGCCCAAAGCGATGGTGTGCTCAAAGTAGTTTTCACGCTTTCTCAGTCAGCTTGCCAAGCGGCTTACGTCGCAGGGAAGTTGCCGCACATTTGTCCGGTTAAAAGCTCGCCATCAGTCAAGAAGGGGATACGTAGTGTCCGGGTACTATTGCCAATCGTCCACCGAACGCGTCCAGCAGATTCGATCCATTGTACTCGCTTTAGTCCCGGCTACCCGCAAATAGCCGGGCAATTGCCACGAGTATCACCGCGCCAACCGTCGCGGCCGCCAGGCTTCCCCAGAATCCCCACGTGACGATTCCAAGGCGCGAAAAAATCCAGCCGCCGATCACCGCGCCAATCAATCCCAGAATAATGTCCACCAGGCATCCGAATCCCCGGCCGCGCGAAACCGTTCCCGCGATCCACCCAGCAATCAATCCGATGATAATCCAAGCGATCAGTCCGTTTTCATGCACGCCGACGAAGACGGTATGGCTCCGCTGAAGCAAAAGACAGCTTGCCATTGCGCTCATTCAACTAACCTCCGAACTCTTTGTATTCCTGTCCGTGTCGCTCGGAATATCTCGCCGAACGCGCCAGCGCTGCGGCATCAGCGATTTCCGCCGCAGTTATCCCTGGCAGAAAACATATCCGAGACACTTGTACACCAGTTTCGCCGCCAGAAAACTCGATGCGTGGTCGCCAGGCTGCGGCATCAGTTCGACGACATCCATTGCCACAATTTTCTTATGGTCCGCCACGGCGCGAACCAGCGACGTCACGTGATACCAGTCAAGCCCTCCCGGTTCCGGCGTTCCGGTCGCGGGAACGAGCGAAGGATCGAAACCGTCGACGTCGATGGTCAGATAGATGTTGGGTGAAAGATCCGCGAGGACTTTGGCGATCCAGCTTTTCAGCGGTGCGCGGACGATTTCCTTGGCCCAATAAATTTTCGTTGGCAGTTTCGGTATGGCCGCCACTTCCTCAGCTGAAATCGAACGGATGCCGACTTGCACGGCCGGACATACTTCGACGACGCGCCGCATCGCGCACGCGTGACTTTGAGAATTTCCATGATACTCATCGCGCAGGTCCGCGTGCGCATCAATTTGCAGCACGCTCAGGTCCTTGAATGTCTTCGCGGTCGCCGAAACGAGCGGCGGCGTGAGCGAATGCTCGCCGCCGAGCGCCACCGGAAATTTTCCGTCCTCAAGCAGACCAAGTTGCGCCGTGAAGATTTCGGTGATGACTTCGTCGAGCGTGCCATCCTCGGTGTCGATCGGCGGCAGCGTCGAAATGCCGATCTCCTTGTACGGCTCGAGCTCGAGTTCTTCATCGTAAAGCTCGACGTAGCGGCTCGCCTCGATGATCGCCGCAGGCCCTTTGCCAGTCCCGCGCTCGTAGGACGTTGTTCGCTCGAGCGGCACCGGAAAAATCACGGCGCGCGACGTCTCGTAAGCAGCTTCCTGCTCCGTCAATCCCAGGAAATTGTCGGGAGGCATGGGCGTGTATCGGGTCATCGGGGATTCGCTCTCGCCATGGAGATGTAAATTTTCCTTTCGCGACGGGCCTCGTTTGTAATATCAATGAGGCGCGCAATCGTCATCCGAGGATTTCCGAACGCCTCGGGATTCATACATTACCTGCGAGGACGCTGAATGGCAAAGAAAAAGGGGGCAACGGGACGCATTCTTCACGATCCGGTTGCCGATCATCTCACGCCGATCTACCCGCTCGATCTTTCCCGGATTCGGACGATCGATGATCTCGTGCGGGCGATGGGGCAGACGGCGTACACCGCCCGGCAGATTGGCGACGCCGCCGATGTGGTGGAAGCGATGGCGCGCGATAAAGATTGTTTCGTGGTGATGACGCTTTCCGGCGCCCTTACGGTCGGGAAAATGGGCCTCGTGTTTTGCGATCTCGTCGATTCCGGCATCGTGAAGGCGATCGTTTCAACTGGTGCGCTCATGGCGCACGGCCTCGTCGAAGCCACCGGCCGCTCGCATTTTCGTTACGATCCCAGCGTGGGCGATAAGGAGCTTTTTTTTGCCGGTTACAACCGCGTCTACGATTCGCTCGAACCCGAAGTCAATCTCGATGCCGTCGAGGAAGTCGTCGATCACATTCTCGAACGCTGGGACGCGAACGAGACCGTATCGAGTTGGAAAATCAATCATCGCATCGGAGAGTATTTGCTTCGTCACGCGAAAGGCCGCGGCATCCTGAAATCCTGCGTCGAGAAGAATGTTCCGGTCTTCGTTCCGGCATTCACCGATTCCGAGCTTGGCATTGATTTCGCGCTTCACCAGCGGCAGCGAAAGAAGGAAGGGAAGCAACTGTTGCGCTTCGATCCGTATCTCGACTTCGAGCATTACGCTTCGACGATGCTCGCCACCAAGCGCATGGGGATTCTCACGATCGGTGGAGGCGTCCCGCGGAATTGGGCGCAGCAGTTCGGCGTTTACGCCGAGTTGCTGGCGCGGCGCGGATACGAAAAGCTTCCGCTGAAGCGCTACAACTACGGGGTTCGCATCTGCCCCGAGCCGGTCAATTGGGGCGGCCTTTCAGGGAGCACCTACACGGAAGCTGTTTCTTGGGGGAAATTCGTCCCGCCAGACGAAGGCGGTCGCTTCGCCGAAGTTCTCGACGACGCCACGGTCGCGCTGCCGCTCATCGTCGGTGCGGTGCTCGACCGGGTTGGTTACCTCAAGCCTCGAACCACCACCGTGCCATCGTCAAAGAAGCGCCGGTAGCCGCAGCTCTCGTACGGCGGCATGGTTCGTAGGGGTGCCGCTTGCTGCGCTTGGCCGTTGGTCTTTACGGTCGCAGCGAACTCATGCGCGAAGTTAGTCTTTCGGACCTCGATCCGGCTTGTAGCAAGCTACTCCTCGCGTCTCGGGCTTGCCCCACCTCAACGCGCGGAACCGGTCGCCTTCGATGATCTTCGTTCGCAGACCATCGATTGCCACCGGAATCGCAGTCTCGAGCTTGCCCTTCTCGACGTAAACCACCAGCGCCGCCTTCGCGGGATCGTCGGCGCTCCTGCCCACACCAATGCCCACAATCCCTGCCTGCGCGAGCATGGGTTGCGTGTGAGCATCTTTAATTGCGATTGCGCGCTCGATGTCCGCGGCCTGAAGCGGCGCTTCGCTTGCCACCGCCTGTGATTCGGCGCTGAAGCGAGTACCGAACACAATTCTCGTGCGCACGCCTTCGATTTGCGGCGGAATTTCCGCCGATGGCCTCCCGGTCAAATAAATTACCAACGCGCTTTCTCCGGGATTGTCCGCGCTGATCCCAACGCCTACGCCGCTGACGGCCGCGTCTCGCATCAATTCAGCCGCATACTGTTCCTTGATAGTAGTCGCACGATCGATCTCCCCAGCGGCAAGCGTTGCCATTCCCGCGGTGGGACTCGCCGTAGCATTGTTCAGCGATGCGGTCGGCGCGCAGCTCACGGCGTGGTCGCCGCCACCTACGATTGTCGGAACCACATTCGTCGAACTTTTCAGCGCATTGAGCACGGTCTGGATAGGGTTGGCGGCTGTGCCCGCGCTATTCCCGGCAAAAAGCAGCGCCACGGGACGTGCCGTATCGGCGGTCACGACCAGCGATCCTGAATCTCCAGCCGCGCTAAAATTTCCTCCGTTCACGATTACCTGATTCTGAAACGTGATCGTGAACGATGTTGCGCCGCCGCATGTGGCCGAATAGTCCACTACGACGCTGGTCGAAATCGAACTCAGCGTCGAGCACGTCAGACCGCTGCTCCTTCCGCTCTTCGCTACCTGCTCGTTTGTCGACAGAACCGTCGAGGAACTCGCCAGCGTCGCTGACGGAGGCGCTGCCGCGATGCTGGTTGGCCCGGCAGCTCCAAGATTGAGAATCGATCCGCTTGTGTCGACCGCGCCGGGAACCACCTGCGCCATCGCCGCATCGACGGGCGGATTGCTGGTCTGTAGATTTACGACTTGCGAAAGATTCGCCACGGTCGTTCCTGGATTGCAGTTGTTGTCGATCAGTCCCGGCTGTGAGATTGGATCGCCGATCGTCCCATGATTGGATTTGTCGAGCACGTGATTGTTGCTCAGAATGAATTGCAATCCGCCGCGCGAAATCAGGCTGCCAAGAGTCCCCGAGCAGCATTCGATGTTATTGCCGCTCGGCGCGGAATCGGTCGCGTTGCCGCCGCTCGTGCCGAGCTTGATGGCGCCTGTTTGCGTTGCACCGTTATCATTCGGATAGACGATCGTCACGCTGCCCGTTGCAGTTTTTGTGGGATCCGCCTGCGCCGTTGCGGTGATCGTCTCCATCGTTTGCGAAGGGATCGAGGTCGGCGCCGTGTAGAGTCCGGCCGAACTGACCGTGCCGACCGAGGTGTTCCCGCCTGCCACTCCGTTCACGCTCCAATTCACCTGGGCCGGGATCGTCTGGCCATTCTTCGTTTCCGATGCGGTAAATTGCTGAGTCCCGGCAAGTGGCACGGTCGCTGTGCCCGGAGTCGCGGTCACGGCGATATTCTGCTGGCTCGCGCCCCCGCTACCGCATCCCGCGCACGCTGTTACGATCGCGATTAACGCGCATCCCGCTGCCGTCCCGGCAATGGTCCGCATTCGTTTCCTTCCTTCCGGCAATCGATATGGACGATCCGCCAAAATCGCACCAATTCGCATCCTGAAGCAACCCTCATCCGGGTGTTGGATGCGTCTAGGATGCGGAAAGGCACAGACTCGTTGTTTGGAGCGCGAGGAGCGCCATGCAATGCGAGGCATTAGCCGGGAGGAATGGGACTAGTGTTGTGTAACATAAATAAGCGACACATAAGCTTTGTTATGGTGCAAGGCTTCATGTTCACCACCCATGAACCCTTTCGTTTGCCGTCGCCGGAGCGCGCCCGGCTGGAGCAGTTGGCGCGCTCCACCCAAGGTCCCGCTGGATTGGCGCGCCGCGCCCGTGTTTTGCTGCTGCTCGCCGAGGGTTTGCCGCTGCGCCGCATTCAAGCGCAAACCGGAATGAGTCCGCGTCGCATTCGCGCCTGGAGGCAGAACTGGCAGAAGCAGGGGCTCGACGGCCTGCTCGACGCCCCCCGCCGGGGACGTCCGAAGAAGCTGACGGCCGTTCGGGAAGCGTCCATTCTGGCGGCCACCGAGCAGCCTCCCTCCAGCGCCGTGACGCCCTGGTCGACGCGCCGGCTGGCCCGGCGCGCGGGTGTGAGTCACATGACGGTCATGCGTCTGTGGCACAAGGCAGGATTGCAGCCCCATGGCCTGCGGGGCTACATGGCGAGTCCCGATCCCCAGTTTGAAGCCCAGGCCAAAGACATTGTGGGTCTGTATCTGGATCCTCCGAAGAACACAGCGGTTTTCTGCATCGATGAGAAGACCGCCATTCAGGCGCTGGATCGTAGTCAGCCCGCTTTGCCGCTGCGGCCCG
>JBOGNE010000013.1:0-23317 GCA_050747005.1 Candidatus Acidiferrales bacterium
GCTTGGGAATCCCGCAACACCGGCGGGATTCCCACTTTCCCACAGCCACAGCGGCGGCGAATGATTAACCTAAACCGGACAGATCACTTGCTACAAAAACCGGACATTTTAATTTGCTAACGACAGCAACGCGGACGTTGGATGTCGGAGCGGCCAGGACTCATCGCGAGAAAGAAGACGGATTTTCCAGGACTTCGTTCTAGAATAGCCGCCCTATGGCAAAAATAACTTTTCTTGGCGCGGCAGGCACGGTGACAGGATCGAAATACCTGATCGAAGCGGGCGGCAAACGCCTGCTGGTGGATTGCGGACTTTTTCAGGGCTCGAAGGAACTCGAACAACGAAACTGGGAAAAATTGACGGTCGATCCTGCAACGATCGATTGGGTGGTGATCACGCACGCGCACATCGATCACACGGGGTATCTTCCCCGGCTGGTTCGTTCGGGCTTTCGCGGCCCGATCTATGCGAACGCGGCCACGCACCAACTCTGCAATTTGCTGCTTCTCGATTCCGCTCACCTTCAGGAAGAAGATGCGCTGTTCGCCGCGAAAAAAGGGTACAGCAGCCATAAGCCGCCCTTGCCGCTTTACACCACGACGGACGCGCAGGCCGCGCTAAATCACTTTCGCGATATTCCCCGCGCGGACGCTTTCACGATCAGCCCGGAATTTTCCGTGCGTCCGCACGACGCCGGCCACATTTTGGGATCTTCGTGGCTGGAGCTGACCATCACGGAAAATGCGATGAAAACGCTGGTCGTCTTTTCGGGAGACGTGGGCCGCTACGATCAGCCCATCTTGAACGATCCGGAATCTCCCACTCGCGCGGACTACCTTTTGTGCGAGTCCACGTATGGAGACCGCGATCATCCGGCGGGTTCGGTCCTCGATGAACTGGCTGATGTCATCAATCGAGTGGCGAAGCGCGGCGGGGCGATCGTGATTCCGGCATTCGCCGTCGGACGCACGCAAACCCTGATGTATTACCTGCGAATCCTCGAAGAAAAGCAGCGCATTCCGCAACTGCCGGTGTATGTGGACAGCCCGATGGCCATCAGCGTCACCGGGCTCTACGTCGACCACCGCGAAGATCACGACCTGGAATTTGCGCACGAGGAGCAGGAAGGCGACCGCGATCCGCTGAACGTTCGCGGCGTTCACATGACGCGCACGGTGGAAGAGTCGAAAAAAATCAACGATGTGGTTACGCCGTGCATCATCGTTTCCGCAAGCGGCATGGTGACTGGCGGGCGCATCCTGCATCATCTGGCGCGGCGGCTTCCGGATTCGCGCAGTGCGGTTCTGCTGGTGGGCTATCAGGGAGAAGGCACGCGAGGGCGCGCACTGCTCGACGGCACGAAGTACCTTCGCATTCATGGCGAGGAAGTTCCCGTTCGGGCGGAGATAGTCGAGATCGGACAGCTTTCAGCGCATGCAGGGAAAAGCGAATTGCTTCGCTGGCTCTCAGGATTTACAGCGCCGCCGCGGCAAACATTTCTCGTACACGGCGAGCCTCCCGCTCTGCAATTGTTGCGCGATGCGATCGCAAAGCAATATCACTGGCCTGTAACGATTCCTGCTTATCTTCAGTCTTTCGAATTGGACTGAGCACGCACAGGCTGTTTGAGCTTTGCGAGCCGCTCGGCAGCAGCTTGGAATGTCTTTTCGGTCTTGCAGAACGTGAATCGCAGGTGCGTCTTTCCGCTGGCGGGATCGCGGTAAAAGCTCGAACCCGGCACGGCGGCAACGCCGATATCCTTGACTAGATATTTCGCGAAGGAAACATCATCCGGAAAACCGAACGCGGAAATATCGGTCATGATGTAGTACGCGCCTCGCGGCTTGAAGCATTGAAAACCCGCTCCGGTGAGGATACCGAGCAGCCGGTCCCGGCGCGCGGCGTACTCACTTGCGAGTGTCTCGTAATAAATGGGTGGAGACTTCAACGCTATCGCGCCGGCTTCCTGCAACGGCGCGGCGGCGCCCACGGTGAGAAAGTCATGGACCTTGCGGATGGCCGCCGTCACGTCAGGCGCAGCAATCGCCCAGCCCACGCGCCAGCCCGTAACGCTGTACGTCTTCGATAAGGCGTTGATGGTAATCGTGCGATCGCGCATTCCATCGAGCGTGACCATCGAGATGTGTTCGGCACCGTCGTAAAGCATGTGCTCGTAAATTTCGTCGGTGATGGCGTAGGCGTTCCACTTCACGCACAGATCGCGGATGCATTCCAATTCCGTGCGTTCGAAGACTTTCCCGGTGGGATTATTCGGAGTATTGAGAATGATGGCCTTCGTCGCAGGACCGAACGCTGCGGCGAGTTCGTCCAGATCGAATTCCCAATCGGGCGGATGGAGCTTTACGAATTTCGGCTCGGCACCGGAAAGGATTGCGTCGGGCCCGTAATTTTCGTAGAACGGCTCGAAGACGACCACTTCGTCGCCCGGATTGATGATGGCCATCATCGAGGACATCATGGCCTCGGTGGAACCGCAGCAAACCGTGATTTCGCGTTCAGGATCGAAGGCGATTCCCTGCGTGCGCTCACATTTCGCGGCGACGGCATTGCGGAGGGATTTCGCGCCCCAGGTGATGGCGTATTGATTGATGTCCGCGGCGATGGCATCCTGCGCGGCCCGCTTGATTTCCGCGGGTGCGGGAAAATCCGGGAACCCCTGAGATAGATTGACCGCGCCGTGCTGCAGCGCTAGGCGCGTCATTTCGCGGATCACGGATTCAGTGAAGCGTGAAGCCTTGCCGGAAAGACGCGAGCTACCGGCGGCGCCTTTTTGCGGTTTTGCGGGATTCATTTTTCGCCCCGTAAAGTTCGCGGTAAATGCTGGCGTTGCGCGTGACGATCTCGACGTACTCGCGAGTCTCGGTAAACGGGATCGAGTCCACGAACTCCGCCGGCTCGCGGTATGTTTGTCCCGCTGTCCAGAATGCCACGCGGTCTTCCCCCGCATTGTACGCGGCGAGCGCCGATTCAACACTCCCGAAATTCTTTTTCAGGCCCGCGATATAGACGGTGCCTAGCCGAATGTTGAAATCCGGATCGAATAGCCTTTCCTGCGAGTAGTGGATTCTTTCTTTTCGGGCCAGAAGCCGCGCTGTTTTGGGGAGCAACTGCATCAGTCCAAAAGCGTTCGCGCCCGAACGGGCGTCGGACTCGAAGGCGGACTCCTGGCGAATCAAGCCGGCCGTGAGCATTGGATCCACGCCGGCGTGCGCGGACCAGCGTCGAATTGAAGCGGCAAACGGCAGTGGGTATGCTACCTGCCATATTTCTCGCGGGACGTCCGCAATCGGCCGCGTTTCAATCTGCGGATAAATCAGCCGCGCCATCACGATCGCGGAACTGTAATGCTCCGCATCCACGGCCGCTTGCGCTGCTTCGAGCAGGAGGCGCGGCTCATGCGTGGCGTCGTAGCCGGCGCGCAATTCGAGCTCTGCTGAAGCATCGAATGCAATCGAACGCAGAGCGTCGGCGCGTTGCTGACGCTCCGTGGCAGCCAACGGAATCGTGCGGCCCAAGGGTTGAGCGGCCTGTCTTGGAGTGATTGCGGCAAGCACATCCGGATTCTCTTTTGCTCCAGGGCCGAGGACACGCCGCCGAGCGGCGGCAAGGGTCTCGAAATAATTTTCCGGGAATCGATCCTCGAGTTTGGCGTAATACGCGCGAGCGAGAGCCGGCTTGCCGGCCTCTTCAGCGAGCCTTCCCAGCCAGTAAACCGCATCGGGGGTAAATGGCGAGCCCGGGTAGCGCCACAGGTGCTGCGCGAGGAGTTCGGAGGCTTCAGGCTTGCGTTCAAGAACGGCCGTCCAGGCGACGCGCCATTGAGACGGAGTGGCGTCGGGGACCTTCGGGAAATTATCCGCGAGGCGTTTGTAATATCCAGCCGCGCGATCGCGATCGAGCTCCACCCAATAATAATTCCCGGCGAGAAATAGCGATGCTTCGGCCCAGTGGCTCGAAGGGGCTCGGGCGGCAGCGGCTTCGACTGCTGCAGCCATCGGAGTTTCCTGCTGCTGATTCCGATACCACTGCGCGATGGAATAGAATCGCTCGGCATCGACATCAGGGTCGGCGACCTTGAGTGTTTCGAGTTCCGATACGGTTTCGCCGAGCGCCACACCACATTCGAGCTCGCGCAACTGCGCGAGTTCGCGCGGCGCTCCAGAAAGCTGCGACATCAGGCTGGAATACTCATTGCGCGCATCGCCCCATTGCTTTGCGGCGAAGAGCGTTGCGGCGTGAGTCACCAATTGATCGAGCGGAATTTGCGGGATTTGGCTTCCGGCCGGAGTGCCGCGCAGAAAATTCAGTTTCTCGCCGGCTTCGCGCGCTTCTTCGATGGTTGGGAAGCGCAGATAAACGGATTGGTAGTCGGCGGCCGCTTGGACGGGCTGGTTCGCCTGCTCGTGCGCTTCCCCGCTCAGGAAAAGCAACCCGGGCGTCTCCGTGGTATCGGAATATCCATCGAGCGCCTCAAGAATGGCCGCAGGCTGATTCAAGGCGAGAGCTGCGGTGCCGAGGGATTGCAGCGCCTGGTCGGTAATGACCGAATTAGGGTAATCCTTGCGAAGCTGCTGAAGCTGGGCGAGCGCATCGGCGTTGCGGTTCAATGCAAGATTTGTTTCGGCGTCCCAATACAGCGAATAATCGCGAAGAAGCGGATCCGACTGCGCAAGAGCGAGCCATTTCTGGGCCTGCACGTAATTCCCTTTCGTGTAATCGAAATACCCGAGCGCGAGCGATGCGCGCAGGCCGGACAGCCCTGATGATTTTCGCACCGCGAACGCGCTGAGCCTGGCATATGCAGCGGCGGGTTTCTTGTCCTTAAGGGCACGACACAATTGCTCGAGTTGCCTATCTAGCGCAGCGCGGCGAACGGGCGCGGCGATGGGCTTCGTCCTGGCGGGAAGCGTTGCACACAAAAAGAGCGAAGCCAAGGCTGCGAGGGCGAGCCGGGCGGATGATTTCATCGCGACGTTCTTAGTGGCGCACAACTGGCGAAGGATAGGGATATTCTCCGAGGGCTTCGCTATCGCCCTCAGCGAGAATTTCCACCATCCAATGATGGAAGTAATCCACTGGATGATCCAGAATCGCGCGGAAGCGGCGGTCGTATTCTTTGCGGGCCTTGTCGATATCACTGCGCAACCGATGACAGACGTCCTTGTGCTCGCGGCCCAGCTTCACATCCTTAGGCCGCAATAATTTTATGTCCTGCATGGCAACTTTTGCATTGCGATTCGCGCGGCGATGCAGATCCTGCAATTCCGCCGGAAGCGTGGCGACATCGAACGCGGTGGCTTCAGCCGTAGCGGCCTCTTGCGCAGCCGGAGCTTCGGCGGCGACGTCTGGTTCGGAAGCGGTCTGCGGGTCGATA
Source organism: Candidatus Acidiferrales bacterium (assembly GCA_050747005.1). GTDB lineage: Bacteria > Acidobacteriota > Terriglobia > Acidiferrales > UBA7541 > Palsa-295. The sequence goes on from JBOGNE010000013.1 coordinate 5,396, forward strand.
CTCGGCTCGGCAGCATGCGCTGCTTGCTCGGCCCATTCGGATTCGATTTCTTCCTTGGCGGCAGGCGGATGAGACTTAGCGGGTGCGCGGGCCGGTACCGGGGATTCTTCTTCGACGTCAACCGCGGCGCTAGACTCGCCGCCGGCGAAATCTTCGGAGTCGTGCCGATCGCGGGCATTCAAGGCGACAGCGACGAAATTGGAGAGCACCGAAAGCCCCGCCGCCAGAGCGGATGCCGCGGTTTGTGCGCGAAGCATGGCGGGAAGCGTATTGGTCGGACGGCTTGACGAGCAGGCGGCTACGAGGTCGGAGTAGGCCTGATGCAGCTCGTCCGCAGTGCGCTGAAGCGGCGCGAGATTATCGCGCAACGCCCGCGAAACCGCGTCTTCCAGCGCTCGTTCAGGCGATTTTCGACGCTCAGCCAATGGTTTCCCCGCCTCTTTTCGATTATGGAAACCGCTTTGGGGAGTGTCAATAAACTTTCCTGAAAGAGGTTCCTGAGCGAGCAGCGTGAGACCGGTAATAAGCAAGAGGTTGGGGTTGACATGTAGCGCCGGCCTTCACGGCATGCCGAGCTCAAGCTCGGCGCTACAGCGAGCGCAAGGGGGTCACAGCTCGCGGAGGGCGATGGCGACGGGCCGCCGGGCCGCGCGAATGGCAGGTGGAACGCCGCCAATCAAGCCCATCAGCAGGGCGAACAGGATTCCGATGCCGAGAAGAAGCGGCGTGACGCGGAACGCAAACGCGAGGTGCGAGAAGGTCTGCCAATTGAGAGTGCCGGTGGTAACGCCGTTTAGAGGCAGCACGACAATGCAGCCGACCACGCCACCGATAAACGCAATCAGCAAAGCTTCAAAGACGAACGAGAGGATGACGCTGCCCGAGCCAAAACCGATGGCGCGCATGGTCGCGATTTCTCGCGAACGCTCGGAAACGGCCGAGTACATGGTGTTCAGCGCGCCGAAAACGGCGCCAATTCCCATGATGAAAGCAACGATCGAGCCAAGCACGGTGATCAACGTGGTGAGCAGTTGAGATTGCTTCGCGTAGTAATCGATCTCCCGATCCGCCTGCACGGTCAACCGGGGATCGGCGCTGAGCGCATCCTTCAATTGGGTGAAGGCGGCCGGCGACGTGAGGCGAACCGTCAGCGACTGAAAAATGTTTTCCGGACGTTTGTAAATCTGATCCAGGACGCGGCTATCGCACCAGATTTCGGAATCAAAGGCGCTGCCGCCCGCGTCGAAAACTCCGACGATCTTCCAGGTACCGCCGCCGAAGCGGACCGTATCGCCGAGATTGAATCCTTCGTAGCTCGATGCAGCATTTTTGCCGACCACGAGTTCCGCAAGGCCTGGCTGAAAGAACCGGCCTTTCGCGATGTGGATATTCGTGCGCACTTTCAACACGTCAGGGGAAACGCCACGGACCTGTGCGTTCGCATCCGTTCCCGTGGACTTGAGCGGGAAAGCCGCGATCACGACAACTTCCGGGCTGATGAGCGGCTGGCCGTTTTCATGCGCGATTCCCGGTTCATCTTGGATCACGCGAACCTGATCGAGCGCCATGATGCTGTCGATTTCTCCGGTGGCACCCGCGCGCCGGATAATAACGTTGTCCGGAGAACCGGAAGAGACGAGAGTCGCGTGGAAGCCGCGCGCGAGGGCCAGCATGGCGATAAAAACTCCCACCGTGCCGGCGATTCCGAGCACCGCGACGATCGTCGACACCCATCGAGCGCGAACGCTTCGCAAGTTATAGGCAATTGGTATCGCCATGGCTCATACCCTCCGAAGCGCATCCACCACGCGCAGACGCATTGCCGATGTGGCAGGCAGGATTCCCGCCAGCAATCCGACCGCAATCGCCACGCCCAGTCCTACGGCAAGAGTTGAAACGGGAAGCGCGATAAAAGGAAGCATCCCGCGCAGCGCGTCACCGATTCCCGGCATGGCCAGTTTGCATAGTGCGAGGCCGATAATGCCGCCGAGGAGCGAAATAAGCAGAGATTCGCCGAGCACGAAGAACGACACGAATCGATCCGAGAAGCCAATGGCTTTGAACACGGCGAGCTCGCCCAGACGCTCGCGGACGGCGATCGCCATCGTGTTGCCAGTCACCAGAAGCAACGTGAAGAAGACGACGCCGCCAATAACGAGAATCAAGAATTCGATATTTCCGAATTGCTTCACGAAGGAGCCAGCCATGGCCTTCTCGGTTTCTGTTTTTGTTTCGTAGGGCGAGTTGGCGAACATCGTATCGATGGCCGCCGCCACGTGCGTGGCATCGTCCGGGCTATCCATCTGCACGGTGTACCATCCGATCATGCCCTTGCCGAACTGCCGGCGCTCGTCCAGGTAATCGTAGTGCAGCCAGAACTGCGTCAGGTCCGAACCCTGCGGCGTTCCAGTGTAAATGCCGTCGATGTTGAATTCCCACGTGCCGCCATAAATGGGCGCTTGAAGGGGGATGCGGTCGCCGATCTTCCATCCGAAGCGTTTCGCCGTGGATGCGCCGACGACGGCGCCTTCGCGATCGCCTAGAAACGTTTTCCATTGATCGTCCGGCACGTGCAGTTCCGGAAACACGATACGCTGATTGGCGGTATCAATCGCGAACTGCGGGAAAAAATTCTTCGGATCCTGGTACACACCGCCAAACCAGATATCGAATGTGACGTTCTTGACTCCGGGGATGCGAAGAATCGGATCGCGATCGGCTATGGGAAGCGGTTGAATGATCGACACCTTGTTGATGACCACCAGACGATCGGCACCCGCGATGTTCACTCCTTGGTTAAAAGACGCTCGGATGGCCGCGAGAAGGCCGAACAAGAAAAGAGCTACCGCAAACGAACCGACGGTCAGCGTGGTTCGCAGCTTTTTTCGGAACAGATTAGCAAAAATGAGCGGAAGGAATTTCATGCCAGGCTCTCGGCGTGCGCGCCCTCGACGAGCACACCTTTGTTGAGGTGCAGCGTCGCTTGCGCGCGTTCGGCGGCCATCGGGTCGTGGGTCACCATTAAGATGGTTTTCGAGAATTCCGTCGAAAGGCGGGTGAGCAGATTCAGAATTTCATCCGCGCTCTTGCGGTCCAGATCGCCGGTCGGCTCGTCGCACAAAAGAAACGTGGGATCGGCGATCAGCGCGCGAGCGATGGCCACGCGCTGTTCTTGTCCTCCGGAAAGCTGCCGCGGATAGTGGTGCGCGCGGTCGGCGAGGCCGACGATTGCAAGCGCGGTCTCGACGTGCTGCCGCCGCTCCGATTTCGAAAGCTTGGTGAGTAGCAACGGCAATTCAATGTTTTGAAACGCGGTCAGCACTGGAATCAGGTTGTACATCTGAAAGATGAAGCCAACGTGGCGGGCGCGCCAATGAGTGAGCTTGTTTCCTGACATATGCGTGATTTCGTCACCGGCAACGGTGATGCTGCCGCGCGAAGGGACGTCGAGGCCGCCGAGCAAATTGAGCAAGGTGGTCTTGCCGGATCCGCTCGGGCCCATGAAAGCGACGAAGTCGCCCTTGTCCACGTCTAAGTTCAGCCCTTGCAGGACGTGGATCTCCTCGCCGCCGCGGCGATACGTCTTGTCGAGCCCGCGAACCTGAATCAGGCTGTCTGTTTTCCCGGTGTCGTCCACTCGAACCATTTGTCGCTCCTATTTCTTGATCTCAACAGCCTCGCCGTCGTGGAGATTGGCGGGGCCTTTCACAACTACGAAGTCACCTGCGGAAATGCCTGCTAGAACTTGGGCATCCGAGCCGCGCACGCCAGCCAGGGTGACGGCCCGACGATCGAGACGATCATCTTTTACGACGAAGACTATCTTTTTGCCCTGTTCGTCGCGCACGGCATCCTGCGGGATCAACGCTACGGGCGCGGCTGCGCCGTTTTTCTGCTCCGGCTCGTTGCCGAGGAAGGTTGTTTTGATGCTCATATCCGGCAGGATGCGCGGGTCCAATTTCAAGAAGGAAATCCGGACTTTCACGGTGGCTTTGTCGCGGTCGGCTGTGGGAATCACGGTGCGAACGCGAGCCGGGATCTGCCAGGCGGGATAGGCATCGAGAACGGCTGTGACCGGCTGGCCGGGCTCGACGCGCGCGATGTACGCCTCATTCACATCGACTTCAATTTCCAGCGACTTCATGTCCACGAGAGTTGCGATGCCGGTACGGGTGAAGCCTCCACCGGCGGAGATCGGCGATACCATCTCGCCTACCTGCGCGTCCTTAGAAACGATGATTCCGTCGAACGGGGCTCGAATCACGCAATTGTCCACTGCCTGTTGGGCCTCGCCGATGCGGGCCACGGCGGCGTCCACTTGCTCTTTGGTGAGCGCGATTTTGGCCTTCAGGCTGTCGGCGGCCATCCGAGCGTTATCCAGCGCCTCTTGGGTTCCGATTCCCTGCGCCTTCAGCTCCTGTGCGCGATGCAATTCAATCTGGGCGTTCTTGAGCTGCACCTGGAGGTCGGCGATCCCGGCTTGCGTGGCATTTCGATCGGCGACGGCGGAATCGAGCCCACGCTTGGCGTCCGATTCGTCCAGGGTGGCAAGCAGTTGGCCCTTGTGGACATGCAACCCCTCATCAAAAAACACACCCGTAACGCGACCGGTGATCTTCGCCGCGACCGTCGCGCGCCGCCGGGGCGTCACGTAGCCGCTCGCATTGAGAAGCGCCGGACGTCCGCCTGCCGCCTGTTGCGCGACCGCCACTTCTACGGCCGGTTTTCGCGACCGCAAGCCAAGAACGGCGCCTGCCACGATCACCACTACAATCAAAAGCGCCGCGATGATCCCGAAGCGCTTTCCGGCATTTCCGGACCTGCGGTGGCCTTCGCCGATGCGCAGCGAAGAGAGGTCGGGTTTGGGATTGTTGGGCGTCGTCGCCATCAGGGTCACTGGCTCCCGCGAAACAGAGAGCTATAGATACTTACGCACTCCGAGCGTTGAAGTTACCCGGTGTTTCAGATCGGGCGAGACAAAGGAGTTACATTGTATCTTGGATTCCGTTCCCGATTCCATTCGAACCAGGACGGACGCCTAACATGAGCGCAAAATTCAATTTGTAGGAATGTGTGCGCAGTCGGACAGATATCGCATTATGCGAACTTATACGATGTGTCTCGGGTTCTCGGACTGGCTTAATCCATCAGTTCCGACCAGCACTGGGCAAGAACAAGCGCCGATGCGGAATCGGCGGAAATATTAGTTTTCCGCCTAATCTGGTCATACCGCGACTGCCGATATCCGTTCGACTGACTCCTTCGCCGGAGCCAGCGCAATCAGGGCGACACCGATGACAATCAGCGCGGCCACGCCGAGCAGCTCTCCGCGCTCGATCAGTTTCAGGTGTGCCTGTGCCCCCATCACAGCGGCATGAGCAAAACTCGAATATGCCGTGAAACCGATCAGACCACGATTCGCCGACGGGTTGCGCGCTGCCAATAGCAAGAAAATTCCGAGCGTGACGTAGAGGCTCAGCATCATCGCCAGCGCGGGCTCTCGCGAGAAAAACATCGTCAGCGGATAAACTCCAGCCGTAAAGAGTAACCCCACCAACACCAACACAACCTTCAGCGCCCGTTCTCGACGCATGATGCCCTCCCGTTAAGCAACGTAACTTCAGCCATCGTCGCGCAAACCGAATCTTACCACCGCCTTGGGCTCCGCGTAGGCGGCAATTTGGTTGCCATGTTAAAATAGGAGAGTCGGAAAAACCAACGGGGGCGACACGGTTTCGACGGAAGCTGTCGCGGCTCGAAGGCATGCCGGGCGCCACCTGCCCGCAATCGGGTGGAACAACACAACTGGCAACTCACAGTTGGCTCTCGCTGCTTAACTAAAATTAAGTAGCGCGTCTCCTCAAGCGTCGCCTGCGCGGTTGAGATGAGGCGTCACACAGTAGGCTGGGCGTTGCGTTTCGGTCCGTAACGCGGCGTCGAGATCATCGGACTAGCCGGAAGCGCGTCTTGCCCGCTCTGAGTTCTTCCGGCGAAACCTTCGGAACGGGACAAGCATGTAGTCTTCGAGTTGCAAGGCTTCTCGGACGGGGGTTCAACTCCCCCCGCCTCCACCATTTCTTTTCTTTGTTCCTGATTTGAAATGAATTATTGGTGTGAGCGCTTTCGTGCTCGCAGGCTCGTTGAGATTCAGGTTTGACACCCTTCCTGCACCCCTCCTATACTGCATTCCGCCACGAATTCCCGTCCGAGGAGGGCTCCTATGTTTAAACTTTCGCTCGTCGCTTTCCTGATTGCCGCCTCCGCCACTGCCGGCTTTGCGGATGAAAATGGGAAAGGCCATCGCCCCAAGCTCACCCCGCAAAAGAGCGGCACGACGCAACTGCTGATTGCCGTCAGCCCGGTGGACTCCCGCATCGTATGGGCGGCCGGGACTGGCGGTACGTATGTGGTCACGACCGACGGCGGGGAGACTTGGAAAGCCGCTGTCGTGCCGGGAGCCGAAAACTTGCAGTTCCGCGATGTGTACGCCGTAAGCGACAAGATCGCCTATTTAATGTCCATTGGCACGAACACGACGGATTTTCGAATCTACAAAACCGTCGACGGCGGCGCGACCTGGACGGTACAGTTCACGAATCAGACTGTGAATGCATTCTACGATTGTTTCGCGTTCTGGACTCCAAGACGAGGGATCACGCACAGCGATTCGGTGAGCGGAATATTTCCCGATATTCGCACCACCAATGGAAGGACCTGGCGGTCCATCGCCGCCAATATGCCGCCGGCGTTGCCGGGGGAAGCCTCGTTTTCAGCAAGCGGAACCTGCGTAGCAACAGAAGGGGAAAGAAATGCCTGGATTGCCACCGGCGGCTCGGCAATTGCGAGGATCTTAGCGACCAGGGATGGAGGCGACACCTGGAATGCGTATGACACACCACTCGTGAGCTCGCCCAGCGCGGGCGGAATCTCTGTGGCCTTTCGCGACCCCTGGCATGGCATTCTGGGTGGCGGCGACTTGGCCTCAAACGCCTCCGCCGCGACCGCAACGTCGGAAGATGGCGGCCAAACGTGGACTCTCACGAACAAGCCGCCCGTGCAGGGAGCCATTTTCTGCCTTGCCTATATTCGCGGCAATCGCCGTGACCACGACCGTGACGATGATGAAGATTTCGAGCAAGAGGACAGCCATACCGTTGTGATCACCGCCGAGACGGAGCCGAATTTCACCTCAGGGCCCGCGGCATGGACCCCCGATGAAGGCCGTACTTGGTTCAAACTGCTAGGAGTGAGCGGTTTTTGGGCGGTCGCGTTTGCGAATCCAAAGGCCGGATGGTTCGTGGGCAATGGAGGTCAGATCCTGAAGATTAGCTTCTAACAGCTTGTCGAAAAAAGCCGCGCGCCTTTCGGAGGGCCGTTGGTAGCCCGACGAACGAGCGCTCTAAATATGGCGAACCGCTTCTGTTGAGGCCTCCCCAACCGGAGGCACGTGCGTTCCCTGAGTGGCATCTTTCTCTCGCGGGACGGGCAGAGTCACTTTCACGGTCGTCCCGCGGCCTTCCGACCGCACATCCATCTCCCCGCCCAGATCGGTCACTCGCTCGCGCATGCCCGCGAGGCCGACTCCCGTGCCTGTCGCACTTTTCCTGAACTTTTCGAGCAGCGACGCCGGTATTCCGGCGCCGTGGTCCGTTATCGTCAAGATCACGTTTCCCCGTTTGCTCTCCAGGGAAATATCCGCCGACGAACTTCCTGAGTGCCGGTGAATGTTGGTCAGGCTTTCTTGCAGCACGCGGAAGAGCGCAAGCTCCACGTCTCGCGTCATTCGAGGAATATTGGACGGCGCTTCCAGCTTCACTTCTATCTTGCTCCGCTGGGAAAATCCTTCGACGTACCATTTGGCGGCGGCGGCAAAACCCAACTCGTCAAGAAGAGGGGGATGCAACAAGTACGAAAGCGTCCGGGTCTCCGCCGATCCCTGCTCGAGCAATCGCAGGCATTCCGACAGGAGCCGAGATCGTTTCGCTCGATCCAAAATCACCGTCTCGTTCTCCAATGTAGCGAGATTCATCGTAAGGGCGGCAAGCACCTGCCCCAGGCTGTCGTGAAGCTCGCGCGCTATTTTCCTCCGCTCTTCATCCTGCACCCGCAGAATATGGCCATTCAGACGCCGTACGGCGTCCTCGGCTCGTTTGCGTTCGCGCAATTCGGCGGTCAGACTCCAAAGATTCGCAAGCAGCAGAATAACGACAAGCACCAATCCGGTGCGCACGATAGCCCGGAGCCTCCGATAGCCGCGTTCCGAGATCGTTTGGCGCTGTGCGAGTAATCCCTCTTCCTGCTGCTGCATGGCGCTCATCAGGGCTGAGATTTTTGTCGCCAGATCCCGCTCTTCGGATGTAAGAGTGACTTGCCGCGGGTCCGCGGACGGCCCATTCTGCCGCAGCGCGATGGACTCCTTCATTAATCCGAGCCGCTGGTTCACCAGCGGACTGAGCGTGTCGAGATTGTCCAGTTCCCGGCTGCTGTCCGCCGTCAGCGTGCGAAGTAACCCTATCTCATCGGGAGCTTTTTGCGCGGATTGCGAGTAACGATCGAGATCGCTCTGGTCTCCGGTTAAAACGTAGGAAAGACGGCCGGCTTCGGCGCCCGAAAGGTCGGAATTCAACCGCGCCAATTCCGCTTCCACTTCGCGTGTGTGGGTCACCCATCGTTCGCTCGATACGAAGCGGGTGGCGCTGCCATCCACGGCGAAAGCGATTACCAGCAGCGCTATCGCCGAGACGCAGAAGATCACCCAGGCAACTCGGATGGAAATGTGGCGCATTCCGCCTCCGAACGGTGAGTTTAACATTACAAATGTCCGCAGGCACTGTGAAACGCACCAAAGCAGGGATCAAGGACCCCTCACAGTTTCAGCCCGACTAATCGCATCAATTCGAGCGCATTGCTTTTTGCGACGACCCCTTCACGCAGGCGGTAATCGAAACGCATCTTGCCATCCTCGACGTAATCCTGAAAATGCATATTACGCACGAGTCCGCCGGATGCTTCCGCGATCTCGGTTAGCGCCAGATCATGCGTCGTCACGATTCCGATTGCGCCGCGATTCAGCAGCGACCGGATCAGGCATTCCGCGCCAATCTTTCGATCGTTGGAATTCGTGCCTTCGAGGAGTTCATCAAACAGAAAGAGAAGCGGAGTGGCGGCGCCAAGCAACTCGAACACCTGCCGGATTTGCAATATCTCCGTGTAAAAGCTCGACCGGCCTTCCTGCAGCGAGTCCGCGCTGCGTATCCGGGTGCCGATGGAAAGCGGCGTCAGCCGCAGAGATTTCGCCCGCACCGGCGCACCAGCCATTGCCATCACGGCGTTGATGCCCACCGTTCGCAAGAACGTGCTCTTTCCAGCCATGTTCGATCCGCTCACCAGCAGCACCCGGGCCGCTTCATCCAGACGCACCGAGTTTCGAACGCATCGCGATGCCGCAATCAGCGGATGGCCCAGCGCTTCGCCATCAAATATTGCCGTCGAATTTGCGTCGTCAACAAACTCCGGGAAAGGGTCATCCGGATGTTCGAACGAATACGCGGCCAGCGAGAGCAGCGCTTCCATCTCCGCCACGATTTCGCTCCAGCGCGACATTCGCCGGCCGTAACGCTCTCTCCACGACTCCGCGGCAAATGCCGACTGCACGGTATAGAGCATCGGCAATTCCAGAATGCGGCCGACCAGGCCTTCGCGCGCGTCGATCCAATAGACGATGGACGATAGCTTCCGGATCGAGCCCGAGGCTCGTGCGCCATCTTGTTTGAGTTCGTCAACGAGACCTTGCAACTCTGTCGAACCAAACTCTTCGTCCTCGAGTTGGTTCACAATCTTCGAAAAAAGCGCCAGACCCTCCGCGTTGCACAGAATTCCGTTCACAACGCTCTCAGCGCGCTTGTGCAGCCACAGGTACACGAGGAATTCCACAAACAGCACCGCAAGAAGCGGCACAAAGTTCGCGCTCCACAGAAAATAAATGAACGTTGCGGTGGCACAAATGGCGAGCGACGCAGCCACGGCGCGCCAGCCTGATGCCGGCACCATCCGCTCGCCGTTGCACCAGGCTGTCAGCGATTCGGGAGCCAGACGCGTTCTCAGCCCTTCGCCCGTCACCGCCACGCGTTCGCGCAAATCGATTTTCTCGCGCAGGACTGCAAGCGACTCGTGCCTTTCGCGAATCTCGCCGATGGCGGAAGGCGCGCAGAGCCATCGCGCGAGCCGGTTCTCCCCCATCGGCAATCGCGCGCGGGAAAGCAATTCGAACAATCCGCCACGCGCAAACAGGTCGAGATCGTCCGCATAAACGCTGTTGAGACTTCGAAATCTTTCCCCGGTCTCGCCCGTACCGGCCCACCCGTCTTCGATTCGCGCGATGCCTTTCCGATAAAATTCCGCTGCTCGCTCGGCGGCAGTGCGCGCGCGAATGACGAACTCGTGCCAGACCGCCAGGCCAACGTAGATGGCTACTGGAACCGCCAGCCAGTACAACGGCATGCGGTGCTTGGCGAGCGAGAGGAACGCAATCACGAGCGCACCGCAAATCGCCGCCAGCTTGAAATTTCCAATCTGGATGTGGACGCGTTCGCTGTTGGCAACCCTCCGAAGGTTCGCTTCCAGCCGGTTTCCGTATTCCGCGCGCGGATCAGACACAATACCCTCCCCAAACACGCCGCTAGTCTACAAGGCTTTGCGCGATGGGAATCCAGAGCTCGTGAAAAACTTGTCTGTGCGGCAATTGTCCGGTAACTTCGGTCTGTGACGACCCGCGCAACGCTAGCCTCCCGCGCCGCCCAGGATACACAGGACATTCTTGTGATCGACGTTGGAGGCACGAACGTTAAGTTGCTCGCCACGGGACAAAAACAGGCTCGAAAGTTTCCATCCGGGCCAAAAATGACGCCCCGGCGCATGGTCAGCGAAGTGAAGGCGGCTGTACGCGATTGGAAATTCGATCGCGTCTCCATTGGTTACCCAGGGCCCGTTATTCATGGCCATCCCTTGCACGATCCCTTCAATCTCGGCCCCGGCTGGGTTGGGTTCGACTTTCGAAAGGCATTCGGCTGTCCCGTGAAAATCTTGAATGACGCAGCGATGCAGGCGCTCGGGAGTTATCGCGGCGGCCGGATGCTGTTTCTCGGTCTCGGCACCGGCCTCGGCTCCGGCATGATCGCGGACGGAGTCCTCGAGCCGATGGAACTCGCGCATTTGCTATATCACAACGGAAAAACGTATGAGGATTACCTGGGCCTTCGCGGTTTGAAGCGCATGGGAAAGAAAAAATGGCGCCGCCAGGTGGCAAAGATTGTCGAGTCGCTCAAAGCCGCGCTCGAACCCGATTACGTCGTCATCGGCGGTGGTAATGCAAAAAAACTAAAGGAACTGCCTCCTGGCGCCCGCCTGGGCGCGAACGGCAATGCCTTTATCGGCGGTTTCCGCATGTGGTCGCAGGATTCATCGCCGTCGCAGGATCAAAAACTTTCGACTCCGCGCCGAGCCGCGGACAAGAATTAGGAGTTGCTGAAAAACTTACTTCGGTCCTTCTGAGCGAAGCGAAGAATCCTCTCTCTTCGTCAAAGTGCCAAGAAAAAGAGAGATTCCCCGTGAAACCGTGCGGGACGCAAACGGCGCGCTTAGGGCCATAAAACGGGCCTCAGAATGACGCGGAACTTTTTCAACAGGCTGTTAGGAGTTTACAGCGTCGACCGCTCTGCGCGGAAAAAGAGATACGTTTGTTTTTGGTTGTCTCGGAATATTCGCGCCATCGAAATAATCGAATGATTTTTCACCCAGGCTATCGATTTCCTCGCCCCCCGAAGGTACGATAATCGCGATGATTCAACGCGCATTCATTGCAATCAGCCTGATTCTTTTTGCCGGTCCGGCGCTTTTGCAGGCATGCACCTGCTCGAACCAAGCTCCTGGCACGTGCCCCGGATTGCAGAAGGATGACGTGGTTTTCCTCGGAACCGTCGCGAATATTGAACGCGTTCCTTCGCCGGCCGGCGCTCCGGCGCCTGCCACGCCCGTCACACATTATCGGTTTCATATTGACGAGAAATTTGCCGGGCCGGATACGGCCGAAATCGACGTCTACTCTGGCGGCGACGATGGAGATTGCGGCTTCGCATTCAAGAAAGGCCAGCAGTACGTCGTCTTCACTCAACAGGAAACCGAAGGCCGGCTCTTTTCCACGATATGCAACGGCACCCGGCCCGCCGGCGACGCGCGCGCGTTATTGCCTCAACTCCGCGCCATGCGTCAGGGAGAGCGCGTTGCATCCGTCTTCGGCGTGATTCGCCGCACCAACCCGCCGCTGCTTGAACCAGTTGACGATCCCGATGATCCGCTCGGCCACCTCACGCTGAAATTGCGCTCGAAGTACGACCGGTTCTCGACGGCAACCGATGCCGATGGCGTTTATTCCTTCTACGACGTGCATGCCGGCGAGTATCATTTGACCGCGAATCTTCCCGCCCGCATGGAGCTAACCGAGAAAACTCTTCCCGGAGCGCTTCCTCCGGTAAAAATCCCCGGCGACGCGTGCTACGAATTCAATATTGATGCGCTTCCTACCGGGAAAATTCGCGGCAGCGTTCTGGGTCCAAATGGCAAACCCCTGCATCTCGCTTCCGTGGAACTTTATCGCGCGAATCGCTACGAAGATGCGCGGCCCGGTCTTTGGGGATTTCAGGGTGACAAAGGCGCCTTTGAGTTCGACCATATCGGTCCGGGCGATTATCTTTTGGTCTTCAATCGCATGAATCGCAAGGACCCAAACACGCCCTTTCCGCGTGCGTTTTACCCCGGCACGCCCGACGCCAGCGAGGCGCAGCCGATTCATCTGAAGGACGGGCAGGAATTGCTGAAAGTGAACCTCAAGCTAAAAGAAGCGTATCCCACGCGGAGGGTCCGCGTGCAACTGAAATGGAAGGATGGCCGCTTGCCTGGGGATGTTTACGTTACCGCCAAGGCTAGCGAGGGCGAAAACCCCGCCGCACGGAAAATCTCTGACGGCCTGTTTGAGTTCACGTTGCTGGACGACGCCGATTACACATTCACCGCCGGCGAAGATTCTGATCCCGGCCGCGCCGGCGTTCGTCCCGGCGGGAGAACATGCGATGTACCCGCGCACATTGACACGCCGCCGGTCGCCATTTCCGGTTCCGACGCGACCGCAAAACAGATCACGCTGACATTTCCGTCGATCGCCTGCTCGGATTGAATCTCTTGCTAAAGGACGATTTCTTTCCGCGACTCGACCGGTCGATTGGTCCGAGTCGATTGAGCCGACGTGGTACACGCGCCGGGCCGGAACCTTCGTATCTCACGCATATCCCGCCACATACTCAGGCTGCCGAAAATTGTCTACCCTCGTTTCCCATGAACCTCTCAGGAAATCTTGTCATTTGCACTAATCCTTTTCCCCGATTGCCGATAGGAGTATATAGGCGCACGATTTATCGCGTTACGTTCCGGCCACAAACGCTCTGCGGAGGCATCGATGAACCGTAAATGGCAATCGCACCGCAGGACAAACCCTCTCTTGTCCTTCGTACTTCCGGTCTCTCTTCTAGGTTTCACGACCCTCATTGGCATACTCATTCTCATAAATTACGCGATCGCTCAGGCTCACTGACTTCTGTCTCGACGATCTCGGCATGGAAGCGCATGTCCTTTATGGTTTATTTTGGAGAGATGGCAGGACACGACCATACCGAGCTCGACCGGCATCGCGCCGGTCTCTGCGCCGATTGCATGCACTCCCGTCAAATTCAGTCCCTTCGTGGATCGGTGTTCCTTCTTTGCGGGCTCTCGGCGGCGAATCCCGAATTCGCGAAGTATCCGCGTCTGCCTGTAGTGGTGTGTTCGGGCCACAAGCCCATGGCTTCGCCGTAGGCAGGGTTGGGCCGCTAGTTAATGATGCCGATTGATTGAGATTGGGTCGCACGAGAGGGTCGAGGCGAAAGCACGCCCGTTCGACCTACGAGGAGTGGCTCTTCGTGGCCTTTCGCCAGTGTCAGACTTTGTCTAGGACAATCAGGATGATGACGATCAGCAGGATGAGGCCCAGGCCCCCGCTTGGGTAATATCCCCAGCCCGTGCTGTAAGGCCAGCTTGGAAGGCTCCCAAGCAGTAACAAGATCACGACGATAATCAGGATCAGTCGCAGCACGGGCTGTTCACTCTCCGGCGCACGGTACGCGTGCGCCCGATCTCCGTCAATACCGTGTTGTCTGTATTTTCGCTGGTCCGGTTGCAAGCGATTTCGAAGCGAATCCGGAAGGTCCCTTTTGACGCTCCGCTCTTCTTTGACATTTTCTCAGCCGCCTGCGTAGAATCCATGCGCCGCGATCGTATGCGTCTGGCACTTGAATCTGACAGGAGCGCAAAAATAATGTCTAACAGCAATACGCCACGAACGTTGATGAGAATGACGTCGGCGGGCTTGGTTCTGGTTTTTGGTTTCGCTTCGCTCGTCCTGGCGCAGGATGCCGACAAGAATGCGAAACCCGCAGCCGTAACCGCAACCCCAGCCCAACCCAAGGAAGAATCTTCGGTCACCGACCACACGATTCATCTCAACGGCCAAACAATTCCTTACAAGGCCACGGCCTCGACCATTCTCATTAAGAACGATGAGGGCGAGCCGACCGCACTCATCTACGCGACCGCCTACGTTCGCAGTGACGTGAAAGACGCCAGCCAGCGCCCTCTCGCCTTCCTCTACAATGGCGGTCCCGGTTCTTCATCCATCTGGCTGCATATGGGCGCCTATGGCCCTCGTCGGGTAGTCACCGCCAACGCCCAGGCTACGCCGCCCGCTCCCTACCAGATCGTGGACAATTCCGAATGCCTGCTCGACAAGGCAGATCTCGTTTTCATTGACCCGGTGGGTACCGGGTACAGCCATGCCGTCGGAAAGGCGAAAGACAAGGACTTCTGGGGAGTCGATGAAGACGTGAAATCGCTGGCGCAATTCATCACCACCTACGTCACTCGAAACAACCGGTGGAATTCGCCGAAATTCCTGATCGGCGAAAGCTACGGTACATTTCGCTCGGTCGCGCTTGGGAATTATCTCCAGTCGACCGATCACATGGATATCAACGGCATCGTACTGATGTCCACCGTCCTCGATCTGGGCACGATTTCGTTCAATCCTGGCGACGATTATCCTTATATTTTTTATCTTCCGACCTACGCTGCCGCTGCGTGGTATTACAAGACCGCGCCAAACCGTCCTGATGATTTGAATGCGCTTCTGACAGATGCGCGCGATTTTGCTTCCACCGAATACGCTGCGGCGCTCATGAAAGGTTCGCACCTCAGCGACGCCGAGAAATCAGCCATCGCGAAGAAGCTCGCGCAGTTCACCGGCATCAGCGAAGACTATTGGATCAAAGCCGATTTGCGCGTCAATAATGCCCAGTTCGCCGCTGAATTGCAGCGCAAGCGCGGGCTCACGATCGGCCGCTACGACGGCCGCTATTCCGGACCAACCTACGATATGTTGACCGAATTCGCGGAGACTGACCCGTCGTACACCGCCGTGGCCGGAGCCTTCACGGCTGCGTTCAACAGTTATATCCGTGAAGAATTGAAGTTCAATGAGGATCGAAATTACGAAGTGTTGACCGATAAAGCAGCTCCCAGTTGGAATTGGAAGCATGGGCATCGCAACAATTTTCCCGGCTCACCCAACGTCGAGGGCGACTTGATTCGCGAGCTGCTCGATAATCCCCATCTTCAGCTTCAGGTCGAAAACGGATACTTCGATTTCGCGACTCCGTTTTTTGCCACCGAATACACGATGGATCATCTCAGCCTGCCGCCGGATCTGCGCGATCGCATCCATCTCGAGTATTACCACGCCGGCCACATGATGTACCTGCACGATGCGGATCGCGTAAGCCTGAAGAAAAACGTCGCTGCCTTCATCGACTCGGCTACGAAGCCCTAATGGCGCGTTGAAGGGAGGCCGCCGGCATCCTTAGTAGCTTGCGGGAAAAATCTCTTTACGGGTCATTCCGAGCGAAGCGAGGAACCTGCTTCTTACGAAATGCCAGAAAAACAGCAGGTTCCACGCCGCCTTCGGCGACTCGGAATGCCAAACGGTGCATTTTTCTGGAAGCTGTTAGGGCTTTCGTGGCCCGAAGCGCGACTTCTGTCAGAATACAAACGCGGCCGTTGCTTGCGGGATGCAGACAACATTTCGGGCGGCGCGGCCGCCTTACGAATCACGGTCGGCGGTTTTCCGCAATTAACGCGTTGGCTGCCAGGCGCATCTAATCGTCTTCTGCCGTGACCGCAAAGAACATGCGCCTTCGTCGCGCCCGCATCATCGCCACATTCGTCTTTCTAGCGGCCGCTGGCCTGGGCCGCGCAGCGGCGTCCCCTCCTCCCGCAACCACAAAACCCTTCGACGGCAACTGGTGGCTGTCCGCATCCCAGCGTGAACGCCTGGGCTACATGGAGGGTGACAACGACTGTAGCGTGTTCGAATTCCAGGGCCCCGAGGTGGGCTGGGACGATTTCACAACGTATCAGGCATTTGTCACGAGTTATTACGCCGAAGACGCTTCACACCGCGGCAAATCCGCTTTCGATGTGCTGCGCTTGGCCGACAAGCAGATCGGCGCAACGACCAACCGTGCCGACCTCCCAACCGAGCCTCACGGCGACTACGACGGGTTATTCTGGCGGGAATCGTTCGATCGAGAGCGCCTCGGCTTCATCGAGGGCTACTTGCAATGCTACGCGCACAAACCTGCCCCTCGGCGCTCGACGTTTTCACGCTCCTACCAGGCGTACGTGACGATGTTGAACGCCTGGTATCGCTTGAACGACGTCGAACGGGACGTGGATCTCAAAATTGAAAACGCGAAGATCGCTGACGTTCTCTTCAGGAAATTCCGCGACCGGCGGGGTTTCATGAAGCGATAAACCGACTTGAGGCCGCGCGATCGAGCCGCAACCAATCGATATTCTTATCCGCCAAGAGGAGGAAGGATCGAAGAGGAACCAAGCAGGAAGATCGCGCCAACAACGAGGCTGTACACAGCCGTAAATCCGATCACGAATCGCAACAGCCGGGGCTTCGCGGCGCTCGCTCCGAAAATTCCGACGGCCGATGCAGTCATCAGCGTGTTCATAACTAGGAGTCCGGCCAGAAACATTCCGAGTCCCAAAAACCCCAGCGCTAGACCACCCAGATTCGCCGCCAGCAGGAATAGCAAAAGCTGACTGGGAGTCTCCGCGCCAAGCCCGTGAATCACGCCGATCAGGAAAACGGTTTTGCGGCTGTACGACGTGTTTGTTGGCCTCGGCCTCTCGACCGGAGTTGCACGGAATAGCCGCTTGATCTGCCACGACAACCAGCCGAAAGCGCCGATCAAAATCGCAGCGCGCGATCTGGGCGTGAAATTTTCCCGCTGCCATGCCAGCGAACCAAGGACGTAAACGCCAAGCAATACGAGCGTCAATCCCACGGCGCGTTCGGCCCAGCCATCAATTCTCGCGGGAAGCGAGCGCTGAAATCCAATCACAACAGCGCCCAGCGCCGCGACCGTCGCGGCATGGCCCAGCACGTAAAGCAGTCCCATGCGCATCGCCCGCCCTTTTTCGGGCTCGAGGCTGGTGATGTCCGAAATCGCCGCGATGTGATCGTAATCAAACCCGTGACGAAAACCGAGAACCGCAGCCGAGAGCAGTGCAAGATCCAGCGCGGTGGAATGCATCGATTCAAGCTAGCAGAGTAGCCGCATGACGGCAATCTGTTCGACGGTCGTACTGTCGGTAGCACATGATATGTCCGGTCGAGATAGCACATGAAATGTCCGCTTTTGTGGCGAGGCTTGAGGTAGAGGTGTCTGCCGGAGGCAGGCATGCTTTTCTACCCGGAGTGCGCCGTGGAGC
>JBOGNE010000014.1:0-1563 GCA_050747005.1 Candidatus Acidiferrales bacterium
CTTCCGGCGTGGCGACGGCGAGCGGAATCGGGAGATGAATTTTGCGGCCGTCGAGCTGGCCGTGGTGATAGAAGCGCATGCCGGGGAGCGTGGCGATCAAAGTGCCAAACGCTTCGCGTTTTGCTGAGCCGAACACGGCGGCGCTGCGAGCTTCGTCGTGATTTTCGAGGAAGCGCGCGGCGCGGCTCTGCGCGGGAAGATCGGCGGACAATCGCGCATGAACTTCGTCGATATGTCCATCGCGCAGCGCATCGTACAAACCTTTGTCATAAGTGAACTGAAACCCGAGGGTCTGAACAGGTTCTTCGCAATTCCAATACACTTCGGCGAGCCAAACGAACTGGGGGATGGCCGCGATTGCTTCGCTCCAAAATTCGCGCGGCGGAGGCTCATAACCCTTGAGGAGCGGCCCCCAGGTGCGCGCAAAAATATCGTTGAGGACGAGCATGGCCATATCGCAACGAACGCCGTCACAGTGTGTGGCGAGTCTGCGCAACGCGGCGATCAGCGCTGAACGCGCGGCCGGTTCGAAATAGTTGAGTTGTACGACGTCGCGCCACGGAGGGAAGTAAGGATCGCGGCCGTAGGCCAGCAGATTAGGCTCAGTTTCCGTTTCGACCAGGTAAAACGCCGAAGGATCTTTGCGAAAATCATCTTCTGTGCCGCGGACGTAGTATTCAGGATGCGATGTGGTCCACGGATGATCGGGCGCGGTGTGATTCGCGACGAAATCGAGAATCAAGCCAATGTGGCGCGCGCGAAGTTTTTCGCGGACGAAATCGAGATCGGCCCAAGAACCGATTCGCGGATCCGGTTGATAGCGATATACGGAATAGGGCGAGCCGACAACCTGACTCAGTTTCCAGCCGGGAAGCGCCTCGTCGAAACCGGGAAAACTGGCGGTGTCGGTTTGAAAAAACCGGCGGCCGACAGGGCTGCGTTCCCAAACGCCCATAAGCCAGACAAAATCGAAACCGAGGCTGGCGATATTGTCCCATTCGTTGTCGGGAACGTCGCGTAGATCGATTTTGCGTCCCAGTTTGGCGGAAAGCTCCTCGATCCACGCCCACGTATTGATCTCGTAGAGATGCGGATGCGGCCGGCAGGCGAAGGTGGAGGATTTGCGCGCTTTTGGCATGTCCGTCGTGGAGGCTATGCCGCGTGGCAGGCGTTGTCAATTGTATAGATCATAGTCAACTCGACGAATCGGTATGACCACCCGGTTGAAAATGGCCGTTGCATCTGGACAACGGGCCGCACAATGTGACAAAGTAACGATGGAATCCGGCCCCTCAATTGAGGAAGGATTTATCCTGCTGAGGAGGATGCGAAACATGTTCAAGCGTGTGATGTTGTGCAGTGCTGCGTTGCTGTTTGCTGCGAGTGCAGGGTTTTCGGCCCCGCAGATGGCCAAGGCGAAGACGACGTACCGAGCCGGCTACGTGACGGATAGCAAGTGCGCCACGAACGCGAAGGCCAGGACAGACGCCGCGTGCGTTAAGAAGTGCATTGACGGCGGCGATAAGTACGTGTTGTACGACACAGCCACCAAGAAGGTATATC
>JBOGNE010000015.1:0-12382 GCA_050747005.1 Candidatus Acidiferrales bacterium
CCCACTTTCCCACAGCCACAGCGGCGGCGAATGATTAACCTAAACCGGACAGATCACTTGCTACAAAAACCGGACATTTTAATTTGCTAACGACAGCCGCAATCGAAGCCGGTGTGCCGCAATCGCCCACTTTTCGCGGGTGTCCCGCCGGTCGAGCACCTAGAAAATGGTTGCACCAAGTTCGTGCAGAAGGTATAAGCGGCGGATTCGATCGTACTCGACATTGAGGCCAAACCCTGAAATGACAGAAACCGCAGATCGCGGAACGGTTTCCGATAAGGCGACTACGTCCGCTGGAAACCGGCTGTGGAACAAGGATCTGGCGCCTATCCAGCGCGACCGGCGCACCTGGGGAACCTACAACTACGCCGCGCTTTGGATGGCGATGAGCGTGAACATTCCAACGTACATGCTTGCCAGCGCCATGATCGCGGGGGGCATGAACTGGAAACAAGCTCTCTCCACCGTGTTCCTCGGCAACGTGATCGTGCTGATTCCCATGCTGCTGAACGCGCACGCGGGCGCGGAGTACGGGATTCCCTTTCCCGTGTTCGCCCGATCTTCCTTCGGCGTGCTTGGCGCAAACGTTCCGGCGGTTCTTCGCGCGATTGTGGCCTGCGGCTGGTTCGGCATTCAAACGTGGATCGGCGGCGAGGCGATCAATACGATGCTCGGCGCGCTCGTTCACGGCTGGAACCATCTCTGGATATGCTTTTTTCTTTTCTGGCTGCTGCATATCGTTGTAATCGCTCGCGGCATCAAGACCATTCGCATTCTGCAGGGCGTTAGCGGGCCGCTGCTGCTGATTCTTGGCGCAGCGATGCTTGCGTGGGCCTTCCGAAAGGCTGGCGGGCTTGGGCCGATGCTTTCCGCGCCATCTCGTTTCCGCAACTTCGGAGAATTTTTTGCGTTCTTCATTCCATCTCTTACGAGCGTGGTGGCGTTCTGGGCGACCGTCGCGCTGAACATCCCTGACTTCACGCGGTACGCCAAAGGACAACGCCAGCAAATGCTCGGCCAGGCGCTCGGCCTGCCTGCGACGATGACGTTCTACTCGTTCATTGGGATTGCAGTGACGTCGGCGACTGTCGTCGTTTTCGGCTCGGCCATTTGGGATCCGGTGGTGGTGCTCAGCCGGCTGGGCAATCCCGTCGCGGTGGTCGTTGCGATGCTGGCGCTGCTGCTGGCCACGCTGAACGTCAACATCGCAGCCAACGTGGTGTCTCCCGCGAATGATTTTTCGAACCTGTCGCCGCGGCGGATCAGCTTCAAGACCGGCGGGATCATCACCTGCTTCGTCGGGCTGCTTTCGCAACCGTGGCGATGGCTTGCGAGCCACGGAAGCTACGTGATGGGATGGCTGGTCGGTTACTCGAGCTTCCTCGGGCCAATCGCGGGAGTAATGATCGCGGATTATTACGTTCTGAGGAGACGCCGGCTCATCGCGAACGAACTCTTCAAACGCGACGGCATTTACGAATTCTCGAACGGCTTCAACTGGCGCGCGATTGGCGCTCTTGTCGCGGGGATTGTCGTGGCCTTGATCGGGCTTTTCGTTCCAGCGCTCCACGGACTTTATCAGTACGCGTGGTTCGTGGGTTTCGGCGTTTCATTCTTTGCTTACCTGTCGCTCATGCGCTGGCGCTGATTTCTTCTCGTTCGATGCGTCGCGCTCAAGGAATCGGCGGATATTACGCAGCACGTCAGCCAGCATTTTCTGCGTCAGTTTTCCGGTGAAGGTGTTTTGCTGGCTGGGATGAAATGACGCGAATAACCGGGGCAAATCTCCGGGGAGTTTGTAGCTGACGCCGTGACCGAATGGAAAGGCAGCGAGAGTCTTGATCTGGCGGCGTTCTTTCAGTAATCCCAGATACGTGCGCATGGCGATCGAACCGAGAGCCAGCAGCGCGCGCGGCTTCAGCAACTCCAGTTCTCTTTCGAAATAGGGCCGGCAATTTGCCATTTCGGACGGTAAGGGCCTGTTCGCGGGCGGCGCGCAGCGGACCGCAGCCGCGATGTAGACGTTTTTCAATCGCAAGCCATCGTCGCGATGCACGGAAGTTGGCTGGTTCGCAAAGCCCGCGCGGTAAAGCGCCTCGTACAAGAAGTCGCCGGAACGATCGCCCGTAAAAACCCGGCCGGTGCGATTACCGCCATGAGCTGCTGGGGCGAGACCCAGAATCAGGAGTTTCGCGTGTGGGTCGCCGAAACCCGGAACGGGTTTGCCCCAATAACTCCACTCGCGATAGGCGCGGCGCCGCATTTCCGCCACTTCTTCGCGGTACCGGACCAGACGCGGGCAATTCCGGCATTCGATAATCGCGCAGTTCAGTTGTTCGAGTTCGTCCAAAATCTCTCCGTGAGAACGCTATCATGAATTGCCCGCGCGATCTCGAGATCCGTTGGTAGCTATGCAGCGCCGAGATTTTCTTCTAGGATAACTCTCGGCGGTCTTCAGGAGTACTGAACCTCGATGGATCCATCACCCGAAAAACTTGTTTTCGTCGCGCCGGAGTCTGCTGCCAGCGAGAAACTCAAGTCCGCTTTGCAGGACGCAGGCGTTGACGTTGCCTGGTTCGTTGCCGTGCATGAAGGGCTCGAAGCTGTGCGCCAGCCGGACGTGGGCCTGCTGCTGCTGGACGCGAGTTCGGGTGTCTCAAGCGCATCCGAAGCGATCGCGACAGTGCGCGGCTCGGCGGCAACTGAAAACGTCCGCGTGATACTTCTCACCGGGCCGGAAGCAGGCGATCGTGCGGCGGGACTCGATCTCGGAGCGGACGACACGCTCTCAGCTCCCGCGGACGCCACCGAGTTGGTCGCGCGGATCCGCGCTCAATGGCGGATGCACCGGGCAGAAGTTCAACTTCGCAACACGGCGCGCATTGCTGACGAAGGGCAGCAGATCGCGCACACTGCATTCGAAGCACTTGCGGTCACGGAGAAAATGACCAGTGACGCTTTCAGTCTCGATCGCCGGCTGAAGTTTGGAGTTGCCGCAGTGTTCGTCGCGGCGGCGTTAATGGCCGGAATTTATTTCCTGTTTGCCCACACGGCGCATAAGGAGACGGTGCGTTCCAACGCAACCATAGCCCGCCTGGAAAGCGGCTTGATGCACCAACAGGATTTGATCGCCGAGGTGCGTAAGCTGCGTGCCGAAGAAAGCAGTGCCGCAAACGGACCAGCCGCCAAGGACGAACTTCAAAAGAGGGCGGCAGACCTGAAAGCGAAAATGTCGACCGCCGACTCGAACGACGTTGCCGCATTGCAAAAGCAACTGGAAGAAACGAACTCTCGACTGAAGCGCATTGAGCAGAATAGCGGCGCCGCGGAACGCCTCATCGCCCAAGATGTTCCTAGCGTCTGTCTCCTGCATGTTGCAGTGGCCTTCAACAACCAGAAAACCGGGCAGCGGCTGCGCTATGCCGGATTGAACTCGCAGGGCGAACCGCTTCAGGATAGCGATGGCAACCCGATTCTCACGCTGGAAGGACGAGGACCCGAAGTGATGCTCGACGTATTCGGAACGGGATTTCTTGTGGGTTCCCGGCGTCTTCTCACGAATCGACACGTGGCCGAGCCCTGGTGGAAGAATGATGAGATCAAGGACCTGACGAGCCAGGGATTTCAGGCGCAGATCTCATCGATTCATGCGTACTTTCCCGGCGAAAAGCATGGCATGGCCGCGGAAATTCAGCAGATTTCGCAAGAGGCGGACCTGGCCACGATGCACATCGACGACGCCGATCTGAAGCGCGCGGCCCTGGCCGTCGACTCAGGTCCAGCCGCTGCGGTAAGGGGCGAGCCGGTAGTGTCCGTCGGTTACGCAACAGGACTAGCGGCGATTCTCGCGCGGACTGACGAAGACACGGCGCAACAGATTCTGACGCAAAGCGGGGGTAATGTGTCGGATGTGCTGGACGACCTGTCGCGGCGCGATTTGATCCGCCCTCTGGTCACGCAGGGTCACATCGGAGATATTCTTCCCGGAAAAATCGTCTTCGACGCGCAAACCACCTCCGGCGGCTCGGGCGGGCCTTTGTTCAATCATCAAGGGAAGGTCATTGGTGTCACGTTCGCGGTGCTGACGGGCTTCGGCGGCTCGAACTTTGGCATCCCGATTCGCTTGTCGCAATCTCTCCTCGTGCAGTGACGCTGCGCAGCCTTCTTGCGCACCCGCCGGCCAAAGAAGCATCTGGCATCGCAGCACGTCTTTGACTCAGCCACGATGACGTCTTAGACTTGTCACCGTGCGCTCCGTTTCCCGAGGCTACGGCTACCGATTCGACCTTGGCAGTTACTTCCCTCCTGCGATCAAAGCAATTTGTATCGCCTGCGTTTGTGTTTTCACATTGCAGGAGCTTTCCGGGCTGATCTTTCACGCGGCAGGCTCGAATTTCTGGGCCCTATGGTTCGGGTTGGTGCCACAGGAAGTGGTGCACGGTTTTATCTGGCAGCCGTTTACCTACTTGTTTCTCCACGGCGGTATCTGGCACATTCTGCTCAATCTTCTCTTCCTCTGCATGTTCGGAGCGGACATCGAGCGCGCGTGGGGTTCGCGGCGCTTCTTCGGTTATTTCTGCCTCTGCGGCATTGGCGCCGGCGTCATCAACGTCGTGGTGAAGGAACTAATCGTTTCCTGGCATTGGGCGCGGCCGGAGAGCCTGTTCGTCCCTACGATCGGTGCGTCTGGCGCAATCTACGGAGTCCTGCTGGCCGCGGCCATGATCATGCCACACAGCCGCGTGTGGTTTTTCCCTCTGCCGGTCACCGTTTCGATGCGAGTTTTTATTATCGCGATGATCGCCATCGAATTTTTTGGCACGATTGGAGCCTCCGGGGATAACGTCAGCCACGTCTGCCATCTTGGCGGCATGCTCGTGGGTTACGTCTACCTGCGCCGGCGGCGAGGATCAGCGCTTTATAGTTTCCGCAATCATTTTTCGGATTGGAAGCGCCGGCGGCTGCGCAAGAAATTCGAGGTGTACGCCCGCGATCATCAGGACAAACCGCCGTCGCGCCCGGACAACTGGGTCAACTAATCGCGGACGTGCAGCGCCGGCACGCCGTCGGCTATTTTCGTAGTTCGCTTTTTTCGTATCCCGATATCAGCCGCCGATAAGAACCAGGCGCATCAGGTTCGTCGTGCCGCGCGTGCCAAGCGGGGTTCCGGCGATCACGCCGATCACATCTCCGCGCTTCACGAGTTTCTCTTCGAGCAAGCGATCCTCCGCCGCTTTGACTAGCGCGTCGATGTCGCGGACTTTCGTGATCCGGCGCGGAAACACACCCCATAACAAACTGAGCCGGCGGCGCGTCTCGCGGTTTGGCGAAAATGCGATGATCGGCGGGCGCGGCCGGTATTTCGAAACAAGCCGAGCGGAAGATCCCGACTCCGTAAAGACGGCGATGACTTTCATGTGGAGCTCTTCGGCGGCGTGGCAAATCGCTTCCGCAATAGCCTCATTGATCTGAAGTTCGGTGAAGCGCGCCGGACGCCGCGCGTCGGTGACGCTTGCTTCGGCTTCGCGGATGATGCGGTCCATCATCACGATCGATTCCAGCGGATAGCTCCCCGCCGCTGTTTCGCCCGAAAGCATCAGCGAATCGCTTCCGTCGAAAATTGCGTTCGCCACGTCGGAAGCTTCGGCGCGCGTGGGCCTCGGGCTGTGCTCCATCGAATCGAGCATCTGCGTTGCGGTAATCACAGGCACCAGCCCGTTGCGCGCTTTCAAAATGATCTGCTTCTGTATCACCGGAACCTTTTCCGGGTTCATTTCCACGCCCAAATCGCCGCGCGCCACCATCACGCCGTCCGCGACGCTCAGAATTTCATCCAGATTGTCGATCGCTTCCGGCTTTTCGAGTTTTGCGATCACCGGCGTATCCTTCCGGGCGCGCGCGATGGCGGCTTTGGCGGCGCGAACGTCGTGCGCGGTTCGAACAAAACTTAGCGCGATATAATTCGCTTCGAGCTTTAGCGCGAACGCGAGATCCCGGCGGTCCTTCGGAGTCAGCGACGGAATTTTCAGCTTGATGCCGGGAAGATTAATGCCCTTTTGTTCGCCCAGCTCGCCCCCATCCTCCACCTGGCAAATAACTTCACGGCCGCGCATGGATTGCACGCGTAGTGCGATGTTGCCGTCGCTGAGAAGAATCCGGTCGCCCCTGTGCACCGATTCCGGCAACGCGCGGAATGTGGTGCTCACGCCTTCGGCGGTGCCTGCAATATTCTTGGTCGTGATCGTGAAGCGCTGGCCGAATCGCAGGCGCACCGGCCTTCCGCCTTCCAGCATGCCGGTGCGAATTTTCGGCCCCTGCAGATCCGCGAGAATGCCGACCGGCTTTTCGTAATTGCCCGAGGCTCGGCGCACCGCAATTACGCGCTTTTCATGCTCTTCCCAGGTGCCGTGGGAGAAATTCAAGCGCGCCACATCCATACCGGCGCGCACCATGCGGTCGATCATTTCAGGTGAGGAACTGGAAGGTCCGAGCGTGCATACGATCTTGGCCCGTCGAGTAACCATGCGGATTATTTGGCCACGGCGAAATCGCTGACAATGCCGTAGAGAAATTCAACCCCCTTGCGAAAAGAATCGAGCGGAATGCGCTCATTATCGGCGTGCATGCGCAAGATGTCGCCTTCATCCAGTGGAAATGGAAGCAAGCCGTAGGCCTGCACGTTGCGAAGCCGCAGCGGCGTGGAATCGGTGAATCCCGTGGACATTTCAGGCACGGCCGCCGCCCCCGGAAATTCTTGCTGCGCGACACGCGAAATCGTATTGTAAAAATCGGACGTCACGGAAGAGGACGGAGCGGCCTCGCCGCCTCCCGGTCCCACTTCAAAACGAACTTGCGGGTCATTCACGAGCTGTTGCAGTTTCGCGAGCAGCGGTTCGGCCAAATTGCCCGGAAGGAGCCGGATGTTTAGCACGCCGCGCGCTTCAGACGGGACCACGTTGTTGCGAATCCCGGCTTGCAGCATGGTCGGCGCAATAGTGTCGCGCAGCATCGAATTCCACACCGGGCTTGCATCGGAAATCCAGCGTGCGGCGTGGGCTCCCCGGTCGGACGTTTCGAGCGCTCGCATCCATTTGCCTGTTTCTTCATCTTCGACGGGTGCCAGCCCTTCAAAATACGCGCGAGTTACCGAATTGAATTGCACCGGCGTCTCATATGTTCCGATCTTCGCAATGGCTGCCGCAAGATGAACGACGGCATTATCTTTTCGCGGAACCGATCCGTGCCCGGAAGTTCCCGTGGCGATCACATCTACGTTTACCGCGACTTTCTCGCTCACCTGAATCCCGGTGTACTGCACCTTCCCGTTTTTCAAGACTGCGAAGCCGCCTTCGTTGATGGCATAGCCCGCGGCAATCTTGTCCCAGTGTTTTTCGACGGCAAATTTCATGCCGGTTTCGCCACCCGTCTCTTCATCCCCTTCCGCCAGCAGAATCACGTCGCGGTTCAGGCGGGCCCCCGAGCGTTTCAGTTCGACCAGCGTCGCAAGATTCGCGATGACCATGCCCTTGTCGTCAATCGCGCCGCGCCCGTAGAGATAGCCGTCTTTGATAACCGCGCCGAAGGGATCCACGCTCCATTTGCTCTTGTCCACTCCGACGACATCGAGATGGCCCAGCAAAAGCAGCGCGCGCGAAGGATCAGGAACGGCGCTGGAAGAGAGCCGCGCAACCAAAAATCCCCGGCGGGGCGTGCTTTCAAAAATTTCGCAGGGAATGCCTTCCTTCTGAAGAATGGCGGCCAGATATTTCGTCGCCACAAGTTCATTGCCCGGAGGATTGCTGGTATTGATAC
The DNA here is from genome assembly GCA_050747005.1 of Candidatus Acidiferrales bacterium. Classification (GTDB taxonomy): domain Bacteria; phylum Acidobacteriota; class Terriglobia; order Acidiferrales; family UBA7541; genus Palsa-295. The sequence continues at coordinate 7,813 of JBOGNE010000015.1, forward strand.
GAATCAAGCCTTGCAGCCAGCCGATTGCTTCGTTTTCGAGACCCGAAAGGTTCGCGCTCGCGCCTGTACCCGCCTGAGCGCCTAACGGCGCAAGGCAAAGCAGCGCGCCGCCCACCACGACCAGCAGACTGCGAGCGATTGAACGAATCATCCGTCTTGCCTCCATCACCCACAATATCGATATCGACCACCGGAGAATTCTCGATACTATCACGGCGCCCGGGATGTTCGTCCCGCGAGCCGCACCGTGTGCCGCGCCGTGTTTCCGCTTTGCAATTGACCATCCCTCGCGACCGTGGCAGCATCCAAATCGACTAGGGGATAACCATGCAATCGAAGATGCAACCTCGCATGTGGATTCGTGCGATTCTACTGGCGGCTCTCATCGCGGTGCTGGGCGTTCCGCCGGGCGCTCTTGTAGCGTCCGCGCAACAGGAAGGCCCGGAAAAACCTCCGCCCGCTCAGCAGCAGGCGCCACCTACCCCTCCGCAAAACGGGCAGACGCAGCAGAAGGCCCAGCCGGCTCCGCCGCCGCAGGCCACCATCACCGCGGAATCAAACCTCGTTAATATCGACGCAACCGTGACGGACCAGGACGGGAACGTTCTGACAAATTTGAAGAAGGAAAATTTTCGCGTCCTCGATGATGGCCAGCCGCAGCAAATCACCAATTTCGCGCCGACCGAAGCTCCCATTTCGATTGTCATCCTCATGGAGTTCAGCAATAAATCCTACGGATTTTGGCAAGGCGCGTTTGGATACAAAGCGAAGGAATGGGCTTACGATTTTCTCAGTCATCTCAATGACAAAGACTGGGTCGCCTTCAAAACTTTCGATTTGAAGACCACCCTTCAGGTGGATTTCACGCGCAACAAAAATGAGGTCGCGCAGTCGATTGCTTCTCTTTATTTTCCCGGCTTCAGCGAAGCCAACCTCTTCGATGCTTTGATCGAAACGATCGATCAGATGCGCGACGTGCAGGGCAGAAAAGCCATTCTCGTTCTGGCGACCGGGTTCGACACTTTCAGCAAGCACACGCTCGACCAGACCTATAAGAGATTGAAGGAAACTGATATTCCGATTTTTTGCGTGGGTATGGGCGAAGAAATTGACTTGTACTCGCGCGGCAACGATATCGGCTACCTGCAGGCAAAAAATCAACTCACGCAGTTTGGCGAGATGACCGGCGGCTACGCATGGTTCCCGCGATTTCAGGGGGAAGCGCCCAGCATCTTCAATTCGATCGCTGCAATTTTGCGAAGCCAATATACGATCGGCTTCACGCCGAATACGCCGCCCGACGGAAAATATCACAAGTTGAAAGTGGAAGTGGTGGACGAACAGGGCGACCCGTTGCTGCTCCCGGACAAGAAGGGGCACAAAAAGAAACTGACCATTTTCGCGCGGCAGGGATATTCATCGCCAAAACCCACGCCTGCGGATTAGCAACATCGGGATTTTCTTGCCGGCAAATGTGCCAGGATTTCTGCTAGTAGCCCCGCGCCAGATCGACGCGGTTGAGGAGTTCCCGCCCGCTGAACCAGCGTTCGAGATTTTCCATCAGCAGATCGGTTTGCCGCTCCCACAGATGTTCGCTGACGGCGCTGGCGTGCGGCGTGATGAAAGCATTGTCCAGGCGCCACAGCGGATTTTCCGGAGGAAGCGGCTCCTCGCAGGCTACGTCGAGGGCAGCGCCGGCAATTTTGCGCTGCTGCAGAGCCGCGATCATCGCCGGTTCGTCCACCAGCGTTCCGCGCGCTACATTGATGAAATAAGCGGAAGGCTTCATGAGCGCCAACTCGCGCGTGCCGATCATCGCGCGCGTCTCCGGTGTTTCCGGGGCCGCGAGCACCACGAAATCGGCATGAGGCAGCGCTTCGTGCAAGTTCGTCGCGGGAAAAGCACGTTCTGCCAATTCTGGATGGGCGCGGCCCGAGCGCGTCACAGCCCAGATGCGGATGCCGAGCGGCCGTGCGATTTTTGCAACTTCGCGTCCGATCGCGCCGAAACCGATGAAGAGTACGACTTGGCCCCGCAACTCGCGCGGGCGAAGCTCGGGCGGCACGCCATCCCATAATTCCTGTTGCGCCCAGCGCGCTTGCTGCTGATACCGGAAACAATCCGGAAATCGCCGAGCGAGCGCGATCAGGACGCCAAGAATATGTTCGGCCATCGGAATGCGATGCACGCCGCTCGCATTCGTCACTTCAATCCCGCTGCTGCGCAATTCCGGAAACATCAGCTGTCCAACGGCCGCAGCCGTCGAATGAACCCATTTCAGTTTTTTCGCTCCACTAAATTGTTGTGAACGCAATGAGTAGCCTACGAAAATGTCCGTATCCGGAAGCTCGCGCTCCAGGCCGTCGTAATTTGGCAAGTGTATGACGCTGATTTCCGGCCAGCGCGCGCGGATACGCGCCGCCGTTTCGGGAGGCGGATTCCAGAGCGAGAACGGGTGCCACACGCAAATCAGAAGTTTTGTTTCCGCCGGCTTTGTGCGCGTCATTTGGAAGAAACGCGCAGATCGGCGCCGGTCATTTCGCGCGGCTCATCGGCGCCGAGCACGCCGAGAAGAGTAGGCGCGATATCGCGAAGCGAGCCGCCCGAGCGTAATTGCGTCTTGCCATCTTCGCAGAGCAGGATGAGAGGAACGGGATTCGTGGTGTGATAGGTGTGCGGGCCGCCGGTAACCGGGTCGATCATCGTTTCCGCGTTGCCGTGGTCGGCGGTGATTATCCATGCGCCGCCGCGCGGCCGGAGCGATTGAAAAATTCTGCCCAGGCAATCGTCTACGGTTTCGACCGCCTTTATTGTGGCTTCGAGCTTGCCGGAATGGCCCACCATGTCGGCGTTTGCGAAGTTCATGATGATAGCGTCGAATTCGCCTTTCTCGATCGCATGAATCACGGTGTCGGCAACGCCTGCGGCGGACATCTCCGGTTTCAAATCGTACGTAGAGACTTTCGGCGAAGGCACGAGCGTGCGCTCTTCGCCCGGAAATGGTTTCTCGACGCCGCCATTGAAGAAATAAGTGACGTGCGCGTATTTCTCCGTTTCCGCAACGCGAAGATTTCTGAATTCCAGCTCGGCAAAAACATTCGCCAAAATGTGCTCGAGCTTTTCGGGGCCAAGCAAGTAGCGCAGCCAGGGCCAGGTCTTTTCGTATTGCGTCGTCGCGACAAACGCAAGGTTCTTGGGGCGACCGGGATCTGAAAATTCTCTGAAGCCGGGCTCGGCGAGCGCGCGCGTCATCTGGCGAGCACGATCGGCGCGGAAATTGAAGAAAACAACGGCGTCATCATCGCGAATCAGGCCGCGCGGTGTAGCGGGCTTGCCGGCTGCAGATTTCGAAGTGATCACGGCAGGAACGACAAATTCATCGGTAACACCTTTTTCGTAGCTGGCGTGGATCGCCACGATTGGGTCGTCGAATTTCGCTTCCGCATCGCCATGAACCATGGCGCGATAGGCTCTGTCGATGCGCTCCCAGCGGTTGTCGCGGTCCATGGCGTAATATCGGCCGCTGAGGCTAGCGACTTGCCCCACGCCGAGTTCGCGCATCTTCCGTTCGAGCTGGCGAAGGAAGCCGATGCCGCTCTCAGGGGGCGTGTCGCGCCCATCCATGAAACAATGCACGAAAACATTTCTTACATTATTTTCGCGGGCCATTTTCAGCAGCGCGAAAAGGTGCTGGATGTGCGCATGGACGCCGCCATCGCTCAGAAGTCCGATCAAGTGCAGTTGGCGGCTACGCCCCCGTTCCATGGCGTCGAGAAGAAGCGGCTGGCGAAAAAACTCGCCGCTGGCGATGAGTTGATCGACGCGGGTTATATCCATCTGAACGATGCGGCCCGCGCCGATATTCAGATGCCCGACTTCGCTGTTGCCCATCTGCCCTTCGGGCAGGCCAACGTATGGGCCGGAAGTGTGGATCAGCGTGTTGGGGAATTCGCGTAGCAGGCGGTCGTAATTCGGCTTGCGTGCGAGAGCGATGGCGTTGCCCTTCGTTTCGGCGCGATAGCCCCAGCCGTCAAGGACGGTGAGCACGATGGGTTTGGGTCTCCTGGTCGTGGCCATCATGTTTTTCGCGGGTCAGAATACCATCGCACGTTTACGTTAACACAGGGTTCTGAAAATCAATCGGGATAGAAGCTGTGGATGCCAACATTGCTTGCCTCAGCGCGAGGCGAGAACGCGCAGGGCGGCCAGCGTGCGCTCGACTTCCCCGGCAGTGTTGTAATGAACGATGCCGATACGGAGGAAGCCGCCAGCTTTTTCGACGCCGAGGCGTTCGGTGAGATTGAGAGCGTAGTAGTTCCCGTCCCACGTGAAGATGCCGCGATCTCCGAGGAACGTGGCGGTCTCGAGCGGCGAATGATGGGCCAAGCGGATGCCAACCGTGGGGCAGCGCTCGGCGAAGCGTGCCGGGTCCGAGATGCCGTAAAAGCGCAAGCTTGGAATTTCGAGCAGACCCCGGATTAATTTTTCGGCAAGCGCCATTTCGTGGCGGCGGATTGCGCGATAGGCGCTGAGAATTGCAGCGCGGCGGTCGGAGACCTCAGGGGTTAAA